>CAXTRK010000023.1:0-51261 GCA_964246745.1 uncultured Acetobacteraceae bacterium
GTATTTGGCGGTGGAAATGGTGGCAATGGTGGAGGGGGTCAAAGCGGCGGGGGTGGAACGGCGGGAACTGATGCGGTGCTGCAGTTGGAGGCGCTGTCCAATCCTGGGGCAAGCGCTGGGCAGGCCGGCTATGTCATTGGCGGAACAAGTGTAGGCGGCGCAGGCGGAGGAAGCTTCGGGACGCCGCAAAGCTACCCAAATCCGGCAGGGGGACTTGGGGCGCCTGGTTTCTGGCCAGGTGGTGGAGGTGCCGGAGGAGCAAACGGCGCGGGTGGGAACGGCGCCGCCGGGCTTGTCATGCTTGAGTGGTTCGGAAGTCCCTCAAGATGATGAGAGGATCGTCTTCCATCAATGTCGGCATCGCAGGAGTGAACCATGGAGAGTAGTTTTGACTCCTGCCTCGCTTTTACGGCGACCGAGGAGGGCGGCTACGTCGATGATCCGCGTGACTCCGGTAATTGGACAAGCGGTCGCGTGGGAGAAGGAATTCTAATCGGCTCCAATCGCGGTGTTGGAGCCCCCGCATTGCTGGACTGGTTGGGACCGGGCGTCAAATTGTCGGCGGCGGAGATGCGCGGTCTATCGCTGTCAACCTACGAGGCGATTGCGAGATCGCGATATTGGACGCCGCTTGGCTGCACCGACATGCCGCCCGGCGTCGATCTTATGACATTTGACTTCGGATGGAACAGAGGTATCGGAACTTCGCTTGATCTGCTCACTCGTTGTTTGGCGCCGGAGACAGGTCCGGGGGTCATTCAGGTCAATGCCTCCATTTCAGCTCTCATTGAGCTGCTTCCCGCAACGGTCTTACTGGCACGCATTTCGTTCAGCGGAGTCGAGTTGCTGCAACAGAAGTTAGGCGTATCACATGATGGCATCGCCGGCCCGCAGACGCTTGCCGCGTTTGAAAAGAGGAGTGATTTGCGGACAATTGCTCTCGTGCTTGCTCTTTCGACGGCGCAGATCACCTCCTACCGGCGCCTGAGCAACTTCTCAATTTATGGAGCGGGCTGGCTGGCGAGAACGGCGCGACGACAGTCTGCTGCCTTGATGATGACACCTCAGGCGATAGCTGCCGCGAAGCTTGAGGCGTGCCTTTGACACTTGCATTACTCGCTTGAAGCAGCATGTTTTGGAAAGTAACGTCATATGAGACTACTGAAGTTTATCGCAGCCCGGCTACAGGAGGCGTCCACCTACGCGGGGCTATCGGCTCTGTGCCTGGCGCTTGCGTCAGCAATGAACCAGCCGGGCTGTGAACGCTCGATCGCTATCGTCTGCGCGGTCGCGACAGCGATTGGTGCAATAGCGAAAGCCGAGAAGAATGTGGAGCTGACTGACGTTATGACCGATATCACACAGTTAGCACCGGTCTTGATTAAGACAGTTGAAGCAGTTGAAGGGCTTTCGTCAGCGGGCAAACATCCCTTGTGTTGAGCGTGAACTGAAACTTTGTGAGAGCTTCTTAATTGTCGTTGTAGTCGACACTTAGAACCGTACTGTCGGGTTCCCGACGAAGTCGGTTGGTCCTGTATGCGTCAGGCTCGCTCGTGTATCAAGCCAGATTTGACCGCCGATCGCTCGCCATCGATGGCAAAAGGTAAAGTCTTCGCTCAGGTAGGTTTGTGTGGCAGGGTCAATTATGCAGTCGAACAACGCGTGAAAAGCGTTAGGTTCTGACTGAATATCCCGATATGAGTGAATTGATTTATAGAACGTCTGCGGATAGGCGGCGGTCATACGCTCAACCGCGCTCCGACTAATCAGCAGAAAGCCTGTGCCGACATAGGTTGCTGTCGCTAAATCGCCCTCTCGGCAGGCTGATGGCCCTTCACAGAGCTCTCCCACATAGTTCAGCCCTGCCGTCGCGGGCGCCTCTCCGGCACGTATCCGCCGACCCGCATGAACATCCCAGTAGGACGTCTTGAGCGGATAGGATGCGGCGATAACATCCTTGCGCGAGGCCAGCAACTGGCCGGTCAGTTGAGAGTCAAAGCTGATGTCGCTATCGACATAGAGAATGTGCGTTGCTGTCTCGACTGACATGAAATAGCCTAGCAAGGTGTTGCGGCATCTTGTGATTAGTGCATCCTGACCAAGCAGCGCGAGAGTGACGTCATAGCCGTCAGTACTGGCCTGCCGTATAAGGCCAATGACAGACTGCATATATCCTTGAGTGACGACACCACCATAGCACGGTGTCGCCAGAAAGACGTGCGGGCGCATGGGCAAGTGATCCTCCTGCGACGCTATACTAAGACCATGATTGTTACCAAAAGGTTAATGCAAGATTCAGTGATGCAGGTTGTCGCCCATCATCATCGACACCAGCGGTTCAATCATGCGTGCAATGTCCGCCTGTGCTGCGGCCGTCGGATGTAGAGGAGGATCGGGCGGCGTAAGATGGGGATCGAGGAAACGACCTGGGTCCACCCGCCCCTTGTTCTCCACGGCGGCCCCGACATTTATGAAACGCAACCATGGTCCCATCCCCGAAGGCAGGATCGCCAGACGCTGGTTGAGAAGCACTGTGTTCCTATCAACCCAATCCGAGCGGATCGACGGCAGCACACCCAATAAAAGTACTCTTGTTTGAGGCAGGCGGTGATGTATGAGTTCTAGGATCGCAACAATACCGTCGTATGTTTCGAGAGCGTCTGTGTGTAAATGACCAAAGTTGTTTGCACCAATCAAAATAATCGCCGCTTTGGGCGAAATGCGGTCGAGTTCGCCATGTCGAAGGCGCCAAAGCAGGTGACACGTGCTATCGCCTCGAAAGCCGAGATTAATGGCATGACGGTCCCCGTAAAAGCGTTGCCAGACAGGACTAAAGTTTAGAAAAGACTGAGGACCGGGACGTTCCCAGTCTTGGGTTATTGAGTCTCCTAGCCACAAAAGATCGACCGGGCCACGTCTAAGCTCGGCCTGCTTGGCTTCAAACCGATGTCTCCACCACGAGCTATTAAGCCGGGAGATCGGCGTTGTCGCAACCGATCCCGGTGCCGCGGCGCAAAACAGTAATGGCAAGAGGATTACCCACGCAAAGCGGCTTGGCCTTGATGGACGTCGTCTCACAATCAACCGGTCAGACACAGAGAACGGCAAAGCTCACTGCGCCAAAGACGATGCAATAAAGCGCAAACGGTCCCATCGCCCATTGTTCGTGTGAACGAAAATAGCGCATCAGAAACGCAGTGCTCGCGAAAGCAGTTATGCCAGCAACGAGTGCAGCAATAATTTCGGGTGTCCAGCTCATTACGGTTATGCCGGACTTCCGCATGTGCAGCCCCTCCTCGACGCTCGCGGCGATGATGACCGGTGTGCCGATCAGGAACGAAAAGCGTGCTGCGCCCTGATGGTCTATTCCGAGCAGGACGCCGCCGACAATTGTCGCTCCCGAGCGTGACAGACCGGGAATGAATGCGAGACATTGCCATAGACCGATGATGATAGCGTCGCGCCAGTTCAGAGAGGCAATCGATCGGTGGACAGTGGCTGCCCCGCCCCGTCTGAGCCTGTCGCCGAAGAGAAGCAGTATGCCGTTCAACACCAGGAAGATCGCTGCCACTTGCGGCGTGCCGAATAGGCGGCGCAAAAAGCCTTCAAACAGGAAGCCGAGGACAACCGCAGGAATCGTGGCCGCAATAATCAGAAAGACGATATGGCGGCTTTGGCGGACCACCTGCGCCACATCCATCCCGCAGATGCCACGGGCCAGCGCAACCCAGTCACGCCAGAAGTAGACGAGGAGTGCGACTGCGGTCCCAAGATGAAGCGTCACCAGGAACGGGAGGAAAGCAGGTCCTCGCTGATTTATGTTCCAGTGGAAAAGCGCCGGCACAATTACCGCGTGAGCCAAGCTGCTGACCGGGAACAACTCAGTAACCCCTTGAAGCACTGCGATTATCAGAGCCTGTATGGTCGTCATGTCGCTGGTTCCTCAGTCATCGAGCAGGATGGTGTTGCCGCACTCTTGCACTGTCCGCAAGGGTGTGAGATGGACCTTATCTATGACCAAATAGAGGCGCTGAAAGCGGGACGGAAGATCGCATGTGTAGTGTCGGCGGAACTCTTGCCAAGTCATAGCAACGCGGCCACGTTCGCGAGCGCAGTTGTGCTTGCGATGACCGCTGCTTTCTATTTCTACGCGACGATAGGGCATAGAGGCTCGGGCGCGCCACGCTACGCACTTCAGGCAGTCTTTCTATCTTCCAATGGCCTGCACGTTGGAGCCAACGTCATGCTCGCTGGTGTCAAGGTAGGCTCCGTGTCGTCCATCTCGCTCGACCCATCTGCTTTTGTTACTCGAATTGTGTTTCAGATTAGCACGAAATATCGGCTTCCACGGGATACCAGCTTAAGTATTGGTAGCAGTGGGTTTACGTCGGCAAACGCTCTCTTGATTAATCCTGGTCATTCACGGCGCATGTTGAGCATGGGGTCGGTGCTTCGCGACACCCATGAGATGCAAAGTCTCGAACAGACTGTCAGTCAATATATATTTGGCGGTGGCGGTCTGGACGACAGGGACGATCCTTAGGGCATTCAATCGTTTAGCGGATAGGACGCCATCAGGCGCCTCTGTAGGCGCCAGTCCCGATACATACGGCGCAGGCCACTGCTCTTAAAGCCAGCGTCGCGATGAACGGCACCGATCTCGAATGCCTGTCGATAATGATCGAATTGCGCCTTGTAAGCGTCCCGCAGCCGTGTTGCGGGATCCCAAATATGAGTTGCTTCGGAACCAACACCGTTGATCTCGATGATTCGAAAACTGCTCCCGCTTCTAAGGCTGGCCAAGTTCTTGTAGCGTACGTCAATGCGACCAAAATGAAAATCTGGGATGTCGTCCATAATACGAGATATCGCCGAAGTTAGTGCGGCTGTGATATCGCGCGCTCCATTTGAAAAAATGGAGCCTCGACAATGGTTACCGGCAAACACGAGCCGGATTGGGGCTCCCGCTGGTGGAACCTCATGCAGCCGAGAGCGGAGCCTCGGGAGATAGAGGTGCGGCACCAAGCCGGTGCGGGCATCTGCCATGACAAGATCATGGATGGTAGATCGCCCGTCGCCAAACAGGATGGGAGACCGCTTGTGGGTCAAAGACGTGATTGATCCCGCCGTCTCTTTTGGGTGTTTGATGTAGAAAATTCCTGCTTCACCTTCGTCAGGTATGAGTTCTTGGAGAAGCACGTCGACTTGTCTAGGAAAGGCGGCAAGTACATCTCGTAGCGCTTCCTGCGAGTCAACAAGACGTACGCCGCTACCGTTGCAGCCGATGTCCGGCTTGATGACGAGCGGCAGGTCGAGCCCGGCTTGCATCATCAGCGTGCGGGCGCGCTCATCATCCCGTTCACCCGTGGTGAGGCGGACATATTGAGCAATCCATGGCTTTGCTATCGGCCCGGCGAGATCAAGTATAGAGCTTTTTCTCTCACCACAGAGGCCACCTGTCGAAATGCTCGGATTGGCGGCCGAAGGAAGGCTGAAATCTCTGTAGCGAATGCCGAGCGCGATCCAGTAGGCAACAACCGGTGTGTAAAATATCCAGCCCGGCCAGAACTCGAAGGAAGAAACACTCTTGAGTTCAGCCAATTGGGAACTTGTGGCCGCTAGGTCACTCATGCTGCTTCATCCTGAAAATGCGCAAAAATACGTCCGATCACGACAATCACTATTGCAAATCCGATTGCACCAGCCCAACGCCATGCACCGAAATGCGCCATGAGTAAATGGCCGACGCGGGTTGATACAAAGAATAACAAGCTTGTCCAGATGGAGGTTGCAATCACTGCGGCAAGTGCGAATTGAGCAAAGTTGGCGTGGAGAAAGCCGCATGCAGTGTAGGTCGGCAGGCGAGCGCCTGGCAGGAAGCGGCTGACGAACACGACTCTGAAAGTTCGTCTGGACAGCCATTGATGCCCGCGCGCATAGCGTTCCGCAGACATCAGACGGTTTAGCCTCGGCCATAGACCGGCGAGTCGCCCGGTGCCATAGAGACCAAGATCACCGAGGACAATACCCGCATACAGGGCACCGAGTGCTATGATCAGTCGGAGATTGCCTGCCTCGAACTGCACGGCTGCCAGCACGGTCGCGGCATCTTCTAAGATAAAGGTGCCAAGGATGATTGTGAGCGCTTGATAGAGCGGGTGTGCTCCCGCAGCCTTCATCAGGCCCGACACGGAGATCGATGTCATCCGTGGTAAAACGTCGTAGCTGCGCAAGCGCCGGTCATACCGAGCACCTTGCGCAGAGTGCTGTAAGTAGATTGCGTTCCTCCACGAGTTGGAACTCAGCCTACCAACCGCTCGTCTGTCGGCGTAAGCCATTCCAAATACACTGGACTTTTCGCATCAAGGCGAGCGACAATCGTCATCTGTGTTCTCGCCAGCCTTCTACAAAAACATATTGGTCTCGGGGCAACATAGTCAAACAGGATTGGTCGCTGGGAGCGCGCTGGCTTGATCTCCAGGTTGCGATTTTGTGATCGGCTGCTTAGAACCCTTTGAGATCTGCCGCAAGGTCCTTCGGGGAGTTAACATGCTATGGTTGTGAGATCCGGAGCAAAGTCCCGCAGAGATCAACAACAGGCCAAGTCGCTTTCGCTGATTGCGACGGAGACACAACCAGAGGTTGAAACATCCGCGATTTCACGATTGGATGTTTCTGATGATCCTGTGGCGAGCGTCACGTTAGCAATGAAGGGCGAAGAACGTCCAAACACATTGATGAGCAAAGTCGGCACGCATATTGAGGCAGGTTCGCTGATCTTCGACTCAGATTGGTACAAGAAAGAATATCCTGATGTGGCCGCATCTGGCCTCGATCCAGTAGTACACTACTTTGATAACGGGGTTCGCGAGGGAAGAAACCCAAACCGTTACTTCCACACCAACTGGTACACTCAAAATAACCCTGACGTTGCGGCCGCACGATTAAATCCTTTCATGCACTACATGCTCTATGGTGCACAAGAGGGAAGGAAACCAGGTCCGTAGGACCCTAAGCGTCGTTTGGGAATCCACTCACTATCGAGTTGCGAGTCAGTATCATTCGCTTAGGGACATTTGCTTGTGATTTGCGCTGGCGTTGTGGCACAGGGCATTCATGTTCGAGCGACGCGCCTTCCTCGGGTTAGTGGTGAGCCTGCCCACGAAGGCGTTCCCGAGAGAGAGCCAGCTTCACCCGTTCAACACACGCGGTTCCTATCGTGCTTTTCTGTCGAAGCTGCGTGACGCAGCATTAGTGCGAGGTATCAAGACCGCCATTCTAGACGCCGCTTTAGCGCTCGACGGTCCAAATGCACAAATTCTGACGTTCGACCAACGCCAGCCAGAGTTCACCATGACGTGGTCACATTATCGACAAAGAGTGCTTACCGATAAAAAGATCCAGGCTGGCCGATCCGCGTATAAAGAGTGCGAAGCGCTGCTGACCGCAATCTGGCAACGCTACAGGGTTGATCCTCGCATTGTCGTCGGAATCTGGGGGCTGGAGTCCGACTTCGGCGCTCGTACTGGCCAATTCGGCGTCATCGATGCACTGGCTACCCTCGCCTATGATGGCAGAAGAGCAGCTTTTTTCAACTCTGAGTTGATAAATGCGCTCCAGATTCTGCAGCGGGGCGATATCGAGCTTGACCGCATGCTTGGCAGCTATGCTGGCGCCATGGGTCAGCCGCAGTTCATGCCCAGCTCGTATCTGCGGTATGCTGTCGATTTCGACGGCGACGGCAGACGAGACATCTGGTCGAGCGATGCCGACGTTCTCGCTTCCATTGCAAATTATTTGAGCGAGAGCGGCTGGATCGCCGGCGCACCCTGGGCTCAGCCTGTCTTCATACCACCCAACCTAGACGCCGAACAGACCGGCGGGAACATTCGCCGCTCCCTAGAAAGCTGGATGCGGCTCGGCGTTCGCCGTGCGGATGGAACCGCGTTTTCGCGGGGTGATGCGGTCGGCGCGGTCTTGCTGCCGGGAGGGTCTCGCGGTGACGCCTTCATGGTATATACAAATTTCGACGTGATCCGAAGGTATAACGCATCCGACTTCTATAGTCTGGCTGTCGGTTTGCTTGGCATCGCCATCGGGTGAGCCGCTCACGCAGAATTCTGGCCATCGTCACGCTATGCTGTTGCGCAGTGACGGGATGCGAGCGGCGCCATACAAAGCCGGCTTCATCCGAGGGTCCACGATTTACCCTCGGTCCGCCCTGGCAGAACCAGGGCCATTGGTTCTATCCACGCGAGCAGTCGTTTTATGAGGCGACTGGGCTCGCTGTTGTCGATGTCTCTCCAGCACAGCCTGGACGTCGGACCGCGGACGGCGAGATATACAATCCGGGCATCGCGGCCGGCGCCCACCAGACCCTACAGCTGCCAGTCATGCTGCGTGTCGAAAATCTGGAGAATGGCCGCGCAATTCTGCTTCGCATCAATGATCGTGGGCCGACGTCGGCGGGTCGGTTGCTATCAGTCACGCCCTTTGCCGCGCGACTGCTCGGTATGGTTCCCGGCCAAGCGACGCAGATCCGCCTGATCACAGCCGGTGACGCTGACGGATGCGCATTAGGATCAGTCAGCGGGAGGCCGACGCTGCACGCCGCCGCAGCACCTGTTAGCGCTATCGAGGAGCGTTCGCTGATGCCGCAGGTGCCACCGGCAGCGTCTTACGCCGGCACGCCGACGCAGCGTCCACGCTCTGTCGCGTCCTGTGACATGGTCGCGGCAGACGTAACCACGGCATCCTCGGCGCGTGGCGCGCTCTGGATTGATGCTGGCCAGTTCAGCGTTGCCCGTTATGCCGACCAAATGGCGCAACGTCTGCACGGATCGCTGCGCAAGCAGGGGCGGCGCCGCTCGGCGACATATCAAGTCAGGGTCGGCCCATTCAACGATATTACGCAAGCCGACGCGGCACTGGACCGGGCACTCTCCGCTGGGGTAACCGGAGCGCGCATCATCGTCGAATAGGGACTCGGCCTTGCTTACTAGAAGGTTCCTTGTGAGCGCCGGCAGCTTCCTCGGCGTATCCGCCTTGTGCGTGCCGGCGTGGTCGGCACGGCGGCATCACAAAGCATCGGGCAGAACCAACCCTACTGCCGAACCATCCGCCCTCGCTACTCCGGCACAGACTCCGATCGGGCCGGTCGGCACGCAGGCGAGATGGGCATTCATCCTTGACGAGACCACGGGTGCGACGCTGCTGCAGAAAGCTGCGGATGAGCCGATGCCGCCGTCCTCGCTGACCAAGATGATGACCGCCTACCTCGTGTTTTCCTCGCTGAAGCAGGGTCGTCTGCATCTCGATCAAACTCTCCCGGTCAGCGAAAAGGCCTGGCGGACGCAAGGCTCGAAGATGTTCGTACCGCTCGGTCAGCAGGTCAGCGTTGAGGATTTGATTCGCGGCATGCTGATCCAATCCGGCAACGACGCGTGCATCGTGCTTGCGGAGGGTATTGCCGGCTCGGAAGATCAATTTGTCGTACTGATGAACCAGGAGGCACAGGAACTGGGCCTCACTCAGACCCATTTCCAGAACACGACAGGCTTGCCTGATCCGGACCACCACATGTCCGCGCGCGACGTGGCGATGCTGGCCATGGACCTGATCCGGACCTTTCCGGAATACTACCACTACTTTTCGGAAAAAAGCTTTACATACAACGGTATAAGTCAGGATAATCGGAATGTTCCGGTCGATCAAGGACTGGCTGACGGCCTCAAGACCGGGCACACCGACGCGGGCGGGTTCGGCATCTGCGCAAGTTCGGAGCGGGATGGACGGCGCGTCATCGAGGTACTGAATGGGTTGCCCTCATCGCGAGTGCGCGTCGAGGAGTCCGAGCGTCTGCTCGGCTGGGCGTTTGCCAACTTTGAGGACGTGCCTCTCTTTGCCAAGCACCAGGCGGTGCAATCAATACCAGTCTGGTTGGGTATTCAGACGAGCGTGGACGCGGCGGTCAAGCAGGCTATCGTGCTTACCTTGCCGAACGGCTGGCGCAAGCGAACCAGGATAGAAGTGGACTTTTCATCGCCCGTCACCGCGCCGGTCAGCGCCGGGCAGGAGATCGCAACACTCGTGGTGTCCGGAACCGGCTTTCCCGACCTCCGTGCTCCATTGATTGCTGTGGGCGCGGTGCCCCGCCTGGGATTGCCAGAGCGAGCAGTCGCAGTGCTCAAGAATGCGGTTGGCGGCGGCTGAAGCCATGGGCGGACTGCTGGTCACGATCGAGGGTGGAGAGGGGGCCGGAAAGACCACGCAGATACGCAAACTAGCGGGAAGCCTCGCGGCTATTGGCGAGGACGTGCTGTGTACACGCGAGCCAGGCGGCGCACCTGGCGCCGAAGCGTTGCGTGGCTTCCTGCTAGGCCGGGATCACGGCCTCAGTGCCCGCGCGGAGGCGATGGTGCATTTTGCCGCACGGTTTGACCATGTTGATAATACCATCCGGCCCGCTCTTGCGTCAGGTCGCATGGTGCTCTGCGACCGCTTTGCCGACTCCACGCTTGCTTATCAGGGCTATGGCCTCGGTCACGGCGAACCAGCGCTGCTCGGCTTCATTAGCTCGCTTATTACTCTGCTCGACACTCGGCCGCGTCTCACTCTGGTCCTTGACGTATCGCTGGAGCTAACCCGTGCCCGGCTGCGGGGTCGCCACGAGAACTTCGACCGCTATGAAGCACTCGATGACGCATTCCACGCCCGAGTTGCCGAAGGCTTCCGCACGATCGCGCGCCTTGCGCCGGAGCGTTGCATCCTGATCCCCGCCGGAGGCTCCATCGAGGACGTGCATCAACGCCTCATGGCGGCAGTACGTCCGCTGCTCACGACATGAACATCGTGGCGAAAGAAGCGCTGGGTCTTGTCGGACAGTCCGAGGCCGAACAGACCTTGTTGCATGCATGGCGATCCGGACGGCTGCATCACGCATGGCTGCTGACTGGTCCGCCAGGGACCGGCAAGTCGACACTCGCCCACCGCTTTGCTCGAGCCGTCCTGACTGCACCCATGAGCCGCGACATCGCCTTTGACACGACATGCACCGCGCATCCCGATCTTCTGGTCATCAGCCGGGCGATCGACGAACGGCGCCAGCGGACGGCCGGGGAAATCGTGCTCGAGGATGTCCGGCCCGCCCATGTGTTCCTGCGTCGAACTGCGGCGAAAGGCGGCTGGAGGGTCGTCATTGTTGATGGCGCCGATCATCTTAACCGGAGCGCCGCGAATGCGATGCTCAAGCTGATCGAGGAACCGCCCAGACAAGCCCTAATCCTTCTTGTCTGCGACGCGCCAGGACGATTGCTGCCGACGCTTCGCAGCCGTTGTCGCAGATTGCGTCTCGTTCCCCTCGACGACACGTTGATGAACATGGTGCTTGAGCGGTTGCTGCCGCATCTCAGTCAGTCCGAACGTGAAGCCCTAATCCCGCTCAGCAATGGCTCCCCAGGACGCGCACTATCGCTGGCCGCGGCTGAGGGCATTGCCTTGTCTGGCCTGGTTGATGAGGTGCTCTCACGGCACGAACGGCCGGCCACTTTGTGGGCCTATGACGTGGCCGACGCCGTGCTTCGGCACGAGAGCGGCTTTGCCACCTTCGTCGGCCTATTGTCCAACGCCATATCTTCAGCGATAACCGACGCGATAAGGCTTGGCACCGCCAGCACCGAGGCATTTCACCTGCGGTTTCGCCCCGCCCACAAATGGGCCGCTATCTGCGTCGACCTCGCCCGGCTGCGCGAAGAGACGGAAAGCCTCAACCTTGATAAGCGCGAGGCCATGATTGCTTGCCTGAGCCTGCTGAGCGACTAATGACCAAACGCTACACCGTCACAACGCCGATCTACTATGTAAACGGGTCACCGCATATCGGGCATGCCTATACCTCGATCGCCGCTGACATCTTGGCGCGCTGGAAGCGGCTCGATGGTTTCGAGGTGTTCTTTCTCACCGGCACCGACGAGCACGGCCAGAAGGTGGCCCAAGCGGCCGCCGCCTCCGGCCTCGCGCCGCAAGCGTTCGTGGACGGCATTGCCGCTGACTTCCGTGCGATGGCCGACGCGTTGGGGATTTCCTACGACGACTTCGTGCGCACCACGGAGCCACGCCATCTTGATGCCTGCGCCGCGTTCTGGCGTCGCCTGGAGGCGGCCGGTCAGATCTACGAAGGCGCCTATGAAGGCTGGTATGCGCTTCGCGACGAGAGCTTCTACGGCGAAGACGAACTTACCCGCCACCTGGATGGAACCCGTTCGGCACCCTCGGGAGCTCCAGTCGAGTGGGTGCGCGAGCCGTCTCTCTTCTTCCGTCTGTCGGACTGGCAGGATAGTCTGCTCAGCTTATACGAGCGCCGCCCGGACTTTATCGGACCTGCGGCGCGGCGCAACGAAATTATCAACTTCGTTCGGGGCGGACTGAAGGATCTTTCCATCAGCCGTACCGGCTTCAGTTGGGGCGTGCCGGTTCCGGACCACCCGGGGCATGTGATGTATGTCTGGTGCGACGCATTGGTGAACTACATTACGGCACTCGGGTATCCCGACGGCGACACGCAGCTTTGGCGGTTTTGGCCGGCGGACCTGCACCTGGTCGGGAAGGAGATCGCGCGCTTCCATGCGGTCTATTGGCCGGCCTTTCTGATGGCAGCCGGGATCGCGCTGCCGGACCGGATTTTTTCACACGGCTGGTGGACCATCGACGGCGAGAAGATCAGCAAATCGATCGGCAACGTCATTGATCCGCGTGTGCTCATCGATACGTTCGGTGTCGACGCGGTACGCTACTTTCTGATCCGGGAAGTGCCATTCGGCAGCGATGGGGATTTCAGCCGCAAAGCTTTGATTGGGCGTTTGAATGTCGAGCTGGCGAACGATCTTGGCAATCTTGCGCAGCGTACCTTGTCGATGATCGCGGCGCAATGCGACGGCAGGCTGCCGGCGGTTGCGGAACGCTTGGAGAGCGACATCGCGCTGCTCGCTCAAGCGGAGGTTTTGCCCATGCTGATGCGCGAGCAGATGGACCGGCAGGCGCTGCACGAGTCGCTGGAGAGCGTGTGGCGGGTTGTCCGGGCTGCCAACGGCTACGTCGATCACCAGGCTCCTTGGGCACTGAAAAAGACGGACCACTCCCGCATGCGCGCCGTGCTGCGCGTGCTTGCGGACGCATTGCGCGCGATTGCCACCGTGCTGCAACCATTCATGCCGGGCAGCATGGCTGCAATGCTGGATCAACTCGGCGTGCCTCATGATCAGCGGAGCCTTGCCGGCCTTCAACGGCCGCTCGTTGAGGGAGCGATGCTGCCACGGCCGCGCGGCATCTTTCCACGCTACGTTGAGCCTGAGGCCGCTGCCGCACGATGAGCAGAGCTCGCGCACTGATCGACACGCACTGTCATCTGGATCACTTCGCGCCGGGATCGCTGCCGGAACTCCTGCATCGCGCGCGCGCGGCCAGGTTAGGCGGCCTGGTCACGATCGGCACGCGCTTGAGCGAGGCGCCTACGCAGTTGGCGCTCGCCGCTCTGTCTTCGGAGGAACTCCCGATCTGGTGCAGCATCGGCACCCATCCGGACCACGTCGACCAGGAGGCGCTGCCTGATGCGCAAATGCTGGCCAGGCAGGCCGCGCCCACTTGCGTCATCGGCATTGGCGAGACGGGACTCGACTATTGCCATGGCTCGCCGGCGGTGCGCGAACGGCAACAGACCAGCTTTCGTCACCACATCCGTGCGGCCCGGCTTGCGAATGTCCCAGTGATCGTGCATGCCCGCGATGCCGATGACGATGTGATTGCCATTCTTGAGGAAGAGCATCAGGCGGGAGGGGCGTTCCGCTGCCTGCTGCATTGCTTCAGTTCCGGCGCCGCTCTGGCGGAGCGGGCCGTGGCGCTCGGTGCCTCGATCAGCTTCTCCGGCATCCTGACCTTTCCCAAGTCCGATATGTTGCGGCAGATCGCGCGTACAATCCCGATGGATCGGCTCCTGGTCGAGACTGACGCTCCGTATTTAGCGCCGGCCCCCTGCCGTGGTAAGCAAAACGAGCCCTCTTACGTCGTCCATACTGCATCGGTCCTGGCGTCGCTGCGCGCTTTGTCCGAGGACGCGCTGCATCGCCTCACCACAGAGAACTTCTACCGCCTTTTCAACAAGGCCTAACGACGTGCGAGTCGTCGTTCTCGGCTGCGGCGGCTCTGCCGGCGTGCCGATGCTCGGTGGTCATGACGGACTGGGCGAGTGGGGCAGGTGCGATCCCAAGGAGCCGCGCAACCGGCGCACGCGTTCCTCAATCGTGATCGAGTCCGATTCGGGTCGCCGACTGCTCGTCGATACCGGACCCGACATGCGCGAACAGTTGCTTCGCTGCGGCATCGGCCGAATCGAAGCCCTTCTCTACAGCCACGCGCACGCCGACCATGTTGCCGGCCTCGATGAGGTGCGGAGCCTCAACCGGATGATCGACCGGCCGATTGAAGCCTTCGCCTCGCAACCGGTTCTCGACGAGATCGCCCACCGCTTTGCCTATGCCTTCAGGCCGTGGACGCCTCCTGGCTTCTTCCGTCCCGTGCTGACCCCGCGTGCCGTCAGAGCCGGGGAGAGCGTGACCGTCGAGGATTTGACGCTGCGCCTCTTTGACCAGGTCCACGTCCAGAGCAGCACGATCGGACTGCGCGTAGGCGCCTTTGCCTATTCCACCGATGTCGTACGTCTTGAAGAAGAGGCGCTCGCGGTGCTTCAGGGCGTCGATACCTGGATCGTGGACTGCTTCCAGCAGGCGGCTCACCCGGCCCATGCACATCTTGACCAGGTTCAGGACTGGTCGCGCCAACTCGGCGTCCGTCGTACCATCCTGACGCATATGGGCACCGACATGGACTGGTCCTGGATGGTCCAGAACCTTCCGGCCGGGCTGGAGCCGGCTTATGACGGCATGGAACTGCATGTGTGATGCGCCAGAGACGCATAAGCCGTGCCACGGGGGGATTACAAGCGGCCCGGACGCAATTTAGTTGAATCGCCGATATGCGCAGAGATAGCCTCGCGAGAGTCGCGCTCACCTTTCGTCACACTGACGATAATGTGGAGGATCTGTCTCATCTTCAAGCGTCCTGACCGACCCGTTCCTACGACAGTGAACCTGATCTCGGGCGATGCGCGCGAGCGCGCGCGAGAATGGTGCCGGTCTGCACATGGCGCGGTGTGTAAGCGGCCTCCCAGTCATAACCTGCTTGCGACAGGGAGCATGACCGACATGCACTGCCATGCCGCCTGCTTGTTCATTTCGGAGACCTTGTAATGGCGCCCCTCGACGACGTCTTTTCTCTCGCTACGTCCATGCGCGAGGAGCGCCGCGAGACCGAGATGACCCTCGCGCAATATCTTGAGGTGTGCCGGGACGACCCGTTCTGCTATGCCAGTGCTGCCGAGCGCATGCTGAAGGCGATCGGCGAGCCGGCGATGGTCGACACCGCAAAGGATGCCCGCCTCGGTCGCGTGTTCATGAACCGGACGATTCGTGTCTATCCGGCTTTCTCGGATTTTCACGGCATGGAGGAAACGGTCGAGCGCATCGTCGGCTTCTTCCGCCATGCGGCCCAGGGTCTCGAAGAACGTAAGCAGATCCTCTATCTGCTTGGGCCGGTCGGCGGCGGCAAATCCTCGCTCGGTGAGCGATTGAAGTCGCTGATGGAGCGTGAGCCAATCTACGTGCTGAAAGCCGGCAAGCAGCTCAGCCCGGTGTTCGAAAGCCCGCTCGGCTTGTTCGATGTGGAACGCATGGCCGAAGGATTGGAGCGACGCTACCGCATTCCGCGTCGTGTCTTGACCGGCATCGCAAGCCCGTGGGCCTTGAAGCGGCTCGAGGAGTTTGACGGCGACCTATCCCGCTTCACCGTTGTCAAGCTGCATCCTTCAAAGCTGCGCCAGATCGGCGTTGCCAAGACCGAGCCAGGCGATGACAACAACCAGGATGTGTCGGCGCTGGTTGGCAAGGTTGACATCCGTCAGCTCGAAAGCTTCAGCCAGAACGACCCGGATGCCTACAGCTTCTCCGGTGGCCTCAATCGCGCCAATCAGGGCATGCTCGAGTTCGTCGAGATGTTCAAGGCGCCGATCAAGATGCTGCACCCGCTGCTGACAGCGACGCAGGAAGGCAACTACGTCGGCACTGAGAACATCGGCTCCATTCCGTTCATCGGCATCATCCTCGCCCATTCCAACGAAGCCGAATGGCAGAGCTTCCGGAACAACCGCACTAACGAAGCGTTTCTCGACCGGGTCAGCGTCATCAAGGTGCCGTATTGCCTGCGCACGACGGAAGAAACCCGCATCTACCAGAAGCTGATCGGCGGCTCGGCGTTGGGAGCGGCGCCGTGTGCACCAAACACCCTCGAGATGCTCGCGCGTTTCGCTGTGCTATCGCGGCTGAAGCCGCATCCGAACTCGACGCAGTACGCCAAGATGCGCGTCTATGACGGCGAAAACATCCGCGAGACCGACCCCAAGGCTAAGACCATGCAAGAATATCGTGACTCCGCCGGAGTTGACGAGGGCATGGAGGGAATCTCCACGCGGTTCGCCTTCAAGGTGCTTTCCGCGACTTTCAATCATGATCCGACCGAGATCGCGGCCGACCCTGTGCATCTGATGTATGTGCTCGAGCAGTCCGTCAGACGTGAGCAGTTCCCACCGGAAGTGGAAGCCTCCTACCTCTCTGCCTTGAAGTCCGAGCTTGCCGGGCGTTACGCCGAATTCGTCGGCAACGAGATTCAGAAGGCCTATCTGGAGAGCTACCACGATTACGGTCAGAACCTGTTCGACCGCTATCTGGACTATGCCGATGCGTGGATCGAGGATCAGGACTTCAAGGATCCTGATACCGGCCAGTTGCTCAGCCGCGATCTCCTCAATGCCGAATTGACCAAGATCGAGAAGCCGGCAGGGATCGCCAATCCAAAGGATTTCCGCAACGAGGTCGTCAAATTTTCGTTGCGGTCACGTGCGGCGTGCGGCGGCAATAATCCCTCCTGGACATCTTACGAGAAAATCCGCGACGTTATCGAAAAACGCATGTTCAGCCAGGTGGAGGATCTGCTGCCGGTGATCAGCTTCGGTTCAAAAAAGGATGGCGATACTGAGACCAAGCATGGCCAGTTTGTCGAACGCATGGTGGCGCGTGGCTACACTGAACGCCAGGTGCGTCGTCTGGTCGAGTGGTACATGCGCGTGAAGCAGTCGGCCTAGAGATAGGAGCGGCCCACCTCAGTGGACATCATTGATCGTCGCCCGAACCCGCACGGCAAGAACATCGAGAACCGGCAACGGGTGCTTGCCAGGGCGCGTGATGCAGTGCAGCGGGCGGCTCGCGACGCGGTGGCGTCCGGCAAGCTGCGCGAGGTCGCACAGGGAAGTGCTGTGTCTATCCCCTCGGATGCGCTGCATGAGCCGAGCCTGCACCGGATTTTCACCGGCGGCACGCGAGACATCGTGCTGTCAGGCAACAAGGTGTTTTCTCGTGGCGACCGTATCCAGAGACCGCCATCTGGAGGCGGCGCCGGCGGCGGGGCAGGGGAGGCGGGCGAGGAGGGCGGCGGCGAGGACAGCTTCCGCTTCGTGCTGACCCGCGACGAGTTTCTTGATCTGTTCTTTGATGATCTTGCGCTTCCGGACCTGGTCAAGCGGGAGATTACCACCACCGAGAGCATGAGCACGAGCCGCGCCGGACTCAGCAATGATGGCTCGCCCTCGCAGCTCGATCTGAGCCGCACCATGCGCTACTCAATGGCCCGGCGGATTGGTCTGAGGCGTCCCAAGCCGGACGCGGTGCGCGACATCGAGGCCCGCATCGCAGAGCTGGAAGACAAAGCCGATCTCTCGCCTTCACTGCACGACGAGCTGATTGGCCTGCGTCAGGAATTGAACACGGCGCTGCGCCGGCTCAACCGCGTGCCCTGGATTGATCCTGTCGATCTCCGTTACCGCCGCTACACCCAGACGCCGCGGCCCTCAACCAGGGCTGTCATGTTCTGCATCATGGACGTATCGGGCTCGATGACCGAACGCATGAAGGACCTCGCCAAGCAGTTCTTCCTGCTGCTGCACGTCTTTCTTGAGCGTCGCTATAAGCGGGTCGATCTGGTGTTCATCCGTCACGCCGAGGTTGCCGAGGAAGTCGATGAAGAGACTTTCTTCACCGATCCGCGCACCGGAGGGACCATTGTCTCCTCCGCATTGAACGAGATGATACGAATTCAGCAGGACCGCTACGCCTCATCAGGCTGGAACATCTATGTGGCGCAGGCCTCGGACGGCGACAACTCTTCCTCGGACACGCCGAAATCCTGCGCGCTGCTGCAGAACCGCATCCTCCCAGTAGTACAGTACTACGCGTATATCGAGATCGTCGGCTCGGGCGCGATCATCCGCGGCGAGACCGATCTCTGGCGCGGCTACAAACAGGTCGCCGAACAAGTCGAGCGTCTGGTGATGCGGCAGGTAGCGGAAAAGCGGGACATTTTTCCGGTGTTCCGTGAGTTGTTTGCCCGTCGTGCGGAGTCCGCGCCATGAGCCTTGTCTCCAACCGTAATGCGGCCTTGATGCTGGATCGGCCGGCCCTGGACCGCGACGGCAGTCACCTCATCTATGAGGGAGCCGATTGGAGCTTCGAGACGCTTCGGCAATCCTACGATGCGATCGAGCGTATCGCCGAGAACGAACTTGGGCTCGAGGTCTATCCCAACCGTATCGAGGTAATCACCTCCGAGCAGATGCTGGACGTGTATACCTCGCACGGCATGCCATTGATCTACAAGCATTGGTCCTTCGGCAAACGCTTCGTCGGTCACCAGAATGCCTACCGGCGCGGCCTGATGGGACTGGCCTATGAGGTCGTGATCAATTCAAGTCCCTGCATCAGCTACCTGATGGAGGAGAACAGCGCCACCATGCAGGCGCTGGTGATTGCCCACGCTGCGTTCGGGCATAACCACTTCTTCAAAAACAACAGGCTGTTCCGCGAATGGACGGAACCGAGTGGCATCCTCGACTACCTTGAGTTCGCACGCTCCTATATCTCGCGCTGCGAGGAGCGCTACGGAGTTCGCGCCGTCGAGCGTGTGCTGGACGCGGCCCACGCCCTGCAGAACCAGGGTGTCAACCGGCACTCCGGCGCCAAGATGATGGACCTCAAGGCGGAGCAGCAGCGCGAGCGCGACCGTCGTGAGCACGAGGAGCGGATCTACAACGATCTCTGGCGTACTGTTCCCACCGGCAAGACGGCGCAGGTTGCCGACACGGTCAGCGAACGGCGGCGCCGGCTCGGCCTGCCTGAGGAGAACCTGCTATACTTTTTGGAGAAGAATGCCCCCAAACTGGCTAAGTGGGAGCGTGAAATCATACGCATCGTCCGCCTGATTGCGCAGTATTTCTATCCACAGCCGCAAGCCAAGATGATGAACGAAGGCTGCGCTACCTGGGTGCATCAGGCGATCATGAGTAGGCTGCATGAGCAGGGCCTGATTAACGACGCCGCCTATTTGGAGGTGATCCACTCCACCACCAACGTCATCAATCAGCCTGGCTTCGACAATCCGGGTGGCGGCAGCTTCAACCCGTATGCTTTGGGCTATGCGATGATGACCGACATCGCACGGGTCTGCGACAATCCCACCGCTGAGGATCGCGCCTGGTTCCCGGAGACCGCCGGCAATCGCGACCCGATCGGCACGCTCAAACATGCCTGGGCGGAATATCGGGATGAGAGTTTCATCCAGCAATTCCTCTCGCCGGCGGTCATTCGTCAGTTCCGCATGTTCCGTCTGCTCGATGATGTCTCCAAGCCGTATCTGCTGGTTGAGGATATCCACGACGATGAGGGGTATCGGCAGATCAGGCGGGCTCTGGCGCGCAGCTACGATCCCAGCCATTTTTACGCCGAGATCGAGATCGTGGACGTGGATCTCGCTGGTGATCGTTGCCTGCGTCTTGAACACCGCACGCACCCCGGGCAACTGCTGGCAGAGCAGGACACGCGCGCCTCGCTCCGCCATTTGGCCGATCTCTGGGGCTATGACGTCAAGCTGATTGAAACCGACCCGCAGACCGACAGCGTGCTGGCGACACACAGCGTCTCGCCGCCACGTAAATCGTGATCTCTGCCGAGTTGGCATAATATCCATTATGCGGCACACGCGATCATGACCGCCGAAGCGCAGACGCGCCGTCTGCTCACACTGCTCGCCGCCCTTCGCACCCCAGAAAGCGGATGCCCTTGGGACCAGGCCCAGGATTTTGACAGCGTCGCATCCTACACCATCGAGGAAGCCTACGAAGTGGCCGACGCCATCGCGCGCCGCGACTACACGGCGCTGCCTGACGAACTCGGCGACCTCCTGCTGCAGGTGGTCTATCACTCACGCATCGCCGAGGAAGCCGGACTGTTCTCCTACGAGGATGTGGCGCGATCAATTGCGGACAAGCTGATACGCCGCCATCCGCATGTGTTCGGAGGCGCAACTCTCCATCCGGGCTTTTGGGAAGACAGCAAGGAGATCGAGCGCGCCGGCCGCGCAGAGGCAGGAGCCCTAGCGGGCATCCCGCTCAACCTTCCCGCCCTGACCCGCGCCGCGAAGCTGAGCGCCCGCGCCGCCCGTGTCGGCTTCGACTGGCCAGACGCAAAGCGTGCCATCGACAAGCTCGACGAGGAGGTGCGTGAACTGCGCGAAGAGCTGCCCAGCGCCGACACCGCCCGATTGACGGACGAATTAGGCGACGTGCTGTTCACCGTCGCCAATGTGGCCAGGAAGCTCGGTCTCGATCCAGAGGCGTGCCTGCGCGAGGCCAACGACAAATTCGCCCGCCGCTTCCAGGCAATGGAGAAGCGCGCCGAGACGGCCGGGTCCCCGCTCAGAGACCATACGCTCGCCGCACAGGAAACCTTGTGGAGTGAAGTCAAGCGCGATGAATAGGGTGCGCGGCTCCGCCCGAGGCGCGCACATCGCCGTTCTGCTCGTTTCCCTCATCGGCCTGGGGGCATCGTCCGCTTCTGCCCAGGTGCCAGCGGACCTGCTCGGAAATCTGCACTGGCGCTCCATAGGCCCGTTCCGCGGCGGCCGGGTGCTCGCCGTCCAGGGCGTGCCCGGTGACCGCAACCGCTTCTATTTCGGCGCTGTCAATGGCGGTGTCTGGCGGACCGACGATGGCGGCCGCACGTGGCAGCCAATCTTTGATTCCGCGCCAGTCGGTTCGGTTGGCGCGCTTGCCGTCGCCCCTTCCGCGCCCAAGACGCTCTATGTCGGAACCGGTGAGGCCGACATGCGATCGGACATCGCCCAGGGTGTGGGCATGTTCCGCTCGACCAATGCCGGGCTGAGCTGGACATCGATCGGCCTGCGGGACACCCAGCAGATCGGCCGGATTCTCGTCGATCCGCGCAATCCAGACGTCGTTCTCGTTGCAGCACTCGGCCATCCTTATGGCCCCAATGCCATGCGCGGCGTCTTCCGCTCCGAAGACGGCGGCCGCAGTTGGACCAGGGTGCTGTTCCGTGACAACGACACCGGAGCAGTCGACCTCGCCTTTGAACCGGGCAACCCGAACATTGTCTATGCGGCGCTGTGGCAGACCCGCAGACCGCCCTGGAATGTCTATGGCCCGTCCAACGGGCCAGGCAGCGGCCTCTATAAATCCGTCGACGGCGGCCGCATCTGGGCGCATCTGACCGGCCACGGTCTGCCGAAGGCGCCGGCACGCATCGGCATTGCTACCACTCCTGCCCGCCCCCATCGCGTGTTCGCCCTGATCGACGTGCGCTCCGGCACGGAAGGCGGCCTCTACCGCTCCGATGATGCCGGCGCCACCTGGGTCCGTGTCAGCGATGACCCACGTCTCATAAAGCGCTCCTGGTATTTCTCCGGCATTACCGCGGACCCGACACATGCCGACCGGATCTATGTCTGCGATACCATCATGCTGCGCTCCGATGATGGGGGCGCCCACTTCGTTCCCGTCAAGGGCGACCCCACCGGCGATGATTTCCACACGCTGTGGATCGACCCGAGCGAACCCTCCCGTCGTATTCTCGGTGTCGACCAGGGAGCCGTGGTGACGCTTAATGGCGGCCTCACCTGGAGTTCCTGGTACAATCAGCCCACCGGCCAGTTCTACCACGTGATCACTGACAACCGCTTTCCCTACCGCGTCTACGGCGCGCAGCAGGACTCGGGCGCCGTCGGCATTCCCAGCCGCTCCGACACGCCGGTGGACGGCATCAACATCACGGAGTTCCATGAGACCGCGGCCGGCGGCGAGAGCGACAACATTGCGCCCGATCCCGACGATCCAGACATTGTCTATGGCGGCCGGGTCGATCGGCTCGACCTGCATTCTGGACAGATGCGCGACGTCGATCCGACTTTGGCGTTTCCAGCCAGCGATCGACGCACCTGGACCTTGCCGCTGGTGTTCGGGCCGCTCGACCACGCGCTCTATTTCGCCAACCAGCGGCTTTTCCGTTCAAGCGACGGCGGCCTGCGCTGGCGGCCGATCAGCCCGGATCTGACCCGTGCCGATCCCGTCACGCCGGCGACGCTCGATCAACCGACCGTCGGCGACGTGACCGATCTCGGCAAGCGGCGCGGCGTCGTTTACACGATCGCGCCCTCCTTACTCTCGCGCGATCTGATCTGGGCCGGCACGGATGACGGCCTTGTGTGGGTCACGCGCGATGGCGGCAAACATTGGGCAGACGTGACGCCGAAGGCGCTTCGTTCATGGTCAAAGGTCGGCGTTGTCGAGGCGTCGCATTTCGATCCGCTGACTGCCTACCTGGCAGTGGACCGCCACCGGCTCGACGATCCAGCACCCTATATCTACCGCACCCATGATGGCGGCCGGAGTTGGACACCCATTGTGGACGGAATCGCCCCAGGCGGCGTCCTGAACAGCGTCAACGTCGTGCGCGAGGACCCCAGGACGCGCGGGCTGCTCTTCGCCGGCACCGAGCGCGGCGCCTACGTCTCGTTCCATGACGGCTCACACTGGCAGCCGCTGCAGACCGGCCTGCCACGCACCTCCGTCCGCGACATGACCATACACGGCGACGACCTCGCCATCGCCACCCACGGACGCGGCTTCTATATACTGGACGACATAAACTCGCTGCGCGCCCTCGCCGCCGATCCATCGGCACGTCCGCGGCTCTTTCCGTTCGCGGTCGCGGTCCGTATCCATCCGCCGCGCTTCAGCGGCACGCCGCTGCCACGGGACGAGCCGATGGCGCCGAACCCGCCCGCGGGCGCCATCATCGACTACGCGCTCGCCGAGCCCCGTACACCCGTCGTGATCGACATCATGAGCCCGCAAGGAACCTTGGTGCGCCGCTTCAGCAACGCCGCGCCAATTCCCAAGCTCAACTTGGCGACGCTGCAGGTGGCGCCAGAATGGGTGCCGAACCCGGCGCGTCCGGCTTCCTCGCCCGGCGCGCACAGACTCGTGTGGGACCTGCGATATGCCAAGCCTGCGATCCTAAACGGCGGCGAGCCCGAGCCGCAGCCGATCTGGGCGCCCCCGGGCCTCTATACCGTGGTGCTGACCGCGAACGGCCAGACTTTGCGTCGGAAGCTGCGGGTGGTGCCGGATCCGAGGCTCACCCTCGGCGCGGGCGACCTGGAAGCCGAGTTCGTCCTTGCGCGCAAGATAGAGGCGGCGCGCGAACAATGCCGCACCATCCAGCGTGACGCGCGCGCGCTGCAAAGCACAACCCGATCAGCCGCGACACGCAAGGCATTGGAAGCGCTCCTCGATCCGTCAAGCATGGGCCGGAATGCGGCTCCAGTCTCACCGACCGATCTCACTGGCATATCGCAGCGCCTGGACAAGCTTGCCCAGGCCGTGGACGGCGCCGATGCGGCGCCCAGCCCGGACGCGCGGCAAGGCTTCGCCGAAACCAGCCAGGCTCTGGCGAACGCGCAAGCACGATGGCTCAATTTGAGTTCGAAAGGTGGGACTGTCGCGCGCTGATCAATGCTTACCCATCAACGCCTCGCGCAAAGCAAGCCAGCTCTCTTGGTCCGGCGCGCAAAGCAGACCACCTTCCAAGTCCGAGGGAACGTAGGCGGACCCATCGAAATGCGCCGAGTAGCCCCCGGCCTCGCGATGCAGCAGCACACCAGGCAGATGGTCCCAAGGCATCAGACGGGTGAAGGTCAGGAAGTGGCAGTGTCCCGCCGCGAGCGTGCGGTATTCGTGCGCGGCGCAACGATAATCCCAGATCGCCGCGACCCGGCCGAGGTTCATCGCCATCTGTTCAGGCAGATAGCGCCAGGAAGCATGGCCAGTCATCTGCGATGGCGGCACTGCGGAGGCAACACGCAAGGCCTGCCGGCTTCCATCCGCGGCCTCGCTCCAGGCGCCCTCCCCGCGTACGGCGATTGCGCTGTCATCCGTGATCGGATCGTGGATCACCGAGGCGACGACCTCGCCGCCGCGTATCACCGCGGCCATGACGCCGAACAATGGCACGCCGGCAGCGTAGTTCGATGTGCCGTCGATCGGGTCCACCACGATCGCCATCTCGGCCTGAGCCAGCCGATCAAGCAACGTCGGATCGCGCGACGCGGCCTCCTCGCCCACGATCAGCGCATGCGGAAACAGCCGCGACAGGCCCTCGGTGATCAACGCCTCGGCCGCTTCGTCCGCTACCGTCACAACATCGAGCGGGCCGGATTTGGTGCGCACCGAACCCGCCTCCAGCTTGCGGAACCGCGGCAGGATTTCGGCGCGCGCCGCCGCGCGCAGAATTTGTGTCACCTCGCCGATGTCACTTGACGAGAACATGTTCACCATACGGATCAGCTTTCCAATGCCCTGTTCTCCACCTGCCGTGCGTGCCGGCTTTCGAAGCGGGCGCGATCGGCTGGCAGCAGACGCACCGTGACCGCTACCGCCGTGTTGCTATCCTCGCGCTCGATGACCTCGCCATGCGCATACAGCCAGGCAAGTGCCGCACCTTCCCGTACAGGCACCGCGTAGGCCACCTGGCTCATCGCCGCCACCAGGCTAGCATCGATTGCAGCGGCGACCAGGTCGAGTCCATCGCCGCCAGCAGCCGAGATCACGACCGCGCCATCGCGTGACGGAACCGCGCCAACTCCGCCCAGCAGATCCGCCTTGTTCAGAACTTCAATGACACGGTCCTGCCAATCGGCGGAGAGGGCTGCGTCCTTGGCAAGACCTTCCAGCACCGCGATCACATCCTGCCGCTGTGCCGCGCTATCCGGATGGGCAATGTCGCGGACATGCAGGATAACGTCCGCCTCAGACACTTCTTCAAGCGTAGCACGGAAGGCTGCAACCAGTTCGGTCGGCAGCTCGCTGATGAACCCTACGGTGTCTGACAGGATCACACGCCTTCCGGAAGGCAGCCGCAAGCCGCGCATGGTCGGATCAAGTGTGGCGAATAGCTGGTCCTGCGCATGCACGGCGGCTCCAGTCAGCGCATTGAACAGCGTCGACTTGCCGGCGTTGGTGTATCCGACCAGAGCCACAACCGGAAACGGTGTCCGCCTGCGCGCGTCCCGGTGCAGCCCACGCGTGCGCCTCACGTGCTCCAGGTCACGGCGCAGCCGGACGATACGTTCGCCGATCAGCCGCCGGTCCGCCTCGATCTGCGTCTCCCCCGGACCGCCCAGGAAGCCGAAGCCGCCGCGCTGCCGCTCCAGATGAGTCCAGGACCGCACCAGCCGGCTGCGCTGATAGTCGAGATGCGCAAGCTCGACCTGCAGCGTGCCCTCACGGGTCGCCGCGCGTTCGCCGAAGATGTCGAGAATCAATCCGGTGCGATCGATCACCTTGCAGTCCAGCGCCCGCTCCAGGTTACGTTGCTGCACCGGGCTGAGCTTGGCGTCGAACACGGCGACGGCGACCTGGTCCGTCTCGAAGGCATTGTGCAACGCCGCCACCTGTCCGCTGCCAAGCAGGGTGGCTGGCCTCCGCTCCCGCAGCGGCAGCACGACGCGCCGCACAACCACCAGCCCGATCGACGCAGCAAGACCCACCGCCTCATCAAGCCGCGCCTCCGCGGCACGCGACTCCTCGTGCCGGTCGGTCCGTTCCCAAGGCAGGATGACGGCGGCGATGGTCGGCCGCGCGCCCGTTTCAGAGAGCTCCACCAGCGGGCTCAACCTCCTTGGTCCCGAGACTCATGGTCGCACCCGCGGTGATCGACGCACCCACCTCCTTGTTCGGATCAAACAGAGCGATCGGCGCCGACGGCATGACCGTGCTGATCGCATGCTTGTAGACGAGTTGCGTGTGACCATCCCGTCGTAGCAGCACCGAGAAATTATCAAACCAGGTAATGATGCCCTGCAGCTTGACGCCGTTGACCAGGAAGATGGTCACCGGCGTCTTCGAGCGCCGGACATGGTTCAGGAACACGTCCTGAACGTTCTGAGATGGGTCTTTTGCCACGATAGACCTTTAGCTTCTTGTTGTTGGTGGGTGGAAGCGCCAGGGTAGCAGGCGCACACGTCGATCGCAAAACCGGGGACCGCAAAACCCGGGACCGCAAACCCGGCGTCGCCGATCAGCCGCCGCGCTCATCCGAGTTCACGCCGAGCTGCTTGAGCTTTCGATGCAGCGCGCTGCGCTCCATGCCGACGAAGCCCGCGGTACGGCTGATGTTGCCGCCGAAGCGCAGGAGTTGCGCCTGCAGATACTGGGTCTCGAACAGATCGCGCGCCTCCCGCAACGGCAGGCCCATCACATCCGCGGCCGCATCAAACCGCAGCAACGCCGGCGCTCCCTGCCCAATTGAGGGCGGCAGCATCTCGGCGCGAATCGCTTCAGTATTGTTGCCGGGCGCCATGATGAGCAGCCAATCCATGGTGTTGCGCAGCTCGCGCGCGTTGCCAGGCCAATCGTAGCTTTGCAGCGCCGACAGCGCATCGGCGGACAGCTCGCGCGTCGGCAGACCGGCGGTTTCGGCCGAGCGGGCTAAAAACAAGCGCGCGAGATCCGGGATATCGTCACGCCGTTCGCGCAGGCTGGGAATACGCAGCGGCACGACCGCCAGCCGGTAGTAGAGATCCTCACGGAACCGGCTCGCGGCGATCTCGGCCTGCAGATCGCGATTGGTGGTGGCGAGCACGCGCACATCGACCTTTACCCTGGCAGCTCCTCCGACTCGCTCGAAAGTCTGGTCCTGCAGCGCGCGGACGATCTTCCCCTGGGTTTCGACCGGCATATCGGCCACCTCGTCGAGCAGCAACGTGCCGCCATGGGCGCGCTCCAGCACGCCGGTGCGTCGCGGCGGCCCCTGCCCGTCCGCGGCTCCCTCCAGTCCGAACAGCTCCTCCTCGAAACGTGACGGCGCGAGCGTTGCGCAATTCAATGCGATGAATGGCCCTTCGGCGCGACGAGAACGCGCATGGATCATCCGCGCGGCCACTTCCTTGCCGGCGCCGGCGGCGCCCGAGATCAGCACGCGCGATCCGGTCGGCGCCACCCGCTCGATCTGCGCGCGCACCGACTGCATCAGTTGGCTGTCGCCGCGCAGGCTGCTCTCAGGTCCCGCCCTGAGGCGCAACTCGGCATTCTCCCGCGCCAGCCGCGCCGTCTCCAGCGCACGCCGCACCACCAGAAGCAGCCGATCCGCCTGGAATGGCTTTTCAATGAAGTCGTAGGCGCCGTGACGCAATGCCGCCACCGCCGTCTCGATCGTGCCATGGCCGGAGATCATCACCGCCGGCACCGCCGGCTCCTCACCCTGAATCGCCTTGAGGATGCCCAACCCGTCAAGCCGTGACCCCTGCAGCCAGACATCCAGGATCACCAGCGAGGGACGTCGCGCGCGGAATGCCGCGATGGCCGCATCGGCGTCGGCCGCCGTCCTCGTGTCGTAGCCCTCGTCACGCAGCAGGCCCTCGACCAGCAGCCGGATATCGGGCTCGTCATCGACGATCAGGATTTCATTCGCCATGTTCAGGACTTCCCAGATCGCGTATGCGCCCGGCGTCAGGCATCGGCGCAGGCAGACTCAACGTCGCGACCGCTCCTCTGCCTTCCGCCCGGTCATCAAGCGTCACCGAACCACCATGGTCCTCCATTATCTTCTTGACGATGGCAAGCCCCAGGCCGGTTCCTTTCGGCTTATGCGTCACATACGGCTCCATCAATCGCAGACGATCATCCGTCGGCAGCCCGACGCCGTCATCGGCAACCGTGACCAGGACTTCGCCAGCCTCAGGGCGCAGGCCGACCCAGATGGTGCCGCGCAGTTCACCCAACAGGCCGGTTGCGTGATCATCGGCGGCAACGCGACGCTCCGGATGCAGCATGCCGATACCGTCGGCGGCATTCTGCAGCAGGTTGGTCAGCGCCTGACCGATCAGCCTGCGGTCGCACGGCACCACAGGTCCGCTTTCGGGCAGATCGACTTCGAAGCGCAGATCGGGATGCGCGCCCTTCTGCAGGATCAGCGCCTCGCGAACGATGCGTGAGAGGTCGGCCGCCTTGATCAGCGGCTGCGGCATGCGCGCAAATGCCGAGAATTCGTCGACCATGCGACCGATATCGCGAACATGACGCACGATGGTGTCGGCGCACTGGCTGAAGGTCTCCGGGTCACTGTGTATCTCGCGCAGGAAGCGACGCTTGAGCCGCTCCGCGGAAAGCTGGATCGGCGTCAGCGGATTTTTGATCTCGTGCGCGATACGGCGTGCGACATCGGCCCACGCCGCCTTGCGCTGCGCCGATTGCAGCTCGGTAATGTCGTCAAAGGTCACGACATAGCCCTCGGTGACGGCGCCCTTCATCTCGGGTCCGATCCGCACCAGCAAGGTGCGCCGCCCGCTCTGCACTTCCGCGGTCTGCGGCCGTTCCGGGTTCTGCCGCGCCAGTTCCAGCAATGGCTGAAATTCCCGCACCAGTTCGGTAAGCGGCTGGCCGACGCAATCCATCAGGTCAAAGCCCAGCAGGACCCCCGCAGCCCGGTTAGGCAACTCGATTCGCTGCTCGGCATCAAGGCCGATCACGCCCGCGGAGACGCCTGACAGCACCGCCTCGGTGAAACGCCTTCGCTCATTGATCTGGCTGTAGGCGGCCATCAGTTCACCGCGTTGTGCAGCAAGCTGGTCCGTCATCCGGTTGAAGGCGCGCGACAGGCCGGCAACCTCGTCCTCGCGTTCCGCCTCCGGCACACGTACGCCGAGATCGCCTTCCCGCACCCGCTCCGCAGCCAGGATCAGCAGGCCCACGGGACGCGCGATCTGATTGGCCAGCACCAGGCCGACCAGCACCGCCGCCGCCAGCACGAGGAGGGCGACGACGGCGAAGATCATGACGAAGGTGATCTGCAGCCCGGAGCGGTTACGGTCGAGCCGCTTGTAGCTGGCGACCACCTGCTGGGTCTTGCGCATGTGATCGAGGATGACCGGATCCACCGGCCGCGTGATCACCAGCATCAGGCTTGGCGGCGACCTGTCGCCCAGTCCGACCACGGCGCTGACCGTGTGCCCGTCGGTGGAGTCCTCGATGGCGACATCGCCGGACCGCGCCAGCACCGTGGCGGCCGGCGGCGGGATGGTCTCGCCCAGCGGATTATAGAGGTCATAGGATGCCAGCACCCGGTCATTATCCGGATTGTAGATTGCAGCCCCGGACAATCCGCGCAGATAGATCTGGTTGGCCAGAAGCTGCTGCAATTGCTGATCGCTCATGTACGCTAGACCGCCATTCTGCGAGAGGTCGTTGACCATCTCGAGCGCATCGACGCGTATGTTGTTGTTGTGTTCGCGCAGATAGCCGGTCGAAGCGGCGAGCGCCTCATCCAATGCCATGCGCACGCGATCATTGAACCAGAGCTGGATTCCCATGTGGAAGAAGGCGGTAGCGAACACCGCGACGAGCGTGGTCGGCACCACCGCGACCACGCCGAACAGCAGCACCAGCCGGACATGCAGACGCGAGCCGGCAAGTCCGCGACGCCGCTCGGCCATTATTCTCGTCAGCCGCTGCGCGAGCGCCGTGGCCAGCAACAGCAATACCAATAGATTGGCAGCGAACAGGCCAAGCTCCGTGCGTGACCTGTGGGCAAGCTGCATGCCCCCCGAGAGAACCGAGAAGGTGGCAAGTCCCAGCGCTAGGGCGATCGCGGCGAGCACCAGGGTGCCGACCCGACCGAGCAGGATCATGCGCCAGCGTCGTGGCTGCCACGGCACTTGTCTCAGCTCAAGCAACCAGGGCACGGCGCACCGAGGCTCCATGCGTGGCGGCCCGAAGCAACGCCACCGCCATCAGCCGATGCCTCGCACCACTGGTATTTCAAGGTCGCGGATTTTCTTGCGCAGCGTGTTGCGGTTCAGTCCAAGCATCGCCGCCGCCTTGATCTGGTTGCCCTTGGTCGAGGCCAGCGTCATCTGGATGAGCGGGCGCTCGACCTCGGCGATCACCCGATCATAGATATCGCGCATCGGCATGCCGTCGCGGCTGGCGGCGAGAAACTGCCTGATATGCCGCTCGACCGCGGCGACCAGCGGCTCCTGTTCGCCGGCGCTGAGCGGGGGTTTGGCGCCGTCCGCGCCCATGCAGTTCTCCGCAAGCTCTGCCTCGATGACTTCCGCGGTGATCGTCTCCTGCGGATAGAGGGCGGCGAGCCGACGCATCAAATTCTCCAACTCGCGCACATTACCTGGCCAGCGATGCGCCGCCAGCCGCTCCATGGCTTCCTCTGACAACGTCTTGGCGGGCACGCCGCTCTGCTGCACCTGCCCGCTCAGCTGAGCCTGATCAAGAAAATGCCGTGCCAGGATCGGGATGTCCTCGATCCGCTCGCGCAGCGGCGGCAGCCGTATCGGCACCACGTTGAGGCGGTAGAACAGGTCCTCCCGGAACGTCCCCGCCCGGATCGCCTGACGCAGGTCGCGATGCGTCGCCGCCACGATGCGCACGTTCGCCTTGATCGGCAGACGTCCGCCGACGGTGGTGAACTCGCCCTCCTGCAGCACGCGCAGCAGACGCGTCTGCGCCTCCGGCGGCATGTCGCCGATTTCATCGAGAAACAGCGTGCCGCCGCTCGCCTGCTCGAACCGCCCCTGGTTGCGGTGGGTCGCACCGGTGAAGGCGCCGCGCTCATGGCCGAACAGCTCGCTCTCGATCAGCTCACGCGGAATCGCCGCCATGTTGATGGCGACGAACGCGCCCGCCCGTCGCCTGCCGTAGTCGTGCAGCGCTCGCGCCACCAGCTCCTTGCCGGTGCCGCTCTCGCCATTGACCATCACAGTCAGATCCGCGGTCGTGAGCCGGGCGATGACCCGGTAGATGTCCTGCATCGCCATCGAACGGCCGATGAGCGGCAGGCGCTCCTCCGCATCCCGGGGCGGCGGCGGCGGCCCCGGCGGCAGCGGCGTCGCCAGCGCGCGCATCACCACGGAGAGCAGTTCCTTCAGGTCGAACGGCTTGGGCAGATATTCGAACGCCCCGCGCTGCGTCGCCTTGACTGCCGTCATCAGCGTTGATTGCGCGCTCATCACGACGATGCGCAGTTCGGGGCGTATCCGCTTGATCCGGGGAATCAGATCAAGGCCGCTCTCGTCGGGCATCACCACGTCGGTGATCACCAGATCGCCCTCGCCCTCTTCCACCCAGCGCCAGAGGGTGGCGGCATTGGCGGTGGTGCGCACCTGATATCCGGACCGGCCAAGCGCCTGCGTCAACACGGTTCGTATGGAACGGTCGTCATCGGCGACCAGCACGGTAGGCAGCGTCATTCGTTCTCTCGATCTCGCCCGGCTATGACAGCTATCTCGCTTCCGCGTCCTCGATCAGCACCGGCAGATAGAGCATGATTTCCGTCTTCCCGGGCATGCTCTCGACCTCGATGATCCCGCCATGATCGCCGATGATCTTTGCCGCGAGTGCAAGACCGAGCCCACTGCCCGACGGCTTTGTGGTCAGGAACGGCTCGAACAGATGCGAGCGGATATGCTCCGGAATGCCGGGCCCGGTGTCGCGCACCGTGACCATCAAGGGCAGATTGATCCGCTGCTCCAGCCCTGCCGCCGCCAGGCGGACACCCTGCCGGTAGGCGGTGCAAAGGGTGATCTCGCCATCGGCCCGATCGGGATTGGTGTCGCTGATGATCGCCTCAGCCGCGTTCTTCACGAGATTGAGCAGAACCTGCACAAGCTGGTCACGGTTGCCATGCACCGGCGGCAGCGACGGGTCGTAGCGTTCGACGATGCGCAGCCGGGCGGCAAAGCCCTTCTGCGCCAGCGTGCGCACGTGCTCGAGCACACGATGGATGTTGACCGCGCCTCGCTCGATGCCGCGTTCGTTGAACATTTCCATGCGCTCGACCAGGGCGCGTATGCGATCCGCCTCGTCGCGTATCAGGATGGCAAGCTCGCGATCGTCCTCGGCGACCGTGCTCTCCAGCAATTGCGCGGCGCCGCGTATCCCGGACAGCGGGTTCTTGACCTCGTGCGCCAGGATCGCAGCCATGCCGGAGACGCTGCGTGCGGCGTTGCGAAAGGTAAGCTGGCGATCAAGTGCGCGCGCGGCAGAGACATCGTGCAAGGTCAGCATGACCATATCCGGCGCTTCACCAAGCCTGGTGCCCTGCACGGTGATCCCGGTGCGATGCAACTTCGGGCCGTCCAGCACGAGCTCATGCTCCACCACAGCCACGCCTTGCCCTCGGACCTGATCAATCAACAGGAAGATCGGATGGTCATTCGGCAGGAAGTCGGCCATGCCATGCTGCCGCAGGTGCGAGACCGACATCCCGAAGAAGTGCTCCGCGGCGCTGTTGGCGTAGCTGATGCGGCTGGCGCCATCGAGCAGCAGCACGGGCACCAGCAGGCTCTCGATCATTGCCGCGTGGTCAACCCCGGCCGCCGGCATTTCGACGCCCCGCGCACCGGGCCCCTCCTGCCCGGATCGCGCCGCCCCGGATCGCGCCCCTCCGGATCGCGCGATCACCGCTTTGGCACGTGACAACGAAGCTCTCACGCCGCCTCGGACAACGGCGCCGCATCCGCCGTCGCAGGTCCGCCCGAACGCTGCGCTCCCGCTTGTATCTGCCTGTCGTAGAACGCGTCGATCATCGCCAGCGCCAGCGCCGCATCGTCCACGCGATTGATCGCCGCACGGAACCCGGCCGAGCCGGACAGCCCGGCCGAGTACCAGGAGACGTGCTTGCGCGCGAGCCGCAGCCCGGCATGCGTGCCGAAATGCGCGAGCATGGCGTGGTAATGCTCGAGCACGATCGCCCGTTCGGCGGCGAGGTCCGGTTCGGGGATGCTGACACCGTGCGCCAAGGCCGCAGCGACCTGGGCCGCGAGCCAGGGCCGTCCGTAGCATGCCCTCCCGATCATCACTCCGTCAGCGCCCGACTGCGACAGCGCCTCGCGCGCCGATGCAACACCGGTGATATCGCCATTCACCACCACCGGCAGCCGTGTCGCCCGCTTCACGTGCCCGACGAACGCCCAGTCAGCGATGCCGGTATAGAATTGCTGCCGGGTGCGGCCATGCACCGTCACCATCCGGATGCCGCTCGCCTCGGCGATACGCGCGAGCGACGGCGCATTCAGGCTCTGATGATCCCAGCCCATGCGCATCTTCAGCGTCACCGGGCCGGAAAAGGCGCGCACCACCGCTTCCAGCAGCGCGCCGGCGCGCACCTCGTCGCGCATCAGCGCCGAGCCCGCCATCTGGCCGACAGCGACCTTCTTCACCGGACAGCCAAAGTTGATATCGATCAGGTCGGCGCCGAGCCCGGCGGCAATACGCGCCGCCTCCGCCATCGCCTGCGGCTCGCAGCCGGCAAGCTGCACCGCGTTCGGACCTCCCGATGGCGCCATCTCGGCCATACGCAGCGTTGCCGAGTTCTCGCGTATCATCGCCCAGGAAGCGATCATCTCGGACACCACCAGACCCGCGCCAAGACGGCGCGCAAGCGTGCGGAACGGCAGGTCGGTGACTCCCGACATCGGCGCCACGATCACCGGGACCTCGAGGAGAACCCCGCCGAGATCGATCGGCTTCAGACTGCCCATCTTTGGTGCAGGCGTATCAGGATTACAGTTGCTCACGATTTGTGCAGAATAGGCTACCGCTGCGCCAGACGCAATCTCCGCTGCCGCAACCGCTTGACGCGACCGACGCGGCGCAGCATTGCTCCGCCACCATCGATGAGGACCTGATGCACTCTGAACCGACCCTCGGTCAGGGACCATTGCCACGTTGCGGCAACGGCTTTGATGTGCACGCGTTCGGAGAGTCGCGTCCGCTGATGCTCTGCGGCATCGCCGTCCCGCACGAGCGCGGATTGGCCGGCCACTCGGACGCGGATGTCGGGCTGCACGCGCTCTGCGACGCGATCTATGGCGCCCTGGCGGAGGGAGACATCGGCAGGCACTTCCCGCCCAGCGAGGACACCTGGAAGGACGCCGACAGCGCGCGGTTCCTCACGCACGCGGCGGGGCGGATCGCAGCGCGCGGCGGCATGCTGATCAACGCCGACATCACCCTGATCTGCGAGCGGCCAAAGATCGGCCCGTTCGCCGAGGCGATGCGCGCCCGGGTGGCCGATCTCCTGTGCACCGGGATCGACCGCATCTCGGTCAAGGCAACCACCACGGAGCGCCTCGGCTTCACCGGCCGAGCGGAAGGCATTGCCTGCCTGGCGAACGCTACCCTTCTGCTGCCCTGAAGAGTCAACGGAGCGCGCAGATGGCCACCACCAGCGGCACGATCCCGATCACCACCCATGAGCCCATTGCACACGTGACCGCCACCCGCGCGAGCTTCTGGCTGACGCGGCCGCGACGCTGCGACTGGTCCATCAAGTCGTCCAAACCCAACCCTCCTGCTTGCACGCGCGCAGTGCTAGCAAATCTCGCGGATCGCGAAAGTAACCAAAGCTCTCGTCGTCCTGGAGCATCGCTGCACTAGGCACTCCGTTGCGAGAAGCCTGATCCAACAACCGGCGCCGGACCGGTCTCGGTCGCAACCTCAACGCCTTCCACCCGGGCCGCGGCAGGGCCTTCGCGGCACGCCTCCAGCAATTTGGCGAGCGCCTGCCGTGTTCCAGCGACGATTGCTTCGACGTTGCCGTCCGGAAGGTTGCGCACAAAGCCATCGACGCCGAATTGCCGCGCCTCGCCAATCATCCAGGCACGGTAGCCCACACCCTGGACCCGGCCCGCGATCAACCAAGCCTGCGCCGTGCGCTCCGCGTCAGTCATCGGCAAGCTCCATCCAGCGCGCCCCCAGCATCACGTCGCCGCGCAAGGATGCGGAGCACGCCGCCGAACCGCCATCCACACCCCACTGCGCTGACTGGAACTCTTCGTCGAGCCGCGACAAGGCGAACGCCTCCATTGCCGCAAGGCGCCGTTCCGCCAGCGCCATACCGAGAACGAGGCTGCCCAACGCCGGCACCGCCAGGCGTAGTCCGGTCAGGCGCGCAGGCGAAAGCCGAATCGCCACGACGCGCAGCGCGTCGATCGCTGCCTTCGGCTGCGCGACCGGCATCACACCCTCGGTCACCAACAGCCGCGCATCGTGCCGGTCGGCAACCCACTCGAGCCATGGCTGCCAACGCACGGCCTGCAATGCCGCCAGAGCCGGCGGACGCGCCGCCCGGTAGCAGAGCAGGTCGTTCGAGGCGAAGCGCAGCAGCGCCTCGATGGTCCGCCCGGTGCCTGCGTCCAGGTCCTGCACCATCATTCCAAATAGCCGGGTCAGCGGCAGCGCCTCATGATCGAACACGCCTCCCATGCCGCCGCCCGCAAGCTGCCATTCCTCCGCCATCGCCTCAGCCAGCTTGCGCCGCGCGCAGATCAGCAGCGATCCGTCCGGCAGCCGCAGCGGACGGTCGTCGAGCCGCACGCCGAAGCCCTCTCGCATGGCAACCGTTTGGGCACGCTGCCACCCTCGTCTGGACAGCGCCGCCGTCAATGCACGAGGCCCAGACCACGCAGGATGTCGATACCCCTGGGCGCCTTGATCTTCCTTGGCGTGGGTTGCGGTCCAACCGCGCCTTCACGCGCCTTCTGCAAGGATGCGGCGCAGCCTGCCTCGTCGGCGCCGTTCGGCCCAATGGTGAGCGCGTAACGCCCCCCCGGGGCGGTCGCCGCGAGCAACGGATGCGGATCCTGCAAAGTTCCGCCAACGTGCAGCGGCAGCGAGGCAGAGGCCACTCCGAGCAGCGCGTCCGCGATCAGATGCAGATCAAGCCCGCCACCGCCCAGCCCGACGCGTCCGCCGCCGTCCAGCGCCAGCCGTGCCGTCCGCAGGCTCACGGTGTCCAGCATCAGCGTGCCGCCTCCAAGCGTACCGTGCAGCGCAAGACAGGAGACAGTGGTTTCGCCCCCACGCGGCAACGCCGCCGCGGTCATCGCGCCATGTCCAAGCAAGCTTAGCAGCGCCGCATTGGCCACCCGACCATCGATCATCGAAACGCCGACATGACCCGACGCGGAGGCCAGCAGCGCTGAACGGGTGGTCCCCTCAGCCTCGACCTGGCCCGCGGCCTCGACATCGCCTCGCAGCCAAAGCGGGCCGCCAAGCAGCCGCTCCAGCAGCACGGCCGGCACCACCGCCGGATGCATCCACAGCAGGAAACGCGGCCGCGCCCCGCCGAAGTCGGCCGCCAGGCGGACCAGAACGCCTTGCGCCTGCAACGGCGCGACCAGCAGCCGGCCATCCTTCAGGGTCGCGTCGACGCTGAGGTCCTGGTAGGCATGACCGTCAATGGTCAGTGTGGCCGAACGCAGCGACAGATCGCCAGCCGCCGCGTCCAGCCGCGTCCACCTCCCGCGCGACGCAAGACTCAGCGCGCCGTCGAGTTCCCCCGCCACGCTGACCAGCCGCAGCCCGGTGACGCTGACGCCGCCATGCGGCTGCGGCGCGATGGTGCCGGTCAGCGTCAGCGGCGCGTCGCGCCATACGGCGTTCGCCGCGAGCGTGAGCGGCGATCCAGGCGCAGCGGCGGCCAGGCTCCACGACCGCACATCGAGGTCTGGCAGCCGAGGGATCGCGGTTGCGCCGGCGCTGGCATGCAGCAGGCTCACGGCCGGTCGACCGGCATCGACCACGCGTACCGCCGCATCCAGCCTTTGCACGGACGCCAACCTGGCGTGGGGGAACAGCCGGTTCAGCACATCGAGGTTGGACAGCCGCACCGAGGCCGTCAGGTCATAGCCGCGCGCGCGCGCCGGGCGGGAGATTGTCCCCGACACACGGGCGTTGCCGACCACCGTGCCGGCGATGCTTTCGGAGCCGCGCAGCGACACCGGCCAAGCCGCGGCGGTCCGGTCAGCAAACAACAGGGTGACCGGCCCGACAGTGCCCGCAACCCGGTAGGTGGCGCCGTGCGACCAGCCCGCGAGGCGCAGACGCGGCCGGCTGCCCTGCACATCGTCGGCGTCGAGCGTGCCGAGATGCAGCGCCGCGCCGTGGTGCGCACGTGCGTCATGGAACGACACCTCGGCGCCGTCGATCGCCATCGATGCCAGCTCCACCCGCCAGCGCGGGCCGTGCGCATGCGGCGTGGCCGGGCCGCCGAGGGTCTCAGGCTTGATCCACCAGTTGTCGCGCCCGGACGCGTCGCGCGCCAGACGCAGGGTGACGTGATCGAGGCTCAGCGAGCCGATCCGCACGGTATGGCGAAGCAGCGGCCAAATCCCGATCGACGCGCGCACATGCCCGATGGAGAGCACGGCGGGGTTGCCGAGGATGACCTCATCCGCCTCGAGACGCGGGTTCGGCAGCAAGCCTACCGAGACGGCTCCAAGCGAGACCTGGCGCCCGGTCCGACGCTCGATGTCAGCGGTGAGCGTCCGACGCAGCTCGGGACCGCTCAAACTCTGCTGCAAAAGCCAGATGCCGCCAACTCCGGCGGCGATCACCACGACAAGGACAAGCACCACCCAGGCCGAACGCCGCACCCGCTCAGCTCCGCCGTGCCGTGGGCAAGGCTCCGGCGGCAAAGCCGAGCGCGCGGAAAGTCTCGCGCATATGCGCCGGCAATTCCGCGCTCACGCTCAGCCGGCCTCCCGCCGGATGCGGCAGGTCGAGCGCTCGCGCATGCAGATGGAGCTGGTCCCTGAAACCGTCCAGGTGCGCCGCCTCGCCGCCATATTTCGGGTCGCCCAGGATCGGCGTGCCGAGCGCCTCGCAATGCACGCGAAGCTGATGCATACGCCCGGTCATCGGCGACAGCTCCAGCCACGAGAGCTTCCGCGCCGCCGAGTCGCGCACCACGTATTCAGTGCGTGCCGAGACCGCGTCCGCTTCGTTGCGGCCGGCGCCGATGCTTAGCGACCCGGGTCCCGCGCCAATGCGCGCGAGCGGCAGATCGATCACTCCCTCGAGCGGCTGCGGCCGCCCGACCACCACCGCCCAGTAGATCTTGCGCACCTCGCGCCCGCGAAACGCCGCGGCCAGCTTGCCGGCGACGCCAGGGCTGCGCGCTAGCAGCAGCAGACCGGAGGTGTCGCGGTCAATCCGGTGCACCAGGCGTGGCCTGTGCTCGGCTCCGGCGCGCAGCGCATCGAGCATGCCGTCGACGTGCCGCACGATGCCAGGACCGCCTTGCACGGCAAGCCCGGCCGGCTTGTTCAGCACCAGCACCTGCTCGTCGCGATAGACCACCATGCGCTCCATCTCGCGCGCGTCCCGCGGGTCGATGAGCGGTGCCGCCGGAGCCGGCCGGGTGGCATTGGGCAGCGGCGGCACCCGCACCGACTGGCCCGGGCCGAGCCGTGACGACGGCTCCACGCGCCTGCCGTCGACGCGTATCTGCCCGGTGCGGCACAGCTTCTGCAGCGCTCCTTGCGTGAGATGGGGGTACTGCCGACGGAACCATCGGTCGAGCCGTATGTCGGCCTCGTCCGCGCTCACGGTCTGGATACGAGCAGGCGGGGTCATGACGCTCATCGCGGCTGGCTCTCGCGCAGACGCGCCCACCTGTCCAGTCTGCACCGGATTTCAGCCTCCAGGCCGCGATCGGTCGGCGCGTAGAACACAGCGCGCCGCATTCCGTCAGGAAAATAGTTCTGACCCGAGAACCCGGCCTCGGTGTCGTGGTCGTATTCGTAGCCGTCGCCGTAGCCGAGCTGCTTCATCAGCTTGGTAGGCGCATTCAGCAGGTGGGCCGGCGGAGCCAGGCTGCCGGTGGACTTCGCCGCCGCCATCGCCGACTGCCAGGCGCGATAGGCCGCGTTCGATTTCGGCGCCGTGCCCAGATAGAGGACGAGTTGCGCCAAAGCCAGCTCGCCCTCCGGACTGCCGAGGCGCTCGAAGCTCTCCCAGGCGGCGATCGCCTGCGGCAGCGCCTGCGGGTCGGCCATGCCGACATCCTCGGCGGCGAAGCGGGTCAGCCGACGCGCGATATACCGCGGATCCTCGCCGCCGCTCAGCATGCGCGCGAACCAGTAGAGCGCCGCATCCGGGTCCGAACCGCGCAGCGACTTATGCAGCGCGGAGATCAGGTTGTAATGCTCCTCGCGGTCCTTGTCGTAGAGTGCTGCCCGTCGCGCCAGCAGCGCGGTCAAGCAAGCCGCATCCAGCGCCGACTCTTCGGGCGCCGCCAGAATTTGCTCGACCATGTTCAGCAGATAACGCCCGTCGCCATCCGCCATCGCGCGCAGCGCCTCTCGCGCGTCCAGAGTGAGGTTGAGCCTTGCTCCCGCATCAGTCTCCGCGCGACGCAGCAGCAGCTCCAGCGCCGCGTCATCGAGCCGTCGCAGCACCAGCACCTGACAGCGCGACAGCAGCGCCGCGTTCAGCGCGAAGGATGGGTTCTCGGTGGTGGCTCCGACCAGGACGATCGTGCCGTCTTCCACCACCGGCAGAAAGCCATCCTGCTGCGCCCGATTGAAACGGTGGATCTCATCGATGAACAGCAGCGTGCCGCGCTGATCCACACGCTTGAGCTGCCGCGCGGCGTCGAAGGCCTGCTTGAGATCGGCGACACCCGAGAACACCGCGGAAAGCTGGGTGAAGCGCAATCCCGCTTGCTTCGCCAGCAATCGGGCGATCGTCGTCTTGCCAACCCCAGGGGCGCCCCAGAGGATCACGCTCGCCAGCGAGCCGCGGGCGAGCATGCGCACGAGCGCCCCGTCCGGGCCGAGCAGATGCGGCTGACCTACGACCTCCTCTAGACAAGCGGGCCGCAGGCGGTCCGCCAAAGGCCGCGCCCCCTCGGCCGCCACCAGGCTCGCCGCCGGCGTCTCCGCCTCGGCAAACAGATCGTCGTCAGCTCCCGTCCGGGTCCGCCTGCTTTTCATTGCTCGATCACGGTCTGGGCTCGATCACGGTCTGGGCCTCATCAAGGCTTGTCTTGACGCAGAGACCGTAAGCCGTATGGCAGCGTTGTCGTCCATCCGAGACAACACAGAGGGAGAACAAAATCATGGCAACTTTCGGCACGGCGGTGTGGCAAGGCGGCCTCAGGGACGGCAAGGGCGCGATCTCAACCGAGAGCGGCGCCCTCGCCTCCGCTCCCTATGGATTTGCCGCGCGCTTCGAGGGCAAGCCCGGGACCAACCCCGAGGAACTGATCGGCGCCGCCCACGCAGGCTGCTTCACCATGGCGTTATCGATGATCCTCGGCGAGGCAAACCTCACCGCCGAGCACATGCAAACCCGGGCCGACGTGACCCTGGCCAAGCAAGGCGACGGCTTCGCCATCACCGCGATCCATCTCACGTTGCAGGCAACGATCCCCGGCGCCAGCCAGGCGATGTTCGAGGAGCTGGCGAACAAGGCCAAGGCCGGCTGTCCGGTGTCCAAGGTGCTCAACGCGGAGATCACCCTCGATGCGACACTGACCGGCTAGCTTGGGACCAGCTAGCTCGGCGCCAGCGAGACCCGCTGCTCAGACATAGGGTCCGAGCAGGGACAGATCGGCGGGCCCGAGACGGTCTTTCGCCGTCGCTAACTGATGCCAATATGGATACAGCACCGGCGGCGCGCTGACCTGGTCGAGGCGTCCGCGCTCCTCCGGTGTCAAGATGAGTTCGGCCGCGCCAAGATTGTCCTCGATATGCGCCGTGGTGCGGCCGCCGATCACCACCGACGTCACCGCCGTCCTGCCGATCGTCCAGGCCAGCGCCGCCTGCGCCGCCGAGACGCCGCGGTCCTCCGCGATCGACACCAGCGTGTCGATGATGTCCCACAGCCGCTCCTCGTTGCGGATTGGCGGCTCGCTCCAGCCGGCGAGCTGGCGCGTGCCCTCGGGCGTCTTGCGGTCGCGCCGATGCTTGCCCGACAGCAGCCCGGCCGCGAGCGGGCTCCAGACCAGCACGCCCAGGCCCTGATCGATGCTGATCGGCAGCAATTCATACTCCGCGTCGCGCGACTCCAGCGTGTAGTGGATCTGCTGGCTGACGAAGCGCTGCCGATGCTGGCGCTCGCTGATGCCCAGCGCCTTCATCACGTGCCAGCCTGAATAGTTCGAGCAGCCGAGGTAACGCACCTTACCATCGGCAACCAGGCGATCGAGCGCCTGCAGCGTCTCTTCGAGCGGAGTCTGTCCGTCCCACTCATGCACCTGATAGAGGTCGATCACATCGGTTTGCAGCCGCTTCAGGCTGTCCTCGCAGGCGCGCATCAGATGGTGACGCGACAGGCCGCGATCGTTTGGTCCCTCGCCCATCGGAAACCGCGCCTTGGTGGCGATCAGCACGCCCTTCGGCCGACGGCCAGCCAGCGCGTTGCCGACGATCTCCTCTGAAACGCCAGATGAATACATGTTGGCGGTGTCGATCAGGTTGACGCCGTGATCCAGGCACAGATCGATTTGCCGCTTGGCTTCCTCAAGCCCGGTGTTGCCGATCTTGGCAAACTGGCCAGCCCCGCCCATCGTCATCGTGCCAAGGGTAATGGTGGAGACCTTCAGGCCGGATCGGCCGAGCAGTCGATATTCCATGCTATCCTCCTGTTGGACGTGAACTCTACGGCCCCGTGACGGGAGCTACGATCTGCCGTCCGATCGCGCAATCTCCCGCGGGAGCCGCGAGCGATCACGTTCCAGCATTTCGCGCCGCTCCCGCCGCTATGCGCCGTGTTGTGCATCGCTTAGATGAAGCTCTTGTGCTGAGCTATGGCACGCCGACAAGCAGGAGCGGTAAGGTTGGGCATCGTCACCTTCGCGTTGAAGTATCGCATCACCTTCTACGTCCTGGCCCTGGTGATCACGCTGACCGGGGGTGCTGCCGCGTTCCTGATGCCGAAGGATGTGTTGCCGGAGGTCAACATTCCCGTCGTCACCGTCATCTGGACCTATACCGGCCTCGATGCGCGCGACATGCAGGATTACGTCACCAGCTACGAGGAACTGGCGCTCTCCAACAACGTCGTCGACATCCGCTCGATGGAGAGCACCACGCTCCAGGGCATCACCATCACCAAGGTCTACTTCCAGCCCGATGTGAATATCAGTCTGGCGCTTACTCAGGTGACGGCGGCGACCAATTCCATCCGAGCCTTGCTGCCCTCCGGCATCCAGCCGCCGATCGTGCTGCGGTTCTCCGCCTCCTCGGTGCCGGTGATCCAGATCGCCGGCACTTCCGAGGTCGAAAGCCAGGCGCAGGTTTACAACTTCATGCGTTTCCGGCTGCGTTCGACGCTCCAGACGGTACCCGGCCAGACCATGCCGCCGCCCTACGGCGGTGTGCCGGAACAGGTCATGATCGACCTCGATCCGCACGCGCTGCAGGCCTTCGGCATCACCCCGCTGCAGGTGAGCAACGCGATCAACGCGCAGAGCCTTACCCTGCCCTCCGGCCTCGCCAAGTTCGGCCAGACCCAGTTCATCATACGTACCAACACCATCCCCCGGGTGCTGAGCGCGCTCAATTCCGTGCCGGTCGCGGTGGTGAACGGCTCGCCGATCCTGCTCCGCGACGTCGCCTGGGTGAGGGTCGGCGGGCCGCCACAGCAGAACGCGGTGCATGTCAACGGCCAGAACGGCCTGCTGCAGACGGTGCTGAAGAATGGCGGCACCTCCACGCTCTCCATCGTCGACACCGTGAAGTCGATGCTGCCCGGCATCATCTCGGCGGCGCCAAAGGATATCAGGATCTTCACCCTGTTCGACCAGTCGGTATTCGTCTCCGACGCGATCGACGGCGTCGCCGAGGAAGGCACCATCGCCGCCTGCCTGACCGGGCTGATGATTCTGCTGTTTCTCGGCTCCTGGCGCGCGACCCTGGTGGTGCTGGTCTCCATCCCGCTCGCCATTTTGAGCTCGCTCGCGGTCTGCGCCGCCATCGGCGAGACCATGAACATCATGACCCTGGGCGGCCTGGCGCTCGCCGTCGGCATCCTGGTCGACGATGCCACGGTCGCCATCGAGAACACCTACCGGGTCATGGAAAGCGGCAAGGGCTTCCGCGAGTCCGTGGTCGAGGGCGGCGCTTCGATCGCCAAGCCGACCTTGATCTCGACGCTCGCGATCTGCTCCGCCTTCGTCTCGGTGCTGTTCCTGGTCGGCGCCCCGAAATACATCTTCACCCCGCAGGCGCTGGCGGTGGTGTTCGCCATGCTAGCCTCCTACCTGCTCTCGCGCACCCTGGTGCCGATCCTGATCGACGTGCTGGTCGCCCCGGAGCACGCGAGACGCCAAGAAGCCAATGGCGACGCCAATGCCAATGCAGGCAACCGGCCGGGCGTGTTCGCCCGGTTCCAGGCAGCCTTCGAACGCGGCTTCCGTCGGTTTCACAGCTTCTATGCCGGCTTGCTGCGCGCGGTGATCGCCGCACGTCTGCGCACCGCCGCCGTCGTCGGCCTCGTGCTGCTAGTCGGCGCCGGCCTGTTTCCGTTCGTCGGCCAGGACTACTTCCCGGCGATCAACTCCGGAGAGATCGCACTGCACGTGCGCGCCCGCTCGGGCCTGCGCATCGAGCAGACCGCGGTGCTGTTCCACAACGTCGAGGACACCATCCGCGAGCTCGCCGGGCCGGGCAAGACCCGCACCGTCATCGACAATATCGGCCTGCCCTCGATCAACTATAATCTCGCCTTCGACGACGGCACCTTCGTGGCCTATTACGACGGCCAGATCCTCGCGACATTCGCTCCCGGCGTCTCGACGGCGCGTCTCACCAAGCAGCTCCGTGCTGCGCTGCGCCGCCGCTTTCCCGATGCGATGTTCTACTTCCAGCCGGCCGACATGATCACCCAGATCCTGGATTTCGGCGTGCCGGCGCAAATTGACGTACAGGTGCACGGACAACACGAGGATGCCGACCTCGATGCCGCCAGACGCCTCGAGCGACGCATGCGCGACACGCCGGGCCTGGCCGACGTGCATATCCAGCAGATTCCCGACGCACCCGAGTTCGTGGCCGACGTCAACCGCCAGCGGGCGCTCGAACTGGGCCTGACCGAGCAGCAGGTCGCCAACCAGCTCAATGTCTCGCTTTCCGGCTCCTTCCAGGTCTCGCCCAACTTCTGGACCGATCCGAAGACCGGCATCCCCTGGGAGCTATGGGTGCAGACTCCGGAATACCGCGCGGATAGCTTGAACGCGGTCGAGAATACGCCGATCTACGCGCCCGCTGCCGCCTCCACCACAATCACGCCCGGACCGGTGCAGCCGGTGGCACTCCTGCGCAACATCGCAAGCTTCCATCGCGATGTGGCGCCCGCGGTGCTGACCCGAATCAACACCCAACCCACCTTCGACGTCTATGCCGCCGTGCAGGACACCGATCTCGGTGGCGCCGCGGCCAGCCTGCGCAAGCTCGTGCGCGCCGAGCAGAAGCACCTGCAAGCTCCTGACAAGATTGTCGTGCGCGGCCAGATCGAGAGCATGGATAGCGCCTTCACCCATATCGAGATCGGCCTGCTGGTGGGGGTGATCGCGGTCTATCTGCTGATGGTGCTGAACTATCAGGATTGGGGCGACCCGTTCGTGGTGCTCTCGGCGCTGCCGCTGGTGTTCTGCGGCATCATCATGAGCCTGTTCATCACCCACACCACCTTCTCCATCGCCTCGATGATGGGCGCGATCATGAGCGTGGGCGTCGCCTCCGCGAATTCGATCCTGCTGGTGACGTTCGCCCGCGAGCACCGCGAGCAGACCGGCTGCTCGGCCGAGGAGGCGGCGCTGATGGCGGGCGACGCCAGGCTGCGTCCGGTGCTGATGACGGCGGGCGCGATGATCGTGGGCCTGTTGCCGATGGCGCTCGATCTCAGCCAGGGCGGCGAGCAGAACGCCGCCCTCGCCCGCGCCGTGATCGGCGGCATCTCCATCGGCACGGTCTCGACATTGCTGTTCGTGCCCTATCTCTACACGGTGCTGCGCCGTGGACCCGTGCGACGCACGAAGGATTATCTGTGAGCGACCATTCAGAGCAGCCGCTGGGGGAGACACCCCACGAAAAGCCACGAACGCCGCCGCGTCGGTTGGCGGTCTATGTGGCGATGCCGCTCGCGCTCCTGCTCGGCTGGGGCGGCTTCGTGCATTGGCACCAGGACAGCGACGCGCGCGAGACGCTGAAGGCGGCCCGCAGCCTCGTCCCTGAGGTCCATGTCGCCATGACAAAAGCCGAACCGGAGCAGTCGGTGGTGACCCTGCCCGGGCAGACCGTCGCCTTCAACTCCGCCGACCTGTTCGCCCGTGCCACCGGCTTTATCGCCGAGCGCCGTGTCGATATCGGCAGCCGCGTAGGTAAGGGCGACCTGCTGGCGCGCATCTCGGCGCCCGACCTCGACGCGCAGCTCAACCAGGCCCGCGCGCAGCTCGGCCAGTTGCAGGCGGCTCTGGTCGAGGCGCAATCCACTCTCAAGCAGGCGTTGGACAACAAGAAGCTTGCGGCCATCAACAGCTACCGCGCCAATACCCTGGCGCGCGAGGGATGGGGCACGCAGCAGACCGCCGACACCAACAGCACCACCGCGCACGTGTCGGTCTCCAGCGTCGGCAGCGCGCAGGCCGGCATCGGCGTCGCGGTCGCCAACGTCCGGGCGCAGCAGGCAAGCGTCAACCGCCTGGTCACTCTGGTCGGCTTCGAGCGTGTCACCGCGCCGTTCCGCGGCGTCATCACCCAACGCGACATCGATATCGGCGATCTGGTGCAGAGCGACACCAGCACCGGCACGGCGCTGTTCCATATCGACCGGGAGGATATCCTGCGCTGCGACGTTTACGTGCCGCAGAGCGAGTTCGCCGCGATCCATGACGGCCTGCCGGCCACGGTGAGCGTGCCGGAGATGCCGGGCCATGTCTTCCACGCCCAGGTCTCGCGCAGCGCCGCCTCGCTTTCGCAGAACTCGCGCTCGATGCTGGTCGAGGTCGATATCGCCAACCCGGACGGGCTGCTTGCTCCCGGCCTGTTCGTCGACATCTCCTTCAAAGGCGGCAGCGCGCGGCACGTCGTGACCATTCCTGACGCGGCACTGATCTTCGACGCCAGCGGGCTGCACGTCGCCATCGTGACAAAAGACCAGACCATCCGCATGGTGCCGGTCACCATCGAGCATGATCTCGGCGAGATCGCCGAACTGAGCGAAGGGCTTCGTGGTGGCGAGCAGGTCGTGGTCAACCCGCCGCTTGATCTCGCTCCGGGTCAGAAGGTGCACGTTGCCAACGCGTCCGGAGCCAAGCACCCGGCTGTGTCGCATGGAGCCAACAGCGCGAGCTGACCGGCGTCTCATCGCGGCACTCGTTCCGCTCGGCTTTTTCGCCCTGCTGCTCTGCCGCAGACCGACCAGCCTGCTGCATGCGGATTTCTGGGCCGAGGATGGCTGGCGCTGGTATCCGGACGCCTACACTCAGGGCTGGCACAGCGTGTTCATGCCCTATGCCGGCTATCTGCAGACAATCTGCCGGCTGGTGGCCCTCGCCGCGCAAGTGCTGCCGCTGTCATCGGCGCCGACGCTGTTCGCGCTGACCGGGCTCGCAGTACAGACTACCGCGGCAAGTCTGCTGGTCTCGCACCGGCTTGATGCGGCCTGGCCCGATCGCGCCAGCCGCATGCTGTTCGCCTGCATCGCCGTGCTGCTGCCGAACGCCTTTGAGGTGTACGCCAACCTTACCAATGCGCAGTGGAACCTTTCCTTGATCGGCTTCCTGCTGCTGGTGGCGCAACCGACGCGGACTCGCGCCGGACGCCTGCTTGATGTCATGGCACTGCTGCTTTGCGGGCTTAGCGGACCGTTCTGCCTGTTCCTGTTGCCGGTCTCGATCTGGCAGGCCGTGCGTGCCCGCGCGCTATCCATCAGTCTCGTGACGATCGGTGCATGCTGCGTCATCCAGGCCGGCCTGGCACTCAGCGCCGGGCGTGGCGCCGAGCCCGACCTTGGCGCCACCGTCCCGCGTCTCGCCGACATACTGGCGCTCCAGATCATCCTCGGGCCGCTCGTCGGGCGGCATGGAATGGGAGCACTGCTTCATAGCGCCATGTGGCGCAGCCAGTTGCTGCCGGTCGCGGCGACCGTGCTGGGCGGCGCGCTGGGAGTTCTGGCAATGCGCGACGGCGGCAGGCTGATACGGCAATTCTGCCTGTATGCGGCACTGTCGCTGGCGGCGTGCCTGCTCCGACCGGCCACCGGCTCCAGAGCGCCAGCCTGGATGCTGTTCTCGTCCCCTGACATCGGCGACCGCTATTACATTCTGCCGATGCTCGCCTGGATCGGCATCCTGTTCACCGTGGCCGCACACCCTGGCCGCGTCCCGCGCATCGTGTCGCTTGGGCTGATCGCGATGGTCATGCTGTCGATTCCCGGAGACCTGCACTTCGCAACGACGCTGGCAACCGCGGCCCCGACCCGGTTCGGCCGCGCCGCCAGAGCGTTCGACCATGCATCCCCCGGCACCCGCATGGCGTTTCCCATCCATCCCGAAGGCGCCCCGCCGATGCTGCTGACCAAGCGCTAGCGAACCGTGCCGTAGGACACGGCCCCGATCCCCGGACAGGTGCATTGCGCGCCAACCGGGACCTGCTCATGCAGATGACAGACATAGGCGCCGGCATAGCAGGTATAGCCATAACCGGGAGCCACGCCTGGCTGCGGTCCGGCAGCGACCCCGGTGCAGCCGGCGACGCCAAGCACTCCGAGCAGGAAGACCCATGATTTCACATTTCGCAACAAAGACATTGCTCGCTGCCTCATGACACCGTCCGTGCATTCGTGCATTTTTGTCTCCAGTGGCTAAGATCCGCACTCTCTCTCAACATTCGAGCTTTCAAGCTGTTCCGTTAGCCGGGAGGCGCCGCCATGCGCTCTCGCCACTGTTCCTCGACAGTGCGCTCGCGGCTGTCATCCTGCTGATCGGCCTTGCCGCACGGCTCTACGGACTCGGCGACAAGCCCTATTGGCTTGATGAAGTCACGACGCTGCATCGCGCGAGCCTGGCTCCCGCTGGCATGATCGTCGACAGCCTCTCGTTCCATCATCTGCCGCTCTACTTCCTGATCTCGCGCTGGTTCCTGGCGTTCGGCTCGGACGAGGCCAGTCTGCGCCTGCCGGCGGCGCTGTTCGGGGCGCTGTCCTGCGCGATCCTGTTCGGGCTTGCGCGTATGATAGGCGGCCGCCGCGCCGCGATCGGCGCCTCCATGCTGCTCGCGCTCAGCCCGTTTCAGGTGCAGTATGGTCAGGAAGCCCGGTCATACACCCTGGTGATCAGCTTCATCCTGATTGCGTTGTGGGCGCTCTGCTGGCTGGCGCGCAATCCCGACCAGGCAGCCAGGCCGCTGCGGGAGCGAGGCTTTGCGTGCGCTGGCTGGCTGGCCTACGGAGCCGCGACCCTGGGCGCGCTCGATACGCTGAGTGTCGCCCTGTTCTGGCTGCTCGCCGGGATCCTTGCCATCGGCCTGTGCGGCCTGCGCGAGCCGACCTACCGGCGCGGATTTCTGACCAACGCCATCATCGTGCATGCGCTGGTGCTCGCCTGCTATCTTCCCTGGATCGCGGCGATGCATGTGCTGACCCATGGCGACATGGGCAGCGGCCTGGATTGGGTGCCGCCCTTGAACTGGAGGCGCTTCTGGACGACGGTTCAGGCGGTCTATCTCATGCGCACCACCAGCCTGATCCGCTTCCAGGCGTTCCCGGATGGTCTGCCCTGGTTCGGTCTGCTCACCGCGATCGCTGCCGGCGCCGGCTTGGCGCAGAATCGCGGGCGCGATCCGGCGATCCCCACGGCAACGATCGCCTTGGTGACACTGCCACTCGGGCTTTTGATCACCTCGCTGTTCTCGTCGGTGTGGATGCCGCGCTACCTGGCCTGGAGCGGACCGGTTTTCTACCTGTTTGCCGGTCTTGGTGCAGCGCGTCTGCGGCGTCTCTTCTCCTGGGGCGCGCTGGCCTTGCTGTTCTGCGCCGGCACCTTGAACCTGCTGCCGTATTATCGCTTGGAGACAAAGCCGTTATGGAACCAGGCGGCACTCGAGGTGAGCGCCGACCTTCCGAGCAACGGATTGCTGCTGACCGACAATGTTGCCGACATCAACATGATGAACGTCAGCCTCGGCCGACTCGGCGCGCCGCTTGCTCCAGGGCTATGGACCTCGAATATCAATCTTGCCCTGCGGCATCTGCGCAACGGCATGCCGGTGCTGGCCGTGCATGGGCGTGTCGGACAGGCCGATCATACCAGTGTGGCTTCCTTTGATCGGTTCATCTCGCCGCTCGGGACGCCATGCTGGAGCAGATCGATCGGTCTGGATATTGTGATCAGGGAATATGCCCCAAGCAAAGACTCTTGCGCTGGGCTCACGCCGCCATAACTCCTGAGAGGCTAGGAGGACTTTCCATGCAAGCAATCTGGAACGGCCAGGTCATTGCCGAAAGCAATGACATCGTCACCGTCGAAGGCAATGCCTACTTCCCGCGGCAGGCGTTGCGCCAGGATTTCGCCAGACCCAGCGCCCACACAAGCACGTGCCCCTGGAAAGGCAGTGCGAACTATCTCACACTCGAAGTTGAAGGGAAAACCAATCCCGACTCGGTGTGGTATTACGAAGAACCGAAGGCCGCCGCGGAAAACATAAGAGGCCGTGTCGCCTTCTGGAAAGGTGTCACCGTCACCGAATAGCTCGGTATGCTCACGCTGGCGGTGGTATTTCATTTTCGATGTGACTTCCGCGCGTGATTACCTTAGATGGTGATTCCGGAGTCACGTGGAGTTGCTCCATCCGGTCGGACTTTGATTTCCCTGACAATCACGTAGTTTACGTGAAAGTCATGTGAGAAGAGTGAACATTGCCAGAGAACCGTCTTCTTTACTCCAAAAGCACAAATTCGTCGCCTGACCGTCCATCACAGGAAGCGCAACTCCGCCAGGCGTTGGAGTCGATGGGAGGACGTCGGACGACGCCGTCCGGACCGGAGCTGGCTCATCAAGCAGCATCCTCGCTGCGGTCGTCGGGCACGCAAGCCCCACAGCGCCATCGCTATGTGCGAGACGGAGAGATACCTGTCGTCCACGCAGCCCTCGGACGGGCAGGAAACCGACCGTCCGAGTCCACTCTCCCGCATGACAAGGCGCTCGTTGAGAGTCTGCGGCAGGAGCTTGAACGTGAGCGGTCAGCACGCGAGACCGCGGAACGGACGCTCCTGGAGGGGCGCCAGGCAATGACCGCGCTTCAGACCAGAATCGCTCACCTTGAGATGGATCTGCAGGCGGCGCAGGAACATCTGTTGGCGCAACAAGCTCTGCTTGAAGCGGCCCGAGAGACTGCCCAGACTGTCGCCGCGCCGCCGAGGAACGAGCCTACGGCCGCTCCGCGGCTTCGACGCGAGGACCGCGCCGTCAAGCCGAGATCGGTGAAAACCAGACAGCAAGCCGAGCCAAAGCCGGTCAGATGGTGGGTCCGGCCGGATTAGAGGATGGTTGCCACCAGGGCGCGGGAACCACCGGCCGCCAAGGAAGTCTATAGAGTGCAAGGCCGGGACCACAGCCAGGACAACATGATGAAAAACGCACGCGCCGCGACAATTTGCTTATCGGAGCGCCACGCAGCGGATTGGTTGCGGCCGATTGCCCTGGCAGGCCTGGTGTCCGCGGCGCTGGCACTCAGCGGCTGCACAAATCCCTACAGCCCAGGTCAGCGCGCGATCGGCGGCGGACTTCTTGGCGCCGGCGGAGGCGCTGCGATCGGCGGTATTGCCGGTGGCGGCAGCGGTGCTGCGATCGGCGCGCTCGCCGGCGGCGCTCTCGGAGCCGCCGGCGGGGCGGCGCCGCCCCCCCCCCCCCCCCCCCCCCGCCCGGGCCACGAAAAACGGAGAGGCGTGAGAGC
>CAXTRK010000024.1:0-48851 GCA_964246745.1 uncultured Acetobacteraceae bacterium
CTCGCCCGCCAGGTCGCAAGCCTGACCGGCGAGACGCTCACCGAAGCCATTCGCATCTCGTTGGCCGAGCGGCTGCGGCGCGAGCGCTTGAAGCGCGGCCGCCCCGCCAAGCTGGCGGACGAACTGGAAGCCATCGCACGCCGCTGCGACGCCCTGCCTGTTCTCGATCCCCGGTCGGCCGACGAGATCATTGGATACGACGAGAACGGTCTGCCGTCCTGATGACGCCCTCCTCGTGGTGATCAACAGCTCGGCGCTGGTCGCCATCATGGCGGGCGAGCCCGAGCGGCGCCTCTTCATCGAAGCCATCGCCGCTGCGCAGACGCGGCTTGTGGGCGCGCCGACGATGCTGGAGGTCGGCATGGTGATGTTGCGCCGCACGGGCGAACAGCGGCTGCGCGACCTGCGCGAGTTTTGCGCCGAAGGCGAGGTGGAGACGGTCGCCTTCGGACCCGAGCACGTCGACCTCGCCATCGACGCCTTCCGCCGCTTCGGCAAGGGGCGGCATCCGGCCGGGCTCAACTTCGGCGACTGCTTCTCCTACGCGCTGGCCAAGGCGACCGGCGAACCCTTGCTGTTCAAGGGCGACGACTTTTCCCAGACCGATATCAAGCGAGCCGTATGACCGCGCCTGTCCACAAGAAGCTGATCGAGGTCTCCATTCGCGCCAATCGACTGGCACCGGACGGCGCTCCACGAGCTTGGCCATAATGCCGCGACCCGGGTTATGCCGCATGACTTGGACTACGAGCCATTCTCCGAAGCTTCGCCATGCGGCAATTCGGCTTAATCAGATCCCTTCTAGGAACGCGAGGAGCTTGTCGTCAGGTCGGAAGCGGCCTGGCGATGTCGGCGTGGCAGCGACACGAGCGAGTGCCTTCTCCTTCATCCGCATGTAAGCTGAGTATGGCGTTGACGATCTGACCATCCTCGAAAGGACGGTGTGACGCGCGATAGAATACGAAAAGCGTACGACACGCCGCCGGTCCTCGTTCTTCGCAAAGATATCGGCTCGACGCAAAGCGCAAGAAAGCATCGACACGTCTGGTGGTCAGGTAGTCGCTCACACCAGCCGGAAGAATGCGCTCTCGCCTCAGTCCAGCCGCGTGGTGTCGGAGGACTTTTTTTTAACGCCGGCTAAGAAGTTCGAGCAGTCTGTTGTGACAACCCGTTGAACACACCGAGCACGCTGCCTTTCAATGGATCGGAGACAAGCGATCAGCACGTGTGTGCGGAAGTGGCACTCTACTTGGCCGCTTATGCCGGACGCCGGATCGTCAGCTTCTTAAAACTGGAGACGGACGCCAGCCATGGTACTATAGGCGGCCTCGTGGAGATAACCACTCGACAGCCCCCCGGCCACCTTCGAGTACATGATGCCCGCGTAAACGTCGAAGCGCTCAACTATTTTTTCATCGACGACCGCCGAATAGGCGTTGAGGGGGCCGCTGCAGGTGGCGGCGGAACGGCCCGAGCAGGCGGCGATGCCGTAACTGTTCTGGTTGTAATGATACCAGGCGCCGATCAACGACAGCCTGCGGTTGACATCATAATTTGCGCCCAACCAGGAGACCTGAAGGATCCTGTGGTGCGGAAATGCGGTATTGTTGACGAAGCTGACCCGGTAACCGCCCAGGCCATCGAACCCCGGAGCGAGCGGGTGCGACGGATCGGCGTAGCGGATGTGGACATAGCCCCCCGACAATTTGAGCGCCTTGGAGACGCGATAGGCGACGAGCACGCTGGCCGCCTCGTTGTCCGAGATGGTCGCGGCAAGCGAATTCTGTGGAATGCCCGGCATCGTGAGTTGGGCCGCGCTGAGCGATGCCGCGTTGATCGCATCCTTCTTGGCCGCATAGAGCAGATCTATCGAGACTCGCCCGAGTTCCGCGCCGACATCGAACTGGAGGCCCCGGCCGGGGCTGCCACCCGTATAGCCCGGCTGGTAAAGTGCGCCACCATGGAAGCGGCCATAAGTCACGGTGTATTTGAGCGATCCGTCGAGCCGGACATCCTGCGTATCGCCCCCACCCGCCGTTGCACCCGAAGCACCCAGGACCGAAAAAGCGTAGGACGTGGCGACCGGATCATATCTCACGACCGCATCGGTCAGAAGCGTATTGTGCCGTCCGAAGGTGAGCGTGCCCCACCGCGGCGAACTCAATCCTGCGAAGGCAGGACCATTGAACGCCTGACCGGCACGCGAGCCATCGGCGCCCGTTTGCTGGTCCTGCAGCGCTCGGCCATTATTGTGGACCAGCGAGGCCAGTGCGTCGGAAAGCCGGGCGGATTCCGGGTTGAAGCCGGTTTCCAGCGTGAAGACGGTGCCGACGCCGCCAGCGATCTCCTCGGCGCCCTTGAGGCCGATCTTCGACTGGCTGAGACCGTTGGGGGCAATCGAGGTGATCGCGCGGTTGCTGTTCTTGGAGATGATGTAGGCGAGACCCGTATAGAAATCGCGGTTGAGCGGAGCCCCGTGATTCTGATTGGCGACACCGATGTCGACCGTGCCGTAGAGCGTCAGGCCGTCCCAGGTCAGACTGTCGGCCGCCAGAGCGGGCCGAGGTAAGGCCGCGATGACGGCGGCGAAGGTGAAGCCACCGATTTTCAATGCGGCAGGCGTGCGAAAGCAGGCCACGTGAACCCCCTTTGGTTACGCGAGCGTGGAAGATGAAGGTCGTCGGATGGGATGGGGAGCTCGGCTCACCATCATGCGTCAGGCGTCGGTAAGCCTGGGCCGCCTTGGCGAAAGGCGGTCAGCTTGCGTTGAGCGCGAGCCTAGAGAGCAGCAAGGGCTCGACGCTGCCCTCCTCCAGGGAGACGTTGCGCGTCTCCTTGCCAAGCCACCACCATAGGGCTGCAGCGATCGGACCAGGGAGCGCCAGCAGGATCAGTGCGAGCAGCGCGAAGGCCGGTGTGCCGGAGCTCTGATAGGCTGAGGTCAACAGGAGCGGCGCCACCATCGCCCCGACCCTGCCCACCGCGACCGAGACGCCAAGGCCGCTGGCACGCGCGTGGGTGGGCAGCACTTCGGCCGAGACAACATAGGCGGTGATGTAGGCCCAGGTGACGCTGAACTGGATGAGGCAGTAGCTCAGCACGACGGCGGGAAGGTTCATGAAGACGTAGAGCGGGACGACGGCGAACACGGTGAGGCTGTAGCTCGTCAGCAGCGATCTCCGCCGCCCCCAGGCGTCGACCATGTAGGCCCCGGTCAGACCACCCAGCAGGGCAGCGGCGTTGCCGAAGACATAGTAGAGCGGCATGTCGGCGGCGGGCACTTTCAGATAGGGCAGGATGACGAGCGCCATCAGCGACAGCACGCCGTAGACGACGGCCGCCTGCGAGAAGTTGAGTGCGCAGGCGAGGCCGCAACGAACCCGATAGGCGCCGAATAGCGTGCGGAGATTGCGCAGGACGGCGGGCTGTTGCGGTGAGTAATCCGCGAGCGGATAGCGCTGCTCCGCCTCGCGGGCGAAGCCTTGCTTCGTCGCACTCGCCGCCACCCGGTCGACGATCTTCTCGACCGCGTCGATGCGACCCCGTTGCAGAAGCCAGCGCGGCGATTCCGGCACCGCACGACGGATCCAGAAGAACAGCAGCGCGAGCGTCGTTCCGAAACCGAAGCCGACGCGCCAGGCGATGTTGGGCGGGAGATGGTTAAGCAGAATCCAAGTAATTCCCGCGGACGCCATCGCGCCCAGCGGGAAACCCGACAGGATCATCGCATCGGTGCGACCACGATGCGCCTTGGGGAAGAATTCTCCCATCGTGGCGGTGACGGCGGAATATTCGCCACCCACCGCCAGCGCCGTCATCACGCGGAAGAACAGGAACGAATTATAGTCCCAGGAGAAGACCGTGCCGATGCTGAAGAAAGCATACCAGAGCAGGGTTGCCAGGAAGAGCCGCTTGCGGCCGAAGCGGTCGGCGAGATAGCCGAAACCGATCGCGCCGATCAGCATGCCGACTACCCAGACGCTCACCGCGAGCGAGCCTTGCGCGGAGGATAAATGCCACTGGGTCTTGAGCACCGCGAAGACGCTGCCGATGATGTTGGTTTCGAAGGAGTCGAGCGCCCAGCCGATCCCCAGCGCGACTGTGAGGGTCGTGTGGAAACGGGTCCAGGGCATGTTGTCCAGACGGGTCAGGGCGTCGGTCTGGATGACGTGCGTCGTTGCCATGATTAATTCCGTGGAACAGCGCGGTTACGAGACAGAGACGGCTCGAAGCGGCGCGTTGACGGGAAAGCGTTCGATCGATCCGATGAAGTTCCGCCCGCGTGGGCCGGCGAAGGCGTCGCTGACGATCTGGCGCCACTCATTTGTCGAGAGGCCGTAATCGCCGGGATTACTGGCGACGCCCATCGTGTCGAGAAAGGCCCGCAGGCGCGCAGGGGCCGAAGCGACATCGCCGAAGATGCGACCGATCGCTGCATCGCAGGCGGGCTCGACCCCGAGCGCCGCAGTCATCACTTCGGGCAGGCAGAAGGAGCAGGCCAGCCCGTGCGCCACGCCGTTCCTGAGCGTGATCGGATAGGAGATATTGTGCGCGAGCGCGGTCCGGGTGTTTGAAAACGCCAATCCGGCCTGAAGCGATCCGAGAGCCGTCCGGCTGCGGGCATCCAGGTCGTCGAGGTCGCCTTTCAGCCGCTCGAGTCCCGCCATGATGTCGCGTGCGGCAGGAATGGCGAAACTGCGCGTGACTGGATTGGCGTGCACGTTCCAGATGCTTTCGAGCGCGTGCGAAAGCGCGTCGAGGCCGCTGGAGATGGTGATCGGCAATGGCAGGCCGGCGAGCAACCGGGGATCCACCACCGCCGCTTCGGGATAGAGGTCCGTGCGAGCGAGAGAGAGCTTGCGATCCTTCTCTGGATCCCAGAGCGTCGCCCAGCTGGTGACGTCGCTGCCCGTCCCCGACGTGGTCGGGATCGCGAGAATGGGCAGCGCGCGGGGGCCACGATGGCGCCCATTCTCGATATAGTCGATGACCGGGCCCCACCGGCCGTGGGCGGCGGCCAGGAATTTGGCGGAGTCGATCACCGAGCCGCCGCCCAGCGCGATCAGCAGTTCAGGTAGCTCGGGCAATGCACTGAGTTCGGCACAGATGGATTTGAGACTGCCGAGAGAGGGATTGGGTTCGATCGCGTCGATAACGGCAAGCGGCGTGCCGGCCAGGCCTGCGACTCTCTTGGCAAGGAGTTTGAAGGGGGCATCCCGATAGGTGACCAGCACATAGCTGCGGCCATCGACGAGGCTTCCGATCCGGTCGAACGCATCGACGCCGAATGTCACGCGTACCGGATTATAGAAGGTCCAACCGGTCATGCCGCCTCTCCGGCACGCAGACGCTCTTCGATCGTGTCGATGACGGGCAGCAGGTCGGCAACGCTGTCGACCACGAAATGTGCGCCAGCAGCCCGCAGGCGCTCGCGAGCCGGAACCAGTCGTCTGTCCCGAGCGTCGTCATCCAGAGCGGACCAGTCTGCGAGCGAGAGTCCGACTTCGTTGCCGCTGGCAGCGACACCGACGGCCCACATGCCGGCAGCGCGCGCGGACGTGAGGCCGCTGGGGCTGTCATCGACCACCACACAGGCTCGCATGTCGGGGGAACCGAGCGCGACGGCGTTGACGAGTATCATGTCGGGCCAGGGCCGTCCGCGGGCGACATCGCTCACGGTGCAGACGTGATCGGGCCGATAACCTTGGGCTGCCGCGAGCGGGACCAGCCGGTTCATCACTTCGCGGGGATAGCCCGTAGTGCTACCGATCGAGATTCCGCGAGCCTTCAGGGCATGCACCACATCCAAAGCACCTGGAACGAGATCGCTGTAGCGTGCGACGTTCTCCTCATCGCTGCGCAGGAATGCCGTGTAGAGCGCGTCGACATCGGCCTGTGTGGAAGAGACATCGCGATGCTTTATCCAACGTGCCTGCACCGCGGGTATCGCGAGGATCAGTTCGATGTGCTCGCGCTTGGCGGCGCCCATTGGCGCCCGCGCCTCGGCCTCCGAGATGGCGACGCCGTGGCGTTCGAACGCCGCAACGAACGCTGCGACGGGGGCCATGCAGCCGAAGTCGAGGACGGTGCCGGCCCAGTCGAAGATCACGGTGGAAACCGGCCCGTCATACGGGCGGTACGCTGGGGACTGAGCTGTATCGATAGTCTTCATGGGTGATGCCGATCCAGATCAAGGACGGCGTCATGATTATGGACGGTGCGTGACAATTGTTGCAGCGAAAGAACCGTGAATATACGATCGATAGACCGATATTTTCGATGGCGGGTCGCATGACATTGATCCAGATTCGCAGCTTTTTGGCCGTCGTGCGCCATGGTGGCTTCACGGCTGCCGCTCGCGCGCTGCAAACGAGTCAGACCACGATTACCTCGCAGGTTCAGGCGCTCGAGCAAGAACACGGGGTCGAGCTGTTCGAGCGTCGCGGCCGGCGTGTCGAGCTGACCTCCGTGGGGGAAGAATTCCTGGAGCTTGCGCGTAGGATGATTGGCCTCGAGGACGACGCGCGGCTGATCCTGGGTGACGGCGCTACATTGCGCCGCGGTTCGCTGCGCCTCGGCGCGGTAAGCCCTTACCATGTCATCGAGATGATCGAGGCCTATCATGCCCGCTATCCAGACATGTACCTGTCGATGCGTCTGGGCAATTCGGAGAGCGTGCTACGCGATCTGGAGGACTATGTCTGCGACGTCGGCGTGATCGCGAAAACCGTCCACGATGAACGTTTTCACATGCGGCCTTATGCGACTTATCCGGTGATCGCTTTCGTCCACAAGGATCACAGGATTGCGGGGCAGGAGTCGGTCCAGATGGAGGAACTGGCTCGAGAACGGCTGCTTATGCGCGAGCCCGGATCGACGACCCGCCGGGCGCTCGAAGAAGGTTTCGAGCGGCTCTCTCTCACTCCCCACATAGCAATGGAGATCGGAAGTCGCGAGGCGCTGCGGGAAGCGGTTGCCCGAGGGCTGGGCGTAGGCACCGTGTCACGGTCGGAATACATCGTGGACGAACGATTGCGCCCGCTCGCGATCGCGGGTGATCCCATCACCACTTCGATTCATGTCTGCTGTCTGCGCGAGCGGCGAAGAAGCAAGCCCATTGCGGCATTCCTCGAAGCGGTTGAGCGGGCCAGGGAAAGGCGTGGCGATCACCTGTTTCCGCCCGGCGCGACGGTTGCGCGTTAAGCTTCTAGTGCTCGGAAAGATTAGCCACCAGACCTGACCAGGCTCACCTGACGCATATCAGTTTCGTCGATCCGGCAATGACTGCTTCCGGCGACAATTGCCGTTGGCGCAGTCGCTCTGAACGACGGATTTGTCCTGATGCTGTTGAAAAAGGGCGTTTGAGGTCGAAGCTGAGAGCGGGGCGGGAGTGCTCGGGGCGCCTTCATCAGCCTTAGGCGGCGACTGCCCGGACCGGCATCGGGAGAAGCTTGGCCATCTTGCGGAGATTCTGAGCGGTGGCGGCGAGGAGGAACTCGTCTCGGGCTCCGTTTGGTTCTCGAAGGCGAAGTCAGTCGAGCTTCGCCACTGTCGGCTGAGCGCTGCTTGTTGGCGTATGCCTTGATCAGGCTGGCATCGGTCGCTAAACCCTCACCGCCAACGAGCCCTTTAGCTATGGAGCGGGCGACGGTCGTCTCGGACAACTCGCGCAGCAGATCGCTATTGCGGAAGCGGCCGTGACGTTTCTTCGAGAAGGTGGAATGGTCGGGCACGCCTCGTTCAAGGCCGAGCCGACAAAACCAGCGATAGGCCAGATTGAGATGGACCTCCTCGCACAGGCGCCGCTCGGAACGGATGCCCATGCAGTATCCGATGATCAGCAGCTCCGGGTCGATCGAGCGCAGCATATGCTCCGCCGGCACATGTCGCTCGAGGTTGAAGCTGTAGAACAAGGCGTCCTGCGCCACCGTCCGCTCGCCCATCATCGGCTTTCTTCCGAAGATGCTGGGAGATTGAATCAGCTCGGCTTCGATCTTTCAACGGCCTTTTCCGACGAAATCTCCCAATCCTTGCAGTTCGTTCCCGACCGGTTTCTACAAGACTCGCGTCTCGGTCCTACCAAGCGAATTATGCCGAACCGCCGCATGGCGAAGCCACGGAAAATGGCGCGTAGTCCAAGCCATGCGGCATAATCCGGGTCGCGGCATTATGGGCCTTATGCCGATATCGGCATAAAGTGCACTGGTCGGGCACACCGCCTCGCCTCGACCGGGATCTGTCAGGTGCGTTCGGCTGGGGCAAGTACGCGCGCGAAGAGCTTGTCGCCGAGATGTGCGCGGCCTTCTATCGAGCGCGTCTTCCAGCGCCCGAACGCGCCGGCTGAACCTTCAGCAACTTAGCGGCTTTGCGAAGCTTCCATGTTCGTCGACGACCAGCGCGTTGAGGTCGATCAGCACGATGCACCAGTCAACGACCTGCCGCGGTTCGGAGAAAGTTGCTCCGCTGTGCCCCCGCACATCGTACGAGGGAGATGTCACGATCATCGGTTCGGTAACGTGGATTATGACGGCGCCCTGGACAAGTTCGTAAAGGTCCGCAACCGATCGTGTAAGTCTCGATCAGATCGATGATGGCTTCAGTCAGCACGAAAGAGACCCCCGTCCGTCGGCGACATGTGAGTTGGCCGTCGGCGGCCTGCGTATCGAGCAGCCGACTGCAACGACGGCTAGCGCCGCCGCGGCTATCGGCAGAATGCTCGTGAGCCGGCTCGGACTTGCGCTCACCAGGAACCCCGTCAGAAGGGCGGTGAGGACCGCGATGGCGTAGCTCACTGTAAATACGCCTGCCGAAAAGCTCGGAACATCTGCTGCGGGGACCATCAAAGGCGGCAGCGCCAAGGCCAACGTGAGGAGAACAGCCAGGAGGAAACCCGCAGCCGCAGCAAAGAATATAGAGAGGGAGACAGGCAACGTCGCAAGCCCGAAGCTCGCAGCCAGCAGGAGAAGCCCAGCCAGCACGTACACCGTGCGCCGAAACACAAGCCGATCAAGCAAGACCATCATCAGCATCGACGCGGGGATCTGTGCCATGTTGAGCGCCAACAAGACGGGTCGGACTAGAGACGGGTTGCCGGATTGAGAGATCCAACCGGGTAGGAACCCGTTCAGACCGAAGTAACTGGCGTTCACGGCGCCAAGAAGAAGACCGACCTTCCAGAGCGAGCCTTGTCGCCAACTCGGCCAGGCGCGTGATGTGCGTGGAGCGCGCGCTTGCCGAGCGCGCGGCTTTAGAGCCACAACAATAATGGCCGTCGCAAGTACGGGAAGAGACCACACGAAGAGCCCTGACCGCCACCCGCCGCCGATCACCGGCAGGTCGGGGGCGAATGGCCACAGGACCGGCAGCACCTCGCCGCAAAGCAGTCCGCAGGTGTACGTCGCGGACGCGAGTCCGACGCGGGCCGGCGTCCAGGTGCGCACGAGCGTCGGCATCGCGGGCTGCATGACGGCCACGCCCAGGCACATGACCGACGTTGCCAGCTCCAGCCCGAACACGTCGCCCGTGAACCCTCTCGCTGCCGCACCGAGCGCGTTGACGAGCAGGCCAAAGAGGAGCGCGGGTGACGGCCCGACACGACTGATGAGGGCGGCCCCCGGCACGGCCGCCAACGAAAAGAACAGCGGCGGAATCGCGGTAAGGATGCCAGTGTCTGACCCGAGGAGATGGAATTCAGCTCCGATCGACGGGAGCGCCGGCGGCAACGCCAGGATCGTGAGCCGGAGCGCCGCGCCGGCCAGCCACAACAGCGCCAGCGAGCGCAGCAGGCCTGCGGTCGGGGGTTCAACACACCCTCGCGCGTCACGAACCGGGAAATCCACGTTCCACGCCCTCGCAGTGGTTAAGACCAGCACGGCGATCTGAATCGTGCCTCTGACTCATCTATTCGCGAAGCGACAGTCGCGGCAACCGGATAAAGCCGAGCCTAACCTTCGACTAAGTTGATGGTAGGGACCGATTTCAGCCCCGCGGCTCGATGACGAGCCGGTATCGAACGAAATCGTCGGCAGCCACATAGCGGTCGTACAGCGTTCGGGCCCGCGCGTTGTCGGTGCGGGTGTGCCAGTAGAGCGAGCTCCAGCCCGGCGCACCGCCCAGCGTGACAAGGTCATCGAGGAGCGCCAGGTAGCAGGTTGGCCACTTTGCCGGCGACGAGGCCGGCGACGATCAATACGAACCTTCGCGACTTTCGTCAGACTGGATAAGCTCGAACTTTCTATTCGAGAATGTCGAATGCCTTCTGGTCCTGGCACCCCCACTCTCGACCAACTCCAGGTCCTGATCCACGTCGTGGAAGCGGGCAGCTTCACCGCGGCGGCGCGAAAGATGAACCGCGCGCTCTCGGTGGTCAGCTACACCATCAGCAATCTCGAGACCCAGCTCGGCGTGACCCTGTTCGATCGCGCGACAAGCCGGAAGCCGCAATTGACCGAAGCCGGCCGTGTGGTGTTGGCCGAGGCGCGCCTCGTGGTGGGCGGCGTGAGCAATCTTCGCGCCAAGGTCGCTGGGATGTCGCAAGGGCTCGAGGGCGAACTGCACGTCGTGCTGGATTGCCTCGTGCCGCCGGCACGCATCATCAATGCCTTGACCGCGTTCTCCGAGGAGTACCCGACGGTCAGGCTCACCCTGCACATGGAGACGCTCGGCGCCGTCGCCGACCTCGTGCTCGGAAAGACGGCTACCATCGGAATCAGCGGCCCCTTCACCGCGGACTTCGACGAGCTGCACCGTATCAGTGTGGGCAGCCTTCGGATGACGCCAGTGGCCGGCGCTTGCCATCCGCTCGCGTCTGGACGCCGCCACCCGCCCGGCGCGGCGCGGGAGCACGTGCAACTCGTCATCTATGACCGGTCGCCGGTGACGAAGGGCAAGGATTTCAGCGTCAGCGCCAGCCACACATGGCGCCTCGCCGACCTCGACGCCAAGCACATGCTGCTGCGCGCCGGGATCGGATGGGGAATGATGCCGCTGGCGAGGGTGAAGGACGATCTCGCGGCAGGTGTCCTGGTCGAGCTCGATGTGCCCGATCTCGCGCCGTTCGACTATCGGCTGGACGCGATCTACCGCGCCGATACGCCGCCCGGCCCAGCGGCCGCCTGGCTGATCGAGCGCTTCCGCAGTCAGGGGTCGGATCACGGCCTCTGAGTGCGTCGGGGTCAATCTTCCAGAACGCGCTTCCCTGAGAGCCGGAGCTTCGCAATCATTGAAGGATCGCGTCGAGTTTATGTGGGTTTTTCGGCCCTCAAGCCGGATGTAAATGCTCCCAGGCGGCCACTCGCGACGACCTCAGGAATCACGTTTCAGCGGACCCCACGGCTCTGGTTGTGAGCCTGCCAACATGGAGGAGCGGCGATGCCCCACATCAAGACGCGCGACGGCACGGAAAACTTTGCGAAGAACTGAGGCCACACAGGCGCGCAGCCGGTCATCCCGACAACCCGGCCGGGCCACACCGCCCAGGACTATGAGGATATCGTCGCGGCCAGGGCTCACGGTGCTGGAGGTGACCATCATCTCCGCAGTGGCCGCGCTATTGTAACGCACCGCAGACATTCTCTCGTCGGCCAAGCTGGTAACCGAAATCAAACTGAATCGAAAAGGGGTCTGATATGGCAAGAGTTCTCGTTCTCTACTACTCCTCGTACGGACACATCGAGGCCATGGCGGAAGCCGTCGCCGAGGGTGCGACACGCGGCGGCGCCTACGTCGACCTGAAGCGTGTTCCCGAGACGGCTCCCGAGGACGTAGCCCGCGCATCGAACTTCAAGCTCGATCAAAAAGCGCCGGTGGCATCCGTCACCGAACTCGAGTCTTACGATGCCATTGTGGTGGGCACCGGCACGCGCTACGGCCGGGTGTCATCGCAGATGGCGGCATTCCTCGACCAGACCGGCGGCCTGTGGCAGCGCGGCGCACTCGAGGGCAAGGTGGGCGCCGCGTTCACGTCGACGGCAACCCAGCACGGCGGACAGGAAACAACGCTGATGTCGATCATCACAAACCTGCTGCATTTCGGCATGGTGATCGTAGGCCTGCCATACAGCTTCAAGGCCATGATGTCGCTCGATGAGATCGTGGGCGGCTCCCCTTACGGCGCGACCACGATTGCGGGCGGGGACGGTTCACGCCAGCCCTCGGCGATCGAGCTTGCCGGCGCGCGCTATCAGGGTGAGTGTGTTGCGCGCACTGCGATCAGGTTGTTCGGCTGAGGCGAACGGCGTCCGTCGGAGTTCATGATGTTCTCCGGAACGATCCCTGCGAGCGCAAATTGTGAGCGAATTCCCGAATGTTTTCGTCGGAATGAAGGACTCCAGCGGCGTGCTCTCACGCGTGTCGGAGCACCGCGCGCTGGCGCACGCGGAGCTGGTCTGAATGACTATCCATATCTGCAAGGAATGCGGCACCTCCTATGCCGAAGCCCCGTCGCCTCCGGAACGATGCCCGATCTGCGAGGACGAGCGGCAGTACGTCCCGCGCACCGGTCTGGCCTGGACAACGCCGGACGAGCTGAGCGCGTCCCATGTCAACACCTGGCGGCGACTCGAACCGGACCTGTTCCAGATCCACACGCAGCCCGACTTCGCGATCACGCAACGCGCGCTGCTGATCCGAACGCCATCCGGCAACTTCCTGTGGGACTGCATCGCCCTGATCGACGATGCGACTGTGGAGTTGATCAAGGGGCTGGGAGGGCTGACCGGCATCGCCATCTCTCACCCCCATTACTACACCACGTGCCAAGACTGGGCAGCGGCCTTCGGCTGTCCCGTCCATCTCCACGCCGCGGACCGGAAATGGGTGATGCGCCCGGACCCGGCCATCGAGTTCTGGACCGGTGACGCGCTCGCGCCCTGCTCGGAAATCACGTTACTCAGGCTCGGCGGCCACTTTCCAGGCTCGACCGTGCTGTATTGGACACCGGCCGGTGGCGAGGAAGGCGTGCTGCTTACGGGTGACACGCTTCAGGTGGTGGCCAACCCAGCTCGGGTGAGCTTCATGTACAGTTATCCCAATCTGCTCCCTTTGTCTGCCGCCACGGTCAGGCGTATCGCCGATGCCCTGCAGCAACGCCGCATTGATCGCGTCTATGGGTTCAATGCAGGGCGCCAGATTGTCGAGGACGGGAGCGCCGCGATCGAGCGCTCGGCGCGACGCTACATCTCGCTGTTGTCCGAGGACCGCTGATCAGACGGGCGCCCTCGTCGGGCGGTGCGCGGGCTCACGAGCCAAAGCAGCTACCGTTTGGGTTGTCTCGCTCCTCAGCTTAGCTCGCCGATGCCGCGGAGTCGGGCAGGATCAGGAGCTTGCCGTGTGCGTGTCCGCCGTGGCTCAGCTCAAGCGCCTCGCGCCAGTCCTCCATGCCGAACGTGCGCGCCACAGGCACGGTGAAGCGGCCTTCGGCGGCAAGCTGTGCGTACTGGGCGAGGGCGTCGTAGCGTGGAACCAGGCCCGGCTCGCGGCCCGTGGTGCGAACGCCGAGCCCTCCCTCGTCGAAATCGGTGATGCTCATGACGCGATCGGCGTGACCGTCGACGGTCCTGATCAAGTCGGGCAGCACGCCCGGCGCAAGCGCGGTGTGCAGCAGCAGATCAGGCGCTCCCCCCGCGATCTCACGAACCCGCTGCACCATGCCGTCACCATAGGGCGTGACCTTCGCACCCAGGCTCCGCAAGCGGTTCGCGAAGGTGTCGCCAGCGGTGGCGATCACATCCGCGCCGCGCATCAGCGCGATCTGAACAGCGGCAAAGCCGACCATCGTCCCACCGCCGTTGATCAGGATGGTCTGGCCGCTCGTCAGGCCGAGCAGGTCGAGACTGCGCACCGCCGTCTCGACCGCCATCGGCAACGCAGCCGCTTCGACGAGGTCCAGGCCGTCGGGCACGGGCGTCCAGACCGCCATGATCGCATAATCCGATGCGCCGGCGGTCGGGTAGCCCATGTAGTCGGGAACGCCGAAGACGAGATCGCCGACGCGGACATCCGTGACGCTTTCTCCAACGGCGTCGACGGTCCCGGACACATCGAGCCCGATCCCGCCTGGAACAGGCCCCGGCATGCCCCCCAGGCACAGGACCCAATCCATCGGGTTAAGCGCGCACGCGTGGACCCGTACACGAGTCTGGCCCGCTCGCGGACTGGGTAGAGGCGCGTCCTCCAGATGCAGCACGTCGGCCCATTCGCCATGGCTATGGAAGCGCAATGTGCGCATGGTGACCGGCACGGGATTGCTCATGGCGGTTCTCCAACTATCAGCGGCACGATGCCTCGCCGTCGCCCGGTTCGCGTCTTGAACACTAAGGATCATGGCTTTATCGTCAGTGGCTGAGAAGGGACGGATCAGTGCCGCGAGACGGGAAAAAGGTGCGGCGTCACCTGCAAGAAGCCGCCCTGAAGCTGTACGGTGAGCGCGGATACGATCAGACCACGACAGCCGAGATCGCGGCCAAGGCCGGAGTGACGGAGCGAACCTTCTTCCGCCACTTTACGGACAAGCGCGAGGTGTTGTTCGACGGCGAAGGTGCGCTACGCACCCTCCTGATCGAAGCCGTGCATGACGCCCCGCCGGCGCTCGGTCCGTGGGCTGCGCTGTTCCACGCCTTCCGGACGGCGAAGGACCAGCTTGTCGAAAACCGCCATTTTGCCGAACCCCGCCGACGCATCATCGCGAGCAGCCCGCCGCTTCAAGAGCGCGAGCTGATCAAGGCGATGTCGTTGAGTATGGCGTTGGCGATCGCGCTACAGGAGCGCGGCGTTCCCGACCGGCTGGCGTCGCTGGCAGCTCAGATGGGAATGGCTGCATTCAGCCAAGCCTTTTCGTCATGGTTGGACGGAGGGCAAGACGACTTGGACGAACACCTCGCGCAGGCTTTTTGGCAGGTTCACCAACTCTCGTCACAAGGTTAAATGCTGGAGTGAGCAGATCCTGTGGTAGGCGGTCAGAAAGCTGGCGATCAACGGCCTGATCACCAGTTCTATGGCATTGCCGGGCACGTTCAGACGCAGCGCCCCCCAATGCCGACTGGGAACTTGGCGAAAGAGACCCGGTGCTCGCCAGAGAACAATAACCGGCGCTTTTCCTGCCCATCCGCTTGCGGGTCGAAACTCTGTTCGGGGAGAACCACGGAATGAAGATTGTCGCAGTCGGATACGGCCTCCCGGCCGCCATGCTCCGCGAGGCTCCGAGTGATCAACGCTCGCCTGGAACGGGCGAGATTGCGGTTGACGTGCGTGCTGCGGCCGTCAATCCGAAAGACATCAAACTGTACGCGAACGAAGATTATTCGGGCATGAGAAATCGACGCACCGAGTTTCCCCTCGCCTTGGGCTTGGAGGCGGCAGGTGTGGTGACGGCGGTCGGACCGGATGCGAGTGGCCCACTCGGTCCGATCAGAGAAGGAGACGAGGTCGTCGCGTACCGCATCCAGGGGGCCTACGCCTGCCGGATCGTCGTTTCGGCGGCTTCCATCATACCCAAGCCGGCCCGCCTCACCTGGGCTCAGGCAGGTTCAATGATGCTGCCGGGCACCACAGCCTTTCACTGCCTGGCGGCGACGGCCGTGCGTCCCGGCGATACGATCCTCGTCCATGGCGCCGCCGGCGCGGTCGGTCGCTTCGTAACCCAGCTCGCGACGATGGCGGGGGCGAAGGTCGTCGCAACGGCTTCGGAAAAGGATGTGAACGTGTTGCGCTCCTTTGGCGCGACGCCGGTCGTTCGCGGCGCGGACCTCACTGAGCGGGTCCGATCGGCAACCCAGGGCGAAGTCGCCGCCGCCATTGACACCGTCGGCACCGATGAGGTCATCGACGCCTCACTTTCGCTCGTCACCGACCGTTAGCGCAGTGCGGCGCCCTCGACATCCATGTCGACCGATGTTTTCCGCTGACAGATGCATCCGAAGCGCACGAGCTTGCGCGAAAGGGCGGCGCGGGGCGCCTCGTCTTGATCCTATGATTGCGGCCGAGAAGCCGAAGATGTCACCGTCCACGAAACCGCTGCATCTTCACACGTGTCGGCGAGCTTCGTCGTCGATTATCAAGGCCTTCGTGGCTTCCCTGCCGTTAATGGCCTGGAGTAGAGCAATTGGATTCCAGTAATCCTTGTAGAGAACGATGTTTCCATCGCGCATGTTAATTACTGAAATGTAACGCTGATTGTAAGCTTCCCTTGTAAGCACGCCCTCTCCACGTCCGGAGAACTCAAGTACAGCCATGTTCGGATCACCGACTGCAATCTCGGTAACATCGGCGACGCTGTCGATCCGCAGCACCTTCCTAAGCCGTTCGAAAATCGCGACGATGGCACCCCGGCCGACAATCGGTGTGTTCAGTCCCGGCGGCGCAAAGGGGTATTCCAGAATACCATCCTCGGCGAACATGTATTGATGCAGTGCGGCTTTATGTCCGCCGAGGTTTGCTCCATCCGGAGGTTGGGACGAAGGGTGGGTCGCGCCCTTACCAGGTCTTCTCAGCCCTCGATCTTGAGAAAGCCCGCATCATCCGTGCCGGCCAGGCGCTGGGGTTATCACTGAAGGAAATCGGCGCATTCATTAACAAACGGGCTTTCGACGGGGAGGAGGACGACGTGGTGATCGCCTTCCTGGCGGAGCAACGCGATCGCCTGATGGGAAGAATTTCTGAGCTGGAAAAACTCGTCTCGTTCGTTGATGCCAAAATAGCTTGGCTTGGGAATTCAGGCGTCGGTCCTTCGCCGCCGTACCCGCACTCACTGCGTCATGATAGCGACACAGCGCGACAGTCCGCTGTCCATCGAGGCTGCTAAGTGTTTAAGGCCGGTTTGAGTTCTTCCTCGCACCACCGGCGAAAGGTGGTGGGCGTCGTGCCTTCGGGGGTGCGCGGCTGCGCGGTGTCGACGCCCTCGGCCTTGACGCGCATCATCTCGACAAAGCCCCGCACAAAGGCGTCCGACATTCCCTGACCGCGCAGTTGTGCCTCGAAGGCGTCGAACGGGACCTGCTGATAGCGGACTGGCTTGCCCAGCACGTCGGACATCGTCGCCGCCATGTCGTTAGGCGAGAGATCCTCGGGGCCGAGCACGGGCACTGTTCCCTGGCCGCTCCAGGAGCGGTCGGTCAGGAGCCGGGCGGCGGCGGCCGCGATGTCGCGGGTGGCGCAGGACGTTGCCTTCAGGTCGCCGTCCAGCGGGCCGAAGAACATCCCCTGCTCGCGGATGGGCTGTAGCTGCATCAGCATGTTGTCCATAAACGAAGGCATCGCGAGCGCCCGGTGGGCCGCGGCTGCAGTCGCAAACATGTCGTCCATGTGGTAGGCGACGGTCATCAGGCCCGCGTGGTCGCGCCAGCGGCTGTCGGCGCCCAGCGCGCTGACGTCGACGACATGGTCGACCCCGAACCGCTGCACGGCCGCACAGGCGGGCCGGCTGAAGTCCAGATAGGCCGCTTTGAGGCTCGCGGCCTTCGGGTTGGGCGGCACGACCCAGAACAGGGCGTCCGCGCCCTCGAACGCACGGTCCACGACGGCGGCGTCGCCGTGCGAGCCCTCCACCACCTCGACGCGGTCGCGAACCGCGTGCGGCAGGCGGGCGACGTCGCGCGCGATCAGGCGCAACGTCTCGCCGGCATTCAACAATTCCTGCACAAGCCGGGCGCCGATCTGGCCGGTGGGCGTGGTGACGACAATCATATGAACGCTCCTAGATTGCAGATGGATGGGCTCGGATTGGGCGGTCGTCGCCGACCTGCTGCAAAGCTCCGGCTCGTGGCATCGGTTCACCGTCGCCCACGAGCCCGCTCATCAGCAGAGAAGCACGCCGCTCGAACGTCGCATCAAAGTCAGCAGGGGCGTCGAGGCGCCAATGCGACGCCAGCATGCGGCACGCCGTCAGCACATCGTCGCTCGTCAGATCGGATCGAAGCCGACCCTTAGCCTGCGCTGCGGCGAGCGGTGCGGCGAGGGCCTGAGCCATTCGAGTCCCGTTCTTCGCGGCGTCGTAGTCGGGCATGGCCGCCAGCTCGATCAGGAACTTGTCATAGACCATCATCAGCTCGGTCGTCAGCCGCATGAAGGCAAGCGGATCGCCGTTTGGGTCGGCCGCGAGGCGGGCGGTCAGCGCCTCCAGGTCGCGCTCGAGCACCGCCTCGTAAACCGCCTGGCGATGGGGAAAATTGCGGTAGAGCGTCGCCCGGGTCAGGCCGGAGCGCTCGAGAATCCGCTCCATCGGAAACTCGCCGCCTTCGCTGCGCATCAACTCGCTGGCGGCCGCCACGAGCCGGGCGCGATTGTGCTCCGCGTCCTTGCGCATCAGTCGACGGTGTAGACCCGGTGCTCGAAACCCGCGAGGCCCTCGCCTGCAAAGCGCAAGCGGCCCTCGCCGACGAAGACCGCCTGGTTGACCCAGGCATAGCGCGGATGGCCCGTCTCCAGCACCCAATGCATCCGGGAGAGACTAGCTGTCGGACACTGTCCGGGGCAGCCTCAGCACCAAAGGTGATGCCGCAAGCCGTCCCGCTTAATGGATTGCACTCACTCCAATAGGCCCCGCCGTCTTTTGCCGATTGAAGGGCACAATGTCTCGAACTCGAGTTGGTCCACAAGTCGAGGACGACGAGGCGAACGACCCGGTTGCCCGTGCCGGCCAGCATCGATGACGCGGCGACCTCTCCGCTCATCCGCACGAACAGCAGCCCCTGCGGCACAGCAAGGCCCGGCTTCATTAACGACATTACCACTTGTATGAACGGGCGGCGCGTTGTCGCCCCGGACATTAAGAGGCCTCCGATAGAATCAGATGGTCAGCCCGGCCTTGGTTGTGGTTGCTGCGATCAAGTCGCCGATAACCCGGTAGCTGACGAATGGATCGGCCTTTCAGTTCATTGTGTTAAAGGAGAACAGCCGATACTCTACTTTGTTCCTGCAGTTTTTCCCACTTGTCAGCAGTTATTGCGGCGGGCACCTGTCGGCCGGAAGCGGGCGTTGCCGCTCAGCGCAGGCGCACGAAAAGCTTTTCTGGGCCTCGGAACGAGATCGTCCGCGTCCATGTCAGATCCTGAGATTCCACCAGCTTCATGTCCGGGAACGTCGTCACGAGCTCCTCGAGCAGGATCTTCAACTCGATCCTGGCAAGCGGGCCGCCGAGGCAAAAATGCGTGCCGTTTCCGAAGGAAAGATGTTTCCGGATATTCGGCCGATCCATGTCGAAGGTCTCACCATCGCTGAACATCGTCTCGTCGTGATTGGCTGACGCAAGGCTGATCAGGATCCTGGAGCCCTGGGGAACCTCGACCCCGCCAATAGTCGTCGCATGAGTGGTGACCCTCCGCCACGCGACGACCGAGGTGGCCATGCGCAAACCCTCCTCTACGGCGAGGGGTATCTTACTTGGCTTATCGACGAGCATCTGCCACTGCCCGCGTCGTTTCAAGAGATTGTAGATCAGGTTCCCGGCGGCGTTCGTCGTCGTCTCGTGACCGGCGAACAGCAGGGCGAAGAGCATCGACTGGATCTCGTTAAGACTGAGAGTGGCGTCGTCGCCGGCCCTCTTGTCAAGCAGGTAGCTCGGATAATCCCGTCCTGGTTGCTGGAGGCGTGCTTTGACCAGCTCCCCGCTGAAGTGCCAGAAATCCGCGAGCTGCCCGGCTGCGGCGATCTGGTCCGACCGGTCCAGCTTCCCCCAGACCAGGGCCAACCTGTTATCACCCCAAGCCTTCAGTTTGGCGGGATCGACGTCTTGCTCACCCAGCAGGAGGAAGATGACACGGGCCGGAAACTCGTACGTCAGGCTGTTGACCAGATCAACCTCGTCCTCGCGGACCATCCCCCCGATGTATTCGCGAATGATGCACCTGATCTGTTCCTCAATGGGCTTGAAGTGCCGCATACCGAGGTATTGACCGGCGATTTGGCGAATTCTGGTGTGCTTGGGCGGGTCGCAATCGACGTGGACTTTTTCCGGCGTAAAGTTCAGGGTTGCCAGCTTGCCCTTGAGTTCGTCGGGGAACGGGCAAACGGGCTCCAGAGCCACCGCGGCGGAAAACGTGGCCGGATCGCCAAGAATCGAGAGAACGTCCTGGTATCGCGTGACGACCCAATACCCGATCTCCTGGTTGAAGAAGACCGGCGAGTTCTTCCTCGCGTCCGCGAGAAACTCGTACATCCCCGCGTGCTCGAATGCGGCATGCGACCGACCCACCGGGCAGGTTGCCGGTGCCTCGTCATCGTAAGCGGTCATTGAACCTGCCTTTCAGTCAGAGCAAAGCGTCCAAACGTCTGAGCTCCACGGTCTCTCGGTTAGAGCCGCTGCCGATCGCCCGAACTGTCACGGGACGCGGCCTCGCGTTCGGCGTCCCGCGCCCACTTGGCCGTGGGAACGAGTCCTCCGAACGAGTAGAGATGCAGGCTCGTGCCGCCGAGCAAACCGCCGTCCATCTGCCGCTCGAGACAGGCGACAAAGTGATCCGGAGTCGCCTGGCCTAGCAGGCGTGACGTCTGCCTCGAGAGCGCCTTTAATCGAGGTGCGAACGCCGCACCGCACGGCGTAGCGCGCCAGTGTGATCGCGCTGACCGGCCCCGCCACGCCGACCCTCACCGGCACCGGCTCGAAACCGGCTCGGCGCACGTGCGCGGTGGCCTCCACCAGCCTCGCCGGGGCTTTCCCGGGCAAGGCGCTGAGGTAAACCGCCTTTCCGGGTTCGAGCACGTCTCCTAGTTGCCGGAGATCGTTCTGACTGGACAGCGTGGCTTCGAGGGACCATCGCCGCAGCAGAGGCGCGGGGGGTGCCGGCTGGACGGCACGAGCGTCATGTGGCACAGAGCTCGCCTGGAGCGATTGTATCGGGATGACTGGCATCAGCGTGCGGCCGCGTGGCTGAGCGCGGCCCCTCGCAGCCGCTGGACGGCACGCGCGTAAGGCTTCTGCGCGATCGTCGCCCTCACCTGCATCTGTCGATGCCGCTCGACATGCCGCTTGCGCGAGCCGCCGTCGGGCTCTCCCCACGTGATCAGGACCTCGGTTCCAGACAACGCGAGCGGTTCGTCGACCATCGCAAGCGAGATAATCTCCTTCTCGTTTAGCGTGTAGCCGGAGAAGGCGGCGATCCCGATCAGGTCGCCCCGCGCATCCCTAACCTCGTCGTTCTGCTGGAAGCTGTAGGAGGCTGCGGGGAAATTGATCTGCTTGTAGGGAAGTCCTGGCTCCAGCATCGAGCGGACGATGGTGACGATGTCGTCCTTGTTCCAGACGAGGGACACCGCCGTGCGGCGCGGGCCTTGTCGAAGCGCCTCGAGGGCTTCGCGGCCAATGAAGTCGTGATCGAACTTAACCAGGCGGTCGTAGCCCATGTCCCAGGGCGTGACGTAGTAATCCGCGATATCGGGCGAGCGGAAGCTGCCGCCGAGCTGCACCCGGGTCTCCCACGAGTCGCCTGGCAGCCATTCCCGATAGGGCCGCATCGCCTCGCCCGTGTAGACGGCGGGCGTGGGATAGGCCATCCAACCGCCCTCGGCGCAGGCGCTGAAGTACGTCGTTGTCCCGCCCGGACGAAGACCGTGCTTCTCGCCGGCCTTCAGCAGCGCCTCCCGAACCGCCTGACCGTCCTTGAATGCGCCGGAGAGTTCGACCCCCTTGTGGCCCGCCATCCCGTGGCGCAGGGCCAGGACCTCGCAACCGGCGATCCGAACCCGGGCCGTATTGAAGAAGGCGATCTCGGGCGCTTGTCCCTCGACCACCTCCTTGAAAATCGCCTCCGCGTTTGGACCATCCATTCCAAACCGGAATTTCACGCGGCCGCCCGGGTTCTCCGAGGTGGGATAATCACGGACTAGCGACATGTCGTAATTGCCGGTAGCCGCGTGGTAGCTAATCCAGTTCTGAAAATGCATCCCGCTGACGAGTTCAAACTTGTTCTCAGAATGCATGTAGACGACGCATTCTCCGAGCATTCGCCCGTCCCAATTGCATCCAATGAACTGCTTGGCCTTACCCGGGACGAAGTTTTCGAAGCTGTTCACGCCGAGCCTGTTCAGGAACTCGGGAGCGTCCCGCCCCTCGACAAAAATCTCCGGCATGTGGTGGGATTGGTCGAACAGGATAGCGGCCTCGCGCCAAGCCCGTTGCTCGTCGCGCCAATTCGACCACTCTGTGGGGGCCGGGTTCAGGCTGGACCGATAGCTGCTATGGGGCGACTGGGTCTCGTTGTAGAAGTAACGCACTAAGTCCTTGTGCTGATCGACGAAATCTTGAAGGGAAGGCGCTCCTGTTGCCATTACTGATTCCTCCGTAATACAATCTGAGATCGCACTCGATGGCTCGCCCGCTCAAGGCTCTGCGCGCCGGGCCTGATCCAGTCGCCGCGCACCATCTCCGGTCGCCCGACCGCGGCGACAAGCACGTCCGCGCGCCGGCAGGTCGCGGGTGCGCGAGTGTGTCACCGTCACCGTGCAGCTCAGCGCGGTCAGCAGCGCCGCCATCCAGCACGTCTGCCACGGTTGAGCTCGGCCCGATGGTCACGACACGCGCTCCGGGTCGCCGGCGCTCAAATAATCCCACATCCGCTCGCGGATCTGGCCGGACCAGGTCGCGCGTGCGGCGGCAGCGTCCGTCCCGATCGGCTCGGCCGCCTCGGCGCCGGCATGCAGGAAGTCCATCTCGACCCGCGCCGCGTCCTCCGCGTACCAGGCAAGCACGACGGCCTCCTCAAGACTCGCACCCGCCGTCACCAGGCCGTTGCCGCGCATAACGACGGCACGCCCTTGACCAAGAAGCGCGGCGACTCCCTCGGCCTGCTCGTCGGAGCGCACGAGCTGGACGTCGTTCCAGAGCGGCGGCGCGGGATGAAAATAGCAGCCAAAGCCGTGCCGCGCGCGGGCGGTCAGACCCATGGCGCCGAGACTCATGGCCTTCGGTGGCATCGAGCGAACGACGCCGCCGACGTCCGGGCGGCGATGGTAGATCTCGCGGTGGATGCGAACCTCGCCGAGCACTCCGGCGGGCAAATCCCCCGCTAGGGGGACGACGGTGCAGGTCTCGCCCAAAGCGACCAGTCCGAGCGGCCGGGCCGGCGACACCAGGAAGCTGTCCGCGTCCAGCCGCGCGCTGCAATGGCCGTAGGCGTGCACGAGGCCGGCGCGAGCCAGAGCCCGGGCCGCCGTCCGCACAAGGCATGCGGGGTCCGCATGCGTCACTTCTGAAACTCAGTGATGTTCGGCTTGGCGCCCCAATGGCAAAAGCCCTTCGGGTCGAATGGGAACTGGCGCTCCCGGTAGAGGAGCTCGTCCGCGATCGACCGCACGCCGCTCGAGTACTCAAACACCATCCCGTCTGGTCCCTCGAAGTACAAGAACTTAGCGGAGGAGGTCGGATGCCGGCCGGGGCCGAATACCATCCTTACCTGCCGGTCGGTCAGGAAGTTGAACGAGCGCATGATATCGTCGCCCGTCTCGACCTGGTGATTGATGTGCTGGATGCCGGCCTTTGCCGAGGGGAAGAGCGCGATGGTGTGATGGACCTCGTCGATGCGCAACAAAGGAGCATCGCCGATGCGGTCGGAGACCCGGGCGTTGCAGACCTGCGTCCAGAATGCCTCGTCCCGCGCCGGATTGGTGGAGCACAGGCCGATATGGCTGAATTCGGTGATGCCAGCGTCGCGTTCGCCGTGGTAGCGGCGCCCGTCGTAGGCGGGCCGCCAGACGAGCTCGATCGGGTTGCCGGTCGGGTCGCGGAAGCGGATGAAGTCCCGCACTTTGCGCCGGTCGGCCTCCTCGGATGTTCCGCGATGGACTGAGTGGCCGAGCTGCTCCAGCGTGGCGGCGGCCTCGTCGAGGTCCGAGCGCGCAGCGATTTCAAAGGCCGCCACGTGGTCGTTCGGGTCGCCCTCGAAGTAGCAGAGCGTGTGCTCGCGCTTGTCTGACTTAAAGTAGACCGAGTCGCGGGTCCGCTCAGTAATTTCGAGGCCGAGATTGTCGGTCGCGAAACGCGTGGCGCCTTCGAGGTCGCGCGTACCCAGCCTGACGTAGGACACATCCTGGAGCTTGATCATCGGGTCTCCCTCTCTGCGCTGAATTCGGGGATGTCGCTCTCGCTACCCCAGTTGCAGAACGACCGCGGCACGCGGGGGAACTGGCGGGGCCGGCGGCCGGGCACGACGGGCTCGCCCTCGGCCACGTAAGAAAACAGAACGTCGTCGGGACCCGCGAAGGTCAGGAAGAGCTGGTTCGAGGTGGGCCGTCGTCCCGGCCCGTGGACGATCCGAACCTGCGCGGCCTGGAGAAAGTATGAGTTTCGCATGAGGAGGTCGACGTTCTCGACGGCGAACTCCACCGCGAGCACGCCCCGGCGTGACGACGGATGCAGGGCCAGCTGATGATGCGCGGCCTCGTCGAAACGCAAGTAGGCGGCGTCGCCGACCCAGTCACTGACGTGCGCGCCCAGCAGCTCCGTCCACAAAGCCTCGTCGGCGCCATCCTCCCCGACCCGGAGGACCAACGCCGCCAGGCCCGTCACCCCGGCGTCACGCGACGCGAAGTAGCGCCAGCCGGAGTTCATCGGGCGCTGGACGAACTCGATGCCGTTACCGCTCCGGTCCTTGAACGCGAAGAATCGCTTGACCTTGCGCCGGGCCGCCTCCTCGGGATCCCCCCAGGCGACGGCGCGGCCGTGCGCGGCGAGCGCCTCCGCGGCAGCGTCGAGGGCGGCCCCGCCATGGACCTCGAAGCCCACCGCCTGATCGACCGGGTCACCAGCGAAGTAGACCAGGGTATGGTCCCGGGCGTCGGAGCGGAAATGCGCTTCTGACTCCGTCCGGTGCACGAGCTGCAACCCGAGGATCCGCTGCGCGAACTCGGCCGCGCCCGCTAGGTCGCGGGTGCCGAGGCGCACATAGCGCAGCTGCTCGACGACGCTCACGGACCTAAGCCCGTCGCGGGCAGATGATCAGGATAAAGTCCAAACGGGCCAAACCGTCCTCCAGCGGACCCTCGTTACCAGGGTCGTCACCACGTCGCAGTCTGGGGGGCTCCCTCCCGTGTGTCAACTATTTCGATATTTGTACTTTAGATTGGCCGGGAAATGGCCGGAGCTCCGGTGAACGGCGGAGAGATGACCATTGTAATTTCGGAATTCTTAGACTACAGCGAAAGGGGGATGAGCTGCAGGGATCTCGTGCGGGTGACGCAAGTAGTCGCGGATCGAACGCTGGCCGGGCGCGCATATCGGCAGATGCGGCACGATATCGTGTCCGGACGGCTTGTGCCTGGCAGCAAACTCCGGCTCGAGGGCCTTGTCGTGGACTACCAGGTCGGGATGTCGCCGCTCCGCGAGGCGCTAGCCCGCCTCGTGGGCGACCTCCTGGTCGTCTCGGAAGGTCAGCGCGGCTTCTGGGTCTCGGTCTTGTCGCTAGATGAGCTCGAAGACATCTCCCAGGTCCGCGCGCTGCTCGAGGTCGAGGCCGTCGGCATCGCGGTCCGCGACGGCGACGCGGCGTGGGAGGCGCGGGTCCGCGAAGCCTTCAAGGAGTTGGGCGCGATCGAAGCGCTCCTCCCGGGCGCGGACGAACCCTTGTCGCCAGATCTCGTGGAGACCTGGGAGGACCGCAACCGCGCCTTTCACGGGGCGCTCGTCTCGGCCTGCCGGTCGCCCTGGCTGGTGCGGCTCCGCGACGTGCTCTACCAGCAATCCGAGCGCTATCGTCGGGTCTCGCTCAACATCTCCCGCGGCCGGCGCTCCGTTCACGACGAGCACGTGGCGATTTTCGAAGCGGCCATGTCGAGGCAGGTCCTGCGGGCCTGCCGCATGACGGAGCTACACCTCGCGCAGACGACGGCGGAAGTGCGCGGCGCGATCTCGGCCCTTCGGGACGACGCCGTGGTCGCGAAGGCGTCGACTGGACCGTGACGATCCCGCGCCGAATATATCCGGCAGCCGCGGCCCGCCGCGCGCAGACCCTCGCGACGGCGGCCCGGGCAACATCCTTCACGCATGCGAGACACTGGGTCCTTCGGGGGAAATCCTCATGAATAGCGCGTTCACGCCGGTCGCCGGCACGCGGATGTCAGAGATCGGCCATTTCGTAAACGGAAAGGTCGTTATGTCCCGGCGCCCGAGCTTCGAGAACCGGCATCCGGCGACCGGGACGGTGGTGGGCCTCGTCCACGAGGCCGACGCCGAGCTGGTCGACGAAGCGGTCGAGACGGCGCGCCGGGCCTTGAAGGGGCCGTGGGGCGGCTTGGGCGAGCAGGAGCGTTCGGCTCTCCTTCGTAAGGTCGCGGACGGCATCATGCGCCGCTTCGACGAGTTCCTTCACGCCGAGGTCCTCGACACGGGCAAGCCGGCGTCGCTGGCCTCCCACATCGACATCCCGCGCGGCGCGGCAAATTTTAACGTCTTCGCCGACCAGATTCTCACACTGTCTGCGGAGACTTTCCGGTCCGCGACGCCGGACGGAACCGGCGCGCTGAACTACGCGCTGCGCGTCCCGCGGGGCGTCATCGCCGTCGTCTGTCCCTGGAACCTGCCGCTTCTCCTGATGACCTGGAAAGTCGCGCCCGCGCTGGCGTGCGGCAACACCGTGGTGGTGAAGCCGTCGGAGGAGACGCCCCGCACCGCCGCGCTCCTGGGCGAGGTCATGAACGGGGCTGGCATTCCGCCGGGAGTCTACAACGTCGTCCAGGGGCTCGGCGCTGGCAGCACCGGCGAGCACCTCACCCGCCATCCCGGGGTCAATGGGATCACGTTTACGGGCGAAACCCGGACGGGCTCCGCCATCATGCGGGCCGCGGCCGAGGGAGTCCGGCCGGTCTCCCTCGAACTCGGGGGCAAGAACGCCGCCCTCGTCTTCGCGGACTGTGACCTAGGCAAGGCCGTCGAGGGTACGCTCCGCTCGGTCTTCGCAAATTGCGGCCAGGTCTGCCTTGGCACCGAGCGGGTCTACGTGCAGCGCCCGATCTTCGAGAGCTTTGTCGACGCGCTCGCGACCGCGGCCAAGGCCCTGCGCCCTGGCGATCCCTTTGATCGGGCCACGACGATCGGCCCGCTCATAAGCGAGGAGCATCGCACCAAGGTGCTGTCCTACTACGAGCGCGCCCGCGCGGAGGGGGCGGAGCTGGTCCTTGGCGGCGGAATACCGTCGCTCGGCAATAGGCTCGACGGCGGCTCCTGGATCGAACCCACGATCTGGACGGGCCTGCCCGAGACCTCGGCCGTCGTACGGGAGGAGATCTTCGGCCCTTGCTGCCACGTGGCGCCCTTCGACGGCGAGGACGAGGCGGTTGCGCTCGCGAACGATAGCCCCTACGGCCTCGCGACAGCGATCTGGACCGAGAACCTCGCCCGCGCCCACCGGGTAGCCTCGCGCGTCGAGGTCGGCATCACCTGGGTCAATTCCTGGTTCCTACGCGACCTGCGGACGCCGTTCGGCGGGGCCAAGCAGTCGGGCATAGGCCGGGAGGGCGGGGTGCACTCAATGGAATTCTACACCGAGCTGCGCAACGTTTGCGTCAAGCTCTGATGAGGCGAGGATAAGTCATATGCTCAACGAGGCCGACCGAACGCGCGCCGTGGACCTACTGCTGGAGGCGGAGCGCACGCGCAAGCCGATCACGCAGCTCTCGACGACCTTTCCGAGCATCGAGATCACGGATTCGTACGCGATCTCGGCCGCGGTGACGCGCCAGAAGATCGAGGCCGGCGGCCGGCTGATTGGGCACAAAATTGGCCTGACGTCGAAGGCGATGCAGCAATCCTCGCAGATCGATGAGCCCGACTACGGTCACCTCCTCGACAAGATGCTGGTGGCCGACGGTGCGAAGGTCCGTCACGCGGATTACTGCGTGCCGCGCGTGGAGCCGGAACTCGCATTCGTCCTCGGCAAGCCTCTCAAAGGGCCCGGGGTCGGCCTTCTCGACGTGCTGAGGGCGACGGAATACGTTGTGCCGGCGATCGAAATCATCGACGCGCGGGTCCAGAACCCGCGCAAGATCACCGACACGGTCGCTGATAACGGCGCGGCGGCCGGGATCATTCTCGGAGGCCGCCCCGTCGGCCCGATGGACATCGACCTGCGGTGGGTTGGGGCGGTCTTCTACCGCAACTCCGAGATCGAGGAGACGGGTCTCGCGGCTGGCGTCCTGGGGCATCCCGCACTCGGTATCGCTTGGCTCGCCAACAAGGTCGGGCAGTTCGGCACGGTCCTCGAACCCGGCCACATCATGCTATCCGGTTCGTTTACGCGGCCGGTCTGGGCCGACAAGGGTGATACACTACACGCCGATTTTGGATCGCTCGGGGGCTTGGCCGTCCAGTTTACCTGACAGTTGCCGATCCGCGCGGGGCGCGGACGCTGTCCGGCGGAAAAACCTAACCATAAGGCAGGACAGCCGGCCCCGGATAAGCTCGAACGAACGAGCGCACGAAGCAGAATGATCCTTTTTGCATCCGGCTTCGGCACAATATTAGGGCTTGATCGCTCCCGAGCCAATGGCGTGTGCCGACAGGACTGTCGTGACTGGCGCGGGCAGTTGCCGATCGTAAGTTCCAGCTCGTGCCCGGGCTGGCCCGTCATCGTCAATCGATGACCCGGCCATGCGATGCCGCCGGCCGCCGCAACGACCGGTTTGCACTTTCAGGACGCGCAAAGGACAGTTGCAGATGGCGCGACGATGTTGAACCCGACGACGCAGCCGTCCCGAAACAAGCTCGTTCCCGATGGCACGATGCTGGGAGAGACTACTACTCCCGGAAGCGGGGATCGATCCTGTCGAGCATGCGCAGCATCGCCGGCCACTCAAACAGTTCCGCGTTGCCGAGGCCATCGGCATTTTTTTCAGCGCTCGCTGCAGCGACGCTTTCAGCTACACCGGGCGCTGGATAGATCAGCTCGCAGCCGCTCGCCATAATATCAACTTGCGTCTTACACGCCTGATCGAGGAAATACATGCGGCTGTAACATTCGGCGACGCTGCTGCCCGTCACAAGCAGGCCATGGTTGCGCAGGATCAGGATGATGTTGTCGCCGAGATCGGCCGCCATCCGCGCCCGCTCGGCATTGTCGAGGACGATGCCCTCGCTCTCATGATAGCCAGTACGGCCATGGAACATCATTGAGATCTGGGTCAGCGGCATCAGCCCTTCCTTCATCACCGAAACCGCCATGCCAGAGCGGGTATGACAATGAAGCACGCACGTGACGTCGGGGCGAGCGGCGTGCACCGCGCTGTGCACAACGAAGCCGGCGCGATGAACCCGGTGGGGCGTCGGATCAAGCGTCCGCCCCTCTATGTCAACGCGCAAGAAATCCGACGCCTTGATCTCATCGAATCGGACCCCGAACGGATTCAAGAGAAAATGATCGTCAGGTCCTGGCAGGCGGGCCGAGATATGTGTGTAGATAAGGTCATTCCAGCCGTGCATTGCGGCGAGACGGTAGATTGCCGCGAGATCGACCCGCATCGTCCATTCCTCGGCGGACATGGGAACATCCTGATATCCCTCCCGGACTTCAGCCTTGTAATTCAGCGACGTTGCCATCGAAAACTCCCAGCAAACAACAGATATCAGATGCAGTAGACATCCATCAGCGTCGGAATATAATCATTCTTGAGGATGACCTTCTTGTGCGCGATGCGCCAGTCATCGTCCAGCCAAACGAGATCATGCTCGTAATGACCAAAGAAGACCTCGTTCTGATGCGTTCTCGGGAAGTGGACATGGCTGTTCCAAGAGGTGCGCAGGCGAAGATGCCCCGGCTCGGCACTCGCGATGCGCTGCGACCCGGACAAGAGATGAGTTGTCCGCTGCATCGGCACCGACGCCGCTGCGAGACTCGAGCCGATTCGTGAAACACGCTCGTGCAAACCGCCACGACCGACGATGTAAATATGCGAGACTTCGCGCATCGGGTTCTCTGTCAGCGTTCCATCGCTTCGCCAGGATGGCGTCCAGAAAATGCAGTCCTGCGTGAACAGGGTGATCCACTCGCTCCACTGTGCGTCGTCGATTAGCCGAGCCTCTCGCTGGATCAGGTCGCTGCCAGCTAGCAGTTCGTTCGACCTGGGATTGTTTTCGATCGGGTTCATCCGACGCCCTCACGATCCGCGGCAATGCCGCGCGCCAGCATCGTCTGCCAGATACGGTATGGTTGGAACGGCCCGGTCTCTCCATAGATTGCAGCCGGCCCGGAACAGCTCATCACCGGCGAGATGTTGATCTCCTCGGACATCTCGTTGCCGCCGTCCTTGAGCTCGCCGGCACCCCGCGCGAAACCTTGGAGCAGCGGCAGGCCCTGCGCACGAAATCCTTCCTGACACCATTGATAAATGACAGAGTCGTCGGGTGTGGCGAGCCCGGCGGGATTGAAGAAATCTTCATACTGGCGAAGCCGCCAACTGCGAAGCTCGTCGGACTCGCCGATTGGCGCCAAGCAATAGGTGTTCATCTCCGTCAGGTCGACCGCGAGCGGACGGAATACCCGCAGCATCAGGCTCTGAAAATCCTGGATCTGCATGTTTGGAAAGAAGTAATGTACTCGGCCACGCTGCATCCAGTCGGCCCTGGTGTCGCCGACCTGGGCGCGCACTTGTTCAGCGGCGACATTGTCTGGCCGTGCGCTCGTCGAGCCCGCCGATCGCCACAGCACCGTGTGGCCATACTCAAACGAGTAAATGCCTTCGCGGACAACGTCGGGCGCGCCCCAGTCAATCTCCTTAACTTGTTGGCTGCCTTCTCCATCGCGACGCCGTTTCACTATATCTAGAAACGTCTTGTGTGCGGTGTTGAGATGGTAAGCGTCCATCCCGTTTTCCAGCTGCAGCTTCCAGTTGCCCCGATAGGTGTAGGAGGTGGTGCCGGGCACAAACTCGAGCCCCTGCGGGTAGCGATCAACAATCAGGTCAATGAAGAAACGCATGTCGCCGAGAAAATCCGCAAGTGGGGGTACGTCGGCGGACAGGCTGCCAAAGACAAATCCGCGATAGGACTCAACACGCGGGAGCGGAATGAGATTATGGTTGGATTCCTTGAACGCCTCGGAATACCCGCCAGTGCTCTGGTCGCGTATGCCGACGAGCTTGCCTGCAGAATCGTAGGTCCAGGCATGATAGGGACAGACATGGACACGTGCGTTGCCGCGCGCATAGACGCAGATCAGCGCGCCCTTGTGGCGGCACGCGTTCAGAAAGGCGTTAACGGACCCGTCTTTCGCGCGGCTGACGAGGATTGGCGAACTCGCAATATGCGTCGTGACATAGTCGTGAGGCCTCTCGATTTGACTCTCGATCGTCAGGAAGGCCCAGGTCTTGGCAAAGATGTGGCGCTGCTCGAGCTCAAAGATCGCCGGATCCGTATAGGCGTTCGGATCGACGGCGAGGGCGCGTTGGGCCGGCCGGTTTTCGAGATAATCACCTATCTGCGCCAGCTTCATTATTGCGCTTCTCCTCACCTGCCATTGTTGTGTCGGGCAAACTCGATAATTCGATATCGGCGCTCTGACTTGGGTTTTCTATTGGACGTTTACCTGTGCCGGCTACACAGATAATTATGGTAGGCATACGTCTTGTCAACAAGGAATCCATAGACAAAATCATTGGGATCCTGACTCTGACCTCGTGTGCAACAAGCTATTCGGCGGATAAGCAGCGTGGCGAATAGATTGCGGTCACGGGTGTGTTCCCGCCTCGGCAATGCCGCCTCAACGCCCGCAAACTTCAAGCGGTGGCGAGAAACACCCGCTCCGGACCGCGACCATAATCACCAAAAACGGTGTTCACGATCCACCGAGAGGCGCAGGAACGAGCACAGTCGAACCGCTCGTGGCCCGGCTTTCCAGTGCACGGTGCGCATCGGCTGCCTTGCCCAGCTCGAATTGCTGCCCCACGCGCACCTTGACGACGCCATCCCGCATCATCGCGAACAGCCGAGCGGCGGCTGCGCGCCTCTCTTCCATGCTCCCGCAATAATCGTTGAGCGCCGGGCGGGTCACGAACAGCGAACCGGCGCGCCTCAGCTCAAGCAGGCTGATCGGGGGCACCGGTCCCGAGGCGTTGCCATAGCTGACAATGAGGCCGCGGCGCGCCACCGCTGCGACAGAGCCGGACCAGCTCGCCGCTCCCACACCGTCGAACACGATCTCTACTCCTTTCCCACCTGTCAGCCGATGCACTTCAAGTGCCAATTCGGGCAACGGGCAGCAAAGCGCGTGATCGGCGCCGGACTCCGCCGCCAGCCGCGCCTTCGCGGCATCGCTGCTGTGGGCGATGATCTGTGCGCCGATCGCCCTCAACCACTGGACGAGGATCGATCCCACCCCGCCCGCCGCCGCGTGGACGAGGACCGTCTGTCCAGGCCGGACCTTCGCGCAGCGTTCGATGAGCGCCTCGGCCGTGCAGCCCTTGAGCATGACCGCCGCGGCGTCGACGAACGAGATGCTGTCCGGCAGCTTTACCAGATGATCCTCGCCGACGAGCCGGCGTGTCGCGTTGGCGCCAAGCGGACCCGTGAACGTGCCGACGCGATCGCCGGCCCGGAACGCCGTTGTTTCCGCGCCAACCGCTTCCACAATTCCGGCCGCCTCGTTGCCGAGACCTGATGGCAGCGCGATCTCGTAAAGTCCCGAGCGATAATAGGTGTCCACGAAGTTGACGCCCACTGCGGCGTGCCGAACGAGAACCTCGCCGGGTCCAGGAGACGTAAGCTGCATTGGTTCCAGGGCGAGCACCTCCGGGCCGCCGGTCGAACGGATCCGGATGGCGACAGCGTCAGTGCCAACCATAATTTGCTCCTTTTCTCGCAGCTGCTGCCAAGATCTGAAGCCGGCAGCGCGGCCTAGAAGGCTGCCGCCTGTAGTTGCATCACCCCGTCCTGGCCCGCGGAGATGCGCCTGAGCCGCAGCGCCGTCTCAGGGAGCATGTGCTCCATGAAGAAGCGCGCCCGCGACAGCCTGGCGGCATGCAGCGAGGTCGCCGCCGGATCGGACGCCGCCAGGATGCGGACCCAGAAGTAACCGAGCAGAACAAGCCCCAGGAGGGTCAGGTAATCCGTGGCGCCGGCGGCAGCAAAGGCCTTGTCGGCCCGGCCCTTGTCCAGCATCTGGGCGGTCGCCTGCTCAAGGTCGCTGATTGCGGCGCGCATGGCGTCGACCCAGGCGGCGGCATCGCCGCGGACCTCGTCCAGCTCGCGCCCGATCTCCCCGAGCAGTGCGGCCAGCGTCCGGCCCGAGTCGAGAATGATCTTGCGCTGCACGAGATCGTTGCCTTGCACGCCGTTTGCCCCCTCGGCGATCGCGAGCACGCGCACGTCGCGGACGAGTTGCTCGATGCCGGTCTCGGCGACATACCCGTGGCCGCCGAACAATTGCTGCGCGAGGACGGTGTTCGAGAACGCCAGATCCGACAGGAACGCCTTGGTGACGGGGGTGAGCAGGCCCAGCAGCGCTTCCGCGCGGGAGCGCGCCTCGGCGTCGTCCGAACGTTCGACGATGTCCGCCTGAAGGGCGGCATACAGACACAGCGCACGCGCCGGGCTTAGCGTGCCCGCGACGGTGAGAAGAACCCGGCGCACGTCCGGCTGCTCGATCAGGGGATCGGCGGCGCTTTCAGACGGTGGGCCGGACAGGGAGCGGCCGGCGCGACGCTCCCGCACGTAGGCGGCCGCGTTCTGATAGGCGATGTCTGAAACGCCCACAGAGATCGGTCCGATGGTGCGCCTTATGTGGTTCATCAGCGCAAACATCGCAGGCAGGCCCTGCCCTGGCTTGCCGATCAGCCAAGCGATCGCTTTGTCATAGTTTATGGTGCAGGTTGCGCTGCCGCGCAGGCCCATCTTGTGCTCGACGCCCACGCACGTCACGTTGTTGCGTTGGCTGGGCGCTCCGTTTTCGTCCGGCAGGAACTTGGGCAGCAAGAACAAGGACAGGCCGCGAGTACCGGCTGGCGCCCCCTCAATTCGCGCGAGCACGAAATGGACGATGTTGGTCGTGAGGTCGTGATCGCCACCCGAGTTGAAGATCTTGGTGCCCGAAATGGCGTAGCTCCGGTCCGCACGTTCCACCGCGCGCGTGCGGATCTGGCCCAGATCGGTTCCGCAATGCGGCTCGGTCATCGCCATCGTGCCGGCCCATTCTCCGCTCACCAGTCTCGCAAGATAGACCGACTTCTGCTGCTCCGTGCCGTGATGGCTCAATATCTTCGAGGCGCTGTCTCCCCAGCCCAGATACATCGCGAAAGCCTGGCCGGTCGCATTGAGGAATTCCATCTGGGCCGTGGTCACGACGCTGGGAATATCCTGGCCGCCGCAAGCGGCCGGCGCACCGAGCGCCGGCCAGCCGTCCTTCACGTAAGCGTCGTAAAGCGCCTTGTAGCCTGCAGGCGTCTTCACCGAACCGTCCGGCTCCCTGCGGCAGCCCACGCTATCCGCGACCTGCTGCAGCGGCAGGATTTTCTCGCGGGCAAAACGCCCCAGCGGCTCCAGCAACGCCGCCACGAAGGCTTCGTCCAGCACCGCGTAGCCGCGAAGCTGCTTGTGGTCCGCCACCCGGATGACGTCGTGCAGCAGGAATTGGTAGTCGTCGATTGGAGGTTCGTAATGCAGCATCGGAATGCTTCTAGCTTGCAGGACAGTGGATGATCTTGAGCTGGGTGAACTCCTCGATCCCCTCCTGCCCCTGCTGGAAGCCGATGCCGGACTGCTTGGCGCCACCGATCGGAACGTCGAACGGCAGGTCCATGTGCGAGTTGATCCAGACCGTCCCAGTCTCCACCTTCATCGCGAGCTTGAGCCCGCGCTCCGGATCCGATGTCCAGATGGTGCCGCCAAGGCCGTAGTCGGTATTGTTGGCTCGCCTGATTGCCTCGTCTTCGGACTCGAAGGACAGGACCGGCAGCACCGGACCGAACTGCTCCTCGCGCACCAGCCGGGCATCATCATCGATATCGCGCACGATCGTCGGCGCGATAAAAAAGCCGGGGCGATCGAGCGCGTTGCCTCCCGCGATGATGTTGCCGTTCGCGCGGCTGTCGTTCAGCAGGTCCTTCAGCTTCTCGTATTGCTGCTGGTTCTGCACCGGACCCATCTGCGTGCCCTGCTGCATTCCATCGCCCACGATCACCTCCCGCGCGCCGGAGGCGAGCGCATCGCAAAGCGCATCGTAGATCGAGCTGTGCGCATAGACCCGCTTTGTCGCTAGGCAGATCTGGCCGGCATTCATGATCGCCGAGTTCAGGATCTTCGGCGCGACGGCGTTCACGTCCACATCGTCCAGCACGATCGCCGCGTCATTGCCGCCAAGCTCCAGAGTCACGCGCTTGACGCTTTCGGCCGCCGACTGCATCACTTTCTTGCCTGTGGCGGTCGAGCCCGTGAACGACACCTTGGCGATATCGGCGTGGCTGCTGAGCAGAGCGCCGAGATCGTTGTTGTCGACGATGGTGGACAACACGCCAGGCGGCAGAATGCCGGCCGCGGCCTCTCCCAGAACCAGGGTGGTCAGTGGCGTGGTCGGCGCCGGTTTGGCGATGACGCAGTTGCCGGCCAGAAGCGCCGGCGCGAGCTTGATCATCATCAGCAGCAGCGGATAGTTCCACGGGGTGATTGCAGCCACGATGCCCAGCGGCGACCGCTGCGCGAGGATCCGGCCGTTCTCGTCTTCCTTCAAGGTCCTGACCGGCAGTTCCAGCGTCAGCATGTAGGCCAGTGCTGCGATCGTGCCCGCCACTTCCCCCGTGGCCTGGGAAAGCGGCTTGCCCTGTTCCATCGTGAGCAGACGGGCGATCTCGTCCTGGCGCGCCTCGAGCGCCTGCTGGAAGCGGGTGAGCAGGGCGCGCCGCTCGTCCCAGGGCGTCGCCGCCCAGCCGGGGAATGCCGCCTTGGCGCCGGCGATGGCCTCCAGCAGTTGCGCCTCATCGGCCCGGGCCACGTTCATGAACGGTGCGCCGGTCGCCGGGTTTACCACATCAAGCCGCATCGGCCCGTCAACCAGGGCGCCGTTGATAAGCATCAGGCCTTCCATGTCGATCCTCTCTGATTAGCGAGCCCGTTCGTGATGAACAAACCTGTCCAGGCGGGCCGTTGCGTTGAGTGAAAACCTGTTTCGGCCTCCAACCGGTCCGGCTCGGGAACTGTGGCGAGACCGGCCAGAGACGGCATGCAGCACCGGATCAGAAGGACACCTCCCGCTTCTGCAGGAACGCATCGATGCCGGTCTGGGCGTCGATCGAGGTCAATGTGAGCGCCTGCGCCAGCGCCTCGGTGAACAGGCCGGCCGCGTCTGGCATTTGTTCGATGTTGGCCAGCGCATGCAGCATCATGTAGTTCGAGATCGGCGCATTGTCAGCGACGCGCAAGGCCAGCTCCATCGCCTTGTCGAACGCGCCGCCCGCCTCCACCCGATAGTGCGACAGGCCTATCTGCCGCCCCTCTTCCACATCCATCCGCCGTCCGGTGAGCATCAGCTCGGTAAGCCGGCCGACCCCGATGATCTTCGCCACCCTGACACTCGCGCCACCGCCGACAAAGATTCCCCGACGCCCCTCCGGAAGCTGATAGAAGGTCGTGTCGTCGGCCACCCGGATGTGCGTGGAGCAAACGAGTTCGAGCCCGCCGCCGATGACGCCGCCGTGCATCGCCGAGATGACGGGCCGGCCGCATCCCTGGATGTCCGCAAACAGCTGGTGCCCCATGCGGGAGTGGTGCACGCTCTCGAACGGTGTCGACAGCTTGTGCTCGCTCAGATCCAGCCCGGCGCAGAAATGCTCGCCGTTGCCCGCGAGAATGACCGCGCGGACCGCCGACGGCAAGTCGCTGAGTGCCGCCCTCAGGCCATCGAAGATGTGGTGCGAGAGAGCATTGCGCTTGTCCGGTCGGTTGAGGGTGACGATGGCGATGCGATCCTTGATTTCCCGCGTCACCGCACTGCTTTTGGATTGCACCTTCGACACTCCAGTTCTAGCCTGCAATTTGAGGCTAACGATCACGCCCGCGTTACGTTCTCGCGGCCGTCGCAGGCCGCGCCTCGTGTCAGCGATTCGCCGGCGCCGAAATCTTGCATCATTCCGCCACCTTGAGGGTCGCGTTCTTCATGTTGCGGACCGCAGCAGCGAATGGCGCCGGCGCGACCGTCGCACGCACCTCGGTCTGCTGGTGTCGCTCGACGTGCGGCTTGCGCGATCCGCCGTTCGGCTCGCCCCAGACCAGGCGGACCGGCGTGCCGGGCGTTGCGTGATCAGGATCGACGATCGCCAGCGAAACCATCTTCTTCTCGTTGCCGGTGTAGCCGGAGAGATTGGAAAGTCCGACCAGACGACCGTCCTCACCGAGCACCCGGTCGCACTGCGGAAACCCGTACGAGCCGCCCGGAAGGCTGAGATACTTGAACGAGGGACCTTCCTCGACCAGCGAACCCCAGACACGCTTGAAGTCTTCCGTGTCCCAGACCAGCGTCACCTTGACCCGATGCGGCTCGGATGACCTCTTCTCGAGCGCTTCGCGGCCGATGAAATCATGATCGAACTTGATTATCTTGCCGTAACCGAGCTCCCACAGCGTGTTGTAATATTCCTCGATATTCTTGGAAACAAAACTGCCCGCAAGTTGCGAGTGTGCCTCCCATGAATCCGCGGATAGCCATTCACGGAAACCGCGCATGTCTGGATGCGTGTAGATCGCCGGAAGCGGGTAGGCCATCCATCCGCTTTCCGTCACCGAGCTGAAATAGGTCAGGCTGCCGCCGAGGCGGATACCATGCTTCGCGCCCGCGGCCAGGATCGCCTCGCGCACAGCCTTGCCATGCTCGTAGGCGCCGGAAAGCTCCACGCCCTTGTGGCCGGCCATGCCGTGCCGCAACGCCAGCACGTCGCACCCGGCGATCTTTACCCGCGCGGTACGAAAGAACGGGATCTCCGGCGCCGCGCCCTCTACGATTTCGCTGAATATGTCGGCCGCACGGGGGCCGTCCAGGCCATAGCGGAATTTTGTCCTTCCGCCGGGGTTGGTGGCGGTGGCGTCGTCCCGGACGATTGCGACGTCGTAGCCGCCGGTCTCGGCGTTATACTGCACCCAGTCGAGCAGCGTCATTCCGCTTACGAGCTCGAAACTGTTCTCACCGAGATAGTAGAGAATGCAGTCGCCGATGACATACCCGTCCGGACTGCAGGCGACGAACTGCTTGGCCATGCCCGGAGCGAAATTCACGAGGCTGTTGATGCCCACCCGGTTGAGCAGGCGCAGAGCATCGGCGCCCGTGAGAAAGAGTTCCGGCATGTGGTGGGACTGGTCGAACAGGATCGCGGCTTGGCGCCACGCCCTCTGCTCGTCGCGCCAGTTGGTGAACTCCGCAGGCACCGGCGTCAGGGTGCCGCGGGAACGGCTGTGCGGCGCAAGCGTGTCGTTATAAAAATAGGTCGCGAGATTGGGAACAGTATCTATCAGGTCCTGAAGCGACCTGCCCTGTGTTTCTCGGCTCATCGAAAACCTACCTTCCCTTCTTCAGCGCGGCCGCAGGAAAGCTGGCTGTCGCGCGGTGGACGCCATCCCTTACGGTCTCTGTCCGCCGACTAGATCCGCCTCGGCGCTGCCATTCGGCCCAGATCGCTTCGCACCGACCACGATCAACACATCCAACGCCACGACGCCGCCGGGGTAGGCGACCAGCGGATTGATTTCGAGATCGCGTATGTCGGGGTTCGCCTCCAGCAGGCCGGCAACCTTCTGGACGACATCGGCGACCGCACGAAGATCTGCCGCAGCACTTCCCCTGTAGCCGCCGAGCAGCTTGGCGCTTTTCAGCCGTTGCAGTTCCTGCACGATGTCGTCAACGCTCTGGCCGGGCGGTAGCAGCCGCACGTCGCCGAGCGCCTCGACCCACACGCCTCCCATTCCGACCATCACGACAACACCCCAGGCCGGGTCGCGCCGTCCGCCGACGACCAGCTCCACGCCGGGATGGCCCATCGCCTCGACCAGCACGCCATCGAGTTCCAGCGAAGCATCATGGCGACGGACGTTCGCATGCAGCGTCTCCCACCCGTTGCGCACGGCAGCCTCGCTGGTGATGCCGAGCAGGACCCCGCCCGCATCGCTCTTGTGCGCCAGGCGGGATGCCTGGGCCTTCATCACCAGGGGAAAGCCGATCCTGGACGCCACCGACGCCGCCTCGTCCCTGCTTCTGGCCAGCTGCCCAAGCGGGACGCGGATACCGGAACGGGCGATAATCTGCTTGCCTTGCCATTCGGCCAGCGTTCCTTGCGGAAGCTCAAGCCGCTGGGCCGCATCCTGTGGGCCGCGCCCGCTTCTCCGCAGCCTGGCGGCACTGTACCTGGACAGCTGCGCCAGCGCCCTGATCGCACGCTCCGGCGAGCGCTGCACAATGATGCGTCGTTCCGCCGCAAGCCCGGCGATCTCCGCACGCAGCGGAATGCCCTCGCCATGGATGACATAGACTACCGGCTTGCGGCTTTGTGCCACGGCGCTGGCCACCCCGGCCATCCACGCCTCGTCCAGCGGAGGACGCACATAGGGCAAGGAGAGCATGATGCTGCCGACCGCCGGGTCCTTGGCCATCACGGCCAGCGCGCGCCCGAGTATGTCGGGCTTGAAACCGACCGCCGTGCCAACGTCGAGCGGGTTGCGCGGATCGAGATAGGCGGGCAGCAGCTCGCGAAGCGCCTCCAAGGTTCCGGCGGTCAGCGGCGGCACCTCCATTCCGCCAGCGTCGCAGCAATCCTCGGCGATCGCACAGATCGCCCCCGACCCCGTGACGATCCCCAACCCTCCTGCGATCGCATCCGGATAGCGCAACAGGATCTCGCTGAGATCGATCAGCTCCTCCAGCGCATCGGCGACGAGGATGCCGTTGGCGCCTGCCACCGTCATCATGGCGGCGTAGTCGCCGGTAAGCGCTCCGGTATGGGAGGCGGCGGCGGCCCGCGCCTGGATGCTGCGGCCGGGATGGAACATCACCACCGGCTTGCCCCTCGTCAGCGCCTCAACGACAGCCTCCAGCAATGCCGCAGGCTTGCGGATCTGTTCCGCGTAGATCGCGACCACGCCGGTATGTGCATCATTGGCGTAGAACCGGACCATGTCCGCAAGACCGATGCGCGCCTCGTTGCCCGTCGTGACGTTGTAGGAGACCGGGACCCGACGCGCGTCCAGCGTCTCGGCGATGTGGATGCCGATGCCGCCGCTCTGGGCGACAATGCCGACCCCCGGTCCCGCCTCGGCGTCGATCGGCCTGATCTTGCCGCACTCGACCATGCTGACCAGCAGCGGATTGACGAAGTTGAAGTATCCCACCGTGTTTGGGCCAAGCAGAAGCAGGCCGCCGGCACGCGCGATGCTTTCCAGCTCAGCCTGGGCATTCTGGCCATGCTCTCCCGCTTCGGCGAAGCCCGACGCGAAACAGATCGCGCTCCTGACGCCGTGTCGCACGCAGTCCCTCAACGTCTCCGGGACAGCGTTCGCTGGCGTCATGATGACCGCGAGGTCGATGCCCGGCGTCAGGTGCGAAAGGCTGGTATGGCAGGTCCGGCCGTCGACCACGCCGCCGCTGCGGCCAACCAGATGGATCTCGCCCGCAAAGCCGTTGACGACGAGATTGCGTATCACCATCGAACTCGGCGAACCCGGCTTGAGCGACATGCCGATGATGACAATCGATCGGGGACGCAGCAACGCCTCGATCCCCTTCTGCTCGTCCGCCACCGACCGAGGCGCCCGTTGCGCTTCGTCTGATAGGTCAGCGCCCACTTGATCCTCCCTGCGTCAGATTGCCGGCTCGCTGATCGTCGACATTAATCCGGGCTTTTTCGATGTCAGGCTCGAACATGAGCAGGCAGGTGCCGTCCTCCAGCTCATGCCAGTTCGGCCGTACCGGCAGATCGATGCGGAGCTCATCAAGCGAGCAGTTCACCAGGTTGGCAAGAATCCGCACGCCTTCTGCGAGTTCGACCAGAGCCACGATGTACGGCTCGTGTCCGCGAAAAGGTCCAAGTCCGAGCCTCGCGATCGTGTAGGAGTGGACGCGCCCCCGGCCGGTCGATTCTCTCCAGCTCAGGTCCCCGCGCCGGCCCGTGAAGATGCTGAGCGGACGGGGGAAGAACTGATACCGGTTCGTTCGCTCGCAATATTGCAGCAGCAGGCGTCTTTCCTTGCTCGCCTCCCAGAAGGCTCGGCTGAAGTTCGAGGGCTTGATCGCAAGGCGCTGGACCGAGCGCGTGTCGTTGATCTGCATCATCTCCACCTGCTTCACGCGTCAGGGGCAAGAATGAGCGCCGTGCTGGTGCCCCAGTTGCGGTCGTAGGGGATCCAGCCGATCCCGGTCACCAGCGCGTTGCCGGTGTCACGAACCTGCCGCTCGCCGGCCTCTCCGAACAGCTGGCGCACCGCTTCCACCAGATTGGTGCTGCCCCCGGCCAGGCCCGCCTGTCCGGCGGAGATCTGTCCGCCACCCGTGTTGAGTGGCAGATCTCCATCGAAGCGGAAATCGCGCTCGGCAATGAAGGCCGAACCCTGGCCCGGCTTGCAGAAGCCGAGCATTTCAAAGTTCAGCATGATAGCGATGAGGAAATCGTCATAGGGGTGAAAGGAGCGGATATCCCGCGGCCCCAGCCCGGCAGCGGCGAACGCCCTGGCGCCGGCGACACGGTGGCCGGTGTCGGTCATGTCGGCGTCGTTTGCCGCCGCATTCAGATTGCTTCGCTCTCCATAGCCGAGCGGGACGACGAACTTGTCATAGCCTTTTTGCCGCGCACGCTGGCGGCTCATCATCACCAGGCCGCTGGCGCCGTCGCACGGCATCACGCAATCGAGCAGCCGGATAGGGTCGGAGATCATGCGGGAGCCGAGGTAGTCCGCAACCGTGATGGAATGCCGCAGTTTGTCGACCGCGTGCGGGTTCAGCAGCGCGTGATCCCGCTGGGTCACGGCCAGTTTGCCCAGCATCTCGTACCGGAGATCATACTGGTGTGAATAGCGGCGCGTCAGCAGGCCGAAGGATCCGGGCGGCCCCATCAGGCCGGTGGGATCCGACCATTCATCATGGAAGGAGCGCATCCGCAACGTATTGTCCGTCGTTGGCGTGTCCGCGTTCAGCAGCACCACCGTCTCGCAAAGTCCCGCCTCGATCGCGGCGGCGGCACGCGCCACGCCAGCACAGGCGGACGAACCTCCAAGATCGGTCGAGTCGGCGTAATTGGTTTCCAGCCCTAGGAAGTCCAGCGTCGCCTGCACCCAGAAGCTGGTCTTGGCGCCGGTCTGCGTCGGCGTGAGAATAATGCCGTCGACCTCGCTTCTCTCGAGCGCCGCTTTTTCCAGCAGCCCGTCGAGCACCTCCGCCGCATAATCCCAGACGTCGCGGCCGCTTCGAACACTGTTCTTTGCCTCGGCATAAGCCACGATCGCGCTCTTGTTTAACACAGGATACTGCCTTCTTGACCGGTACGCAGCGGTCTTAACGTCAGGGCCGGAGGTCGACACCAATGTGAGCTGCCGTGCTCTTCCCACCGCCGCAACATAGACAACGCCACCAGACTGACTTGATCAATTATTATACGATAGGAAGCCTTCTCTAGATACTACGCATCAGGCAATGTTCCCAACAGCAGCAAAGATTTTCGGACAGCGCCAGTGATTACGTCAACAGCCTGTGGTGATTGCTGTCGAACGCGGTTACACACGACGCAAGCATCAGCCGGGGCAAATGGCATGCGTTCACTTGTTTTGAGACGGACACTGAACATAGAGGAAAATAGAGTCGATTGGGTTGATGGTCAAGGCACTTGAGCTCCCAGGGCGCCTGCGTGTTGCGTCCGGCTCCAGCCGAGCTCGGCGTGCAGGAGATGGACCGATGTATTGAAAGCTTGGGACTTAGCTCTAGAAAAACTAAAATTGGGCCAGGTATCGCCGCAGCCACCGTCGGCCACTTGACCTGGCTGTCTACCCGAAGATGCGCGTTCACCCCGGGATACCGGCACTGGCCTTCGCCTCTGATGCGCTTCCATGTCGCGTCCTTCAAAAGACAAGTTTCTACCAGAATGTAACCACACCTCCAGTCACGTTGAGTGCACTTCCGGTGCTGCCTGTATAAGTAAGCGGACTCGGTGCATCGACATAGCTGAGAGCCGCATCCAGATAGAGGCCACGCACCACGTTGAAGCTGTAGGCGCCGGTGATCGCCTTGCTGTTCGTGTGCGACAACCGATGAGTTGACTGCAGTTCCCCATACTCAAACTTTTCGGCAAGCAGACCGGTTTTGATCTCAAGTCGTTTGTTAAAGCGTCTGATAATAGCTTAGCATCTTTCCTCATTACGGGATGATCTCCGCTAGCCACGCCTTTGGTTATTCCAAATGAGCGCTCCTTCGGCCCTGTTTTGTAATCGGCGGTGTTGCCAGATATGTGCGGCGTCAGGATGACGTCACTCGAATCAGAACGGTTTCATGCTGGTGCCAAGCAAAGGTCCCAACGAGATGAATGTGTATACGCCGGCCATGAAACCATCGGGCTGCCGAGGTCCTTGAAACGGGTCATAGAAAGCATCGGGGTTAACGAAGTATTCCACGAAGGGGCTCAATGTCGCCCAGCGGGTCAGTTGTATCTGATCGACGACTTCGAAGCCGAAACCGTTCCGGGGTTGGCCGGGACCCGGACCTCCCACAAGCGTTTCGGCAGACGTCTCGAAGTTGGCCTCGAACCGGCTCAGCCGCAGATATTGGGCCTGCAATCCGAATGCGTCCGACGGGCGTCCCGGCAGGAAGCCACTGAAGTTGACGCCCGTTGTCGAATCCAGATCGATCGGTTGCGGCTTATCCACTGCCACGTTGAAGCTACCATAGACCTTGATGTTTCTCGGCGGGCTATGCGGCAAGGTCGCGCCGCGCCAGAGCACCTTGGCTCCTTGGAAGTAGACCACGCCACCGCCCGGGTAAGGGATCGAAGATACCTCGGGAGAATAGGTGAGGATCGTGCCCTTGACGTTCGACGAGCCGGTACGGGTGTTGTATTCCACGCCCAACTCCATGTTGGCTGGATAACGGGCGTTGTTGAACTCGCTGCGATAGTCGATTTCGGCGAGAAGCTCGGCGCCCGAGGCCTCCCGGGTGCCGAAATTCCAGCTATCAAGGATGCTGCGCCGGTAGTCGTCCCCGAACGCCCCGCCTTGCAGAAACCATGTCGGCGTCAGGTGGTAGGATGCCACAGCACCCCACTCCGAGTGCGGAGGAGGAGGCGTGTCCCCGTCGACATACAGGGTGAGTGGGATGTCGTTGAAGATATCCAATCCGTTGGGAATGAAGAAATAGTGGTAGGGATTGGTTTTCCCGAACTCCACCGAGAGTCGGTCAGAGAACAGCTTTTGCTCATAGGTCAGCACGCTCAACTCGTTGCTAACGGGTTCGGGCGCGCTCTGAAAGCCCTCGAGCAACCCGCCAGTGTCAAGGACAAAGTGGTTGTAGTTGCTCCTGAGCGGCCAGATGGTCCACACGAAGTGCAGCGAGCCTCCTTGTATTCCAACGAGTTTACCCAGATTGACATCCACCGCCGGCTGGATCCCTGCGAGATTGCTCGTGTTGCCGCGGCGAAAACCGGTGGTGGGATTGGCCAGGAACTGATCGAGGATCAGGCCATGGAAGTCGATACCCTCGTTGAGCAACGTTCTGCCGAACGTTGGAAACAAGCCGTCTGAAAGCGGGTCCGATGTGGGCAGTGGCTCGCCGCTGGGAGTGAGGTTGCTCTCGGTATTGTATTTGGGGTTCACCGAGATCCCGGACGGGCTGTTTAATCCGGGAGCGACGACAGTATAGGCCGGTCCGGCCGTGCTTCCGGCCGCAGCAGCTACAGCCACAGGCAGAAAGCTGGCCGCAAGGACTGGGGTGACAGACATAAGCTGGATTCTTGACGGCATGTTTCGTTTCCTCTGTTGGATCGGATCGGTCTTGCGCCGCCGCGAACCGGTTGATGTCATCTAAGGCTGCGATCGCGGGTGTTTTTCCCTGTGCTTCCGCAGCAGCGTGCCGCCTTTGCCGAACCTGCTTGACCTGCCCGCCTGCGCAGACGGCATCATATTCATCGCGCCGTCAGCTCCAGAGGCAGCTTGGAGAACGGATAGATGGAGCTGTTCAGCCTGCGAGACGATCCACCCGCAAGCTTGAGCGTTCCTACCCGGTCCAGCAGCGCCTCGAACAGCACTTCGATCTCCAGTCGGGCAACCATCTGACCGACGCAGGCATGTATGCCGGCGCCGAAACCGACATGACCCGGATCACGACGATTGATATCGAACAGATCGGGCTCGCCCCAGCGAGCGGGATCGCGATTGGCAGCGGCGAAGAACAGCATCACCTTGGCGTGCTGCGGCAGCTTCACGCCTTCGATAGCGACGGGGCGGCTGGTGGTACGGAAAAAGCACTGCACCACCGAGTCCCAGCGCAGCACCTCATCCAGGGCGGTCTTCAACAGCGCCGGCCGCTCACGCAACTGCGCCCATTGATCCGGGTTGGCGGCGAAGGCGTGGAGTGCTGCACCAATTCCACTGACCGTGGTATCGACGCCCGCGCTGAGCAGCGAGCGGACCAGGAGTTCGGCCTGCCGCACAGTGATTTTCCCGTCGTCCACCGCGCCGTGGATCTGCGCGCCAAACCCTTGCGGCGCGAGCGACTCACGCCGACAGGCCCGATCGGACCACGCAAGCACCTCCGGAGCCATCTCGAATGTTCGCGCCACCCGCGTCGTGCGTGGGCCCACCGCTTCGAAGGCCAGCATGCCGAGACGGATCAGGTTGTGCCGTTCCTCCGGCACGATGCCCATCGCGTCACCGAACACGGTGGTCGGAAACGCCTCCGCAATGCGCGGCACCGCGTCGAACGATCCCACACCCACCAATCCGTCGACCAATCGCTCGGCCACCGCGCGCCAGTTCGGCCGCAGCGCCTTCAACGCAGCCGCGTTGAGCACGCGGCTGACGATTGCCCGCATCTCGTCGTGGAGTGGCGGATCAGTCTCGAGCAGGAGGCTGGGCTCCCGCCAATGGGCAGCGGGATCGGTGATCCGGTCGAGGCCGACCCCGCGCGCTGAGACGAAAGTCTGCCAGTCCTTGAGTGTACCGTGCACCTGCGCGTGCCGCGCCATCCCGTAGCACTCGTAGCGGGGGATGTAGAACACCGCGCCGGCGTCGCGGAGCATTGCGAAATTCCGGTACGGATCCGCCAGCCATGGTTCGTCAAATGGATCAATGTCCAGGACGAGCGGCCCAGGTAAATCGATCCCGCGCGTGGCCATCATCTCTCCCCATGTTTGCGTGTCGCCAGAGGCCGCAGATCCCGGTTCCTTGCGAAGTTCAGGCTAGGGTGGGCATCACGAAATCCGCGCCCGCGCGTATGCCCGTCGGCCAACGCGAGGTGACCGTCTTGAGCTTGGTGAAGAAGCGCACGCCCTCGCGCCCGTGCATCGCGTGATCGCCGAAGATGGATCGCTTCCAGCCGCCAAAGGAATGGAACGCCATTGGTACCGGAATAGGCACGTTCACCCCCACCATGCCCGCCTGCACGCCGTGTGAAAAGGCGCGGGCGGTGTCACCGTCGCGGGTGAACACCGCGGCGCCATTGCCGTATTCGTGGTCGTTGACCAGCTTCAGCGCGTCCGCGAACTCCGCCACCCGCAGGATCGAGAGAACGGGACCGAAGATCTCCTCACGGTAGATGACCATGTCTGGTTTCACGTGATCGAACAGGCAGCCGCCGAGGAAGAATCCGTCCTCGTAGCCTTGCAGCTTCAGGCCGCGTCCATCCACGACGAGCTTGGCGCCCTCGGCGACGCCGGCATCGACGTAGCCGCGCACCTTGGCGAGGTGCTGGCGCGTGACAAGCGGCCCCATCTCCGCGTCGCGGTCGGTGCCGGGGCCGACCTTGAGCGCTTGCACCTTCGGCGCCAACCGCTCAACCAGCCTGTCGCCCACATTGCCGACCGCGACGGCGACGGAGACAGCCATGCAGCGCTCGCCGGCCGAGCCGTAGCCGGCGCCCATCAGCGCGTCCACCGTCTTGTCCATGTCGGCGTCGGGCATCACCACCATATGGTTCTTGGCCCCTCCCAGGGCCTGCACGCGCTTGCCGTGGGCAATACCAGTCTGTTGGATGTACTGGGCGACCGGCGTCGATCCGACGAAGGAAATCGCGGCGATCTCGGGGTGCTCAAGGATGGCGTCCACCGCCTCCTTGTCGCCGTGCACCACGTTGAACACGCCGTCCGGCAGGCCGGCCTGTCTGAGCAGGTCTGCGAGGATAAGGGATGCGGAGGGATCGCGTTCCGACGGCTTGAGGATGAAGCAGTTGCCGGTTGCCAGCGCCACCGGCGCCATCCAGAGCGGAACCATCACCGGGAAGTTGAACGGCGTGATCCCGGCGCAGACGCCGAGCGGCTGCCGGAACGAGAAGCTGTCGACGCCGCGTCCGACCTGATCGGTGAACTCGCCCTTCAGCAGGTCCGGTACGCCGCACGCGAATTCGGCGACCTCCATGCCGCGGACCACCTCACCGCGCGCATCGGAAAGCACCTTGCCGTGCTCGGCTGTGATGATCTGCGCCAGCGCGTCGGTGTGCTGTTCGAGCAGGTCGCGAAAGCGGAACATGATCCGGGCGCGGGTGAGCGGCGTCGTCGCTGCCCAGCCGGGAAAGGCATTGGCGGCGGCGCGGACCGCTGCATCCACCTCGGCGCGGGTGGCAAGCGCGACACGGCGCGCCACCTCGCCCGTCGCCGGGTTGAACACCTCGGCATGGCGCCCGCTTGCGCCCGCGACGCGCTCGCCGCCGATGAAATGCTCCACCACGGTGTCTGGGGTGCCGGTCATTCACGTATCCTCCAAATTTGCTTGGACCTCATCAGGTGGTCGGAACGTCCGGCCGCCCTCCGGCAGGCTGTCGCGCCTCTTCGCCGATGCTCGACCGCTTCATTGCATGGCCGCGTGCGTGCCCTGGAATGAGCGAACCCAATCCGCCGTTCGTTCGAGACCCCCGAACGGGTAAAGGTGGATACAAACCTCGCCGACGACAGCCGGGTCGAGTGCCACAGCCAGATCAGCCAGGAACCGGTCGGGCCCGGTGACCGACATGAGCCTGGTGATGGAAAGACCGTATTTCTGCAGCACCTTTGTCGATGCGCCGACACCGCAGCGGGCAGCGAAACGGAGCAGGCTCTTCGTGCTTGCCGGGCCCGGCACCCCCAGACGGATAGTGGAGGTGATGCCCCGCTGCCGCACATCCTTGATCCAGCTCAGCACCGGACCGACGTCGAACGTGAACTGGGTCGTAATGATGGGATCATGCCCCAGGTCGCGCAGCGCCCGATGCTTGTCGAGCATGTCGCGCCACAGCACCTCCTTGGGTATCTGCGCGTGGCCCTCCGGGTAACCCGAGATGCCGACCCGCTTGACCCCGTGCGCCGCCAAGCGCCCGGACTGGATGACGGACAGAGCGTCCGGGAACGGGCCTTTCGGATCGCAGTCTCCTCCGACCACAAACGCGCGATCCAACTGGGCGCTGCGCGACAAGGCGTCGAGATAACGGTCCAGCTCCTCGATCGAGGCCAGCCGGCGGGCAGAGATATGCGGGATCGGCACGAAGCCCGAACTCCGCACGAGAGCTGCGGCAGCCACCCGCGCATCGTAGGTTTCGCCCGGCAGGTAGGTCACCGAGATCCGTGTGCCCTGCGGTATCTTTGCAGCCGCACGTCGCAGGGCGTCCATGTCGTTGGCCGTCATCTCGACCGAGAACGCGTTGAGCAGCTCCGCGGGCGACCGCGTCGCCCGCGCCCCCGGAGAGAGTGCCGCCTCGGCCCTCGTGGCCAGCCGCCGAGGGTTTGATGCGCCCGCCGCCCTCCATCTCCACGCG
>CAXTRK010000025.1:0-47820 GCA_964246745.1 uncultured Acetobacteraceae bacterium
CGCTTGAGCGTGCGCACGGCGACGCGCATCGGACCGGTCAGACGCCAGCTACGGCTCTGCTGCACCGCTCCCAGCCATTTCCGGGCCTCGTTCAGGGCCAGCGTCGTGTGATGGAGCTGGTGGTGCGCCCCCGCCAGGATATTTGACGTCTGCTCCAGCTCGCCTTCGGCCTGTTCAAGCGCCTGCCTGTTCGCCTCGGCGTCGCGCAGCGCCGCCTGCAGCCGCAGATGCGCGTGCTGAAGTTCGTGGCGGCAGAGATGCAGCTCGGCTCCGGCCGCCGCCTCCCGTATGACCCCGTCGCGCTGCTGCTCGCTCATCGCCTGCCGGAGTCTCGCGATCTCCCGCTCGGCGTATTCGTCGCGTGTGCCGGCGCGCTGGGCGGCCGAGGCGGCGCGCTCGCGGTCCAGTTCGATGCGCCGCTCGGCCAATGCCGCGCGGGTTTCGGCGGCGGCGATCCGCTCCGCCCAGAGCGTGTCGTTGGCGCGGATGAAATCGTCGAACACGTTCGGCGGCGCGCGGAAATGGCGCGACAGCGCCTCTGCCCGCTCCTCGGCCAGGTAAAAACGGTTGAGCCCGTCGAACCAGACGAACCGGTAGCCCTGCTCGATCAGCCCCGGCTCCCACGCCGCATGGCTGGGCGTGCTGGACAGCGGCGCGGTCGCCTCGACGACGATGACCCAGGGGCGCCAGGAGGCGAGATCGGCGCCGTCGAGCACGTCCGCTTCCTTGCCCTCGACATCGATCTTGAGGAAATGGATTTCGCCACGCACGTGCGCGCGACAGATGCCGGCAAGCGTGCGCACGGTGATCCGGCCAGGATGGACCTGCGCCTGCCGCGGCTCGGGCATGTGCTCCGCCACCGCCTTGTCGAGCGTCGACAAGCCGGTTCCGGGAACGGCGAAGAAATCCGCCTCCGTGTCGGCCCGGCCGACGGCAAGCTGCAGCGTCGTGTCGCCCGGCCGCGCCGCCGCCAGGCGGGTCGCGTCCGCCACTCCCGGCTCGATGTTGATGCCGCGCCAGCCGCGCTCGAAGAAGGCGCGGGTGACGGAATCAACGTCCGGATGCCCCGCTCCGACATCGATGTAGAAACCGCGCTCTACGTCGCCGAGGGCGCGCCAGAGCAGCACGTCCTCGAAATTCTGGGCATAGGAGACGAACGTCATGGAAGCACCTTAGAGGGCGGCACCGGTCAAAGCCGCGTTTCGGCCGGTTCCGCGCGCGCGTCGGCCTCGATGGTCGGCAGGCCGAGCGCACGCAGCACGCCGCGCGCCGAGGCCGCCCAAGTGACCGGCCTGAACTCGCGGCGCACCTGCTCCGCCCAGGCCTGCGTCTCCTCCGGAGTCTCCACCGCGTAGCGGATCACCTCGTAGGCTTCGGCGGTGTTTTCCGGGTCGAAATAGCGGGCGAGATGGCCTCCGGCCTCGGGCAGCGAGGTGGCACGCGAGATGATGCACGGCTTGCCAAAGGACAGGCTCTCGGTGACCGGCAGCCCCCATCCCTCGTAGAAAGACGGAAACAAGGTGAAGCGGCAGCCGCCGTAGAGGCGTTCGAGTTCGTCGTCGGTCGGATCCTCCACCAGCATGATCTTGCCGCCGAGAAAACCGGCGTTGCGCAATTGCTGCATCAGGTCGCTGACCAGCCAACCGACGCGACCGGCGAACACCAGGGTCGGCACCTGCTCGCGCGGCAGCTCCTCGAGCATGCGCCGCCAGATCCTGAACAGCAGCATGTGGTTTTTGCGCGCCTCGATGGTGGAGACGATCAGCACATAGCTGCCGTCCGCGGGCAGGCGGCTGGTCACCGGAGCGGGGTGTGCGTCGGCCGCGTGCCTGGCTAGGACCGGCTTGCCGGGCGAGGTGAAGCCGGTGCCGATCGGTATCGGCGTCGGCGCGCGGCGCAGCGCATAGCCGCTCTCCTTGGCCTGTGTGACCAGGTCCGAGGCGCTGGCGCGAGAGATGGTCAGGAAGATGTCGACCAGCGGGAACACCTCTGTGGTCCATTCGCGGAAGCGCAGCGCCAGATACTGGTCGCACCATTCAGGCCGGCGCAACGGGATCAGGTCATAGACCAGAAGCGCGAAACGAAGCCCGCGCTCGGTCTGCGCCTTTTCGACCAGTTCGGCGTAGAACGGGTGGAACCAGGGCGATCCCAGCACCAGCAGCACGTCGCCGGCCCGGCAACTGGAGTCGAACTCGGTGGTGCCCGGCAGCGGCTCGGCCATCGTCGGCTCGGAGGCGGTGGCCGGCAAAGCTGGCGGTGGCTTGCCGGCAAGCACATTGCGCAGGCGGCTCCGCGCCGCGCGACTCGCTGTCCTACCGATTTCGGCCAGCGCGCTGCCGGCTTCCTGTTCGGCCTTGTAGAAGCGGACCAGCGGATTGCGCACGCCTGGCGGCACGCGGTAGGCGATCCGCCGCAGCGGATCCTTCGAAAGCGGCCGTGTCGGCGCGGCGTCGCCAGAGACGACCGGCTGCGGCTCCGGCTTGCGCTTGTCGCCGGAGGCGAGACCGCTATAGAGGGCATCCAGCTCCGCATAGGGGATCGAATAGAAGCTTTTCTGCGAGCCGGCATGACGCACGAAGCGCACATGCTCGCGGGACTCCGGCATCGTCGCCAATGCCCGGCAGAGCTCATACTCGATGCGCTGGATACCGCTCGGCCGCGGGTTCAAGACGGCGTACTGGAACAGGTCCTCGACATCAATCCAGATCTTGTTCGCCCCAATCTTTGCCAACCTGTCACTCTCCGTCTGCGGCGCCGCTTTGCGCTGGACGGCTCACGCATGGCAGTATCGCGTTCCCGCGCGGATCTGCCAACTCCGGCCCGATCGCGCCTTGCTGGTGTGTCTCGTCATGGTGGATCGGGTGCTTTGGTTCGGTGCCTCCGGCGGCAGACTGGTCCTGCCGATGCTGGTCCTGCTGCCGGGCCTGCTTGCCTTGGCCGGCTGCGCGCAATCGGCGTGCGGCGACCCGGACGTGTTGGCCTTCGTCGACAGGGCTCGGCAATCGCGTGATCTCTATGCGGTCGGTCTGCTCCCGGGACAGGTGCGCGAGACGCCGGTCAGCGCCAACCGGAAAACCGCGATCTGCTCCGCCTGGCTGCTGTCGCGCAATCCCGCCTGGCAACCTGAGAATCATCAGCCGCGTCTGGTGCGGCTCCGCCAGGACTTCTGGGTATCGAAGCTTCCGTCCGGCTACGAAGTCAGGCTCACCCGATGAACGCGTCGAACCCTGCCGCGCCGCACTCCCGGCCAGAGCACGGCATGAAACTGATCTCCTACGCCCAGAACTTCGAGGATGTCGTGCTCTGGCGCGCGCTGAAGGGGGTGAACGAAGGCTTCTACATTGATGTCGGGGCGGCCGATCCCGAGGAGATCTCGGTCACCAAGGCATTCTACGATCGTGGCTGGTCAGGCATCAACATCGAGCCGACCCGCGGCTATTTCCAGCGTCTGGTCGAGGCCAGACCGCGCGACCTCAACCTGAACGTGGCGGCCGGAGCGGCAGCCGGCCTGATCGTGCTCAACCAGATCTCCGGAACCGGGCTTTCCACCAGCGACGAGGAAGTCGCCCGCCGTCATGCCGAGGCCGGTTGGCAGAGCCGCGAGACCAGAGTTCCCACTCTGACGCTCACGAGCATCTGCGAGTCCCACGGGGTCGGCGAGATCCACTTTCTCAAGGTCGATGTCGAAGGCGCGGAAGCCGACGTGCTGCGCGGCATGGATTTCAGCCGGTTCCGGCCCTGGATTGTCGTCGTGGAGGCCACCGAGCCGCTCTCGTCGGCGCGCGTGGACGGCGCTTATGAGGCGCTGCTGCTCGGCCAAGGCTATAGCGGGGCGTATTTTGACGGGCTGAACATGTTCTACGTCGCCAACGAACATGCCGACTTGAAAGACGCGCTGGGCGCTCCCGCCAACGTGTTCGACGACTATGTGACCGCGGCACAGCAACGGCTTGAAGCAATGGCGGCGGAGCAGGCGGTCACCATCGACAGCCTGTCGCATCGGGTCAAGGACATGGACGACGACCTGAACGCGCTGCGCGAGGAAGCGGCGACAGCACGGCAGGCGAGAGAACAGGCGGACGCGCTCGCCGCAGGTCTGGGCCAGGAACTCGCCGACGCGAAGGCGGCGGTGCAGCGCCTGACCCTGCATGCCGATCAGATCAGGCGGCGGCTGGCGACGAGCAACGCACAGGCGGAACAGTATCATGAATCAAGCCGGTCGCTCCGCGTCGAGCGTGACGCGTTGCTGCTGGAACGCGACGCGCTGCTGGCGCAGCGGGAGACGTTGCTGGCCGAGCAGGACGCCGTCTCCCTGATCCGAGCCGAGCGGGACAGGCTGCTCGCGGAGCGGGACGCGCTCAGGATCGCGCAGGAGACGACGCGCGCCGAGCGCGATAACGAGGCCCGGCACGTGCGTGCGCTATCGGCGACGGCGGCTCATCTGACCCACGAGCAGAACAAGCTGCACGCGGAACATGCCAAGGTCACGTCCCTGCTCGACGCGGTGCGCGTCAGCACCTCATGGCGCGTCACACGTCCGGTGCGCGTGCTCGGCAGAGCGGTCAAGGCGGGATTGCAGCGGCCCGGATCGTAGCCCGCGACATCCATGCGGATTGTCCTCGATCTTCAAGGCGGCCAGAACAGCAGCCGGTTCCGCGGCATTGGCCGCTACAGCATGTCACTGGCCCGGCAGATGGTGCGCGACGGCGGCGCACGCCACGAATTCCACGTGCTGCTGAACCGCAACCTGCCCGAGGGGCTGGCCGAGGCGGCCGCTGCCTTCGACGGCCTGCTGCCACGCTCGCAGATCCATGTTCTCGAACTGCCAAGCCCCACGGTCGAGATGGTCGCCGAGAACGCCTGGCGCACGCGTGCGGCCGAACTGGTGCGAGAGGCGGCGCTGGACAGGCTGCGCCCGGACCTGGTGCACGTCGCCAGCCTGTTTGAAGGCTATGACGACAACTGCATAAGCTCGGTCGGGGCGCTCGGGGAGAGCATCCCGACCGCGATCACGCTCTATGACATGATTCCGCTGCTGCAGCCTGAGATCTATCTCGGCAGCCCGCTGGCGCGCCGCTGGTATTACCGAAAGGCGCAGTTCGCCAGGCGCGCCGATCTGCTGCTCGCGATCTCTGACTCGTCAGCGGCCGAGGGCCAGGCGGTGCTGGCGGTGCCGCGCCAGAGGATCGTCGCCGTCGGCACCGGTATCGACGCGAAGTTCAGACCGGTCCGTATGAACCCTGAGGAAGCCGAGGCGCTGCTCTGGCGCTACCGGCTCGGCAAGCCGTTCATACTCTATGCCGGCGCCTCCGATCCGAGAAAGAATCTCAACGGATTGATGACCGCGTTCGCGAGCCTGCCGGCGCCGCTCCGGCGCAGGCATCGTCTGGCCATCGCGGGCAAGCTCAAGCCGGACGATGTCGCCCGCATCGAGGGCCAGGCGAAGGCGGCGGGGCTCGCATCCGATGAGCTGGCGCTGCTCGATTTCATCCCCGACGACGATCTGATCCGTCTATACGCGCTCTGCGCCGTGTTCGTGTTTCCCTCCTTTCACGAAGGCTTCGGGCTGCCTCTGGCCGAGGCGATGGCGTGCGGCGCGGCCGTGCTCGGATCGGACCGCACCAGCATGCCGGAGGTGATCGGCCGAGCGGACGCGCTGTTCGATCCCGCATCTCCAGCCAGCATCGCCGAGCGGCTTGCCCGCGTGCTGGGCGATCCCGCCTTCCGCGACGACCTGCGCCGGCACGGCCCGATCCAGGCCCAGCGCTTCACGTGGAAGGATGTCGCGGCGCGCAGCCTGGCCGCGTTCGAGCGTGTCCACGAGGAACGTCGGCCGGCCGGGCCGGCGGGCGCGAGAGTGCGGCTGCCAACGGTCGCCTTCGTCTCCGCGCTGCCGCCAGACGGCCAGGGCAGCGGCGCCTATGCGGCAAGGCTGCTCACCGAGCTCGCTACCTTCTGCGACGTCACTTGCATCACCACCCAGCCCGGCACAGCACAGCACAGCACGGGGGATGCGTGGCTGGAGGCGACCGCGCCGATCCGTCCGCTCGGCTGGCTGCGCGACCACGACTTCGATCATGTCATCTACACTCTTGCAGACGCGACCGTAACGCCGGAGCTGCTGGAGATGATCCAGGCCCGTCCCGGCTGCGCCGTGCTCCATGACGCGGCCCTGTCCGGCATTCTCGCGCGAATGTCGGAGCAGGAGGCGACCCGGCTGCTGTATCGCGCGCATGGTTGGCACGCGGCGTTGTTCGCCCGTCGTCATGGCATCGCCGCCGCAGCCGCACGTTTCGATTGTCTCCAGCCCTTTCTGGAGGACATGGCGCTCGTCATCACCCATCTGCCCGCGCTCGCGGGCGCGGTGCGCAAGCGGCTGCACCGAGGCGGCCCGGAGATCATGGCGGTCCCGCCTCCCCCCGGTGCTTTCTGGCGTCCGGATCGTGCGGAAGCGCGGGCGCGCCTCGGCCTGGCCATGGACGGCTTCGTTGCCTGCAGCGTCGTGATCGGCGACGCCGCTGCACAGCAGCAGGCGCTGGATGGCTGGCTGTCGATGGTGGACGCCGGCCTGTCGGACACGCTGCTGTTCGCCTGCGGCCTCGCGGCGCCGGATGTGGCGGCAGCGGTGGCGGACGATGTCGCGGCGTTCGGCGCCGAGCGGACCAGGGTGACAGGGACGATGCGCGACGCCTTGGCCGCGGCCGACATCGTGCTGCAATTGGGAGCCCTGCCCGGCGCCGAGGCGGTGACGCTGCTGCCGGATGTGCTGCGCGCCTGCGTTCCTGTCCTGACCGACAATCCGGCGGCGTGGAACGCGTGGCCGACGGAAGCCATCGCCTGCTTGCCGCCTTGCCCGGATGGCGCGGTGATCGCCGAAGCATTGGGCGGATTGCGTGCGGACCTGGCACGGCGTGTCCGCATGACCGAGCAGCTTCGCGCGCATGCGGAAAGCTGGCCCGCTGAGGGCGATCTCCGTACTGCGGTGGCAAAGGCGGAGTGGCTTCAGACCTCCGCCCAGCAATTGCGCAACAAGCTGCGCGCGCTCACGGAGACCTACCCCGCGGCGGATGTCGGGCTCGCTGAGGCAAATGTCCGCGCCAACCGCGCGCCAACCGGGCCGGCGCGCCTGTTCATCGACGTCTCGGTGTTATCGATTCGAGATGCCGGGAGCGGCATTCAACGTGTCTGCCGGAGCATTCTCGCCGAGCTGATGACCGACCCTCCCGCCGGATACCGGGCGGAGCCGATCCGCTGGTCCGGAGACAACTATGTCTACGCGCGGCAGTACGCGCACAGGCTTTTCGGGCTGCCTGGGAGGCCGGCGGATGAAGCCGTGCATGCCAACGCGGGCGACATCTATCTGGGCGTCGATCTCGTCATGGAAACGATCTCGGACGCGGTGCCCTGGTTCGAGGCACAGCGCCTGCGCGGCATGCGGACGGTGTTCGTGTTCTATGACCTGCTGCCCGCGCGCCGCCCGGACATGTTTCCGCCGCTGATCGGCCCCTTATATCGGAACTGGATCTCGACCGTCACGGAGTTGGCCGATGGCGTGATTGGCATCTCTCAGGCGGTCATGGATGAGCTGGTGGTCTGGCTGCGCGAGCACCCGCCGCGGCGCACACGGCCGCTCCATCTCGGCTGGTTCCATCTTGGCGCGGACCTGAAAGCGAGCCTGCCGAGCATGGGGCAATCCGGCGATCCCGACATGGCGACGCGGATATTCCGCCAGCGCGACACATTCCTGAGCGTCGGCACGATCGAACCGCGCAAGGGCTATCACCAGGCGCTCGCCGCGTTCGAGGCGCTGTGGGCGGCGGGCTCGGACGTCAATTACGCCATCGTCGGCGGCCGCGGCTGGATGCAGGAGGCGTTCTTCCACAAGCTTGAGGCGCACCCCGAGTTCGGACGGCGTCTGTTCTGGTTTCGCGGCTTGAGCGACGAGGTGCTGGCCGAGATGTATCGCGAGGCGACGGCTCTGCTGGCCGTCTCCGAGGCCGAGGGCTTCGGCCTGCCGCTGATCGAGGCGGCAAAGTTCGGGTTACCGATCATCGCCCGCGATATTCCGGTGTTCCGCGAGGTCACCGCCGGGCATGCAAGTTTCTTTGACACGCTGGACGGACCCGAACTGGCGGGCCATCTTGCTAAATGGCTGCGCCAAGACGCGGAATACAAGACACCGCAATCAGCGATGATGCCGTCTTACACGTGGCGGGCCAGCGCCCGGCGTCTCAAGCAAGTGATGATCGACGAAGATTGGAGCACGGTCTGGACGATCGGCGAGCGGGTGCCGCGAACGTGACCGGGCGAAGCGGCCGCGCAACAACGACACGTCATCGAGGGTTAGGAAATGCCTGACGGCGATAACTTTCCGAGCAAAACCGTCCTGTTTGGCTCGTATTCCTTCACTTTGCACGGGCTCTCCGACGTCGATCCTTATTTCGCCTCGATCAAAGATCATTTCGACTCCGACTTTACGAGGTTGTGCCAAAGGCTCGTTGCGCCGGATTACGTCTGCCTCGATCTCGGCGCCAACATAGGGACGAAGACGCTTCAGCTCTCAAGGCTCTGTCCCGAGGGCAAGGTTATTGCTGTCGAGGCGGGTAGAAACGTTGCGGAATGCCTTGCATTGAACCTCTCGGTGAACGACGCGCACAACGCGGTACGGCTGAACGCGGCGGTCAGCGACAAGGACGGCACACTGCGTTTCGACGAAAATTCCGCTTGGGGTCATGCTGGCATCCGCGGCGTCGAGGTGGAAGCTGTCACCTTGGAGGAACTGGTTAGACGCTATGAACTCTCCCGCGTTGACTTTATCAAAATCGATGTCGAGGGCGGCGAGCTGAAAGTGCTCAAAAGCTCGCTTGATCTGATCAATCGGTTCGAGTCGCTTGTCTTCGTCGAATTCAACTCCCTGACTTTGCTGGTGTGGGGCAATACCAATCCACGCGAGTTCATCGAGTGGGTCACCGAAAATTTCCAGTATGTCTATGCTTTTGACCGGACTTCCCCGGAAGGCGTGCTGCTGACGCCGGTAATCTCCTCCGATGAGTGTCGCGCGATCTTGCACCGGAACCTGGTCGATGACGGGTGCGTGACCGACCTTGTCATGAGCAACGCGGCCCACCGTTTCCGGCCATCCGTGGAGTTTCTCGAGAAACAGCTTTCCGCGACCCAAGCCGCATTGACGCGGGCACAACATGCTGTGAACGACCGCAGCTTGTCGAACGAACGCAGTCAACAACTGAACGAAGCCGCTGCCAAGCTTGCCGCCGCGGCGTCAAGAGCCGAGTTGGAGGCCGCGATGGACCGACTTTCACGGAGCGAGGCCGATGGCATCGATCTGACGCGGCAGATCGCCCTGCTGAGGGCTGAGCGTGATGCGCTGCTGGCCTCGACGTCCTGGAAGGCGTCGGCGCCTTTGCGGCGGTTGCGAGGCGTGCTTCGCCGCGTCAATCTGTGTTAGAATTAATGCCATGAACATCGCTCTCCGCAAGCCGATGACGCAGGACGAGTTCTTCGCGTGGGCGGCAGCCGTCGGGAGAGGCGACAGGCCGCGCGGCCGGCCCGTTCAGCACACGAGAGTCCGCTGCGCCGCATTTAGCGTGTTGCGCAGCAGGCAGGCGATGGTCATCGGTCCCACGCCGCCCGGTACCGGCGTGATCCTTCCGGCGATGCCGATCGCTTCGGCGAAGGCCACGTCGCCGACCAGGCGGGTCTTGCCGCTTGCGGTCATGATCCGGCTGATGCCGACATCGATCACCGTGGCGCCCGGCTTGATCCAGTCGCCGCGGACCAGCCCCTGACGACCGGTCGCCACCACCAGGATGTCGGCCTCGCGCGCCAAGGCCGCAATGTTGGTGGTGTGGATATGGGCGACGGTCACGGTGCAGTCGGCGTTCAGCAGCAACTGGCTCATCGGCCGTCCGACCAGGTTGGAGCGGCCGATCACCATTGCGTGCAGCCCGCGCAGGCTGCCCAGCTCCGCCTCCAGCAGCAGCAGGCAGCCGAGCGGCGTGCAGGGCACCAGCCCCGGGTGGCCCATTCCGTCGCGATCCAACGCCACGCGGCCGGCATTCACCTGTCCTAGCCCGTCCACATCCTTGGCCGGATCGATTGCGTCGAGGATGGTGGCGGCCTTGATCGCCTCCGGAAGCGGCAATTGCACGAGGATGCCGTGCACCAGCGGGTCGTGGTTCAGCCGCTCGACGAGGGCGAGCAGTTCGCGTTCGGTGGTGTCGCGCGGCAGCGCATGCGAGAACGACCGCATGCCGACAGCATTGGTCTGGCGGGCCTTGTTGCGCACATAGACCTCGCTCGCCGGATCGCTGCCGACCAGCACCACGGCGAGGCCCGGCACGATGCCATGGTCGCGGGCGAGGCGTGCGGTCTCGTCGGCGATGTCTTCGGTAAGCGTGGCGGCGCGCTGCCGGCCGTCAATCAAGAGGGTGTTGATCTGGCTCATCGTGTGAGGCTGGACCTCGCTGGACGGGGACGGCAGGATGGCCGGATGACGCAGATACGGAAGAATTTCGGCAGCGACAATGTCGGTCCCGCCGATCCCCAGGTGATGCAGGCGGTGCTGGAGGCGAACCAGGGCGCCGTCGGCTCCTATGGCGCCGATCCCTGGACGGCCCGTCTTGAAGCCCGGCTCAACACGCTGTTCGAGACCGACACGGTGGCGTTTCCGGTCGCCACCGGCACGGCCGCCAATGCGCTCGCGCTCTCGGCGCTCGTGCCACCCTACGGCTCGGTCTATTGCGACGAGGTGGCCCACGTCATGAACGACGAGGCGGGCGCGCCGGAATTCTTCACCGGCGGCGCCAAGCTGCTGACCCTGCCGAGCGCGGACGGCCGCGTCGATCCCGACGCGCTCACGGCCGCCATCGCGCGCCGGCGGATGACCGGCGTGCATCAAAGCCCGGCCGCGGCGCTGAGCCTCACTCAGGCGACCGAATGGGGCACCTGCTACACGGTGGCGCACGTGCAGGCGCTGTCGGCGGCGGCGCACGCGCACGGCATGCACGTGCATATGGATGGCGCGCGCTTCGCCAACGCCCTGGTGCATCTCGGCTGCACGCCGGCGCAGATCACCTGGCGGGCGGGAGTGGACGTGCTGTCGCTCGGCGCCACCAAGAACGGCGCGCTGGCCGCCGAGGTGGTGGTGTTCTTCCGCGCCGATCTGGCCGAGGATTTTGCTCGCCGACGCAAGCGCGCGGGGCACCTGTTCTCCAAGCAGCGCTTTCTCAGCGCCCAGCTTGTTGCCTATCTGGAGGACGATCGCTGGCTGCGCAACGCCGCGCGAGCCAATGACGCCGCCTCGCATCTGGCGCAGGGGCTGCGCGCGCTGCCCGGCGTCTCGCTCGCGCAGACGGTGCAGGCCAACGAGGTATTCGCCGCCATGCCGGAGCGGCTGATCGCCGGTCTCGAGCAGGCGGGATACGTGTTCTACCGCTGGGCGCCCACCGATTTCGGCAGCATCGTGCGCCTGGTCTGCGCCTTCGACACGACCATAGCGGATGTGGATGCATTGCTGCACTGTGCCAACCGGCTATGCTGAGCCAGCGTCCGACGCTGGATTCATGTGCGACGAGCCACTTCCCGTATGACCGAGATGACTGACTCGGCCGCAGACAAACAATCAGATGCTGATCTCAGGCGAAAAGCCTGGCTTGTTCCGCTTCTGCTTTTCATGTTCTTTTTTGCGTATTGTCTCTTTGCCGAACGGGCGTTGCTGTTCGGACCCTTCATGCTGCCGACTGGCGACAACGCCGCGGATGATCTCCTGATTCAGCAGGCTCATCGGCTGCAGCTTCTGTCTGGCAATTACAGCCGCTTCGGGTTTTACCATCCAGGACCGTTCTTTCTCTATCTGGCCGCGTTTGGCGAAGATCTTTTTTTCCGTTGGACGAGACTCTTCACCTCCTATTATGGCGCACAGACCTTTGCCCTGTCGCTCCTGCACGCGGCGGCGCTTGCATTGAGCTGTCGTCTCTGGTTGCTCGTCACTGAACGAGCAGGCTTTGCCCTGCTGGCGAGCGTCATCATCGCGGCGAGCACAGTCGCACCGGTTTCGCCAGGCAATCCATTCATCTACGCGTGGACTCCCTACGCAACCACCGCATCTTCATTGTTCGCGGCGACCGGATTGGCAGGTATAATTCTGCGCAATTCGAGTTGGCTGCCTCTGCTGGCGCTAGGGTGTGCCCAGATGGTGCATGGCCATGCCAGCTTCCTCGGCATCGCGCCTCTGATCTGCGTCTTGGCCTGTCTTGCGTCTGCGTTCCTGGGTCAATGGCCATTCAATCCACGCCGCCTTGGCGCGTACACGTGCTGGATTCGGCAACACAGGTTCGATTTCGGCCTCAGCATGGCGGTCCTGCTGATTTTTTCCGTACCGATCGTGTTACATACGATTTGCGACTGGCCTGGCGAATTTGGTCGCTACATGAGGTTCGCAGGAGTTCTCCCGCCACAAAAATTTACCAGTGCGCTCCGCACTGAAAGTCTCTTCATTCCGGTTCGAGGCTTATGGCTGGTATTATTGCTGATCCCAGCCGCGGGGGCGGATTCCGCGGCAAGCCCAGGCCTCCGGCAACAAGCGAGACGCCTTCGATATGCCTCTCTTACCCTGTTTGTCTCTGGCGCACTCCCTGGATTATGGTATGCCTGGCGCGAAGTAGACAATCTGGCCAATCACTATCTGCTGCTCTGGCTTGCGCCGTTTGCCAGCACTGCCGCGATTGCAGCCATCTTCTATGCGCTCATCGCAGGCAGATGGAAGCCGGTGTTAGGTTACTCTGTCTGCCTGCTGTCGGTTGTTCTTTCCGTGTGGACGCTTTCTGAGGTCAACCCGCTTGTCCCGATAGAACGATCAGAAAACCTTTCTATCCAGCTCGCAGTGTCACGCCTGCTCTCGGAGCCGGACGCAACGAACAATGCCAAGACCGAACTTTTCCTGGATCTGTCCCCCGCGGGCTGGATGGCGGCCTGGCCGGAAACGGTTGCGGTTCTCGCGGCCCTCAAGCGTTCTCGCCGAAACAGCCTGTGCATTTCCCCGGAGACGTGGCACTTGCTGTTTGGCGTTCAGCAGCGTTGTGACCTCGCAAGGGACCACATCGACCGCCGGAGGATCATAACCAGTTGGGACAAGATCAAGACCAGGCCGGCCATCCAATTGGGTGAGGCTGGCATAACGACTTCAACAGGGCCGGTGATCGGTGAACGCCTATCGATTGCTCATTCCATTCTCGTCGGAGTGGCGCTTGAACCGGGATGGTCCGGCGCGGCTCCCGCAGGGATCTGGACAGATGGAAAGGCAGCCAGGATTGGCTTTTGCACCATCAACCTGCCAGACCAATTCCAGCTCATCTTGGATGGCACCTTGCTGACGAGCAAATCCTCAGTGTGGAGCATACAAGTTCTGGACGCCGGAGTTCAAGTAGGACTCGCTCAGGGCACCACCGGCCCGGTATCCGTCCGCGTAAATGTGCAGAAGAAACCACTCAGGTCTCGTATGTCGCTTACTCTGGTGATCAAGCCCGCTCCATTACGTTCCGGGATGAACGCGGCGCGAGCTCGATCGAGGGCCGATTTCATGCTCTCGGGCATTTCCTTCCTCAAGAAACGCACTACGCCCCAACCCTAAAGCTTAGGCGCATCGCCGGGCGGACGAGAGAAGAGCACCACCCCCTCCACGCGCCGCGCCGGCCAGCCGATCGTCCCGAGCAGGCGCAGGAGGTCGGGATTTGTGCTGGGTCCCGCGATGACGGCGCTCACGCGATGGCTGCGGCAGTAGGCGACAAGCATCGGCGCGAGGCTCGGAGTGATGCGGCCCAGCCCGAGCGCCAGGGTAAGCGGCTCGGCGGCTTCGGACCGCGGCGTAAGACCGGTATAGCCGCTGGATTGGGTGAAGCCGTAATCCGCCTGCCATTGCCAGATCATGCTCGGCCCGATCGGGCCGAACGGCAGCAGCAGCACGTTCTGGTTTGGCTTGAGCAGCCCCTTGGAGCGGATATCGGCAAAGAACGGCAGCATCTGCGCCGAGGTCCAGTTCGCGGCGGTGACCGGATCGGGCAGCAGGAACAGGCAAGCCAGGACAGCAAGCACCAGGCGTCGGAGGCGCGTCGCGGCTGGGCTGCGCTCGGCGATCCAGAACGCGACGACCAGGCCGCTCAACAGATAAATGTACAGCGAGAACCGGGATGGCAGCGCGTCGCGCAGCAAGGGAATATGCGCCGCGACATCCCAAGGCAGACGAATTCGCGTCCGCGTGCCATCGACCCACAGGACCGGACCAAGGCTGCACACGATCAGCAGCAGCAGGATCACCAGCATTGCCCGCATGGCAGGCTCCGCAAGGCGGCGCGCAAAGCAGGCGGCAAGAAGCAGGATCAGCGGCAAACCCAGGCAGGCGGTCTGCTCGGAGGGTCCGCCGGTGAAGCGTCCCGAGGTAGCCGAGAACCAGGTTTGACCCACGGCCGTCAGCACGTTGGGCACGACAAAGGCGACCGGATCGTTCGAGAACAGGACGGGCGCGTTCAGCACCGGCGGCAGCGTGTGCAGACCACGGAACATGAAAAACAAGTAAGGGCTGGCCAGCACGGCGACGAGCGCGAGGGAGATCATGAACTCAATGGCCAGACGATAGAAGTGCGGGCGTTGTGAGCGCGGGGCCACAACCAGGAAGATCAGCCAGGCGGCGGTGCCGAACAGGCAGGCGGTGCACAGCACTTCAAGAGAGATGCCAAACTGCAAGAGCAGACCGAGGGTCAGCAACATCACGCAACGGCGCGCGTCGAGCTCTCCGGACAGCCGCCGCAGACAGACCAGCAGCAGCAGCGGCACCAGGCAGATGGTGTCGAGATTGATGTGGCTGGTCATATGGCCGACTTCGTATGGGGAAAACCCATACAGAGCGCCGGCGATGAGGCTCGCCACGCCGTCGCGCGTGAGAGTGCGCGCCAGCAGGTAGGCGGACCAGGCGCCAAGCGCCGGCGCCAGCAGAGTCAGCGTGTTGAATGTGACAATCGCGCCGAAGCTCAGCGTCAACGGCAGGCCGATCAGCGCCAGCGCCGGCGTCGAGGTGACCCAGGTGAGATTGATGCCCTGCGGATACCAGACGCGATCGGTGACGAAGGGATTGATCCCGTGCGCGATCGCCCAGGGCCACCATGCCAGGCACCAGACCGAGGTGCGGGTGTCGCCGCCATAACCGAACACGCTCGTGTCAAAGACGTGCAGCTTGCCGAAGAAAAGCAGGGAAAGCGCTAGATAGAGGCCGAACGCAAGAGTGTTCGCCGCTCCACGCGGCATGGCTTGTGTCAAGACGCCTGACCCCCGTCCGTGCGCGCGTGATCGATCGCTTACGCAAGAACGGCCGATGTTTCAATCACGGGCGAGGCTCGGTAGGCTTGCCGGAATGCAACCGGCCCGTCCAACGTTCCTCGGCATCCGGACCAACGCCGTCGCACTGAGGAGAAAGATCGCGCGCAGAATGTGGCGGTGACGGCCTACCGCGATCGTGTCGCGTGCATGTCCCAGTGGAGACGATTATACTAACGTGTAGGAGGTCCGAATGGACAACACGGTTGATGTGACCATCCCCATCGACGCCGAGGCGGCAGTGGCGCTGAGTGACGTGCGCAACCGCGAGGCGGTGGGTCGACTGGTCAGTCGTGTACTTCGCCCACGCTCCGGTCTTACTCCCCTCGCCCAGGCTATCGCTGAGATGAAAGCCGATGCCAGAGCGGTTGGGCTGACCGATGCAGACATCGACGTGGAGCTGGCGGCATACAATGCGGAGCGCCGCGACTCCCATCCGGTCAGTTGATTGTCTTTGACGCCTCCACCCTGGTAGGCGCGGCGCTTAGGGAGAACAGCGTGCCGGAACGGGCGCTGCTTCGCGCCGAGGAAGCAGACGTATTCGCGCTTTCAACTCCGGTCGAAGCCGAGATCGGTGAGGTGTTGGGGCGCCCAAAGTTCGCCCGCGGCATTCCGCCAGAACGACGGCAACGCATCCTGGAAATCCTACGAAATGCGGGGGTTTGGTTCGAGCCTACCGTGCGTATCACCGGGTGCCGGGATGCCAAGGACAACAAATATCTGGAGCTCGCCCTCGCCGCAGGCGCAGAGACGATCGTCAGCAGTAATGATGACCTGCTCATGCTCCATCCCTGGCGCGGCATACGCGTCTTGCGTCCGTCAGACTATCTCGCCCTCATCCCACTAGAGGGTGTTATGCACTTCGCATCAGGTCTGCGGCCTGCCTGAGCATGTATCCGACGAACGCGAATATGTGAAAGCCGGCGGCAGCGAGTCGCCCAGGCGAAGGATTGTTCCACGACGGGGCACCACGCTTTACCGCGGCCAGGTCACCGACTTCGGCCGGTGTAACGTGCAGGGCGAGCAGGTGGCCGAGCGTGTCCCGGCGTCGAACGCAAGGTGCGGCTGTTGATAATGGCCGCTGTCGGATCCTCCAGCGTGATCACGTTGCGGGGCCGCTTGCGTCATCAACGTCAGATACGGAACAACCAGCGACCATTCTTCATCGCTGACATCAGATGGATAGGGCTTGCGAAGCAGGGCAGAGGACATCCATCCCCATGAGGCCCAGGCCTCGCAGAAAGCACGAGCAGGGCGTCACGCGCAGGCGCGCCTTCGGCGGGATCGATGCCGCGAAGCGGATCGATGGGCAGCGCTCCAATCTTGCTTGCCCGGTGTGTCATCGTCAACGACGGCGCGTATTGTCGTTATACTTTCAGTAATGGTTGGGGCCTACAATGCGAGACGTTGCGTTATCAAATTCACTAGAGAACCGTATAGTCCTGTTGGATACCTATGCAGACCAATTACCGATTTTTTCGCATGCTTGGAGCCGTGTTACAGCCGCACAGCGCTCTCATGCCGGTTCTATTTGGCACGCTTGCCTGTATCGCGCTGCTGATCTGGCCGGCCTGGGTCAACGGCTATCCAATCTTCTTCGCTGATAGCGGCACCTATCTCTCACAGGCAATCCGGCATTACCTCGGCTGGGATCGCCCAGCGACCTATAGTGTGTTCCTGCTGCTCACCCATTGGCGATTGACCACCTGGTCCTCGATCATGGCTCAGGCGCTGATGGTCCTCTACGTTCTGGATGTCGTGCGACGCGCCTTCACGCCGGATTTGCCGCGAGCGGTGCTGCTGCCGATGGTGGCACTGCTCTGCGTGGCGACCCCGCTGCCCTGGCTCGCGAGCCAGATCATGCCGGACCTCTTCACCTCCCTGCTGGCGCTCACCGTCGCCGTGCTCGTGCTGCGGCCGGACTGGCTGCATCGAGGCGAGATCGTGCTCATGATGCTGTTCGCCTCCTGGATGATCGCGGTGCACCTGTCGAACGTCTGGCTCGCATTTGGACTTGTCCTTGTCCTGATGCCGGCGCGCCGCCTGCTCGGCGCCAGCGCCGCGCTCGACTGGCGCGCGGTCCGCCGTACTGCGGCTCCAATCGCGCTCGCCATCCTCGTTCTGTCCGCGGTCAACTTCACCGCCTTCAGACGGTTTTCCATCTCGCCCTTCGGCAGCGTCTTCCTGCTCGCGCGGCTCGTCTATGACGGGCCTGGCGAAATGACGCTGCTGGACGATTGCGCGAAGACACGCTGGCGGCTGTGCGACTATGCCCGCGAGCTGCCGCCGTTCGCAACCCGCTTCCCGACCTCGGACTTCTTTCTATGGCGATACGATGGACCACTTGCCCGTCTCGGCGGCGGAAAGAAATTCGCATCCGAAGCCAGCCAGATCATCCAGCACGTGGTGCGCGAGCATCCTGGCGCAATCATACGGAGCAGCGCCGACAATTTCCTGCGCCAGCTCCTTCGCTTCCGCGCCGGCGACGGCATACATGCCTGGCCGGGCACGGTCAGGCCGGTGCTCGCGCGCAGCTTTCCCGCGCGAGAGGTGCGCGCGTTCGATGCATCCCTGGAGGAGCATAACCAGTTGGTGGTGCCGTTCTGGATGCAGTTGCTGCAGGATATGGCGTTCCTGGGCGGTCTCGCCGCCACGCTCTACGGCCTTGCGGTCAGCCAGCGCCGCGGCGATCCGTTGGCGCTGCTCTGTGCCGCGGTTCTGCTCTGCCTGGTTGGCAATGCCGCGATAACCGGAGTTCTATCCGGTCCGCACGACCGATATCAGAACCGGGTGATCTGGCTTACCTGTGTTGCACCCCTGCTGCTCGCAGCGCGGGCATGGGCAGCCGGGCGCAGGGAGGCGCGTGTTGACACCCCGGCGACGTTAGGGAAGCTTACCATAGCGCCGCCATGACAGAACCGTCAGTTCATGTCGCGGCAATAGCGTTCAGGATGCGCGCCCAGGACCGTGTTCCGCGATGGAAGCTTTCCAGATCGTATTTCTCATTCGGTGAATGGATGCGGTCATTATCGCGCCCGAAGCCGACCAGCAGGGCGTTCATGCCAAGCGCCTGTTGCAGTTCGCCGACCACCGGGATCGAGCCGCCGGAGCCGATCGTCACTGCCTGACATCCCCACTCCTCGCTCAATGCCGACAGGGATGCATGCAGGGCCGCACCCTCGAGCGGCACCGCGCAGGCTGGGGAGCCGCCATGGGCGCTGAAGTCCACCGTGCAATCCGGCGGCAGGCAGCTCTGCACATAAGCGCGAAAGCTCGCCCGTACTGCCTCCGGCTCCTGTCCGGCAACCAGCCGGAACGAAATCTTCGCGGATGCCTTGCCCGGCAGCACGGTCTTGAAGCCGGCATCCTGATAACCGCCGGAAATGCCGTTCACTTCGCAACTCGGCCTCGCCCAGGTCTGTTCGAGGGCGGTGTAGCCCTGCTCGCCCGCCGGCGCGGAAAGGCCGACCGCCTTCAGCACAGCCATATCATCCAAGCCGCCAATCCGCTTCCAGGCGTCCCGCACCGATTGCGGCATATCCCGCACCCCATCATAGAAGCCGGGCAGAGTCACCCGCCCCGCCTGGTCGCGCAGCCCGTCAATGATCGCCGCCAGCACATGGATTGGGTTACGCGCGGCATTTCCGTAGATGCCGGAATGCAGGTCCCGATCGGCGGCGGTGATCACGATCTCCTCGCCCACCAATCCACGCAACATGGTGGTGATGGCGGGAACGCCATCCGCGGCGAGGCCGGTGTCGCAGATCAGCGCGATGTCGCAGCGCAGCTCTTCAGCGTTGGCCTTCAGGAAGGGCAGCAAATTCAGGCCGCCGCTCTCCTCCTCGCCTTCCAGAATAACGGAAACCTTCAGCGGCAGACCGCCCTCTGTCGCGCGCAAGGCGCGGCAGGCTTCCAGGAACGTCATGACCTGTCCCTTGTCGTCCGACGCGCCGCGGCCAACGATAATCTTGCGACGGCTCTCCGGTTCCTCACGCAAGGCGGGTTCGAACGGCGGCGCATCCCAAAGCGAGAGCGGATCGACCGGCTGCACATCGTAGTGACCATAGAACAGCACGTGCGGGCCAGACGCTGAGGACAGCTCGTGCCCGACGACAATCGGATGGCCAGGCGTGTCGCGCACCGAGGCGGTGAACCCCATGCTGGCAAGATCGCGGCACAGCCACTCGGCGGCATGTCTGCAATCCGCTTCGTGCGCCGGCTGCGTCGAAATGCTGGGAATGCGAAGCAAGTCGAACAGCCGCGACAGGCTGGGTTCAATCGCCGCATCAATGTGGTCGAGTACGCTCGAAATGGTCAAAGCGGTCCACCTTGCGCTGTCGGCCCCGACAGGCCGAGATCCACATCGTGCAGGATACGGCACAGGCTGTCGACATACTGCACGCGATCGTTCTCACGTGTCAGCCGATTGAGCGCGCCGCGCCGGACCGTGTTCCAGGTCTTCGCATTGCCATAGAGCGCCATCACCGCATCGGCGAAGGCTTGCGGATCGTCGGTGCCGCCGGCGATGATCTCGGCGCCTGGGGTCCAGCCGACCTGCCGGCACAGCAGGTCGGAGGCCGCCACCGGCACTCCGTAGCTGGCCGCCTCGTGCACCTTGAACGGAATGCCGCCGGCGAATCGGGTGGGGGCTATGAACACGCGGTGGCTGTCGTAGAGGGCGGCCAGGTCGTGGGCGGCGCCGATCAGCTCGACGCGCGGATGGCGTCCAAGGGCTGAGAGATCGACCCCCCTGCGCACGAAGCCCGCCACCGTGAAGCGCACCTCCGGCGGCAGCCTGCCGTCGAGCAGCGGCAGCACGCTCGAGACGAACCATTCGAGGCTGTCATGGTTGGGCGAGCCGGCGTCGTGGATCGCGCCCAGGAACAGCAGGTCGCGCCGCTGGCTCCAGGTGGAGGGCGTCGGCTGCACTGGCCGCACATGACCCAGCACGGCGACGTTGCTGTGTCCGGCCTCGCGCACCAGGGCGGCGTCGGCGTCGTTCACGGCGATGATCTTCTGGCAGAAATAGGCGCAGGCAAGCTCGCGCCTGACCGCCGCCTCCAGGGTCTCGGTCTGCCTCTTTCCGAGCACGCGGTTCTGCTCGGCGATGCGCGGGGCGGCGATCGCCTCGGTGTCGAGCACGAAGCCGTGCGAAGGCAGTGCTGACGAGCTGTCGCCCAGGATCGGCAGCAGGCGTTCGAGATTGTGCGTCCGTCCGATCCAGACCACGTCGTAGTAGCCAGAGCGCTCCTCGATGAAGGCGGCGAGCTGCTCCATGCCGCGCTCGTAGAGCACTTCGGCGGTCTCCGGCATGTCGCGGTAGATCGCAATCGGGCTCTCGCCGGTTTTGTAGATCGGATAGACGCTGACCAGGTGGCCCAGCTCGGCCATGGCGTGGATGATGTCGTTCGAGCGCACATAGCCGGAACCAAGATTGCGCAGCGGAATGCGGTCCTCGATGAACAAAATGCGTAGAGCGCGGTTCTGCCCTCCCTTGCGCCGCCGCGGCGAGCGTGCGTGCACGGCGTTGCGCGCCCGCGGCGGGTGCTGATAGCGCAGGAAGTCGAGGTGCTTGGCGGTGAAGATCTTGTGGTTGCGCGCCATCAGCCGGCTGGACGCGGCGGCGTCGGCGGAGCCGTATTCAAAGTGCTGCACCACCACTGACGGATCATAGACCACGCGGAGGCCGCGCTTGCGCAGGCGCACGCAGAGATCGGCCTCCTCGTAATAGGCGGGCCGGTAGTCGTCGTCGAAGCCGCCGAGTGCGCGCACCTGCTCGGTGCGCAGCATCAGGAAGGCGCCTGAGCAGTAATCGACGTCGCGGACGAAGTTGGCCTCGGGCGCGTTGGGATCGCCGTCGCGCAGATAGCCGAAGGTGGTGCCATCCCGCCAGATGATCGAGCCGGCCTCCTGCAGCGCGCCGTTGGTGCGTATCAGCTTCGCTCCCACCGCGCCGATGTCAGGCGCGCTGAACAGCCGTCCGAGTGCCTGCTGCACGGCGTCGGGGCCGAGCAGCAGGTCGTTGTTGAGGTAGAGCAGGGCGGGTGCGCTGACTTGGGCGAGTGCGGTGTTGCAGGACTGCACGAAGCCGGCATTGTAGGCAAAGCGGATCCGCTTGGCGCCGAGCACGAAGCGCTCGATCTGCCGGGTCTCGTCGGTGGAGCCGGAGTCGACCAGGATCAGCTCGATGGCGCCCGCGAAGTTGGCGCGCAGCGAGACCAGCGCCATCATCGTCAGCGCAAACTGGTTGTGCAGGACGATAATGACGCTCAGTGCCGGGACCTGTGCGTCGGCGAGCGCGAAATCGATCGTCCGCCGTGCGAGTTGCGGCAGCATGGATTCCGCGGCGCGGCCGAACAGTTGCTTGGATTGCGGCTCGGCAACCGGCTGGATGATATGTCCCAGCGTTCCAGTGGCAAGCCGCGACAGCCAGTGGGCGAACGGATCGCGCAGGGCGCCTGCTTCGAGATCGGCCTGCACGCGTCCGCTCGACGCATAGTGCAGCAGATCGATGTCGGCGTGCGGACGGCGCCGCTCGGCGGCGCCATGCCGCACGAAATGCTCGTAGCAGTTGCGGAAGCGCCCAGCCTGCACCTCGGCCATCACGTCCGGATAGGTGGCGCCGTAATGGGCCTCCGAGAACCATTCCAGCGCGTCGTAGCGCTGCGGCGCGGGATTGCACAGAAAGTGGTGCAGCGCGCAGCTCCACTGTCCGGCCTCGATCTCCGCCGCGACCTCCGGATAGCGCTTCAGATACCAGGCGGGATCGAAATACCAGGACAGCCGGGAGAGGCTGCCGGCGATGCAGTCCGCTGCCAGGAACTGCGCGAACGAGCCGCCGGACGCAGCATCCGAGCGGTCCTGCTCGGGCTTGTTGTTGCGGTAGAGCATCGGGTCGAAGAACCAGTGGCCGCTGCGGAACTCGCGATCGCCGAGGGTCAGATAGTGGTCATAGCCGTTGACCAGGCCATGCCGGTCGAGCAGCCCGCGGGTGATCTCCGGATAGAGGCTGAGATAGAAGCGCTCGGAGAACAGCCAGTGCGGCGACCGCGCCCGCCAGCCGTCGTGGCAGTAATGCGCGAAGCCGGACGCCATGGTCCCAGCGGAGACATGGTTTGCGACATCGGGATTGTCGCGCAGGTACCATGCCTCGTCGAAGAACATGTTCGGCGAGTGGCCAAGCCCAGCGCCATGTTCCCGGTAGAAGTTCTCCGCATCCGTAGTTCCGAGAGCCTGCATTCGCGCAAGCGCATCCGGATGGTTTTTGAGATACCATGCCTGATCAAACGCCGACCAGAGCGGCTTGCGGTTGACAGGCTCGAAATTGACGTGCTCCGGCTCCGCATCGGCACTGGGAGGCGCCACGATCCGAGCGTCGTTTACGATCATACCACCTACACGTCATGCTTTGTGTCGTGATCGTATCAAAATCGCTTCTCTGGCCCTCGTCAACAGTCTTGAGCGACCGGGCCTTGATTCAGGGCTGGTTTGAGACAGCTTTGCTCATATGAATTCAGTTGGAAAGAGCTCTCAATCCCGTGAAATCCGCCGCACTTCGCGTCGGATCTCATCGGCGAGCACAGGGTTGGCGCGACGAATCTGACCAACGCGCAACGCCGCCGCGGTGCCGGGAGCGGGATTGCTTTCCCAATTCTCAAGAAACCACAGATCGGCGCTGAGCAGATCGGCGGCGGCAATGCTGTCGCCATAGGCAGCCAGCGCGCGTTGCGCGGCCGCGGTTCGTGGAACGTGGCGCGTCATCATCTCGTTCCATTTATCTAAAGCGGGTTTCGTCCCGCCAGTAAGCCGCGAGACGGCCTCCCAACAGCGGCTCAAGATAGAGCAACCACGCAACGCTGCAAGCTGTTCCGTGCGCCGCGTGAGAAAATTCAAACAACTGTAAGGTTCAGTTCGACACTATATTTTGTCTCTTTAACGCTTTATTGAGAAAACCGTTGCGGTCTGCTGTCGCAACCATCCGGCGCCTCCGCACCGATCAACCGCTCGACAGCCAGGCAATACGCCTCAAGGCTGAACTCCCGCATGCGGCGGCCGGCAGCCTTGCCCATCGCCTGGGCGTATTGCGGGTCGCGAAGCAGTGATCTGATCCTGCCGCGCAACCCGGCCGCGTCGCCCGGTTCGACGTAAAAGCCGGTGGTGCCGTCGATCACCAGATCGGACGAGGCTTCAGTACGTGTCGTAATCACCGCCTTGCCCATCGCCATTGCCTCCGCGATCACCGCATAGCCGGACGCATGACGCGCCGGGTGCAGAGGCACCACCACGAACGACGCTTGTTCATAGAGCCTTCGCAATGCCACATAGTCGCCCGCGGAGCCGACCTCGACGCCTGTCGGCAGGAGCGTGCGACCGAGCGTTGACGCTTTTGGCCGCCACAGGCTGTCGGCGGCGATGCGGACCGGCACATCGAGGTCCCGGACCGCCGAGACCAACGTCTGGTAGTCGCGGTTGGCGCTGCCGGCCGCCACGATCAGCGGCGTCCGGACAGCCTCGCCTGGACGGAAGAACAGGGTGTCGACGGCGTAGCCAACAGCAGGGCAGCGCTCCGGAGAGAAGCCGTGAGCGTCGATCATCCTGCTCCGCAGAGCCTCTGAGAGGCATAGGAAACCCACGTGCCGCGCCCTGCGCAGCACGGGCGAAATCATCTTGAACTTGCTGCTTTCAAGATAGGATCCATGCAGAAACATCCAGATCGGCTTCGTCGTGCGTTGCGCAAGGGAAAGCAACGCCAAAGGAATGCCGATATCCTCCCCGGAGGCGACAAGCACGTCATAGTCGGAGCATTCACGCGACAGCAGGCGTGCGAGTGCGACACGCCGCCTCAGTGACGTAGGCGACCCGGGTGCGGCCGCGTCTGTCCCGACAAGGTTCGCGCCGTTTCGGAGTACGAACAGGTTGAACTCCGCTCGCGGATGCGCTCCGCATCGTTTCCGCGACTCGACCTCCTCCTGTATGGGGCCGCCAAGAACGTAAGTTATCCGGCGTCTCATATTATCTACGCTCCGTCCGACCTATCGCGACGCTGCGATCGCGGACATCTTTACCCTTGGCCTTGAGCCAGTAAAAGACTATTACGGCATAGCAATGGAATGCTCCAGGGCAGTCCGGTTGTCTTAGCCAGTCTCAGCGGATGGATGGGTCGTTGCACGCTGTGAGATCGTTCGTCGAGAGGCAGCCCTCCTACGTCGCAGGGGCTTTATGGGCGGGCCTCAACGCCGCGGCCAGCGTGCTTCTGCCGTTCGCTCTGTTCGTCTTCTTCGCGCGGGAAATCAGTCCACCCGTACTCGGTCTGGTTGCCTTCACCATGGCCTGCACCGAAATCTTCAAGGCGATCGGCGTTCCGGGCGTCTACGAGGCGCTGCTGCAGCAGAAGAGCGATGTCGCACGCTGCCACGAGGCGGCGCTGTTCCTGCTCCTGTGCGCAAGCGGCCTTCTCGCTCCCGCCTGCCTGCTGGCGCTCTATGGCATGGGCTTCCTTGTGCCAGGTCTGCACGGCCATCTCGGCCTGCTGGGGCTTCTGGTTCTGCGGATTCCGCTCGATCTGGCGACCGTGCAGCCGCAGGCGGTGCTGGTCGGACGCCTGGCCTTCCGCCGGTTGGCGCTTAGAACGATCATGGCCAACCTGATCGCGGGTGCGGTCGGCGTGCTCACCGCGACCACCGTCACCCCCGCGGCCGGCCTTGTCGTCTATCAGCTCGTCCAGTCGGCCATGACCTTCGCCAGCACGTCGTTTGGCGCCGGCTTGCTGGTCCGACCGCGTCCGCATCGGGACTGCATCCGCCGCCTGCGGCGCGAGACCTTGCTCTCGACCGGAAACCGCACCCTGGCCGCGACGATCAACTATGTCGACCAGATGGCGATCGCTCCGCTCGCGGGCGATGTCGGGCTTGCCTACTACAATCTCGGCAAGCGGCTGGAGACGACCTTCGTCACCGTCGCCAACTCCTTCTCGGCCATCCTGTTCCAGCCAATTTTCGCCGTCGACGGCGCGCGTTCCCGGAGCGCGACCGTGCGCGCCCTGCTGGTGCTCGCCCTGGTATGCGGCATTCCAGCTTCGGTCGTGTTCAGCAACAGCCGCATGGTGGTCGGTCTGCTGTTCGGCCGGCAGTGGCTGCACGCCGCCCCCATCGTCGGCTGGTTGTCGTTGAACGGCTTCGTGCGCGCGATCAGCATGGTTCCGGGCTCGCTGCTGTCGGTCTCCGGGCGCAACCGGGACCTGCTGGTGACATCGCTGGTCTCCGCCGCCGGCAGCCTGGTTCTCGTGGCAGGCCTCGCCTCGTCGAGCATCGCGCTATGCGCCTTTGGCATGGTTGCAAAGAATGCCGCCATCGTCGGCTGGCTGGCCTGGCTGAACCGACAGGAGGTGCGCCAGCCGGCGCTGACCTACCTGGCCACCGTCATCGTTCCGATCCTCCTGATGATCGCGGCCGCCAGCGCGGTGCGCTCGATGCTGCCCGCGCGCATGGCAGCGGGTCCGCTGCATGAGCTGACCGGCCTGGCCTGTTCCGGGCTGGGGGCGCTCTGTCTCGGGGGGGTGTGGATCGGCGCGGCCTATCTGCTGCTGTCGGCGCGGGCACCTGGTCCCCACGCAGCACTCGCGCTCCGACTATGAAGCTGCTCTATCTGGTCCACGATCTGGAGGATGCCGCGGTGCTGCGGCGTCGCCGCTTCCTGCGCGACGGCGGCGCGTGCGTGTCGCTGATCGGATTTCGCCGCCGCACGGCGTCGGCGGTGGACAGCAGCCCGGCTCTGGCAATCGGCCAGACCCGCGATGGCCGGCTGCTGGCCCGTGTTGCCGCGACCGCCTCGGCCGTCATCCGCTCCGCTGCGTGGCGCCAGCAGCTCCGGGCCGCGGATGTAGTCGTTGCCCGCAACCTCGAAATGCTGCTGATTGCCGTCCTGGTCCGCGCATGGCTGCGGTCGGCAACGCCGATCGTCTATGAATGCCTCGACATCCACCGGTTGATGAGCGGCCCCGGGCTGCCCGGCATCCTGTTGCGCAGGCTGGAGCGGCGGCTTCTCGCATCGTGCGCGCTGCTGATCGTCAGTTCCGCGAAATTCATCGAAGCCCATTTCGCGCGTTATCAGCCGCATCTGCCGCGCTGGCTGCTGCTCGAGAACAAGCCGCTGCTGAGCGAGCTGGAATGCGGCGACTCAGGCGGCGCGGACCGGGCACGCGTGGCCATCGGACCGCCCTGGCGGATTGGCTGGTTCGGGGTGATACGCTGCAGGCGAAGTCTGGAGCTGTTGGCCGCTCTCACGCGCGCGTCGGGCGGCGCCATCGAGGTTGAGATAGGCGGTCGTCCGGCGCTCGATGCGGTGCCCGAATTCGCATCCGTGATCGCCGCCACGCCAGGCATGAGTTTCGTCGGCCCATATGATCGCGCAACGGATCTCCCCCGGATTTATGGCCGCGTCCACTTCAACTGGACGATCGACTATTACGAGGAAGGGTTGAACTCGGCCTGGCTCCTGCCAAACCGGCTGTATGAAGGCACGCTGTTCGGCGCGGTGCCGCTGGCCTTGCGGCAGGTGGAAACCGGGCATTGGCTGGGCCGGCGGCAATGCGGGCTGCTGCTTGATCCTCCTCTGGAACGAACGCTGCCGGCCTTGTTCGCGGCGATGACGCAATCAGCCTACCGTGAAGCGCAGCGACGCGTGGGCAGCCTTGATGCGGCCTTGCTGGTCGAGACACGCGAGACCGCGGGCGCCTTTGTCGCGGCGTTGCCCCGATCGCCGGAAACAACAGGGCACGCGAGGAGCATAGCATGACGCGGTCATTGCCGTTCTTCTCGATCGTCGTGCCGGTGTTGAACGAGGAACCTCACATCGGACAGGTCCTCTCATCATTGCTCGAGCAGGTGCGTGACCACGACTGCGAAATCCTGGTGATGGATGGCGGCAGCGTTGATCGCACGCGCGCGATCGCGGCTGAGATCGCAATCAGAAATCCATCGGTGAAGCTGATCGACAATCCCGCGCGCACCCAGTCGGCCGCGTGCAATCTTGCGGCGGAACTGGTCTCGGCGCGCAGCAGACTCCTGGTGCGGGCCGACGCGCACGCCTTCTATCCGTCTGACTTCGTCCTCAAGGCCATAGCGGCGCTGCGGGAGAGCGGCGCCACATCGGTCGTCGTGCCGATGCGCACGGTCGGGCGCGGCGTCGTGCAGCGAGCGATCGCCGCCACGCAGAACAGCCGCCTCGGCAATGGCGGTGCAAGCCATCGCCGCCTCGGCGCCTCGCGCTTCGTCGATCATGGCCATCACGCGGTCTTTGACCTCGATTTCTTCCGCGCGATCGGCGGTTACGATGTGAGCTTTACCCATAACGAGGATGCCGAACTCGATGTGCGCGCGCTGCGTGCGGGAGGTCGGATCTGGCTGTGCGGCGAGGCCGCGATCGACTACTTCCCACGCAACACCTGGCGCGGCCTGGCGCGTCAGTATCGCGCCCACGGCCGCGGCCGCGCCCGCACCACACGCAAGCACGGGCTGCGACTGAAGACCCGGCAATGTCTCCCCTTGGCGCTGCTCGCCGGCACGGCGCTTGGACTGCTGGCGCCGCTCTCTCCCTGCTTGGGCATTCCCGCCGTCTCCTATCTCGGCCTGGCGGCACTCTGGGGAGCCGCTGAAGCCGCCAGACGGCGGGATCCGGCGCTGCTGCTGATGGGTCCGTCCGCCGTGGTCATGCATCTCTCATGGGCGGCCGGCTACCTGGAAAGCCGGCTGCGCGACCTGCCGCGCCCCAGAGCATTGTCCGTGTCGGCGCCAGCGCAATCGCCGGGGCTGTCGTGAAGCGGCGCGGCATTGCCCGCCTTGGCGGCAGTCTCCTGCTTGCCGGCGCCCTTGCCGCCTGCGGGCCATTCATTTCGGAGAGCGGCCCGGGCCGGCAGGCAGTACTCACTGACGCCACTCCCGCATCATCCCCTCCGGCTCCGCGGTTATCGTATCGTCTGGTCAACGTGAATGCCGCAACACTTCCGGCCCTGTCGGGGCCTCCCGCCGAGCCGCGGTTTGCGCGCGCCACCTCTCGCGCCAGCGCGCCAGGCACCATCGGTGTCGGCGACGCCATCGGCATCACCATCTTCGAGGCGGCGCCCGGTGGCCTGTTCATCACCGATCATCCGGAGAATCAATCCGGCAACTCGATCACACTGCCGCAGCAGGTGGTCGACAAATCCGGCACCATTGTTGTTCCATACGGCGGCGCGATCGTCGCGGCGGGACGGACGCCGGCCGAGGTCGAGCACGCAATCGAACAGCGGCTCGCTGCGCGCGCCCTCAAGCCGCAAGTGCTTGTCACCATTCTTGACCGCCGCTCGGGCATCATCAACGTCTTCGGCGATGCCGCGGGAACCTCGCGTTTTCCGCTCGATCCGGGCGGTGAGACCGTGCTTGGCGCGATCGCCCGCGCCGGCGGCGTGCATTTTCCGGACTATGAAGTCGTCGTCACCTTGCACCGGCACGGATCGATCGAGACGGAACGGCTCTCGGAGGTCATCGCCCATCCGCAACAGGATATTCCGCTTGAACCCGGCGACACGATCTACCTGGCGCATCAACCCGACTTTTTCCTGGCTCTCGGCGCGACCGGCCAGGCCAGCTCGCTTGGACCGATCGACCGACGGATCGCCTTTGGCGGCGAACGGATCACGCTTGCCGATGCCTTGGCCAAGGCGGGCGGTCTCGAGGATGACCGCGCCAACTCCGAGGCGTGCTTCGTCTATCGGCTCGACCGTGTCCACACCGCGCGAGGCTGGACACTCGAGCCGACGATCTATCTGACCGACCTGCGCAGTCCGGCCGGATATTTCTACGCGAGCGTGTTCCAGATGCATCCCGAGGACGTGATCTTTGTGTCGAACGCGCCAGCAACGGACCTGGCCAAGTTCCTCTCATTGATCCTGCCCCTGGCCTACTCGAGCAGCAACTTCAATGGCGGCCTGAAATGAAAACCTCTGCGAACGAGAACGATGTCATGGAACAACGTATCCGCGAGATCCTTGAGAAGTTCGGCCGGCTTGCCAAGCCGATCGGGCAGCTCGGCGCCGATGACGACCTTTACGACGCTGGCCTGAGTTCGCTTGCCAGCGTCAATGTCATGCTGGCGATCGAGGATGCCTTCGAGGTTGAATTTCCGGACCACCTGCTGAACCGCCGCTCTTTTCAGAGCATCGCGTCGCTCAGCTTCGTCGTCGCCGGCCTCACCCCGCACGCGGTGTCGCCTTGACCGATTTCGGTCCGCTCGCCAGCCGTGCCGCCGCTGTTGCGGCCGCCTATGCCGAGCTTGTCGACAGGCAAGCGCGGTTCCCGCATGAGTCCGTCGCGGCATTGCGCGAATTTGGCCTGCTCGGCATCCTGGTGCCATCCGATCAGGGCGGCCCCGGCGCGTCGCTCGCCGAGGCCGCCCTGGTCTGCCGCATTCTGGGACAGGCGTGCGGATCGAGCGCGCTGATCTTCGCAATGCACCAGATCCAGGTCGCGTGCCTGGTTGCAGGCGCCGGCCAGGCGGCTTGGCAGCTTGATTTTCTCTCTCGTGTCGCGCGCGAACAGTTGCTGCTGGCGTCGGTCACCTCCGAAGTCGGCATCGGCGGCAACATACGCGCGAGCCTCTGCGCGCCTGAATATGACGCGGGCCGCGTCACTCTGACCAAGCACTCGTCCGCAATCTCCTACGGCGATCATGCGGATGCCTTGCTGGTGACGGCGAGGCGCAATCAGGACGCGTCACGCTCCGATCAGGTGCTGATCGTCGCTGAAAGGAGCGACGTGGCGCTCACCGAGACGAGCCGCTGGGACACGCTCGGCATGCGGGGAACCGACAGCAAGGCGTTCGAGGTGCGACTGTCCGCGACGGCGGCGCAGATCGTCCCGCTGGCGTTTTCGGACATTGCCCAGCAGACGATGCTGCCGGTCTCGCACATCCTTTGGGGCGCGGTCTGGCTCGGCATCGCAGCCGACGCCGCGGAGAAGGCGCGCGCCTTTCTCCGCCGCGAGGCACAGGCAAGCCCCGGCGCCCTGCCGACAGGCGGCGTGCGTTTCGAGAAGGCGGCATCGCTGCTGGTGGCGATGCGCGCGAGGCTGGATCACGCGCTCGTCGAATACGGCGCTCACGCGATCACGGATCAGGCGTCGCTGCCGCTCGGATTTCTCGCCGAGATAAACGCGCTCAAGGTCGCGATGTCGGAGACCGCCCTGGAAGTGGTCCAGCATGCCATGATGATCTGCGGAATCTCCGGCTACAAGAACGCAACACCCTACAGTCTCGGTCGGCATCTTCGCGATCTGCAATCAGCGCCGCTCATGGTCAGCAACGACCGCATCGTCGCCAACACGGCAACCTTGCTGATCGCGCAACGCGCGCCCTTGATGAGAGGCTGAGCCATGCAGGCAGACCGTGGGTTCCGCGACGAACTGATCGAAGCCGGCATCCTGATCCCGAGCGGGGTGGACGGACTCTACGGCCGCAGCGGGTTGTTCGACTCGATTGTCGATGGGCTCGACCGGCTGATCTCACGCAACGCGCTCGACCAGGAGAGCGAAGTCGTCCGCTTCCCTCCGGCGATGCCGAGAAGCGTGATGGAGACCAGCGGCTATCTCAACGGCTTTCCTCACCTGGCGGGGACCGTGCATTGCTTCTGCGGCGACGAGCGTGCCCACAAGGCGCTGCTGCAATGCCTGGAGGCGGGCCAGGACTGGACCCAAGGCCAGCACTGCGTCGATCTCGCGCTCACTCCGGCCGCCTGCTATCCGGTCTATCCGATGATGGCGCGCCGCGGCACGCTCCAGCGCGACACCCACATCGTCGACGTCGCCTCATACTGCTTCCGGCACGAGCCCTCGCTTGAGCCGACGCGCATGCAGATGTTCCGTATGCGGGAGTTCGTCTGCCTGGGCACGCCGGACGCGGTGCGCGCATTCCGCGACCGTTGGGTCGAGCGCGGCCGCGCCATGATCGGCGCACTGGCGCTGCCGCTCGCCATCGACCTCGCGCACGACCCGTTCTTCGGGCGCGGCGGCACGCTGATGGCAAAAAGCCAACGCGAGCAGGCGCTGAAATACGAGTTGCTGGTGCCGATCAACGCACCGGACCGTCCCACCGCCTGTCTCAGCTTCAACTACCACCTGGATCATTTCAGCGAGATCTGGGACCTCAGATTGGCCGACGGCGGTTTGGCTCACACCGCCTGCGTCGGCTTCGGCTTTGAACGTCTGACGCTCGCGTTGTTGCGCCATCACGGCTTCGACCCGCAGGCCTGGCCGGAACCGGCGAGAGCGGCACTTTGGGGCTGATGATGACGCACGACGCCGGCGCGCAGCCGTTCGCCCGTCACCGCCTGCATGATCCGGAGCGATGCTGGCCGGAGACGAACTGCTATATCGACCTCTGGATCGAACTGCTCGCGGCACTCGGCGAGGCGCCGGAGGCGGCGCTCGGCTTTACCGCCGCCCAGGATTTTGGAGAAGATCAGTTCAGCTTCTCGAAGTTCGCGATCGACGATCTTCGCCGGCTCTACGGCCTCGATGTGCGGGAGCTGTCGATCTGGCGGACGCTTGAGCGGCACACCATGACCCAGGTCGCCGGCGGCGGTGTCGTCCTGCTTGAGGTGGACGCGTTCCATCTCCCGGACACCGCCGCCACGACCTATCGCCGCGCGCACGCCAAGACCACGATCGCTGTCGATACGATCGAGGCGCCGGCGCGAACCTGCGGCTACTTCCACAACGCGTCACGCGGCGCGCTTGCGGGCGAGGACTATCTCGGAGCATTTCGCCTGCGCCCGGAATACGCCTCCCAGCCCGACCTGCTGGCGCCCTATGTCGAAGTCGTGACCAGGGCCGCGACGCCGCAACCGGCGGAGTCGCTGCGGAGCGCCGCGTTCGACCTGCTGCGCTGGCATGTGTCACGGGCGCCAGGACACAATCCGTTTTCGGCGTGGCGCGCGCGGTTCGGCGATCACATCGAAGCACTGCTGTCGTCGCCCGCGTCGTTCCACGATTACGCGTTCCATTTCCCGAGGCTCGCGGGCTCCAACTTCGAGCTGCTCGGGGATCATGCGGCGTGGCTTTCCCCGCATGAATTGCGCGACGTTGTCACGGCCTGCGAACGCATCGCGCAGGACGCCAAAGTGCTGCAATTCCGGCTGGCCCGGAGCGTGGCGCGCGGCCGCGCCGATCCGTGCGGCGAGTGCTTCGACGGGCTTGAGCGCGACTATGAGCAGGCCATCGGCGCGCTCAGGCGATACGTGTCATGACGGCCCTTGCCTTCGCGGCGCCGCTTGTTGCCGATTGGCGCCTGGCCGTCACACCGCCCGACGCGTCGCTGGTTCCGCAGGAGCTGTCGCCGGAGACTTTCTGGCGCACGGCCGTGGTTCCCGGAACGGCTCAGAAGGCGCTGCCGGACCCGACGCCGCTGCACGATCATGATGTCTGGTACGCAACCGTCTTCAACGCCCGTGCGGGAGAGAGACTTCGCTTCCTGGGATTGGCCGGCCTTGCCGAGATCTGGATCGACGGCGACTGCGTGTTGCGTTCCGCCACTATGTTCGTGGTCCATATGGTGACGTTGCCGCGAGCCGGCGATACCAGGCTCGCGATCCGCTTCCGCTCGCTCAATGCCGAACTCCGAGGCAATTCCGGAAGATCGCGGTGGCGGACCAGACTGGTTGCCGCGAGCGGGCTGCGCCGCCAGCGCCAGACATTGCTGGGCCACATGCCGGGCTGGTGCCCGCCGGTTCACGCGGTCGGGCCCTATCGCGCCATCGAGCGTGTCGGCGGCTCGGGCACGCTTGAAAGCTGCCGGCTTTCGACCGCGATGCGCGGCACCGAGGGCGTGCTCTCGGTCCGCGTCAGGTTTGCGGACGAGACGGAGCAGCCGGCGCGATTGCAGATCAGGGTCGGCCGCGCCGCGGCGCCGCTTTCGCGCGAGCCGTCAGGCGTGTGGACGGCGGAGTTGCTGCTGCCAGAGGTGCGGACCTGGTGGCCGCATACGCACGGCGCGCCCGCGCTCCACGACGTCTTCCTGGTCGACCGGACCGACGAATTGCTGCTGGGACGCGTGGGCTTCCGCACCGCCCGCGTGACGCACGGCGATGACGAGGAGGGCTTCCGGATCGAGATCAACGGAGTGCCGATCTTCTGCCGAGGCGCTTGCTGGACCAACGCGGATTTGGTCGGGCTCGCATCGGACCGGGAGACCTACGCCAGGTGGCTTTGCCTCGCCCGCGACGCCGGCATGAACATGATCCGGGTCGGCGGCACCATGCTCTATGAGAGCCGGAGCTTCCATGAGCTGTGCGACGAGATGGGCATCCTGGTCTGGCAGGATCTCATGTTCGCCAATCTCGACTATGCACTGGAGCAGCCGGACCTCCGGGACAGCGCGGTGCTGGAGGTTGAGCAGCTCGTCGAGCGTCTTGCCGGCAGTCCGTCGCTGGTGGTGTTGTGCGGCGGCTCGGAAATGGCCCAGCAAGCCGCCATGCTGGGACTGAGCCCAGAGCGCCGGGCGATGGAATTCTTCGAGGCATTTCTGCCGGTCCTGGTGCGCAGGCTCAACCCCGATCTGCACTACGTCGCGCATTCGCCGTGGGGCGGCGCTCTGCCGATCACCGTCAGTGCCGGCATCTCGCATTATTACGGCGTCGGCGCCTATCGGCGGGACCTGGAGGACGCGCGCCGGGCCGGCGTGCGCTTCGCCACGGAATGCCTGGCATTGGCGAACCCGCCGGCCGCGACATCACCGGCGATCAGCGGCATCGACTTCGGGCCGCGCGATCCTGGCGCATCGTGGAGCTTCGCGGACGTACGCGACCATTATCTGCGTGAATTGTACGAGGTAGATCCCGCCTCCCTTAGGAGCGAGGATCCGCAGCGCTATTTTGACCTGTCCCGCGCCGTGACCGCCGATCTCATGGAAGCGGTGTTCGCGGAGTGGCGCCGTCCGGGATCGAGCTGCGCCGGCGGCCTGGTCTGGCAACTGCAGGATCTCGCTCCGGCCAGCGGCTGGGGCGTCATCGACAGTCATGCTCATCCGAAGGCGGCGTGGCATGGATTGCGCCGCGTGCTGGCGCCGGTGCAGATCCTGCTATCGGACGAGGGCCTCGACGGGCTTGTGGTGCATGTCCTGAACGAGACCGCGGACAGGCTGGACGCCGTGGTGCAGCTCACCTGCCTCAGGCGTGGCGCGATTGCCGTGGCCGCCGCGGAGCGCGCCGTCGCGGTCGGCCCACGCGGAAGCATCTCACTCTCCAGCCAGCGTCTGCTCGACGGCTTCTTTGACATCACCAGGGCGTACCGGTTCGGACCAGCGGAACATAGCGTCACCATCGCAAGCCTGCGCTGCGCCGAATCCGGCCGGATTGTATCCGAGGCGTTCCACTTTCCCGTGGGCCGGCGGCTGCCCGCCGATGATCTCGGACTCTCGGCCATTCTCGCGCGGGAGTGCGGCGGCTGGTTCCTCGACATCACGGCGGCACGATTTGCCCAAGGCCTGCACGTGGAGGTCGAGGGCTATCGTGCGGGCAGCGATTGGTTCCACCTGTCTCCGTCGTCAACCCGACGCGTGGCGTTGCTGCCGGATCCGGGTGTCGCCCACCCGCCGAGCGGCATCGTGGCCGCGCTCAACGGCATGCAGGCCGTCCGGCTGCGAGCGCCTTCATGACGCCGGTCACTTTCAGCGGCTGTTTCGGCTGGCTGCACCCCGGAGACAGCGCCATCGGCGTGGTGCTCTGCGGCACGTTCGGGCACGAGGACATGAACGCCCATCGCGGTTGGCGCCACCTTGCCGAGCTTCTGGCGACACGCGGCTTTCACGTGCTGCGGTTCGACTATCCGGGCACCGGCGATTCCACCGGCTCAGACCGCGACCCGGGCAGGCTCGCCGCCTGGCAGGACAGCATTGCAAAGGCCGCAGCCTTTCTGCGATCCGTCACCCCGACCGAACAGGTCATTCTCATCGGCCTGCGGCTTGGCGCGGCACTGGCGCTGCGTGCCAGCCGCGCCATCGACCAGGTCGCTGGAGTCGCCTGCCTGGCGCCTGTGCTCTCCGGCAAGAGCTACGTCCGCGAGCTTCGCCTGCTCGCCAACGCCTGGCGCGAGGCAAACTTCCTGACCGTGCCAGGGCACTGTGGCGACGCGCTGGAGGTGGTCGGCGACAGGCTGACCGAGGCGACCTTGAGCGACATTGCCGCCATCGATCTTCGCTCGCCGCCGCTTGCCGCGAGCCCAGTGCTGCTGATGCAGGAAGGCCCAAGCCCGCACACCGACGGCTTCGCCGCCGGCCTGGCGGCACAAGGCCGCGTCGTCTCGCGGCTGGGGTTTCCGGGTGCGGCCGCCATTCTCCAGGATTCGTTCTCCAGCGCGATCCCGCGCGAGGCGTTCGTGCAGGTTGCCGAATGGTGCGTGCAGTTCCTGAACGCGGCACCGCCGGCCGCCCACGCGCGACCGAACCAGGCCACGGCAGGCGTGCTGCGGCTTGCGTCGGCGAGCGAGACAGCCCTGCGGTTCGGGCAAGCGCATGGATTGTTCGGCATTCTCTGTGCACCGCGCATCGGCGCTCGTCCCGATGCGCCAACGGTGGTGATGCTGAACACCGGCTTTGGACGTCACATCGGCGATGGGCGAATGTTTGTCTTGCTGGCTCGGCGTCTTGCCGCCATGGGCGTGGCCTCGCTGCGCATGGACCTGTCCGGCTTCGGCGACAGCGCCGCGGCTGAACAGACTGACCTTGATCCATACTTAGGGAACACGAGCGTCGACATTGCCTCGGCGCTGGACGCCTTGCAGCGGATGGGCCACGTCAACCCGTTGCTTGTCGGTGTCTGTTCCGGCGCCTATGCGGCATTCCACGGCGCCTTGGCCGACCAGCGCATCCGCGGGCTCATCCTGGTCAATCTTCAGGCTTTCATCTGGCACCCCGGATCATCGCTGGCGGTACGCAACAAGCGCAAGCGGCGTCCTTTGCAATTCTATCTTCGTGCCATCCTGCAGCGCGGCACATGGCGCCGTCTGCGTGGCGGCGATGTCGCGTTTGGCGCCGTTCTTGCCGCCTTGCTGCGCAGGCCCCTGTTGAGAGCCTATGACGCGTGCTGTCTGCTGCTTGAAGCGAGCACCGGACTGAAAACCCGTTCCGGACAAGTGATGAGATGGGTTCGCGCGCTCAACTCGCGTGAGGTGATGATCAGATTGCTCTACAGTGATGGGGATCCCGGCCTGTCCGAACTTGCACGCCGTCTGCCGCGCAATCGGCTGCGACGCCTGGCGTGTGTCAAAGTCGACACCATTCCGCAGGCCGACCATGCGCTGCTCGACGGGTCGGCTCGCCTTCGCCTGATCGAGACGGTCTGCCGCGCCGTCAAGGAAGCCTGCAACACGGCTGGCCACCAGGACGCCGCGTAATCGAGATGGATATCGAGTGCGCATCCTCACAGGCGACGGCCCGCAGCTCCGAACGGGCCACGGCGCGGAAATGGCTTTATCGAGGCAGTTTCCTGGCGCTGCTCACGGCGGCGCTGGCTTTGGAAGGTGCGGCCATTCTGCTGGGCGCCGCCATCGGCACGACGATCGCGCCGGCTCTCGCAAGTGCCCACGAAATCCATGCGGTGGCAAAAGCGTATCTGGTTCTCGCCGCCATCACCGCCGCGATACAGCATCGACTCCAGGAGCGCGAGAGCCTGACCATATGGCTCCTCTGGCTTGCGGTCCTGCTTGGACTGATGGCGGCGGACAATCACAGCCAGCGCGACATCGAGGCGCTTCTCCTCTGGTTTGTTGTTGCCGCATGCTCCATCACGGCGACGTTGCGGCTGCAACGATTGCTCATGGAGGATTTCCTCGCCGGCATTCCCGTGCCGAGAACGGTCGCGTTCCTCGGCAACAGCGAATCCGCGGCTGCAATGCTGGCGCAGCTCGAAGGCAGCCGTCGCAGCCATGTACGTGTCATCGGCTTCTTTGATGACCGCGCCAGCAGACCGGGTCCGCTTACAAACCTGTTGCCATGTCTCGGCGCCATCGACGGTCTGGTGAGCTACATACAGGATAGCGAACTGACCGAAGTTTACATGGCGCTGCCCTGGTCGGCCGGGCCGCGCATCTCGCAGTTGATCGAGAAGCTGCGCTTCCTTCCGCTCACGGTGCGGCTGGTGCCCGACCACGTGCCGCCGGCCCTGCCCGGACGCGGCGACGGACAGTGGCAGGGCGTGGTCATGCCGACCCTGATGGTGCCTCCGTTCTCCACCGCGGGGGCGGTGTTGAAGCGCAGCGTCGATCTGTGCGGCGCTCTGATCCTGCTCGTGCCGCTGATCCCGTTGTTGCTGGTCGTAGCCCTCGGCATCAAAGCCGAGAGTGCCGGACCGGTGTTCTTCCGCCAGGTGCGATCCGGCCAGTTCGGTCGGCCGTTCCGTATCTACAAGTTCCGCACTCTGCATGTCGCGTCCGCCGACGCCGCCGCAGAGACCCTCGTCGTCGCCGGCGACAGGCGCGTCACCAGGGTAGGCCACGTGCTGCGGAAATACTCGATCGACGAGCTGCCGCAAATCTTCAACGTCCTGTTGTCGCAGATGTCCCTCGTCGGTCCACGTCCGCACGCGCCAAGAGCGAAGGCGGACGGCAGGATCTACGCCGAGGTGATCCCGGAATACATGCTCCGCTATCGTGTCAAGCCCGGCATGACCGGATGGGCGCAGGTCAATGGCTGGCGCGGCAATACGGACACCGAAGAGCAGTTGCGTAAACGTGTCGAGTTTGATTTCCAGTATATCGGCAAATGGTCCATCCGGAAGGACATCGAAATCATGGCGCGCACCATCCCGGCAATGCTGCTGCCGCCGGTTCATAACGTCTAGCAATGGCACCGCCGCGATCAATCCTGTCTGCGCTCCGGTCCGCGCGGATGCTGGAGACCTTGGTTCTTCGCATGACCCTGGCCATGACGCTGGGCCTGGCCTGCGTGCAGAAGGCGGCACCCGCAGCGCCCAGCGCGGTGCTCGATCTGACCTTTAACGCGATGCCGCGCTGGCGGCACGGCGCGATGCCTTGGCCGCCCAGGCCCGAGCCGTTCGACGACAAGGCATTCATCCTGAGTGCCGGGCTGATGAGCGGCTTGCGCCAGCCGTTCGCATCAGGAAACGGCGGCAACGCAGCCTGGTCCAGCCTGCCGCACGAGCAGGAAGCCTATCCGGATGCCGATGCCATGCTGGCACTCTCCATCGACCCGTTCTCGATCAGAGGGGGCGCGCTGCTGATCGCTGCCGCGCCGATGTCAACCCGGGCGGCACGGACACTGCCGGCGGACATGCCGCGGCATTATGTTTCGGGCGCGTTCAACACCTATCCGTTCAGTCAGACCTACGGCTATTTCGAGGTCACCGCGCGTGTGCCCGAGGGTGCGGGCCTGTGGCCGGCCTTCTGGCTGCTGCCGGTGGATCAGACCTGGCCGCCGGAGATCGACATCGCGGAAATTCTGTGCGGCGACACCCGGCGCGCCTATTTTTCGCTGCACTCGACCGATGCGGCGTGGGTCCACACGGAACCGCACAGCTACAATGGAAGCACCACGACGGACTCTCCGCCAGCCGCGGACGATCTCTCCAGATCATTCCATCGTTACGCCGTCGATTGGGAGCCGCGGACGATCACGTTCTATCTCGACGAGAGGGAAATCGCACGCAGATCCACGCCTGCCGATATGCACAAGCCGTTCTACCTCGTGGTTGATCTTGCGGTCGGCGGCGTTGGAAGCTGGGCGGGCAAGCCTGATCAACAGACCCGCTTTCCCGCCAGCCTGGCGATACGGTCCATCAGGGTCTGGAAGCGAAGGCCGCAATGATCGACGCCGACCTGCCGGCCACGGAGCCGTTCGTCAGCATCATCATCGCCAATCATGACGGCGGCGCGTTCATCGAGGACGCGGTCGCCTCGGCGTTCCGTCAGACCCTGCGCAATATCGAGATCATTGTCGTGGACGATGCCTCGACCGACGACAGCGTCGAACGCGTGAGCGCGCTCGCACGGCGTGATGCGCGTCTCAAGCTTGTCCGGCTGCATCAGCGGACCGGCCCCGGCGGCGCACGCAACCACGGACTTTCACAAGCAAGAGGCACTTGGATCGCGGTGCTGGACAGCGACGATCTGATGCATCCGCACCGGCTTGCCGGCTTGATCAGGGCTGCCGACGAAGCCGGCGTGGAACTCGTCGCCGATAATCAGATGGTGTTCGACAACGCGCGCAGGTTTCCCGCCCGGCCATTGCTCGACCGCCGCGCGCTTCCGCCGGGCGGTCTCGTCGACATCCCAAGCTACATCGACTCCAATAGCCTGCTCGGCGGCGCCATGCCGCTCGGCTACCTGAAGCCGTTATTCCTGCGCTCGTTCATGGAAGCGAACGGAGGCCGTTACGATCAGCGCCTGATTATCGCCGAGGATTTCGATCTGGTGCTGCGCCTGCTGCTGGCCGGAGGCCGCCTGCGCGTGCTGCCGGACATGACGTACTTCTATCGCCGGCACTCCGGGTCGATCTCGCACCGCCTGTCGACGGCCACCTTGATGCCGATGCTGGCGGCGGACGCAGCGCTTCGTGCGGCGGCGCCGCGCGGCCTCTCGCCCTCGGTGAGCGCCGCTCTGGACCGGCGTCGCGAGACAATCTTGAAGGCCTTGGCGTTCGAGACGCTGGTCGCCGCGATCAAGCGACGTCGATGGAAGGAGGCGCTGCGGTTGGCCTGCGTCAGGCCGGATGTCGCGGCATTGCTGCGGATTGTGCTGCGCGACCGGCTGCTGCGTCTGCTCCGACGCAGGCGGCGCTGTTCGGGTCCCGCGCCGCTTCGGCCACGCGGCGTCGTCAGCCTGCTCTCGCGGCAACGCATCGTCGGCCACGCCAACGGCAGTTCCGCCTATCTCCTCAGCCTGTGCAATCGGTTGAAGCAGGCCGGCTATGAGATCGACCTTGTCTCGCCGTCGCCCGCCATGTTCGGGCGTTGGCCGATGCTGCGACTCGCGCCGGAGATGGACGTGTTCAGCGCAATCCGGATACGAGGCGCGTTCCGGCTCGGCCGGATTGTCGTTGCCCGCGATCCGCGCATCGCCCTGCGCGCGGCGGGAGCGGTCGCGCACCGGCTGCTGAGCCGTGTCCATATCAGGATCGACGGACTCGAACGCAGGGCCGCGCATGCCATCGCGGTGCCGCTCGCGGATGTGGACAGATGCTTCGTTGCCAACGCGACACGGCGCTCGGCCGTGCTGCTCGCGGATTATGCCTTTCTGACCGAGGCGATCCCGTTCGCCCTGCAGCCGCGCGCGCCAAGCGCGGTGGTGATGCATGACCTGTTCTCCGCGCAGGACGCGCGCCGCACGGTGGTGCCGATCGATCAGGAGCGCGAGTTGGCTCTGCTCGACCGGGCGGACGCGGTGATCGCGATTCAGGCCGAGGAAGCCGGCACGGTCGCGCGGCTGCTGCCGGACAAACGCGTGATCCTGGCGCCGATGGCGGTCTGGCCGTCCACGGAGGCGCAGCCCGGTGAGAACGGCATTGTTCTGTTCGTGGGCAGCAACACGCAGCCGAACATCGACGGCATTGCCTGGTTTCTCGAGGAGGTCTGGCCGCGTTTGCTGGAACGCTCCCCGCAGGCGCGATTGCGGATCGCCGGCACCTGCTGCGCCGGTCTTGGCAAGGCCGGACGCAATGTCAGCCTGCTCGGCAAGGTTGATGATCTGGACGAGGAATACCGACGGGCGGCGATCGTCGTCTCGCCGCTGCGTCTTGGATCCGGCCTCAAGATCAAGCTGGTCGAGGCGCTCGGCCGCGGCAAGGCCGTCATTGCCACCGCGACGACGCTGCAGGGCGTGGGGTCCCTGCTGCACGATGCGGTGGTCCAGGCAGACCAGCCGTTCGAGTTCCTCGCCGCCTTCGCACGCCTGCTCGACGATCGCACGGCACGGGCGCTGCTCGGCGCCAGCGCGCTTGCGGCGGCGCGCCGTCACTTCTCGCCAGAGGCCTGCTACGACGACCTGCTGCACTTCGTCCGCGGCGCCGACACTCTGGATACGCCCGCAACATGCCGCATTCCGGAAGGTTCGCCGAATGAACTCGCCCCTCTCGCTTGAGCCTGGATTGCTCGAGGCGATGTCCGAACCGCGGCCTTTCGCCTGGCTCGGCGAAGCGGCCGGGTTTCTGATCCGACACCGTCGGACGCTGCTTGCGTCGGTCGCGATCGCAGTCGTGCTGGCGCTTTTCTACATCGCCACGGCAACTCGGCAGTTTACCGCGCGCGCGACCCTCCTGGTGGACATGCCGCAGGCGGCGCTGTCGCCGCAGCATGAACCGGTGAGCGACGCTCAGATACAGAGTGCGTTGATCGAAAGCGAGGTCGAAGTGCTGCGCTCGGCCGGGCTGGCACGGCAGGCGGTGGCTTTGTTGCACCTACGCGACGACCCGGCATTCAACGCCGCGCCGTCGTTGCTGTCCGGGCTTCTGAGATTGCCCTCATGGCGCGCAGGGCGGGGGCCTACGGACGACGAGGCCAGCGATCGGCTGGTGCAACGTTTTCTCGACATGGTTTCGGCGCACCGGATCGGCCTGACCTACGTCATCGAAATCGATGCGACCGCAGACACGCCGGAGTTGGCGGCCAGGCTCGCCCGCGGACTGACGCAGGCCTATCTTTCGGAGCGGCTCGCGGTCCGGGACGCGTCGGCGCGCAAGGCGGCGGATTGGTTGCAGACCCGGCTTGTCCAGCTCCGCGACAAGGCGCTGGGCGCCGACCTCGAGGTGCAGCGCTTCAAGTCGCAAAGCGGCATCGTTGATACCGCAACCGGCTTTCTGAACGAGCAGCAGCTCGCCGCCTTGAACGGCGAGCTTGCCGCCGCGCGTGCCCGCACGGCGCAGGCGTCCGCGAGGCTGGCGCGGATCGGGCAGATCGCGACATCGTCGGATGGTCCGGGGTCCGCCGCGTCGGACGCGCTGCGAAGCTCGGTGATCAATGGTTTGCGCGAACGCTATCTCAGCGATGCGGTGCGGGTCGCCGAGTGGTCCGCGCAGTACGGCCGCGACAACCGCGTCGTCGTGTCGCTCCGGAAGGATATGGCGGCACTCCAGGCCTCGATCCGCAGCGAGGTCCAGCGGATCGACCAGAGCGCCGCCAGCGACCTCGCGATCGATCGCGCGGACGAGGCGGCCATGGAGGCGCAACTCGACAGCCTGGTCGGCACATGGCGCTCGACGAATGCGGCGCGGGCGAGCTTGCGTTCGTTGCAGAGTGCCGCGGACAGCTACCGGTCGCTCTACACGGCAATGCTCCAGCGCGCCGCCCAGGCGGTGCAGGATGAGTCATTTCCGCTCGCCGATGCGCGCGTGGTGACGCAGGCGCGGCCGCCTTTGACCAAAAGCAGCCCGCGGAGCAAGCTGATCCTTGCCGCCGCCATCGTCCTCGGCCTGGCCGCGGGCTTTCTCGCGGGCCTGCTGCGCGAGGCGCTTGACCGTCGGCTTCGCCACCCTGCGGATGTTCTGGCGGAGACCGGCCTGCCCTGCCTGGCATCGCTGCCGGCCGCCGTCGCCCCGAACGGGTCCGAGACGCTGGCGGATTTCGCGATCCTGCACCCGGATGCGCCGTTCGGACTCGGCATACGCAGGCTGCGCGTTCGGCTGCAACAGCATGGCGATGCCGGCCGGACCAGGGTGATCGGCGTGATCGCTCCCACGACCGGCGCCGGGACGAGCACGATTGCCGCCAGCCTCGTCAAATGCCTGATTGCCTCCGGACATGCCGCGAGCCTGCTGGTCCTGTCCGAACAAGCCGGGCCGCAATCGCGCCTACGCGAAGAGATCGAATGGCACCGCGGCGCAGACGGCTTCGTGGTGATCGATTTTCCGTCGCTGGAGCGGCCCGCGGAAGCCCACACGCTGTTTGCCGAGATCGGCGCCTTCGCGCTGCTGCTTGAACCGGGACGCATGGGCGCGTCCGCGCTGCTTGATCGCCTGCGCTCCGCCGGGCTCGAACGCCGCAACATCATCGGCATCGTGCTCAATCGCGTTCCCGTCCACGGCTGATGCCGGCGCTGGCGCACGTCCGCGAGGAATGGAGGCCTGATGAGCGCCTCATCTGGTGGCTCAGCTTCGTGTCGCTGACCGGGTTCGTGCTGGAGACTCGCTACGGCATGCCGGCCATGGCGATCTGCCTTGGCGCGTGGGGCCTCGCCATCGCAGCCTGGCCGTCCCGCTGCCTGGGCTGGCTGCAATCCTGCCGCCTGCCCTGGCTGCTGCCGGCGTTCGCCACGCTCTCCGCTCTCTGGTCGGTCGAACCGGCGATCTCGCTCAAGCTCGGCGTCGAATTCCTGCTGTTCACCGCCACTGCCGTCGTCGCCGCACGCGCGCAGAGGCCGCGGAACCTGATCTCGTCCCTGATGTGCGCATTGCTCGTGGGCATTGTTCTGAGCGCCGTGTTGCGTACCACGGCGGCCGTGGGGACCACGGGCGAGGTCGCGCTGATCGGCATCTTCGGCAGCAAGAACAATCTTGCCTGCTTCGTCTGCCTGTCGATGATCAGCAGCGTGTCGGTCGCGGCGGACCGTCGGCAATCCTGGCTGCTGCGTCTCCTGGCGCTGTTCGGCCTGCTGCTCGATCCGGTCATGCTGGTCAAGGCGCATTCCCTTGGCGCCTTGCTTGCGGGCGGCGGCGCGATGATCACGGCGCTCGGCCTCGTCCTGATGTCGCTGCTGTCCCGGAGGGAACGCGACCTGCTGCTGCCGCTTCTCGCGATCCTTGCCGCGGGAGCAGGCGGGGTCGCCATGGTGGCGGCGCAGCAGGGCCTTGACCTGTCATCGCTGCTGGCGGCGGCGGGCAAGGACACCAGTCTCACCGGCCGCACCTTCCTGTGGTCGCGCGCACGGGACTATATCGCGATGCGGCCGGTGCTCGGCGTCGGCTACCAGGCGTTCTGGGTGCAAGGTCATGTCGAGGCGGAAGGATTATGGCGTTTCGCGCAGATCGACAGCCGTGTCGGGTTTCACTTCCATAATCTGTATTACGAGACGGCGGTCGAACTCGGTGAGATCGGCGCTGTGATCCTTGCCGCGACCTTGACCGGGGTCGCGGCGGCATCCTTCACTTTGGGGCTGCGGCAGCCAGACCCGGACTCGGCCTTCTTCTGCTCGCTGGCCGTGTTCTTCGCGATCCGTGTCTTCGTGGAGCTCGACTTTCTCGACCCGTTCTCGCCCGGCAGTCTCTTGCTCCCGGTCATATGGGTCTATGCTATGCGGCGGCCCGGCATGGGAGGTCATGCATGGATGAGGTGTTGATCCCGATTCCGCCTGAAAGTGCCCGAGACGGCGTTGGCGCCTCTCGCGCGCGCCGGGTCAATCTCGCCATTGACGGCATGAGCAGCGCGCTGTGCGCGAGTCGTGTCGAGCGGGCGCTGTCGGCGAGCGAGGGAGTGCTTTCGGTTTCGGTCGATCTCGCGACCGAGCGGGCACGCGTCTCGCTCGGTCGCGACCGCGCCGAGGACGATGCGGCATTGGCCAGCCGTCTGCAGGGCGCCGTCGAGGCGGCGGGCTTTGCCGCGTCGATGATCAAGCCGCCTTCGGCGGAGAGCAATGAAGCTGGGCAGCGCGATACGCGCGAGCTGATTCTTGCCTGCGTGCTGACCGCGCCTTTGATCGTGTCGATGCTGCTGCATCTGCTGTTCGTGCTGCTGCATCAGGACGGCCTGGCTGTCCGGCTGGAGCTGCCGGGCTGGGTTCAGTTCCTGCTGGCGACGCCCGTGCAGTTCTGGCTTGGCCGGCCAGTCTATCGCTCGGCCATGGCTGGTCTGCGCCGCGGCACCTGCGTGGTCGAGCTGTTGGCCGCACTCGGCGCCACCGTCGCCTGGGTGGTGAGCACGGCGGCACTGCTGAGCGGATCGCACGCCTGGTATTTCGGGATCGCGGCGCTGACCATCACCTCGCTGCTGATCGGCGGCTGGCTTGATCGACAGCGGCGGCGGCGCGCCGCCGAGCCGATCCGCTCGCTGCTGGATATGCTGCCTGAGACGGTGATCCGGCGCGCGTCCTCGAGCCTGGCCGAGCAGGACACGCCGCGCGCCGATCTGCGCGTCGGCGATCTGCTGATGGTGCGCCCCGGCGCCCGCGTCGCGGTGGACGGCGTCGTGCGCGATGGCAAAGGCCAAGTTGATGAATCGCTCCTGCCCGCAACTGGGAGCCGCGTCGTTCTCAAGGCAAGAGGCGAACCGGTGACCGCGGGCTCCCTGGCGCTGGAGGGCAGCCTGTTGGTCGAGGCGCTGGCGGTTGGAGCCGACACGCGTCTCGCCAAGGCGCTGCGGATACTCGAAGGGGCGCCGATCGCCCGTGCGCCTCGGCTCGCCGACCAGGTCTGCGCCTTCTTTGCTCCGGTCGTGCTGGTGTTCGCCCTGCTCACCCTGGTCGGCTGGTGGGCGGCGAGCGGCAATGGCGTGGAAGCGATCTGGTGTGCCGTCTCGGTGCTGGTGATCGCCTGCCCGTGCGCGCTGGGGCTTGCGTCGCCCGCGGCGCTCGCCGCCGGCAGCAAGGCAGCGGCCGGCGCCGGGATCGTGTTCCGTGATGCGGGCGCGATCGAGCGGGCGCGCGGGATCGGCATCGCCGCCTTCGACAAGACCGGCACGCTGACCGAAGCGCGTGCGGCCATCGAACAGGTGGTCCCCGCCGGCGGCGCATCGCATTACGCCGAGGCAGCCGAGCTGCTTACACTGTCAGCGTCGATGCAGGACGCAAGCGACCACCCGCTGGCGGCGGCGGTGCGCGCCTCCTCCGGCCATGCCGTGATGGGCGCCGCGGTGCGCGCGCACGTGGTGCCTGGTTATGGAGTCACCGCCCGGGTCGGCGGCCAATCGCTGCTGCTCGGCAGCCGGCGCATGATCGAGGGCGAGGGATGGCGCCTGCCCGCCGGACTCGCCGAGACGGCAGAGCGGGTGGATGCGCAAGGCGGCACCGTCGCCCTGCTGGCCGAGCGTCGCGCCGGAGCTGCGGGCGGCAGCCGTATTCTCGGTCTGCTTGGCTTTACCGACGTGGTCGCGCCGCGCGCCGCCGAGGCGATGGCGCGGCTGTCGCGGCGCGGGATCACGACCATCCTGTTGACCGCCGACGGCGAGGGCGCGGCACGCCGGGTTGCCGGCGACGCCGGTGTGGACCGTCTGCTGAGCGGTCTGCCGCCGGAGGACAAGGCTGACGCCGTGCGCAGGCTCGCGCGGGAAGCCCAGGGCGCGGAGCAGCCGCGCCTGGTGGCGATGGCCGGCAGCGACGCGCCAGCTTTGGCCGCGGCCGACCTTGGCATTGCCACTGGCATCGGCAGCGATGCGGCCCTTGACGCGGCCAGCATCGTCGTGCTGCGCCGCGACCCCGACCTGATCGTCGACGCGGTCGAGGTGGCGGCCCTCACCTCAACCCATGTGCGCGAAGGCTTGTTCTGGGCATTCGTGTTCAACGGCATCGGCATGCCGATTGCCGCCGCCGGGCTGCTCAGCCCGGCGCTCGCCGCTGGCGCCGCCACGCTGGGCTGCGTCGGCGTGGTCATCAACGCGCTGCGGCTACGAAGCTGGCGTCCCGACGAACCACAGCAAACGCTGATGCCGTCAGAACCGGCATAGCCCGAACTCAGCCCTCGGCGGCCGGTACTTCCTGCTCTGCCGTCAGGTCGATGTCGGCATAGATTTCCGCCATCGGGATCTGGATGCCGATTTCGGGGCCGATTTCGGGCATGTGCAGGACGCCCTTGTCGTTGACGATCTCGGTGATCCAATCCTCGCCCTTGCGGGTGAAGACGATGGCGCCGGCGTGAGTCTGCTGCAGGACGACGTAGCGCTGGATCGACGGGGTGGCGCGGTACTCGGCGTTCTTGAGCACGAGGTCGTCGTTCGCGGTGCCGTCGCTGAGCACCTCGAACACGATCACGGGATCGGCCACCACGGTGGAGCGGGGCGGCACCGGCGTGCACACCACGAAGGCTTCCGGATAGCGGATGCGGCCGGCGACCTCGATCTTCAGCTCGCTGCCATAGGCCTGGCATGCCTGGCCGCGCAGGCGACCCGTCAAGGAGAAGATGAGATTCCTCTGAACAGCCGCGTGGGCTGCGGTGCCGCCCGCCATTGCGACCGGCTGAAAACCGTCGAACTCATAGCGCAGCTCCTGCCGTTCCTCCCACAAGAGGAACTGCTGCAGCGTCATCGGCGTGCGCAGGGCAAGGTTCATGGCGCGCAACCTAGCACTTTTTTCGTGACTCTCTCCACCTGTGAATGGAAGTGGACAGGGAGGATTGCGTCCCCGTCTTCCCCGCTATCCACAGGACAAGCGGGGCTGAACTGATGCGAGCGAGGGGATAGAATGCCTGCGTGAACCAGATCGAGACCACTAGTACCCACTATCGTTGGACGGTGAGTCGTGATTCAAGCTGTGGATGAGATCG
>CAXTRK010000026.1:0-45863 GCA_964246745.1 uncultured Acetobacteraceae bacterium
CCGACCCCCCAACCCCGGAGCATGTGGCCGCCGTCGGTCACCACCAGCGCCCCGCCGCGGGCGCGCCGCGGCGTCGCCGCCGCTCCGAGCCGTCCGATCTGGTGGGCCACGCTCTCCCAGCCGAACGGCGCAACCTCGACCGGCACTGGCGTATGCTCGCCCAGATGGTCGACCAGCTTGCGGTCGTCGGCAACGATCACCAGTCGTCGGCTGGCGGCGGCGACGATCTTCTCGCGCAGCAGCGCGCCGCCGAGTCCCTTGATCAGGTTGAGCGAGCCGCGTTCAATCTCGTCGGCTCCGTCGATGGTAAGATCGATCTCGGCGTGTCGGCCGAAATCGGTGAGTTCGATGCCGAGTCCGCGCGCCTGCTCGGCACTGCGTTCGGAGGTCGGGATGGCGACGAAGCGCAATCCCTCCGCTGCCCGTCGTGCGAGAGACTCGATCACGAAGGCGGCGGTCGAACCGGTGCCCAGTCCCACCACCATGCCGTCTTCGACCAGTGCCGCCGCCTGCTCGGCGGCCTGCCGCTTCAGCGCCGACGCCGGATCATCCATCGTGGCCGGCTCCCGCCCGCCCTGCGGCAGCCTCATCAAGCACCCAGACCAGCTCGCCCTCGGTGGTGATGTGTGAGGCGGGCTGCGACGGATCGCGCGCACGCACGCGGCCCAGCACCTCCCGCTTGCCACCCCCGGTCACCAGGAACAGCACATGCGCGCTGCTGGCGATGGCCGGATAGGTCAAGGTCAGGCGCCGATGGGGCGCGTCGTGCGGCACGCAGGTGCCGACCCAGGCAGTGCGCTCCTCGAGCACGGCGGTGCCGGGAAACAGCGAGGCGGTATGGCCATTCTCGCCCAGTCCAAGCAGCACCACGTCGAACAAGGGACGACCAGGCTGCAGCGTGTCGCTGCCGTAGGTCGCGCGCAGATCGCGTGCGTAGGACGCGACCGCCTCCTGCGGGTCGCCCTCGGTGGGCCAGCGATGCACGCGCTCGTGCGGCACGTCCACCTGCGACAGCAGCGCCTGGTTGACCATGCGGTAATTGCTTGATTCGTCGTCAGCCGGCACGAATCGCTCATCACCGAAGAACAGCTCCGTGCGCGCCCAGGGGAAACGCGACGCGTACGGCGAGGCCGCCATGATCTCGTAGAGCCGTTTCGGGGTAGAGCCCCCCGACAAGGCAATCACGAACCTGCCGTCCTTGGCCGTGGCCTGCCCGGTCAGCCATTCCGCCATGTATCTGGCCACCGCATCCGGATCGGCCAGCACCTGTTCGCGGCCGTCGGCGACCGTGCTCATCGCTCACCTCCCTCCCCGCCCAGCACGAAGCGCTCGACCGCCTTGGCAAAACCTTCCTCTTCCGAGGAGTCGCTGACATGCGTCGCCGCCTGCTTGACCTCGTCTGACGAATTGCCCATTGCGATCGACATCCCGCTCTTCTTGAACATCAGCACGTCGTTGGGCTGATCGCCAAGGGTCGCGATTGCGGCCGGCGCGATACCGAGCATCTTCGAGAGGCTTGCGACGACGCCGCCCTTGTTGGCGTCCGGGTGGGTCACGTCGAGATAATAGGGCTGCGAGCGGGCGGCCGACGCCGTCTCGCCAAGCGCCTGCTGCGCCTCCCGCTCGCAACGCGCCATCAGATCGAGGTCGTCACTGACGCCGACGATCTTGACCGCGCGATCCAGAGCCGCGCCGAAATCGGATGATTGTTTTGGCGGGAACTTGACCGTCCACTCCTCGCGCGAGACGTGCGGCCCTTTGATATCCGGAACCAGCCAGTCCTCGCCGCTATAGACCCAGACATCAACCTTATGGTCACGCAGCAGCGCCACGGTCTTCTGGGCAATCTCGCGCGGCAGCGTCTTTTCCTCGATGATGCTGAGATCGGGTTTCGCGAACATGCCTCCATTGAACCCGGCCACCGGCTCGGTGATATCCAGCGGCTCGATCACCATCTTCATGCCCTTCGGCGGCCGGCCGCTGGTGATGGCGAAGCGGATGCCGCGCCGCTTTAGCTCCCGCACGGCGCGTATGGCGCGATCGGTGAGTATCTTCTCCTTGGTGACCAGGGTGCCGTCGACATCGGCTAGCACCAGGGCAATCTCGTCTGCGCTCATCATGCTCCTCCCGCTCTGCTTTGGGGGCCTCGCGGCAGGATGAGCTGCTCGACCGCGATCGCCCAGCCCTCCTGCTCGTTTGTTTTGGTTACGTAATGCGCGGCCTCCATCACCTCCACGGTGCCGTTGCCCATGGCGATCGCAACGCCCGCCACGTCCAGCATCGCGATGTCGTTGCCCATGTCGCCGATGCAGGCCATCTCGTCGGACGCAACTCCAAGCAGCTCGCACAGACGCAGTGCCGCGTTGCCCTTGTTGGCGTCGGGATGGGTCACGTCGAGATAATAAAGCTGCGACCGGTGCGCGTTGACCTGATCGCCAAGCATGGTCTGGAGGTTGATCTCGACACGCTCGAGCAGGCGGAAGTCCGACGTCGAGCCCATGATCTTGCCGATATGATGGTAATGCCCTTCAAAGTCATCAACGACGACGGGGTCGATCCGTACCGCGCGATGCTCCTTCTCCGCATAGGCGCCCCCGGGCGATCCGGTGCGGCTGTCTCTCACCAGCCATTCGCCGCCGGCGAACACCCATGCTTCCACGCCGTGTTCGTCAAGCGCCTCCACCACCCGTCGGGCGGCGTCGGGATTGAGCGAGATGTGGGCCAGCACCGAGCCGTCCGGTGCCAGGATTTCGCCGCCATTCAACCCGGCCCGCGGCGTGTCGATGCCGAGCGGCGCCATGAACATGTCCATGCCGCGCGCCGGCCGGCTGCTGACCAAGGCGAGCTGAACACCGGCGGCGCGAAGCGACTGCACCGCACGCAGCGCGCGCGGCGTCACCTGCTTTTCGCTGGTCACCAGAGTGCCGTCGATATCCGAGACCAGCAGACGAACACGCGCGCTGGCGCCCTCGCGTTTCATGATCACGCCGGTCACGACGTGAGTCTCAGCCAGTGTCTGCCGTCGCGCGTCAGCAGCGCGTCGGCATCGTCCGGGCCCGCTTCGCCGGCCTGGTAGAACGACAACGCGCCCTCGCCATTGCCCCAGGCATCCAGGCCGGGCTGCACCACGCGCCATCCGGCTTCGATATTGTCGGCGCGCTGGAACAGGGTGGCATCGCCGATCAGGCAATCATAAATCAAGGTCTCGTAGCCGGTGCTCGGACCTTCCTGAAACCAGTCGGCGTAATCAAACTTCATCCGGACGCCGCCGAGCTTGACCACCGGGCCTGGCATCTTGGCCGAGAACTGCATCGTCACTCCCTCGCTCGGCTGGATTTGCAATACCATGATGTTGGGCGTGAGCTTCTCAACCGGCGTGTCGCGGAACAGCGCATAGGGCGCCTGCTTGAAATGCACGGCAATCTCGCTCTTCCGACGGGTCAGCCGCTTGCCGGTGCGCAAGTAGAACGGCACCCCGGCCCAACGCCAGTTGTCGATGGAGAGCTTCAACGCCGTGAACGTCTCAGTCTGGCTCTCCGGGGAGACGTCCGGCTCTTCCCGGTAGCCCGCCATCGGGCGCCCGGCGATGGTGCCGGATGTGTATTGTCCGCGCACCGTGTCACGCCAGTCGAGTGCGTGGATCGCCGTCATCACCTTGGATTTCTCGTCACGCACCGCGTCCGCGTCGAACGAGGTCGGCGCCTCCATCGACACCATGGCGAGCAACTGCATGATGTGGTTCGGCACCATGTCCCGGAGCGCGCCGGTGCTCTCATAGAAGCGGCCGCGCCGCTCCACCCCCACCGTCTCGGCCACCGTGATCTGCACATGGTCGATATTCTGTCGATTCCAGATCGGTTCGAAAAATCCGTTGGAAAACCGCAAGGCAAGGATGTTCTGCACTGTCTCCTTGCCGAGATAGTGATCGATCCGGTAGATCTGGCTTTCATCGAGCGAAGCGCCGAGCTTTGCATTCAGGGCACGCGCCGATGCCAGATCCGCGCCGAACGGCTTCTCCACCACGACGCGTCGGAAGCAGCGCCCGCTCTCTTGGGTCAGGCCCGCCGCGTCGAGCTGCGCCACGATCGGACCAAAGAAGCGCGAGGCGACCGCCAGGTAGAACACGCAATTGCCTGGCCCGCATTGCACGCCAAGCTGCTTGTAGGTCTCCGGATCGTCAAAGCTGCCGCGCAGATACGAGACACGGCGGCTGAGCCAGGACCAGGCTTCTTCCTGCAGTGTGACCGCGTTGGCTTTACGCTGCGCAACAAACTCGCGCATCGTCTCCTCAAGCTGCTCGCGCAGGGCTTCCGTGCTGAGGTCGGCCCAATCAATCGCGACGATCGAGAAGTCGTCGTCGAGCAGGCCGGCACAAGCGAGATTATAGATCGCCGGGATCAGCAGGCGGCGGGTGAGATCGCCGCCGCCGCCGAAGATGACCATCCGGCAGGGCGGACTGCGCTTTGGTTGGGCCGCGTCCGGTTCGTTCTGGTCCTCAGCATCTACGGGTACGGGCGCATCCATGCCTCAGCTCTTGACCTCGGAAACCTCGCCGCCATGCTTCTTCTCGGTGTGATGCTGCTCGACATGGCCGCCAAATTGGAAGCGCATGGCGGAGAGCAGCTTCTCGCCGAAATTATTGCCGGTGCGGCTGCGAAACCGGGTGAACAGGGCATCGCTCAAGACTGGCACCGGAACAGCTTCCTCGATCGCCGCCTCGATGGTCCAGCGGCCCTCGCCGGAGTCCGCAACCTGTCCGGTATAGTTTGAGAGAGAGATGTTCTCGGCGAGTGCTGTGGCGCACAGGTCGAGCAGCCAAGAGGACACCACGCTGCCGCGGCGCCATACCTCGGCGATGTCGGCCATGTTCAGTTCGAAGCGCTCATCTTCCGGCAGGTCATGCGAATTCTTGTTCCGCATCACGTCAAAGCCTTCGGAGTAGGCCGCCATCATGCCGTATTCGATGCCATTATGCACCATCTTGACGAAATGCCCCGAGCCCGCCGGCCCGCAATGAAGATATCCTTGTTCGGCGCGCGGATCGAGACTTTCGCTGCGGTTCCTGGTGCGCTCGATGCCGCCGATGCCCGGAGCCAGCGCCGAGAGGATCGGATCGACATGCTCGACCGCTTCCTTGGCTCCGCCGATCATCATGCAATAGCCGCGTTCGAGCCCCCAGACTCCGCCCGAGGTGCCGACATCGACATAGTGGATGCTCTTCTCGCGCAACAGGCGGGCGCGGCGGATATCGTCCTTGTAGAAGCTGTTGCCGCCGTCGATGACGATGTCGCCCTCCGACAGCATCCCCGCAAGCGACTCGATTGTCTGCTCGGTGATGGTGCCCGCCGGCAACATCACCCAGACGACGCGCGGAGACGAAAGCTTGCCGACCATGTCGCCAAGCCCTGACGCCGCGTCGCTGCGCTCGGCGCGGCGGCACACATCGGCGACGGTTTTCTCATCGCGATCGAACACCACCACCTCGTGCCCGTGCCGCGCCAGACGAACCGAGATATTGCCGCCCATGCGGCCCAGACCAATGACGCCGATCTGCATGTGGATCTCCAGGAGACGTTGAGGGTTCGAGCGGCAAGGGCGGCCGGAAAGGCTCAGGCGACAGCTTGGGCGATCGCCTCGCCAAGCCGGTTCAGGCCAGCCTGCAGGTCGCCCTTGATGTGCACACGCAGCGCGCGGCGTCCGCGTTCGGCGAGCACGTCGAAATCGCCGCGCGCCTGCGCCGCCTTGACGGTGCCGAACGTGTACTTCTCGCCCGGCACGGCAAGGTCGGCGTCGTCATCCGCGGTGATCTGCAGAAACACGCCGCTGTTCGGCCCACCTTTATAGGCCTGCCCGGTGGAGTGCAGGAACCGAGGTCCGAACTCCGCGCACGTGGCGACGTGCTTGGCGTCACGGATCGCCAAACGCGCCGTCTGTATCCACGCACGGGTGTCATCGTCGCGCTGGATATAGGCGAGCAACGCCGCGTAATCCCCCGCCTTGAGACGATCGAAATGCGCCTTCAGCACACTCTCAAGCGAGCCGCCGCCGAGCGCGCGCGCGTTTTGCTTGTCGGCAAAAAAGCTGAAATTGCCGTCGGTGGCGAACGGCGCTTCGTCGGGCAAGGTCCCGCTGTCAGTGATGGCGTCGGTCAGCTTGCGGGTCGCGATCTTGCTGGCCTCGACATCCGGCTGATCAAAAGCGTTGATGCCGATGATCGCGCCGGCCACCGCGGTGGCGAACTCCCAGCGGAAGAACTCCTGGCCGATCAGCAACGAACTCGACAGCGAAATCACGACCACCGGCTGTCCAGCCTGCTTCAAAGCCTCGACCGCCTTGTCCTGCGCCGGGTCGGGCGCATCGGCAAGCCGCAGATAGGCGAAGACGCGGTCGTCCCCATAATGCTCGGGCGTTGCCAGGGTCTCGTCATCGACCGGAATCAGCCCATGGCCGTTCTTGCCGGTGGACTCCGCCATCAACTGCTCAAGCCAGGCCCCCATGTCGTAAATCCCTGGCGAGGCGACGATGGTGATCTTGTCGCGGCCATGCCTTGCCGCGACGCCAAGCATGGCGCCGAGCTGCACACCAGGATTCTGCTCCGGCGGCGAGCCTGAGCCGCACGCATATTCCATCATCTGCGCCGAATTGAGGAACTCATGCAGGTCGATGCCCGCGGCGGCGGCCGGCACCAGGCCGAAATTCGACAGCACCGAATAGCGGCCGCCGATCGTGGGATCGCCGTGGAAGATCTTCCAGAAGCCGTCACTCTTGGCGACGTCTTCCATGTGCGAGCCCGGATCGGTCACGGTGACGAAATGCTGTCCAGCCTTTTCGGGCCCCACCGCCTTGGTCATCTTGTCGAAGAAATAGGCCTTGAGGATATTCGGCTCGAGCGTGCCGCCTGATTTCGAGGAAACAATCACCAGGGTGTCGGCAAGATCAACCTTATGCTCGAACGCGCTCACCTGCTGCGGATCGGTGCTGTCCAGGACGTGCAAAGCCGGAAAGCCGCCGCGCTTGCCGAAGGTCTCGGCCAGCACTTCCGGACCAAGGCTGGAGCCGCCCATGCCAAGCAGCAGAACGTGCGCGAAGCCCCTCTGCTTTACCTCCTCCTGGAAGCTGGTCAGCTCCGCCAGATGCGCGATACGCTCGTCGATGACGCCGAGCCAACCAAGCCACTTGGCTTCGTCCGCGCCGGTCCAGACGGAGGCGTCGCGCTCCCACAGCTTACGGACGATGCCGTCCTTGCGCCAGGCTTCCAGCGTCTCCCTGAAGGCCTGATCGAGCGCCGGCGGCAAGCTGATCTCGGTGTGGCTCAGCCGGCCCGCCGCGAGCTTCATCTGCTTGGCGGCAACCGCGCCGAGCAACTGATCGAACGAGGTGGCAAACGAGTCGACACCGTCTCGCACCAGCTTGTCGGTGACCCCTGCCAGATCGAGGCCCAGCCGCTCCGTCTCGGCGAGCGCGTGCCTGGCCTGATCGACATCCTCGAGCAACGCGTTGCGCGCAACGCCATGGTCGCGGAACGCGTCCATGGTTGCCGGCGGCATGGTGTTGACGGTGTCGGGGCCGACAAGCTCCTCGACATACAGCACGTCGCTATAGGCCTTGTCCTTGGTGCCGGTGCTGGCCCAGAGCAGGCGTTGCGGGTTGGCGCCGGCGTCCGCCAGCTTCTTCCAGCGCTCGCTTGCCGTCACCTCAAGGTAATGCTGATAGGCGAGCTTGGCGTTGGCGATCGCGACCTTGCCGCGCAGAGCCTTGAGGTTCTCTGATTGCGGATCGCCTTTCTCAAGGCGCGCATCGATCTCCTTGTCGATCAGGCCGTCTATGCGGCTGACGAAAAACGAGGCGACGCTGGCGATCTTGTCGATCGGCTTGCCATTCGCGTAACGCTCCTCAAGGCCCTGCAGATAGGCCTCGAGCACCGACTTGTAGGCGTCGATCGAGAACAGCAGGGTCACGTTGATGCTGATGCCGTCGGCAATCAGTGTGCGTATCGCTGGCACGCCCGGCTCGGTGCCGGGAACCTTGACCAGCAGGTTGGGCCGGCCCACGGTCTGCCAAAGCCGGCGCGCTTCGTTGATGGTCGGCTCCGTGCTCAGGCCCAGATACGGGGAGACCTCAAGGCTCACATAGCCGTCGAGCCCTTCGGTCCGCTCCCAAACCGGCTTGAGCACCTCGGCGGCATTGCGAATGTCCTCGACCGCCATGGCCTCGTAGAGATCGCTGACATTGGTGTTGCCGGCTTCCACGAGCGTCTTGAACTGTTCGTCGTAGTCGCTGCCGTGGCCCATCGCCTTCTCGAAGATCGACGGATTGGAGGTGACACCCTTCAGGCCGTCGTCGCGCACAAGCGCGGCGAGCTTGCCTTCAAGAAGGAACGATCTCTGGATGAAATCAAGCCAGGGCGACTGCTTGAACTTCTCCAAGGTCTGCAGCGGGTTCAAGTCCGCAGCCCCTGGTGTCTTCTGCACCACGTTCATGTCAGCTCTCCTTTGTCGATTTCGCCTGCTTGCGCGCCTCTTCGAGCACACGCTCCGGGGTGAAGCCGAACTTTTCCAGAAGCGCGCTCAGCGGCGCCGAGGCGCCGAAGGTACGCATCACGATCATGCTGCCGGAGGCGCCGGCGTAGCGGTCCCAGCCGATGGCTGCCGCCTGCTCGATCACCACGCGTCCGGTGACGTGCGGCGGCAGCACGCTGTCGCGATATTCCTGACTCTGCTGCTCGAACAATTCCCAGCATGGCATCGACACCACGCGCGCCTTGGTGCCCTCGGATTTGAGCGTCTCGTAAGCTCCGACCGCAAGGCTCAGCTCCGTGCCGGTCGCCATCAGGATCACCTCCGGCGTGCCCTCGCAATCGGCCAGAACGTAGGCGCCCTTGGCGAGGCCTGAGGCAGGCGCGTATTTGCCGCGGTCGAAGGTCGGCATCGGCTGACGGCTCAACGCCAATGCCGCCGGCTGTTCCTTGAGCGGCAACACCAGGCGCCACGCCTCCGCCACCTCGTTGGCGTCTCCCGGGCGTATGGTGAGCAGCCCCGGTGTCGCGCGCAACTGCGCCAACTGCTCGATCGGCTGATGCGTCGGTCCGTCCTCGCCGACACCGATGCTGTCGTGCGTGAACAGATAGAGCACCGGAAGTTCCATGATCGCGGCGAGGCGGATCGGCGGCTTCATGTAGTCGCTGAAGATCAGGAAGCCCGAGCAGTAGGGGCGTATGCCGGATAGCGCGATGCCGTTCGAGATCGACCCCATGGCGTGTTCGCGCACGCCGAAATGCAGGTTGCGTCCGCCATAATTGCCGGGCTGGAAACTGCCGGCGCCCTGGAACTTGAGGTCGCTCTTGGTCGAGGGCGAAAGATCAGCCGCGCCGCCGATGAGCCAGGGCAGATTGGGGGCGATGGCATTGAGCACCTTGCCGGAGCTCTCGCGGGAGGCAACGCCCTTTTCGCTGGCCTCGAAGGTCGGAATCTCCTTGTCCCAACCTTCCGGAAGACGATGCTCGTTGATCATGTCCAGCTCGGCAGCCAACTCCGGATAGTCTGCCCGGTAGCGTTTGAACAGCGCATACCAGTCGCGGCTGAGCGATGCGCCGCGCCTGCCGATGCCGTCCGCGAAATGCTCGCGCACGCCATCCGGAACGTAGAACTGCCTGTCCTCCGGCCAGCCATAGGCGCGCTTCGCGCCCTTGACCTCGTCGTCGCCCAGCGGCTCGCCATGCGCTTCCTTGGTGCCGGCCCGGTTGGGCGCGCCATAACCGATCAGGCTGTGCACGACAATCATCGTCGGACGGTCGGAGACTGCGCGCACGTCCTCGAGACGCTTGCGGATCACGCCGGTGTCGTTGGCGTCCGGCACCTCGGAGACCGACCAGCCATAGGCCTCGAACCGCTTGTGCGTATCCTCGGTGAAGGCAAGCTGCGTCGAGCCCTCGATGCTGATCTGGTTGCTGTCGTAGATCCAGGTCAGGTTCGAGAGCGCCAGATGGCCCGCGGTCGAAGCCGCCTCGCTGGAGACGCCCTCCATCATGTCGCCATCGCCGCACAGCACATAGACATGGCTGTCAAACAGCGTGAAGCCGGGCTTGTTATAGCGTTCCGCCATCCACTTCGCGGCGATCGCCATGCCGACGGAGTTGCCGCAGCCCTGGCCCAGCGGACCCGTCGTGGTCTCGACGCCGGAGGTGAAGCGATATTCCGGATGACCTGGCGTCTTGCTGCTCATCTGCCGGAACTGCTTGAGGTCATCAAGGGTGAGCGAAGGGGCACCCTGTTTGCCGTCCTCGTTGACCTCGACCACGCCGGCCAGATGGATCAGTGAATACAACAGCATCGAGGCATGTCCGACGGACAGCACGAAGCGGTCGCGGCCCGGCCAGCGCGGCTCCGCCGGATCGTAGCGCAGCACCTCCTGCCACAAGGTATAGGCAACCGGCGCCAGACCCATCGGCGTTCCCGGATGGCCGGATTTGGCTTTCTGCACCGCGTCCATGGATAAGGTGCGGATCGTGTCGATGCAGAGCTGGTCGATGTTCCCGGCCGAGCCTCCGCCGGCGTCCGGCGCACGCACTATGGCGCTCCCTGAGGCGCTTGAGAGGTGATCCATCATTGAACGCATGGAAAGGCGGTCCTCCGTGTTGGCGCGTGATCCCTCAACAAGAACCCAACGCACCCGTCCGCCTGGAAGCCACCGTCAAACTGCCAACCGCACAATCACGAAAGCGTGACCAACACTATACGGACGAAACCGGAACGGTTCAGTTCAATCCGACGCCTCAGCGTTGATGGCGGTCGGTGCCGATACCCAGCTTGCGATGGAACCATTCCCGCGCCGTCTGGCAGGTGACGTAGAGCATCGGAATGATGAAGATGCCGATGCCGCTGGCGGCCAGCATGCCCGCGAACACCGGTGTGCCGACATCGCGCCGGCTCAGCGCCGCGGCTCCAGTCGCGGTGACCAGCGGCAACAGGCCGAGAATGAAGGCGAATGAGGTCATCATCACCGCGCGGAACCGCATGTGCGAGCCTTGCTCGGCGGCATCGCGTATGCTCTCGCCTGCCTCGCGGCGCTCCATGGCGAACTCGACGATCAGGATGCCGTTCTTGGCGGACAACGCGATCAGCACCACGAAGCCGATCTGGGCATAGAGGTCGAGCGACAGACCCAGCAGGCTGATGCCGATCATTGCACCCAGGATGCCTACCGACACCGACAGCAGCACGGCGACCGGGATGATCCAGCTCTCGTACAGCGCCACCAGGAACAGATAGGCGAACAGCAGCGACATCGCCAGGATGATCGTCGTCTTGCCGCTCGCCTGGACCTCCTGGTAGGCGGTGCTGGTCCACTCATAGCTGTAGCCGGGCTGCAGCGTCTTCGCCGAGATGTTCTCCATCGCCGCCAGCGCCGTGCCGGACGACACGCCGGGCGCCGCGGCACCGTTGATAGTGATCGCGCGATAGTTGTTGTAGCGGGTGATCGCCTGCGGGCCGGTGATGATTTTCAGCGTGGCCAGCGCCCGCAATGGCACGGTGCCGCCGGTGCTGTTGCGCACGTAGATCTGCCAGATGTTGTCGATGCTGGACCGGTCTCGCGCTTCGGCCTGCACGTTGACCTGCCAGATGCGTCCAAATTCGTTGAACTGGTTCACATAGTCGCTGCCCAGGGTGGCTTGCAGCGCGGTGAAGATGTCGTTGATGTTGACACCGAGCGCCGTCGCCTTGACGCGGTCGATATCCAGGAACAGCGATGGGTTGGTGTCGGTGAAGGTCGAGAACACGCGGGCCAGCGCCGGATTGCCGTTGGCGGCGGCGATCAGCCCGTTCATCTCGGCGCCAAGCTGCTGCTGCGACTGTCCTTGCAATCCCTCCAGCTCATACTGGAAGCCGCCGGAGGGCGACAGGCCGATGATCGGAGGCAGGTTGAACGCGAAGACGGTGGCCGCCCGGATCGATTGCGCCTCTCCGGACACCCGGGCGATCGAGGCATTGACGCTGGTGTCGGCCGCGGTCCGCTGGCCGAACGGCTTCATCCGGGTGAACACGAAGCCGACATTGGGCTCCTGCACACCGTCGAGGAACGAGTAGCCGATTACCGCGAACGTGTGCAGCGCGCCCGGCAGCGCCGCATCCATTTGCGCGACCTTGCCGACCACCAGGCTGGTCCGCGCCACCGAGGCGCCGTCGGGCAACTGCACGTTGGTGAAGAAGCCGCCCTGATCCTCCTCGGGCAGGAAGCCGAGCGGCAGCGACTTCTGGATGAAGACGACGCCGACGCCGCAGAGCACCACCACCACAATGCCGACGAAGGCGAAGCGCACCAGCCGGCCCACGGCGCGGGAATAGCCGTTGCGTGTATGATCGATGCCGTTCAGCACCCGGCCCATGATCCCGCGCCTGCCGTGACGATGGCGCAGGAACACGCCGCACAGCGCGGGCGACAGCGTGAGCGCGTTCAACGCGGAGATCAGCATGGCCGCGATGATGGTCACCGCGAACTGCTGGAACAGCACGCCGGAAAGGCCGGGAATGAAAGCGATCGGCACGAACACCGAAAGCAGCACCAGCGAGATGGCGATGATCGGCGCCGTGATCTGGGTCATCGCCTTGCGCGCGGCCTCCGCCGGAGCGATGTCCGGCTCCTCCTCCATCACCCGCTCGACGTTCTCCACGACGACGATCGCGTCATCGACGACGAGGCCGATCGCCAGCACCATCGCCAGCAGCGACACCGTGTTGGCGGTAAACCCCAGCGACAGCATGATGGCGAAGGCGCCGATCAGGCTCACCGGCACCGCGACGGTGGGGATGATCGTGGCCCGCAGGTTGCCGAGGAACAGGAACACCACGATGACGACGAGGACGAACGCCTCGGACAAGGTGATCAGCACCTCGTGCACGGTGTCGCGCACGAAATCGGTGCTGTCGTAGGTGACGTTGTAGGTGAGGCCAGGCGGGAAGCGATGCGACAGGCGCGTGAGCAGGCCTTTGATCCCGTTCGCGGTGTCGAGCGCGTTGGCGCCCGGGGAAAGATAGATCGCCAGCGCCACGGAGGGCTTGCCGTCGAAGCGCGACTCCGAATCCAGGTTTTCGGCGCCGAGCTCGATGTGCGCCACGTCCTTGAGCTTGAGCGTCGATCCGTCCGGGTTGGCGCGTATGACGATGTCGCCGAACTGCGCGGGCGTGAGCAGCCGTCCCTGCGTCTGCACGTTGAGCTGGTATTGCTGATTGGGACCGGTCGGCCGGGCGCCGATGCGGCCAACCGCGGCCACCGTGTTCTGCGACGAGATCGCGTTGATCAGATCGTTCGGCGAGAGGTTGAGCTGGGCCAGGCGCGCGTTGTCGAACCAGACGCGCATCGAGTATTGCTGACGCGACAGCAAGGTCGCCTGGCCGACGCCGAGCGTGCGCGAGACCTCGTCGATGACGTTGATCGTCATGTAGTTGGCGATGAACAGCGTGTCGAACTTCTGGGTCGGGCTGAAGAAGTTCACGAACATCAGGATCGCCGAGGACTGCTTCTTCACCGTGAGACCCTCGGCCTGCACGGTCGCCGGCAACTCGGCGTTGGCGGTCTGCACGCGGTTGAGCACGTTGACCGTGTCGATGTCGCCGTCGGTGCCCAGCTCGAAGCTGACGGTCAGCTTGTAGGAGCCGTCATTGCCGCTGTCCGAGGTCATGTAGATGCTTTTGTCGACGCCGACGACCTGCGCCTCGATCGGCTGCGCCACCGCGTCTTCCACCACGCTGGCGGAAGCGCCCGGATAGGTCGCCGACACCTGCACCTGCGGCGGCACGATGTCCGGGAATTGCGCGACCGGAATGCGCGAGAGTCCGACGACGCCGGCCAGGGTGATGACGATGGCGATGACGATCGCCAAGCGCGGCCGGTCGATGAAGATTCCGGAAATCATGCCGCCACTCCGCTGCTGCGGCCAGCGGCCCCAGCCGAGAAATCACTGAATAAGGAAACGCCCATCCCGCTAATGGCGGCTCGGCGCGTCGTTCGGCTGCGGCGGCGCTCCCTTGCCGTTCTGGACAGCGGACGCATTGGCCGTGGCAGATTGCGCCGCGGCAGGATCGCCAACTCCGGCCTCCGGCGCGGCCGGCTTCACCTTGGCCCCCGGATGGATGCGCTGCAGGCCGTCGACGACGATCCGCTGCCCGTTCTTGAGGCCGGACTGCACCACCTGGTTGGCGTTGATGGTCTGGCCGAGCGTCACGTTGGCGCGCTGCGCCACATCCTGCGCGTCCACCACATAGACGTAGTCGCCCTGCTGGTCGGACAGCACCGCGGCGCGCGGAATCAGGATGGAGACCACCGGATGCGGATCGGAGATCAGCACGGTGACGAAGGCGCCGTCGACCAGTTCGCGCGTGCTGACGCCGCCCTTGTCGCCGCCGCCGCGTTCGGGGTTGGGGATGGTGGCGCGCAGCGAGAGGGTGTCGGTGTTGGTGGACACGGTGGGCGCCACGTAATCGAGGGCGCCGGTCTGGTCGTAAGCCTGGCCGTTGGTCAGCAGCAGGCGGATCTTCGCGGAGCCCAGGCCGCCGACCGCGGCAAACTTCTGTTGCAGCGCCTCCACGTCGCGGGTGGCGACCGGGAACAGCACATACATCGGGTCCTGGCTGACCACCGTCGCCAGAGTGCCGCTGGTCGGACCCACGACGTTTCCCGGATTGACCGCGGTGGCGCTGATCCGTCCGTCGATCGGCGCGCGTATTTCGGTGTAGCCGAGATTGATCTGCGCCGCCTGCAGGTTGCCCTGGGCGGTGAGCACGGAGCCGGCATTGCTGCCTTGGGTGGCGATGGCGTTGTCGAGGTTGGATTGCTGCCCGGCGGGCGTATGGATCAACGCTTGCTGCCGCTTCAGGGACAAAGTGGCGTTGCGGACGTTGGCCTTTGCCTGCGCCACGTCGCCCTGCTGGGCCAGCACCTGGGCCTGGAACGGAGGCTGCTCGATCACATAGAGCAACTGTCCCTTCTTCACGTCCGAACCTTCGGTGAACAGGCGCTGCTCGAGATAGCCGGTGACGCGGGCGATGAGGGCGACGCTGTCGATCGCCTGGATGCGCCCAAAGAACTCGCTGGTGGAGGTGATCGGAGCGGAACGCACCTGAGCGACGCCAACCGTGGGCGGCCCCATTGGCGGCTGCTGCGCAACAGCGGCGTCACGCTCGCTCGCGACCGCGACGCAAGCAAGCAGGATCACCGTCACGATGCGGACGACAGTCTGCATGATAGCTCCTCACCAATCGCCCAGGAGCATGCAGGTCGTCGAGAAACGCCGCAGCCCAGACCACGCTCGTCCGCACTGACCGCGCGGTCACCCAGGCCATATAGGAGCAGCTACCGCTTCTGCAACAGCCGGGCAACCAGCAAGGCGCGGCGTCGTTAGGCGCCGGGGAACCGCCTGCATGCAGCCTTCCGACTCTCAACCCGCCCAGACGCCTGCTGGCCGTCATCGCGTGCTCATCGTCGGCGGCGGTTTTGGCGGGATGAATGCCGCCCGCGCCCTTCGGCTTGCCGACGTGGAGATCACGCTGATCGATCGCAACAACCACAACCTGTTCCAGCCGCTGCTCTACCAGGTCGCGACGGCGGCGCTTTCCGCCAATGACATCGCGCTGCCGATCCGTTCGATCTTCCGCCATCAGCCCAATGTCGCGGTGGTCATGGACAGCCTCGTCGGCATTGATCGGCAGGCGCGCCAAGCGGTGCTGCAAGGTGGCGGCCGGCTCGGCTACGACACGTTGGTGCTGGCCACCGGTTCGGTCTATTCGTGGTTCGGCCATGACGACTGGCGGCACCGAAGCATCGCGCTCAAGACACTCGCCGAAGCCGAAACGCTGCGGCGCCATCTGCTGGACGCTTTCGAGCGGGCCGAGCGGGCCAGCGATCCGCGAGAGGTGCGTGCGCTGCTGACCTTCGTCATCATCGGGGCCGGACCGACCGGGGTGGAACTGGCCGGAGCCATCGCGGAACTCGCGCGCCATACGCTCGCGCGCGACTTCCGGCGCATACGGCCCGGCGATGCCCGTATTGTCTTATGCGACGCGGGCCCGCGTGTGCTCGCGGCCTTTCCCGAGCGGCTGTCGGCCTATGCCGCGCGTCGGCTGCAGACGCTCGGCATCGAGCTGCGCCTGAGCGCCGCCGTCGAGCGCGTGGGCGAGGATGGCGTCATCGCCGGCGGCGAGGCGATCGAGGCGCGCTCGGTGTTCTGGGCGGCAGGCACCAAGGCAACACCGGTCGCGGAGTGGCTCGGAGTCAAACCCGCGCGCGGCGGCCTGGTTGAGGTGTCGCCGGATTGCAGCCTCCCCGGCGCTCCGGAGATCTTCGTCATCGGCGACGCCGCCAGCCTGAGCGGCGCGGACGACAAGAAGCTCCCCGCCCTCGGCTCCGTCGCCAAGCAGCAGGGCGCCTATGTCGGGTGCGTGATCGCCGCCCGCGTCGCGGGAAAGCCCACGCGCGCGCCGTTCCGCTACCGCGACTACGGTCAGCTCGCGATGATCGGGCGATCGAGCGCGGTTGCCGATTTCGGTTGGATCAGGCTGACGGGCTTTGTCGCCTGGGTGGTCTGGAGTGCGGTGCATCTGCTGTTGCTGGTCAGCGCCCGCAATCGTGTCGTGGTGTATGTGAACTGGGTCTGGTCGTGGCTGACCTATGCGCGTGGCGCCCGGGTGATCGTGACAGCCGAGCCGCAGACTGAAGCGTGAACGACCATCACCGAGCCGACGGGTTTCGCAATCCACCCTGGATGACCGGCGCGGATCCGCAGGAAGGCGGCCGCTTGCCGCTGCTGCGCCTGCTGCGCTGGCGGCTTGGCGGCACCCGCGCACGCTGGCCGCGCCGGATCGCGAACCCGCCGCCCATGGGCGACTCCTGGGCGCTGCCCGCGCCGGGGACGATCAGCGTCACCTTTATCGGCCATAGCACGTTCCTGATCCGGCTCGGGCACATGACCATCCTGACCGACCCGCAATTTAGCGAGCGCGCCTCCCCGTTGGCCTGGGCCGGTCCGAGGCGCGCGCGTGCCCCCGGCCGGCCGCTCGATGCCTTGCCGCCGGTGGATCTGGTTCTGCTGTCGCACAACCACTACGACCATCTCGACCTGCCAAGCCTGCGCGCGGTCCATCGTCACTCGGCGCCGCGCGTGATCGCGCCACTGGGCAACGACGCGCTTGTGCGCAAGGCAGCCGCTTTCCATGTCCGCACGCTGGACTGGTGGCACCATGCGCCTGTGGGCGAGCGCGGGCGGGTGACGGCGGTGCCGGCGCGGCACTTCTCCGCGCGCAGCCTGCGCGATTCCGGCCGCGCGCTCTGGGCCGGCTTCATGATCGAGAGCCAAGGCATGCGCGTGCTGTTCGCTGGCGACAGCGGCGCGGGCGCACACTGGACGCGCATACGCGAGCGGCTTGGCGCCCCCGACATCGCCCTGCTGCCGATTGGCGCCTACGCGCCCCGCGCCCTGATGCGTCGCGTGCACATGGATCCCTCGGAGGCGGTGCAGGCGCATCGTCTGCTGCAAGCCCGCCAGTCGATCGGCATGCATTTCGGCACTTTCCAGCTCACCGATGAGGCAATCGACGCTCCGGAACGCGGCTTGGCGGCGGCGCGCGTGGCGCAGGACGTGGCGGACGGCGCGTTCGTGACGCTCGGCTTCGGCGAGACGCGCCGCTTCATTGCTGGCGCGCAAGGAACTGGCGCACGCCAAAAGAGTTGACCACGCGAAACGAGATTGGAGAGGCAAGAGCATGGCCGAGGCGCTGAAGCACAGGATTCGCGAAGGGTCTCCGTTTCCTCGTGGCGCACATTGGGATGGAGAGGGCGTCAACTTCGCGCTGTTCTCGGCAAACGCCACCAAGGTCGAGGTCTGCCTGTTCGACGAAGCCGGCGAGACCGAGCTCGATCGCATCGTGCTTCCCGAATTCACTGACCAGATCCATCATGGCTGGCTGCCGGACATCGGGCCGGCGCAACGTTACGGCTATCGCGTCCACGGCCCCTACGCGCCCGATGCGGGACACCGCTTCAATCCGAACAAGCTGCTGCTCGACCCGTACGCCCGTGCGCATGTCGGCGAGCTGACCTGGGATCACGCGATCTTCGGCTACACCATCGGCCATGCCGACGAGGATCTCTCCTTCGACGAGCGCGACAGTGCCCGGTTCGTGCCGAAGTCCGTGGTTGTCGACGCCGATTTCGACTGGCGCGGCCAGCCGCAGCGCAACCCGATCGCCTGGGACCGGACGATCCTGTACGAGACCCATGTGCGCGGCTACACCATGCGTCACCCGAAGGTCGAGCGGAAGCTGCGTGGCACCTATGCGGGCTTCGGCACGCCAGATGTGCTGAAGCACATCAAGTCGATCGGTGTCACCTCGGTCGAATTACTGCCGGTGCACAGCTTCGTCAATGACAGCCAGCTCCTTGAGAGGGGCCTCAAGAATTATTGGGGCTACAACACCATCGGCTTCTTCGCGCCGGATCCACGCTATGCCGCCGACCGCGCCAACAGCTTGCGCGAATTCAAGGAAATGGTCAGCCGCGTGCACGATGCCGGGCTCGAACTGATCCTCGACGTGGTCTACAATCACACCGCGGAGGGCAACGAGCGAGGCCCTACCTTGTGCTTCAAGGGAGTCGATAACGCTTCCTACTACCGGCTCATGCCCGACGCCCCGCGCTACTACATCAACGACACGGGTACCGGGAACACCGTCAACCTGAGCCATCCGCGGGTCATCCAGATGGTGACCGACAGCCTGCGCTACTGGGCTGGCGAGATGCACGTCGACGGGTTCCGCTTCGATCTCGGCACCATCCTGGCACGCGAGCCGAACGGCTTCGATAATCGATCGGGCTTTCTCAAGGCGTGCAGCCAGGACCCGTTGCTCGGCACCATCAAGCTGATCGCCGAACCCTGGGATTGCGGACCCGGGGGCTACCAGGTCGGCGAGTTCCCGCCCGGCTGGGCCGAATGGAACGACAAGTTTCGCGACACGGCGCGGGAATTCTGGAGGGGTGAGGCAAGCTTCGGCACGCTGGCGCCGCGTCTGCTCGGTTCGCCGGCGGAGTTCGATCACCAGGGCCGCAAACCTTGGGCGTCGGTCAATTTCATCACCGCGCATGACGGCTTCACACTGAACGATGTCGTCACCTACGAGAACAAGCACAACGACGCCAATGGCGAGGACAACAAGGACGGCTCCTCGGACAACCGTTCCGCCAACTACGGCGTCGAAGGACCGACCGACGACCCCGAGATCAGGAGGGTACGAGCCAGACAGATACGCAACATGCTGGCGACGCTGCTGTTGAGCCAGGGCACGCCGATGCTGCTTGCCGGTGACGAGTTCGGCCGCTCCCAGCAGGGCAACAACAACGCCTACTGCCAGGATAGCGAAATCTCCTGGGTGAACTGGGAGATCGAGCAAAAGGGGCGGTCGCTGATCGACTTTGTCACCCGTCTCACCGGCCTGCGGCAGCGCTTTCCGATCTTGCGGCGCAACCGCTTCCTGACTGAAGCCTATAATGAGGCGCTCGACATCAAGGAGTTGACCTGGGTGAACGCGGGCGGCGGCGAAATGGAGCAGGGAGATTGGGGCGACAACCAGCAATGTGTCGGTCTGATGCTCGATGGACGCGCGCAGCCAAGCGGCATCAGGAAACGCGGCGAGGACGCCACGCTGCTGCTGATCTATAATGCCTGGCACGACATGGTAGAATTCACGCTGCCAAGACTTGGCGGCGAGGACCAGCACTGGACGTTGATGGTCGACACCAATATCTCGGAAGAGGAAGAGAACAAGGAGGCTCAGTCGTTTGATTTCGGCAGGGTCTATGCCGTCACCGGACGATCCTTCCTGCTATTTGCGCTCATCTCAGACAGGGCAACATGAAACGGTTTCATCAGATACCGGCTGGTGCCAGCTTGCTCGAGGAGGGCGGCGCCGAGTTCCGGATATGGGCGCCGGGCGCCGAGACGGTTGGGCTTCTGGTCGAAAACGCCGTCCTCGAGCAGGAGCCGCGTCAACACAGCGGCATCTTGAACATGCGCGCGCAGCCGGACGGATGGTTCTCGCTCAAGGTCGCTTCGGCCGCGGCCGGCACGCTCTATTGGTTTGTGCTGCCGGATGGGATGAAGGTGCCGGACCCGGCTTCGCGCTTCCAGCCGCGCGACGTGCACGGCCCAAGCGAAGTCATCGATCCGCGGACGTATGACTGGACGGTCGACTGGCACGGCCGGCCCTGGAACGAGATCGTGCTTTACGAGATGCATATCGGCGCTTTTACGCCGGAAGGAACGTTTCGCGCGGCGGCGGGCAAGCTCGATCACCTGGCGGCACTCGGCGTCACCGGGATCGAAATCATGCCGGTATGGGATTTTCCCGGCGGACGCAACTGGGGCTATGACGGCGTGCTGCCCTATGCACCGGATTCCAGCTATGGGCGCCCGGAGGATTTCAAGGCGTTCATCGAGGCGGCGCACCAGCGGGGCATCGCGGTGCTGCTTGACGTCGTCTATAATCATTTCGGACCTGATGGAAACTACCTGCCGGTCTATGCGCCCGCGTTCTTTACCGAGCGGCATCACACCCCATGGGGTGCTGCGGTCAACTATGATGGTCCGAACAGCCAGCCGGTGCGCGAATTCGTCATCCATAATGCGCTCTACTGGCTGGAAGAGTATGATCTTGACGGTCTGCGCCTCGACGCGGTGCACGCGATCATCGATGACGGACCGAGGCACGTTCTCGACGAGCTGTCGGAGCGGGCACGCGCGGCACATCGCCGTCCGGTGCATCTGCTGCTGGAGAACGAGGACAACGAACCAAAACGCCTGACCCGGCAAGACGGCAAGCCGGTGCATTACACCGCGCAGTGGAATGATGACCTGCATCATGTTCTGCACGTCGCTGCCACCGGAGAGAATAGCGGGTATTACGCCGACTATACGCAGCCGGGGGGAGCCGGCGACACCGCGCTGCTGGCCACGGCGCTGGCGGAGGGATTTGCCTATCAGGGCCAGATGATGCCCTATCGCGGCTCGGAGCGTGGCGAGCCGGCGGCGTTCCTGCCACCGGGCGCATTCGTCGCCTTCATCCAGAATCATGATCAGATCGGCAACCGCGCCTTTGGCGACCGTCTCGGCCAGACCGCCAAGCCGGAGGCGATGCGGGCACTCGCGGCCGTCACTCTGCTGCTGCCGCAGACGCCGATGCTGTTCATGGGCGAGGAATGGGGCGCGGCACAGCCATTTCCGTTCTTCTGCGATTTCGAAGGCGATCTTGCGGATGCGGTCAGGAACGGCAGGCGTTCCGAGTTCGCCCGCTTTCCGGAGTTCCAGGATCCTGAACAGCGCGACCGCATCCCCGACCCCTTGGCGGAAGCGACCTTCACCTCCGCCAAGCTCGATTGGTCGGCGATCGACCGCCAGCACATGGCGCACTACACGGCGCTGCTTGCCGCGCGCCGGCAGCACATCGTGCCACTGCTGGAACACATCACCCATGGCGGAAGCGGCCGCCAGGTAGGACCGGGCGCGGTGCTGGTTGCCTGGCGTGTCAATGAGGCGCGGACCCTGACGCTGGCGGCAAACCTGTCCGACAAACCAGCGGCGTTTCCCGAAGCAGGCGGCACGCCGATCTGGTCGGAAGGTGGCCCGGACGCGGCGTCGTTCGCGCCATGGTCGGTGCGCTGGTCGGTGGAGGCAGCATGAGCACGCCCCGCGCGACGTACCGGCTGCAGTTCCATGCCGGATTCGGTTTCAAGGATGCAACCAGGCTGGCGCCTTATCTCGCCAGCCTCGGCGTCAGCCATGTCTATGCCTCGTCTTATCTAAAGGCGAAACCCGGCAGCACGCACGGCTACGACATCACCAACCATCTCGCACTCAATCCGGAACTCGGCAGCGAGGACGACTTCACCGCCATGGTGGCCGTGTTCCGCAGCCAGGGGCTTGGCCAGATCCTGGATTTCGTGCCCAACCACATGGGCGTGGGAGGGGCGGATAATCCACTCTGGCTGGACGTGCTGGAATGGGGGCCGCAGGCGGACCACGCCGGATGGTTCGATATCGACTGGGACCCCGACCGTCGCTATCTCAAGGACAAGCTGCTGGTGCCGTTTCTTGGAAACCAGTACGGGGTAGAACTGAAAGGCGGCAAGCTCCACGTCAAGTTCGACGCGGACGAAGGCAGTCTGGCAGTGTGGGCCTATGACACCCATAAGCTGCCGATCTGTCCACTGCACTACGGGGACATCCTCGGCCAGGATGACGCGGCACTCGAGCGTCTCGCCGACTATTTTGGCGATCTGCCACGTTGGCAGCCGCAAATTGCCGTTCGTGCCGCGGCCTTGAAAGCGGAACTTGCCGCATGTGTACGAGACAACCCCGCGTCGCGCGCGGCGCTGGATCGCGGCATCGCGGCGCTCAACCAGGATTGGCGCGCGCTGGACCGGCTGATCCAGTTGCAATCCTGGCGGATCGCGGATTTCCGAGTCGCCGGCGACGACATCAATTATCGGCGCTTCTTCAACATCAACGATCTCGCCGGCATACGCATGGAGTTGCCGGCGGTGTTCGATCATGCGCATCGCCGCATTCTGCCAATGCTTGAGGACGGCACGCTCGATGGTCTGCGCATCGACCATATCGACGGGCTGCTCGATCCCAAGGCCTATATCGACACGCTCCGCGCTTCCGCAAGCAAGCCGTTCTATCTCGTCGTGGAGAAAATATTGGCGGCGCACGAGTCGCTGCGCGACGACTGGCGGGTTGAAGGGACTACCGGCTACGACTTTACCAATCTTGTGCTCGGCGTGCTGATCAATCCGGCCAGCGAAGACGCCTTTACCGCTGCCTATCGTGATTTCACCGGACTGCGCACCGAGTTTTCGTCGATCGTTTATGGATGCAAGATAGGCATCATGGAAAACGAGATGGCGAGCGAACTCAATGCACTCGGCCGCGACGCGGGACGGGTCGCGCGGCAGAACCCAGCGACACAGGATTTCACCAAGACGGTTTTGCAGCGGGCGATCAAGCAGATCATCGCCTGCTTCCCGGTCTATCGAACCTACATCGAATTTGACTCGGACCCGGACTCGGCTGCGGCCAGCAGCGCCGATCGACGTGATCTTGACTGGGCGGTGACGCAGGCGCGCCGGTTCGATCCGCAGCTTGATCCATCGGTGTTCGACTTCCTGCACGCGTTGCTCTTGGGTAAGCTTTCGGCGCAGCCGCGAAGCGGCTTCAGCCGCAGCAGCGTGTTGCGCCTGGCGATGAAGCTGCAGCAATATAGCGGCCCGGTGATGGCGAAAGGGCTCGAGGATACTGCGTTTTATCGCTACAACCGTTTCGTGGCGCTGAACGAGGTTGGCGGCGAGCCGGATCGTTTCGGCATCTCGGTGGGGGCGTTCCACAAAGCGAACGCGCAACGGGCGAGACGCTGGCCGGCGGCGATGCTCGCCACGTCCACGCACGATACCAAACGTGGCGAAGACACACGGGCACGCCTCGCGGTGCTTGCCGACATGCCGGATGAGTGGGCACGGCAGGTGCAAGGCTGGAGCCGTCTGATACGCGCCCGCCGCGGCGAATCCCGGGGCGAACAGAGAAGCGAGCCGAGGAGCGAGTCTGGAGGCGCTGAGGGCGAGAGCAATGCGCCGCCTGACCGCAACGACGAGTATCTTCTCTACCAGCTTCTCGTCGGGTCCTGGCCGGTGGAGTTGCTGGAGAACCCCGAGGCGGAAGGGCTCGAGCACTACGGCAAGCGGATCGCGGCGACCCTGGAAAAATCCATGCGTGAAGCCAAGCTGCACTCGAACTGGTCCGCGCCCGACGCCGCCTACGAGGAGGCGATGCAATCCTTTGCCAGAGCGGCGCTGGACCCGAACCGTATGGGTTTTCTGGCCAGCTTCCTGCCCTTCGTGCAACGCGTGGCGCGGCTTGGCGTGCAGAACAGTCTGGTCCAGACCGTAGTCAAGCTGACCGTGCCAGGCATGCCGGATATCTACCAAGGCTGCGAGATGTGGGATCTGAGCCTGGTCGATCCCGACAATCGACGTCCGGTCGATTACGATGTCCGCACGCGGGCGCTCGAAGCCGTGCAGACGATGTTGGAGAAAGATGCGCCTGGGACGATCCGTGATCTGCTCGAGAACTGGTCAGACGGCCGCATCAAGCTGGCGGTGACGTCGCGGCTGCTGAAACTTCGTGCGACATATCCCGGGCTGTTCGCGACAGGTGGCTACGAACCGCTTGGCATCGGTGGCGACAAGGCATTCCAGGCGCTCGGTTTCCTTCGCGCCGACACGGAGACACAGATCGCGGTACTGGTCGCGCTCTATCCGGGCCTGCGCGAAGCTGATCCGGATTGGCGGGAGTGCCAAGCCGAACTTCCGGGCGGAGTCTGGCGCGACCTGTTCACTGGAGCCGCGATCGAGGGCGGCAGCGATGTCACGTTGGCCGCTCTGTTCGAGCGATTGCCGGTGACGGTGCTGGTCAGAGACTGATCCGCACGTTATGCTGCGTTGGCTCTCAATGAGGAGCCGGCAGGCATGACCGAGCACCCGACATACACGGGCGAGCCGACGGAGCCACCCACGTGCTTCACCCATGAGCAGGTTGAGGCGCTTTTCTTCGACGCGGCGCGGAATGGAGAGGTTGATCTCCTGAGTGAATTTCTCGACGCCGGCGCCGATCCGAACCGATGTGATCCGCGCGGATACACGCCCTTGATCGTCGCTTCCTACAATGGACATGGAGCGGCAACCAGGTTGCTGCTCGACCGCGGCGCGCTTGCCGACGGCCGAGACGCGAAGGGCAGCAGCGCGCTCAGCGGCGTCGCCTTCAAGGGTGACATCGTCGTCGCGCGCCTGCTGGTCGAGGCAGGCGCGAACGTCAACGCGTCGAACCATGTCGGCCGTACGCCGCTGATGTTCGCGGCGATGTTTGGACGCGACGCAATGGCCTGCTATCTGCTCGATTGCGGCGCCGATCCGCATCTGCGTGACGGCGAAGGCAACAGCGCGCTGAGCCTGGCCGAGCGTCAGGGCCATCAGGCGCTCACCGGACGCATGCTGAACCAGGAGCAATCCGCCCATGAAAGCCATCGTCTATGACGCTCCCAGGTCGTTCCGATACCGAGAGGTCGGCGAGCCCGCGATTGGAGACGAGGACGTTCTCATCCGCGTTGCGGCATGCGGTCTGTGCGGCACCGATCTGCACATCCATGAAGGTGAGTTCGGCCCTCGCTTTCCGCTGATCCCGGGTCATGAGTTCACCGGTGAGATTGCCGCCGTCGGGAACGGAGTCACGGATTGGCGGCCTGGCGACCGAGTTGTGGCCAACTGCAATCTATCCTGCGGTCGCTGCTTTTATTGCAGGCGAGGGCAATATCTCAATTGCGCGAACCTCGTGGCCTACGGCGTTCAGATGGATGGCGGCTTCGCGGAATTCCTCCGGGTCCGGGCAAGCGACGTATTTTCCGTGGGAAGCCTGCCCTGGCGCGAGGCGATCATGGTGGAGCCCACTGCCTGTGCCGTGCACGGAGTGGACGTCCTGAACATCAAACCGGGCGCGGACGTGCTGATGTTCGGCGCGGGTCCGACGGGCCAGGTTCTCGGCCAGCTTCTCAAGATCAATGGCGCCGCGAGCCTGACGGTGGCGGCGCCTGCCGGACCGAAGCTGGCACTTGCGGAACGCCTGTCCGCCGATCGTGTCGTCCCGGTCGATCGAAACGACCCGGAGAGGCACCGCCGGGCACTGCGGGAGATCAGCGCCAACGGGTTTGATTACGTCGTCGAGGCTACTGGCGCGCCGGGAATGTGCGCCGAGGCGCTGCGGCAGACCCGTCGCGGTGGCGAGGTTATGATCTACGGCGTCTATCCGGAGGCGGCGACGTTCCCGGTCAATCCGTTCGATGTCTTCCGCAACGAAATTACCATCAAAGGCTCGTTCGCCCAGATCGACGAGTTCAGCCGCGCCCTTGCCTATCTCCAAGGCGGCCAGATCAGGGTCGGCGAAATCGTCACCGATGAATTCGCACTCGGCGAATGGGACCGCGCGCTGGACAACGCCTGGAACCGCCGGGGTATCAAGTCGGTGCTCATTCCGCCCGGAGCGTGACGTAGGCGCCGCTGGATAAGTCTCGCCACGTGGCCGAGGCAACAAGGAGTACGGAGAATGGCTGAGGTTGTGGTGATTACCGGCGGCAGCGCCGGGATCGGTCGGGCGGCGGCGAGGGCCTTTGCCGCTCGGGGAGACGCGGTCGGGCTGATCGCCCGCGGACCCGCGCGGCTTGAGCAGGCGCGCGCCGAACTGGAAGGCATGGGCGCGCGGGTGCATACGGTCTCGGCCGACGTGGCCGATGCCGAGGCGTTGGACCAGGCCGCGGACGCGATCGAGGCGTCGCTCGGGCCGATCACGGTCTGGGTCAATAATGCCATGGCCACCGTCTATAGCCCGGTGAAGCAGTTGCGGCCGGAAGAGGCGAAGCGGGTCACCGAGGTGACCTATCTGGGCGCCGTCAATGGCACGATGTCGGCTTTGAAGCGTATGCGCGCCGGCACCATCGTCCAGGTCAGCTCGATCCTGGCCTGGCGCGCGATGCCGGTCCAAGGCGCCTATTGCGGCGCCAAGTTCGCGCTGCGCGGGTTTACCGAGGCGCTGCGCTCAGAGCTGATCCATGATCGCAGCCAGGTGCACCTGACAATGGTTCACCTGCCGGGCATCAACACGCCGCAATTTGACTGGGCACGCAACAAGACCGGCCAGCAGGCCAAGGCGCCAAGCCCCTATCAGCCGGAGGTCGCGGCGGACGCCATCGTCTTCGCGGCCACCCACAAGCGACGGGACGTGTTCGTCGGCCGATCGATGCCGCCGAGCATCCTGGCGGCACGGCTGGCGCCAGAACTCGTCGACCGGGTGCTGGCGCGCAACGGCTACACCCAGCAACTCGGCGGCAAGCCGGTTGAGGCATCGGACGGCAATCTGTTTGAGCCGGCGCCAGGCGGTGATCAGGCAGCGCGCGGCCGCTTCGACGCTGAGGCGAGCAGCCGTCGCGACATCTACAGCAGCAGGCAGGCGGACGCGGTCGCCGCCTCGGTGCTGGCGTCGGGCGCCGTCGGCCTCATGGCATTGGCAACCGCGCCATTGATGATGCCTTTGCTGGTGGCGGGAGCATTGCTGCGGCGGCGTTAGACCTCGGCGAAATCGAGGACCGTGCGGGTCAGCACGCCATCAGCGATACATACCATTGTCATATCTCAGGGGCGGCGCATGGAAACGGCGAAGGTGTTCTGGTCCGGACGGTCCCAAACGGTTCGCCTGCCGAAGGAATTTCGCTTCGAGCAGAACGAGGTCCGCATCCGTCGTCATGGACAGGCGGTGATCCTCGAGCCGATCTCTGCCGAATGGCGATGGCTGGACGTGATTGCCGGCGCGGTCGACCAGGATTTCGAACAGGCAGTGAGCGAGACGCCGCCCGAGCAGCAGCGGCCGAAGCTGGACTTCTTTGAGTGAAATACCTACTCGACACCAACGCCGTCATCGGTCTTCTGAAAGGTCATCCAAGGCTATCGAGGCGCCTGCGGCAGCATTCCCCTCGCGAGTTCGGCGTGCCTTCCGTGAGCGCGCGTGAAGACACTGGTCCGGGTTGCAGGCACGCGCGTGTCGAGGAAGGCTCCGAGACCACCAAGAACAACTCGGCGTTGACTATAACGAAAGCGGATCCTGGCATGGTTGGGACCGGCACGGCGGCGGCGGGAGCTGCGCCGTTATGTTGTCCGCCGAACTCCCCGTCAGCGTCGCGAGATCATTCATGGCGCGGCAGCAAACAACGTAACGCCGGCGGCCGCGGCGGCGACGAGCAAGTCACGATCCCTGGTGGCGAGCGGAAGGCGGCGCCGGCTGGCAAGCTCCAGATATGTCGCGTCATAGGCCGTCAACCGGTATGCACGCATCAGCTCCAGGATCGGCTCGCACCAGGTGAGCGACGGCGACTCGCTGACGGTCAGCGGCAGCAAGCGCAGCAGGCTCAAGGCCTCCGGCAGCTTTGCTTCAGCAATGCGCCCACGGCGTTCGGCCATGCCAAGGCCGTTGGTGATCTCGACGAACCAGAGTGGAGGGACCACGGCACCTTCACGCCCAATGGCGGCCAGTGCCGCATAGCCCTCTGAAGAGGCTTCGTCTTCGAAGAGCCATTGGAAGGTGAACGAGGCGTCCAGCACGCATGCGGTCACGCCAGGCTAACGCCTGCCTTCGCTGATCAGGTCCTTTACGGCAAGACCGCCAAGGGTGTGCTGGGTGGCGAAGGCCCGGAAACGGGCGACCAGATCGCCGGCGGCACCGTGCTGGTCTCGGGCGGACGTGATTTCTCCGGCGACGCCGCGGTCCCTGAGAAAGCTATCCAGCTCGCTATCTGTCGCAAACCTCAAAACCTGCCGCAACTCAGGTCGGGTCAGGCGGCCAGCGCGGTACGCTTCAAGTGCCAGCGCCTCGACCGCGCGGCGGCCGAGCTCGGCCTCAGAGCCGAAGCGCGCCACCAGTTCGTCGGGAATGGGCACGGTGACGTTCATGATGACAAGGCTATAAGACCCCTGCTATGAGCACAACAAGTCGTTCCCTGATAGGGGACGTTATCAGAGGTAAACGTGCCCAGCAACGCGGCAGGGGTGCTTAGGTCGGACCACACCCGATGAACTGGATTATCGCGTGGAGGCTCGGGGGCGGACGCAAGTCAGAGCATCGTCTCTACAATGCCGGGTACAGGGCCGGGGCCGCCGTGCATGATTCGCAAGCGTCGTGCATCTTGAAACATAAGGCTAACATGGAACGCCATACGCACGTAGCGTTTTGAGAGGCTATAGGGGAAGTCGACGTGTTTTGGTCAGAATTGACGGCGCCGCAAGCAACAATTATCGCGGCCTTCTTTACTGTTGTCGGGGCGCTATTGGTGCGAACCTAACGCTTGGTGCCCTCGGCGGACAGCGGCGATGATTTCGTCGGGGTCCTTGGTCCAGCGGAAGGGCTTCGGGTTCTGGTTGGCCTCTTTGACAAAGCGGTTGATGGCGGCCTGCAAGGCCACGATGGAGTGGAGTACGCCGCGTTTAAGCCTTCGGTTGGTCAGCTTGGCGAAGAAACCTTCGACGGCGTTGATCCATGATGCCGAGGTCGGCGTGAAGTGGAAGGTGAACCGCTCGTGCCGCCCGAGCCATCTGATAACGCTGGGGTGCTTGTGGGTCGCGTAGTTGTCGAGCACGACGTGGACTTGCTTGTTGGCCGGAACCTGGTTCTCGATGGCGTTGAGGAAGCGGATGAATTCCTGGTGGGTGTGCCGCTGCATGCACCGGCCGATGACGCTGCCTTCGAGCACGTTGAAGGCGGCGAACAGGGTGGTCGTGCCGTTCCTCTTATAGTCGTGGGTCATGGTGCCGCATCGCCCCTTCTTCAGCGGCAGGCCGGGTTGGGTGCGGTCCAGCGCCTGGATTTGGCTTTTCTCATCCACCGACAGCACGACGGCATGCTCCGGCGGATTGACGTAGAGGCCGACGATGTCACGGACCTTGGCAGCAAAGTTTGGATCGTTGGACAGCTTGAATTGCCGGATCTGATGCGGCCGCAGGCCATAGCTGCGCCATATCCGGTGCACCGAGCTGACGCTAATCGAGCAGACCGCTGCCACGGCGGCGGCTGTCCAATGCGTGGTTTCGCCCGGCGGCTCGGTCAGGGTCAGGGCCACTGCACGCTCGACCACCGCCGCGTCCAGCGGCGGGATGCGCGACGGGCGCGTCTTGTCGATCAGCAATCCGTCCGTGCCCGCCTCCATGAAGCGCTGCTGCCAACGCCACACGCAGGTCTTGGACGTGCCGGTGACCCGCATGATCTCGTTCGTGCCGACGCCATCGGCAGACAGCAGCACGATCATTGCCCGCCAGACGTGCTTCTGTGGACTGTTTCGGTCCGCCGCTATCTCGACGAGGCGGACGCGGTCGGAGGGGCTGAGGCTGATGGAGATACCGGTGAGCATCCCGCAGACTCGCACGGCGCTCTTCCGACGGGAATCCCGTTCAGGACTCTTCCGTCAGGTGTTATCCACTAGTATGATGCCTTATTTATAATCGCGGAATTCTTATTCATTTGGATTCCAGTGATATCGCTTCCTGAGGCGATCCTCATGTTGCTGCAAGCCGACCTTGTAGGCTGCCGCAACTTCACACAAGGCTGCCTCACCATGAACGGCATCAAGCGCCTGATATAAGTCTGAATAGCAGATTTTCGTGAATGTGTGATCGGTTGATATCGAGACCTGATTCCGAGATTCTTTAGCAGAGTTACCAACTAGAATAACAAATCCACGAGCATAACTGTGGTGCTGCAACAGTCTAATCTGCTTTTCCTTTTGTGTTATACCCCATGGACTCCAACATTTTATCTCAATGTAAGACGCACTTACTGTATCTGTCTCAACAACTAAGTCAAAGTCCGATGATGGCCGATGACAACGTCCTTCCATGGAAAGTAGCGCCATTGAAAACGCTCGAGATTCGCTGAGCAGGATCTGAAGAATATCATTGTGAAGCGCCTCGGAATCGAGCGTCCACCATCCTACACCCCAGCGATGATCATCTGCCGGCTTGCGGACGCACCGAGTCAGTAAGTACTCGATCCCGTTAACCAATCTACCCTCCTGTTACCCCTGTTACCGCCCCATACCCATGCCCCGGCTCTGGCTAGGCGCCTTGACCTGCCTCGCCCTCTGCCGCTCCTGCCTCCGGTGCCGGCGTCCGCCCCCGTGCCGCGTCCCGCTGTGCCTGCGTGATGGGATCCGGTAGAAGTTGCTATTGTAGGATGTTGCTTCCGGTTCGCGTTCCTGCGCGCTCGCGCTTGTCGACTCGCGCACTCCACCGAGTCAAGCGGCACCGAGGCGAGGCGCTGCGGACTGCCTTGACCAGCCCGCCGCCAGCGCATCCTCGGCGGTGAAACCCCTAACTAGGTAGTCGCGAAGCGCCTCAAAGCACGGCGCAAGCTCGCCAACCCCAAACCACACGGCCGAGCCGGACCAAATAACATCGCCGAATCTTGCGGAAGCGCCGGTAACCTCTCTGAAACCACTTTGGGTTACAAGTCGCTGGATTCCTGTTCCGGGCACTTCAACAATGGGAACCCCGAGATGTCGACCCTTCCCGTCAGCGGGTTTGCAAGCCGAAAGATGCTGGCCGTCTACCAAGCGGCGCTCGCCGTTCACGGTCAGTCACACCCGTTCTGGCTGCCCAGGACTTGCCTGCAGAAACCCCCTGAAATGGCGATGTGGAAGGCGGCAGAAAACCTGGCACGGGCGGCGGATGCCTTGCTGGCTGGCGATCACGAAGCCGCCATCGAGTGCATCCGCGCGGCTGAGTGCCCCAAGCTTCTCGCCTGGGGCGTGCCGATCATGTCGGTGGTGCGGCCGGAGATCATTCGTTGGCGTCCAATCGACGAGTCCACGCTGCCTCCGGCTCGTCGGGTCGATAGCGGCTATTTCGCGTCGCCGGTCCTGGACGCCATGTACCGTCGGGACGGATGGCGATGCCGCTTCTGCGGCTGCCCCGTCGTGCGTCCCGCGGCACGCAATCGCCTGGGCCGTCTTCTGCCCGGAGCTTTCCGCTGGACCACCTGCTATGGCGACCATGCCGGCTTCTTCATTCTGTCGGGTGTTGCCGACCACGTTCAGCCGCACAGCCGGAGCGGTTCGACCAGCCTCGACAATCTCGTGACCTGTTGCCAGCCCTGCAATTACGGCCGCGGGAGTGCCTTCCTTGCCGAGATGGGGTTGATCGACCCGAGGTCTCGTGATCCGTATCCGGCCAATGGGTGGGATGGCCTTGAGCGTATCCTGCCCCTCCCCGATCCTCCGCGATCCCGTGAACCGGTGTCAGGTCTGGCGGCCAACATGGCGGTGTGGTCGCACTTCGCCTCCCTCGTGAAGCCAAAGGGTGCCGTCTGAGAGCTGCTGGCGAACGTGCCGGTCGTCGAGTTCTGCAACTCCTTTACCGGTCCGGCTTCGCGAGGTCGCGCATGGCCACGACCAGGTTCATGTGCGGAGCCAGCAGGCGTTGCGGAAGCGAGGGCAGATAGATACGGATAATCTCAAGCTTTTTCGAAGCCGGCAACGCCGCATAGACCGGGCGCGATGCCGATGCCTCTCCCCCGGAGTCGTAGCTCCTCGCGATCGCGGCCGTCACCTCTGCCGGCACTGACGCCAGCAATGCCTTTTGTGCGGGAGTGAGGACCGTGTCGCGTAAGGGTCCAGACAGCGTGCGCTGCTCGGCGACCTTCGGTGTCTCGTACGGCTTCAGCCGGTTCAGAGGGAACTCGACCTCGACACCGTTCGTCTGCACCACGTAGCCGGTCGTACCATCGATATCGACCAGCTTGCCTTCGTGCGATCCATCAAGGTCCGATACGTGATCGCCAATCGAGAGAGAAACCATTGGTGAACTCCTGAACTGGCGGAACCGTGGCCGCCCGGGGCTCTGCGCGTCCGCTCGGAGTCACGATCGCCGGTGTGCACATTTACGGGTAAACAAAAACCCAACTTTGAAGTCCTGCTCCTTTCTTGGCGGCTTTGCTGCGTGGCTCATTCAACAGGATAGCATATGCAAAAGTCCTATGCGGAAGTGGAGGGGTTTCGCGATAGACTTTGTGCAGATTACCACCCTTCTTGATTCAGCAAATAACCGCAGCCCCGCTTACATTCGCGCCACATCGGCGATCAGCAGTGCGAGCACGCAGCACAAGGGCGAATAGAATGCCGTATCGAGCCGGGAAAATCGGGTCCCTCGAACACGCTTGAAAAATCCGACGTAACGAAAGTCGCCGATCGCACGGCAGATGAAGATCGCAGCCAGCGCCCATGGGGCAAGACGGGGAATCGGTCCGAGGGCCGCAATCGGGATCAGGCCGGCTCGTATTGCGATCAACAGGGCGGCGAGGACGAGGCATGCTGCCACGCCGTAGGTCATAGCCGGCGTTGGATTGAGTACCGGCCTGCCATCACGTTCCGGAATAGCCGCGTTCTTGCCGGCTATGCCGCCGCTCGCCCAATAGGCATGCACCGCCGCAATAGCTGATAATATGACGATACTGGTCACTGCTCCAATCATGGCTACGACGGCAAACCGCCTTTCGGAACCGACGCGAAGGGGGCGGCGTGGTGACGATTGACCTGCATTGCCAGGCGATGCGCGAGCGGCGGCGAGGCGCGGCTGCGGCAGCCGGTCCAGTCGCACAGGCGGCAAGACAGACCGATCCGCGTCGCCGCGCCCGCGAGATCGAGGCCGTCGCCATAGACCACCTCCGGCGCCCGGCTGACCTCGCATCCCATCGCGACCGCATGGCGCGGCGGCGGCTCGCGCCACTCCATGACGGCGCCGGTCACCACCTTGGCAAAACACAGATAGCTGGCACCGTCCGGAAGCTGGCCGACCTGAACGCAAAGCTGTCCCTGGGTGAAGAACGCGGTGTTGGCGACCCATAGCGGACAGGAACCGCCGGCCTGGGTGAAGGTAAACCCGGCGCCGGCGAACGCCTTGCCGATAGTGCCGGCGGGGTCCATGCGCAAAAAGAAGAACGGCACGCCCCGCTGCCCGGGCCTGGCCAGGGTGGAGACGCGCTGGGCCGCCTGCTCGAAGGAAACCGCGAAGCGCGCGGCCAGCATGTCGATGTCGTAACGGAGCGCCGTCGCCTCAACGAGAAAGGCTTCGTAGGGCATCAGCAGCGCCGCCGCGGCATAGTTGAGCAGGCCGATCCGGATCACCGATACCGCCTCCGCGGAAGAGGGCGCGAATTCGTCGAGCATCTCCTGAACCATGTCTCCGGCCTCGACCAGCATGAGCTGAAAGGCCATCTGGAAGCCGCGGCTTTCCCGCTTGAGCATGTCGGAGAGCACGAGCAGCCCGGACGCCGGATCGTAGGAGCGCAGCATCCCCGCAAGCGGGGCCACCCGCACCACCAGCCGATGCCGGTTGCGCAATCGCTCGGCGATGGCATGGTTCATCTCGGCCTGGGAGACCGGCTCGGTCGCGAGGTCCGCGCGTATCGCCTCGGCCGCCGCCTCCAGCACCGGAAAGTGGTTGCCGCGGTCGTTGAACAGGGCGCGTGCCTCCTCGTGCGGCAACTTGATACGACGGCCGGATGGCAGCGCCAGACCCGAGGCGTCCTCGCGCGCGGCCATCCAGGCACGCGACAAGGCGAGCACGGCGCGGGCGGCCGCGGGATGGGCGGCGATCGCCGCGAGCGCCTCCTCGCTGATCGGCTCGCCGCCGAGCAGCGGATCGGTCAGCGCCTCGCGCAGGGCGGCGGAGGCGCTGCGCTCCTCGGCGCCGGAAAGCGTCTCGAGATCACTCTCCAGGGTTCGCGCCAGCTTGATCAACAGAGAAGCGGTGACCGCCCGCTCGTCATGTTCGATCAGGTTGAGGTAGCTCGCGGAAATGCCGAGCCGGGTGGCGAGACCAGCCTGGGTCAGGCCGCGTGCTTGGCGCAGGCGTCGAACGGTGCGGCCGATCAGGGTACGAGCCATCGCGGAACCTCTTCTTCAGCCCATTCTGTAAAGACTTTACAAAGTTCCGGCGCCGGTTGTGAAGCCTGCCACCGCTTTACCGTCGAACACCGGTCTGCCTGGCTGTGCCTGCGCGCGCAATGGCGTAACTGGATCGTCTCGACACGCAGGAGGCACCAGCATGCACACCGATCCAGACCGCTTCGACGGCATCAGCCGGGATTTCAGCGAAGCCGAGGTGGCGCGCCTCGCCGGTTCATTCCGAATCAAGCACACGCTGGCGGAGAATGGCGCCAATCGTCTGTGGCACCTGCTCAAGACCGAGCCCTACGTTCACACGCTCGGCGCACTGACCGGCAACCAGGCGATGCAGCAGGTCAAGGCCGGACTCAAGGCGATCTATCTCTCCGGCTGGCAGGTGGCGGCGGACGCCAACCTCGCGGGAGAGATGTATCCCGATCAGTCGCTCTATCCGGTGAATTCGGTGCCGATGGTGGTGCGCCGGATCAACAACGCCCTACGCCGCGCCGACCAGATCGCCCACCTGGAGGGAGACGCCGGACAGCATTGGATGGCGCCGATCATCGCCGACGCCGAGGCTGGCTTCGGCGGACCACTGAACGCCTTCGAACTGATGCGCGCGATGATCGAGGCCGGCGCCGCGGGCGTGCATTTCGAGGACCAGCTCGCCTCCGAAAAGAAGTGCGGGCATCTTGGCGGCAAGGTGCTGGTGCCGATCAGCCAGCATATCCGCACGCTCAACGCGGCGAGGCTCGCGGCCGACGTCGAGGGCGTGGCCACGGTGCTGCTCTGCCGCACCGACAGTCATGCGGCACAGTTGCTCACCAGCGACGTCGACGAACGCGACCGTCCGTTCCTGAGCGGCGAGCGCACGCCGGAAGGGTTTTTCAGGATCAAATCAGGCGTCGGCGTCGATTACGCGATCGCGCGCGGGCTCGCCTATGCGCCCTATTCCGACCTGCTCTGGTGGGAAACCAGCGAGCCCGACCTCGCCGAGGCCGAGCGCTTCGCCGACGCCATCCACCGGCAGTTCCCCGGCAAGATGCTGGCCTATAACTGCTCGCCTTCGTTCAACTGGCGCAAGAAGTTGTCCGAGGACAAGATCGCGGATTACCAGCGTGCGATTGGCGCGATGGGCTACAAGTTCCAGTTCGTGACCCTGGCGGGCTTTCACTCGCTGAACTACTCGATGTTCCGGCTGGCGCGCGGCTACGCCGAGCGTGGCATGGCCGCCTATTCGGAGTTGCAGCAGGCGGAGTTCGCGGCCGAGGCGGAAGGCTACACCGCAACCCGCCACCAGCGCGAGGTCGGCACCGGCTGGTTCGACGCGGTTGCGGTTACCGCGAGCGGCGGCACGTCGTCGACCACGGCGATGGGCGGCAGCACCGAGACCGAACAGTTCCACGATGAGCCCTCGCACGCGGCGGCCGCCGAATAGACCCGGACGGATCTCAGGTGGCGAAGGCGGCCGCGGGTCCTGGATCCGCGTCCCGCTGGGTGGAGATATCGGGCTGGCTTACTCTCTCCGGCGCCACCCGTGCCACCTTGTGCGACACCTCAAGGCAGAGCGCCACCGCATCGGTCAGCGACGTGGCATAGAAATCCGCCTTGAGTTGCTCGCGCACCTCTTCATCGCCCGCGAAACCTTCCGCTTTCGGCCACAGACCGACGAGCAGCGGAATGTCCGGCAGTTGCTGCCGGAGCCGGCGCAGCAGATAGCGCAATGCGACAGGGTTGCCGCTCAGCTCCAGGTAGGACACGCAGACCATCGCAATTCCTGTCGGATCGAGATTGCCGATCGCGGCACGTGAGGCGAGGGTGTGCGCGCCCACGCGAGCGCCAAGCCCGTGCTTGCCGAGCAGTTGCGCCAGCATCCTGGAGGCGGCTTCGTCCAACGGGCCGCGGCCGGCAAGACAGAGAATCGGTGTGGCGCTCTGCCACAGCGGCGGGCGCACTTCCTCGGCGGGTGCGGATCCCTGCGGCGCCGGCGTCGTCGGCACCTCGCGGTCCTTTCGCTCGGCGCCGGCCACTCCGTCGTCCTTCTCGCCCGGCGCGGGATCGATATCCTCATACTCGTCGAGGTCGTGTACAAGCTCGCCGATCGCGGTATCGATCAGCCTGACCCGCTCGGGCGACAGCGCATCCCGCTGCACATCCGCCGCGGCAAGCCGCAGGCCCTTGAGAACGACGTCATCGTAATAGGACGAGAGCGAACGCTGCTTCAGCAGCACTTCCGCCTGGCGCAGCACCTCGTCCTCGTCGTCCGCCAGCAGGCGCTGATAAAAGCTTTCAATCGGCGTGAGTGCGGGACGGTCGCCGAACATCACGTTGAAAAACTCCAGGTGTTCGACGTGCCGGCCGAGCACGACCAGGCACAAGGTGACCGGCGTCGACATCAGCAGACCGATCGGACCCCAGATCCAGCTCCAGAAGATCGCGACAACGATGACCGCGAACGGCGACAGGCCGGTGGCATGGCCATAGACGAACGGCTCGACCAACTGTCCCATGATGGTTTCACTGACCAGGAACAGGGCGGCGGTCCAGATCGTCAAGGACCATCCCGGCTCGACCGCCGCCGCAAGCGCCACCGGCAACACGGCGCAGATCATCGGGCCGATATAGGGCACGAAACGAAGCAGCGTCGCCAGCACGCCCCAGAGGATCGGGCTCGGCACGCCGATGACCGCAAGGCCGATGCCGATCAGCACGCCGAACGCGGCATTGACGCCGAGCTGGGTCAGATAGTAGCGCGACAGCCTGCTGACGGCGTCATCGAGCGCCGCGGTGGTGCGCAGCAGATCGTTCGAGCCGAACAGCCTGATCAGACGATCACGCAGATCCTCGCGCTGCAGCAGGATGAAGATGGCAACGATAAACACGATGCCGATGGTCTCGAGCGGACTTAGTATCGGAGCCAGCACACGCTTCATCAGGTTCAGCGGTGTCGCGGCGGGTTGCTGCACCACCACCGGGATGGCCTTCTGCTCCCCGGGTGACGTCATGGTGGACGCCACGCCTGCAGCACTCCCGGCATGCATGTCGTTGCCGACACGCGCCATGACATGATGCATCTCGGTCGTGGCGAAGCCGCGTGCCGAGTCCACCTTGTGAATGATCGTGCTCCGGTAGCGCGGCAGGTCGTGCGCGAGCGAATCGAGCTGTTCGCCGATAACGCCTCCCAGAACCAGGATCAGCCCGAGTGCGGCGACGACGGCCAGCAGCACCGCCGCGATATTCGGCACTCGCAGACGCAGCAGCAGGGCCACCAACGGCGCCAGGATGAAGCTCAGCAGCACCGCCAAGGTTATCGGGATCAGCACCTCGCGGGCGAAATAGAGCGCGGCGACGATGACCACGCCAACCGCGAGCCCAAGCAGCTTTTCCGGTCGTGGCGCCTCGGCGGCGGGCACCCGCGCGCGTGGCCGGGCAACCTCGGGAAAACGGGTGTTCGCCATGTCGTTCCATCCTCGGCGCTATGACCTGCTGAACGCGCGGATCGCGCCGGCGGCTGCGTCCGGATATTCCTCGTGCGCGGCAAGCGCCCCGGGAATGGCCGCGCAGGCAACATGGCCCGTCTCGGCGAGCGCGTCCATCTCGGCCGCGGATTTCGGCGGCGCGCCACTCGGGCGAAGCAGCAGGGTCGGCGGCAGCCCATTCTTGAACAGCCCAGTCTTGAACAGCGCCAGGAACGCTTCGCGCGAGCGCACCGGATCAAGGGCGCCGCTGATGAAGGCGGCGGTGCCGAAGCGGGCCCCGGGCTGACGCGCGATGCGCAGCTTTTCGTCCAGGCGCTCCGGCGTGACCGCGCTGGCTTCGGCATAGACATGGCCGCGCATCATACGGTCCAGGTTGCGCCGGCTCGTGGTCGCCCGAAAGAGCAGCGGCCCGAGGATCGGCGCTTCAAAGGCGCCGCGTGCGTGCGCCGCCAGATCGGCGAGGCCGGGACCGGCCATGGTGGGCAGCGGTCCGCGCCAGGTCGGCGCGATCAGCACAAGGTGCGAAAACACACCGGGATGTCGCCGCGCCGCCTCGACCAGGTAGCAGGCCGCGTGGCCGGCGGCGATGCCGAGCGCCGGCGCACGCACGCTTGTCGTGATCAGACCGTCGAGAAAGCCGCGCAGCGTGTCCGGCCCGAGTTCCGCGATGCGCGCCCGCGGTATGTTGCCGAAGCCGGGCCAGTCAGCAATGAGGCATTGCCAATCCGGCTCGATGCAGGACGCCAGCGGCAGCATCTCGGCGCGCGTCGAGATCGAGGAGAGCGCCGGCAGCAGGAGTGCCTGAGGATTGGTCATGGATGCTCGCCTGGGTCAGCGCGGCAAGGAGGCGGCGCGTGCGACGATGGTCCTGCGGTCCTGGTCGCGAACCAGCCAATACACCAGACCGAGTGCCAGGATCGCCGCGGCGATGGCGAACAGCTCGACCGGATGGACCGTGCCGAGATCGATCACAATGAACTTGCGCACCGTGGCGAGCATGCCGATCAGGATGATCGAGCGCGCCCGCACCACGCTCTCGTGGCTGCTCGACACCACCAGCGAATGCTTGAACTCCAACCCGATCACCACGGTGAAGAACATCCCGAAGACGCTCTGGAAGATCGCGGCATTGGCCGGGTTCATGCGGTCGGTCAGAACCAGATGCGCCACCGAGATGATCAGGTGCACCGTGGCCAGGCTGACCAGCAGCACGATCGACAGCGTCAGCACCAGCATGATGACATGCTCGAATTGCTCGTAGGCGCCTTTGCCGTCCGCGAGCTTGTCCCAGCGCAGTCGCAAGGCCGTCTCCCTCGATCAGAGCCGGGCGATCTTACGCCCCCGCGCGCGAACGCGCGATGTTACATCAACGCGCGTGGAATCCGGAATGGCAACATCGCCTGCGTCCACGGGGCGCTGAAACGTCGCAGATCAAGGCTCTCATGCATCGCCTGCGACGGCGTGCCGAACAGTCGGGTGTTGACGATGGAGCGTGCATAGAAGGGCGAGTCCTGTACCGTTCGCGCAATGGTCGCGCCATACCCGGCGTCGGCGCGGGTGAAGCGCGGCAGCCGCCAGGCGGTGGCGGGAAGTGTTGCGCGCGGCGGCGTGGCTTCGAGCGAAACGCGGCCGTCCCGGTGCGCGCGCAGCGCCAGCGGATGCTCCGCGCCGTCGATGTCGGTCACGTCATAGACGATCGCCGTGGAGTCGCCGAGCGGCGCGCGTGCCCAATCCCAACGTGAGAAGCTGGCCTCGAGCGGACCGTCGCCATCATTGCTGTCGAGATAGCCGGCGCCGCTCCAGCGCAGGGAGGGCTGCTCCAGGCTGACCTCGACCAGGGCTTCGGGCGCGATCGGCCGCCAGCGATGCAGGCCCGCCGCGTCGAGGCTCACCGTGTGGCCGGTCAGCGCCCTGGGATGCACACGCACCTGGCCGCGGATGCGACGCGGCAGCGGGGCGGCAAACTCGTCGATCTCGAAGATCAGCGCATCGTCCTGCCACTGCACCACGCTGCGTCCGATGGCGAGCGTGTCCGCTTGGCGCGCCACGCTGCGACGCCCGTGCTCGGTCATCGACCAACGGCTCCGCGCGCCATACAGCGACACGTTGAGAGCGCAAAAATCGAGCGGATCGGCGTTCGGATCGCGCCGCCGCGCGCGGGCATAATAGGGTGAGAACACGCTGCCCAGAAACGCGATCAGGGTAATTCCCTCGCGTCCGTCCTCGCTGATGGCGTCGACGTACCACCAGACATAGCCGTGCCGCGCGATCCTGGCGTCGAAGCACGGTCGGCGATCGCGCACGCCGCCGCCAGTCGTCCCGACAGCGCCGCCATCGGCAGGCCCGGCCCCGGGTGCACGCTGCCCCCCGCCAGATAGAGCCCCGGCAGCCGCGAGCGCGCCGCCGGCCGTCGGAACGATGCCATCCAGCCGTGCGATGCCGGACCGTAGAGCGCGCCGCCGGTCGCCGGGAACAAGGCCGCGAAATCCGTCGGCGTCGTCACGATCTTCAGCCTGGGCGCGCCCAGCGAGAGGCCGCATCGGCTGAGCGCCGCGCTCATCCTGGATTCGCATTGGTCGATCTCCGGCTTGGAAAAATGATGCTGGTCGCCGATGGCCGGCGCGTTGGTCAGGCAGAGCAGGCGCTCCGGAGCGCCCGCGGCGACACCGGAGGCGGCACCGCGATCCTGGGCGCAGACATAGACGGTGGGCCGGCTCGGCAATGCCGCGCGTCCGAAGATTTCGTCGAATTCCGAGTTCGGCGCCTCGGAGAAAAACACGTTATGCCGTTCCAGCGCAAAGCCGTGCGCCTCGGCTTCGATCGCCCAGGTCATCGCCGACAGCGAGCGCAGGGCGCGCGGCATCGGCGCCACCGCGCCCTGGCACGCGGCGCCGAACGCCCCGGCCGCGATCGCCTGCGCGTCGGCATTGCAGAGCACGATGTCGGCATCGAGCCGCTCGCCTGAGGCCAGGGTCACGCCGACCGCGCGTCTGGCCTGCACCGCAATCTCGGCCACCTTGCTGGCCGCGCGGATGATCACGCCATTCTGTCTGGCGAGATCGCCCAGCGCCGTCACCAGCCGACGCATGCCTCCCTCGACCAGCCAGACGCCTTTCTGCTCGACATGCGCGACCAGCATCAGCGTGGCCGGACAGCGCGTCGGCGACGAGCCGCAATAGGTGGCATAACGGCCGTAGAGCTGACGCAGGCGCGGATCGCGAAAGAAGCCGTCGAGTGCGGAGGCGAGCGTGCTGAACGGACTGATGCGCAGCAGCGGCGCGACCCCGGCGCGCCCCATCAACTGCGCCATCGACGGACGCTGCGCGCGCAGGAAGCTCGTCTCCAATGTGGCGAAGATCTCTGCCGCACGCGCGCGGAACGCCTGGTAGCCGCGCGCCTCCGCCGACCCAGCAAACGCGCCGATGGCGTCGGCGCTTTGCCGCGGATCGGCAAACAGATCGAGCCTCGCATGCTCATTCCAGGCATGCCTCGCCAGGATCTCCGCCGGCCGCAGCGTCACGCGCCGGTCCAGGCTGTCCGCCGCATCGTCAAAGATCTGCTCGAAGACCTCCCGCATGGTCAGCACGGTGGGACCCGCATCGATGCGCACGCCGTCGCCGACCTGCCGCACCTTGCCGCCGATCTCGTCGGCCGCCTCCAGAATCGTCACCCTGAACCCGGCGCGCGCCAGGTCGAGTGACGCGGCCAGGCCGCCGACACCGGCGCCGATGACGACAGCCCGTTGCGTCCGCATCGCTCCCGCACCTCAAGATGGTCATTGACGTGTATGTCCATTATGCCTGACACTCTTATCTGACAACCTAGAATGACAGCCGGGACTGACATCCTGGACTGAGGAGGGACCGATGGACACGGTGGCACGGATCGAGCGCACCCTGGACGACGCCCTCGCCCCTGGTTCCGGCCTGTCCGGACCGCCGTGCCTGGCCGCCGCCATGCGTCATGCCGTGTTCCCCGGCGGCGCCCGCGTGCGGCCGCGGCTGTGTCTCGCCGTGGCGCGCGCCTGCGCCCATGGCGATGATCCTCTCGCCCATGCCGCGGCGGCATCGCTGGAACTGATCCATTGCGCCTCCCTGGTCCACGACGATCTGCCCTGCTTCGATGACGCCGAGCTTCGCCGCGGCCTGCCATCGGTGCATCAGTTGTTCGGCGAAAGCCTTGCCGTGCTCGCCGGCGACGCGCTGATCGTGCTCGCCTTCGAGACGCTCGCCGAGGCCGCCACAGCCAGCGCCTCGCTCGCTGGCCTGGTGCTGCTGCTGTCGCGCTCCACCGGCATGCCGCGCGGCATCATCGCCGGGCAGGCCTGGGAGTGCGAACCGGAAATCCCCATTGCCGCCTATCATCGCGCCAAGACCGCCTCGCTGTTCTCCGCCGCGACCATGGCCGGAGCGCTCGCCGCCGGCCACGACGCCGCACCCTGGCACATGCTGGGAGAACGGCTCGGCGAAGCCTACCAGATCGCCGACGATATCCGCGACGTCGTGGCAAGCTCGGCGCAACTCGGCAAGCCGGCCGGACGCGACCAAGCCCTGGGCCGGCCCAGCATCGCGCTGCAGCAAGGCGTGCCCGCCGCGATGCTGCGCCTGCACGCGTTGATCACGGACGCCATCGCCTCGATCCCGCCCTGTCCGCTCGCCTCCGAACTGCGCGGTCTGATTCACCTGGAAGTGCAACGTCTGTTGCCCAGGGAGATGCTGCAGGAGATGCTGGTGAGCGTGGCGGCGTAGGTTTGGGGCAGCGCCCCGGCCTGTTTGACCGTCTTCTCTCAAGCCGCGAGTTTCGCAGAAAGGCCACCGCGTTCCCGCTGACGCGGTTGATTGCGAGGCGCAGGGCGGCGGCGCTGTTCGATCTCTGCGCCGGGTTTGTCTATACGCAGGTGCTGGCGGCATCGGTTGAGCTGGGGCTGGCGGAGACACTGCTGCGCGCGCCTGGAACGGCCGAGCAGCTTGCGCCGCGGCTGGAGCTCGCGCCGGACATGGCAAGGCGGCTGCTGGATGCGGCGGTGGCCTTGCGGATCGCGCGACACGGCTGGCGTGCACGCTACCGGCTTGGTCCGTTGGGCGCCGCCTTGATCGACAATCCTGGCGTCAGCGCCATGATCGCGCATCACGCGATGCTGTACGACGATCTCCGTGATCCGGTGGCGCTGCTGCGCGGCGGCGCCGGGGAGACGCGGCTCGGCGGCTTCTGGCCCTATGCAAAGCCGGGCGCGCCGGCCGGTGATGACGCGGTGTCGCCGTATAGCGCCTTGATGGCGGCGTCCCACGAGATGATCCAGGCGGAGATCCTGGCGGCATATGACGTCCGTCGGCATCGCTGCCTGCTCGATGTCGGCGGCGGCAACGGCAGCTTTCTTGCCGCTGCCGGCACCCGGGCGCCGGCGCTGCGGCTGATGCTGTTCGATCTGCCGTCGGTCTGCGCGATCGCGCGCGCACGCATCGCCGAGGCGGGATTGTCTGATCGTACGCGGTTCGTCGGCGGCGATTTCCGTCGTGATCCATTGCCGGACGGCGCCGACCTGATTTCCCTGGTGCGTGTGCTGCACGATCATGACGACCAGGCAGCCGTGCATCTGCTGCGCGCGGCGCGTCGGGCGCTGGCGCCGGGAGGACGGCTGCTGATCGCCGAACCGATGTCCGGCACGCGCGGCGCCGAGGCGAGCGGCGATGCTTATTTCGGCTTCTATCTGCTGGCGATGGGCAGCGGTCGTCCGCGTACCCCGCAACGTCTCGCGGCGATGCTTCGCGAGGCGGGTTTCAGCCGCAGCCGACGGCTCAGGACGCGCATGCCGCTGGTCACACGCCTCATCCTCGCCATTCCGTGAACATTTGACTGTCAACGGTAGTTGTCACTCTTAAATGTTGTGTTAGGTTGACAGCAGCAGCCGCCATACGGAAGCGGCCAAGTGAAGGGAGGAGCCAATGCAGACCAGTGCCGTCGTCATGAGCGCTCCCGGGCAGGTCGCGGTCTCCCGCATCCCGCTGTCAAATCCGACCGCGGCTGACGTGGTCGTCGAAATCAAATGGAGCGGCATCAGCGCCGGCACCGAGCGTCTGCTCTGGACCGGCACGATGCCGGATTTCCCCGGCATGGGTTATCCGCTGGTGCCCGGCTACGAGTCGGTGGGGCGCGTGGCCGAGGCTGGCGCCGAGTCCGGGCGGCGGCGCGGCGAGGCGGTGTTTGTTCCCGGCGCCAACTGCTTCGGAGAGGTGCGCGGGCTGTTCGGCGGAGCGGCGGGCCGACTGGTGTTGCCTGGGTCGCGCGCGGTGCCGATCGAAGCCGGACTCGGCGAGCGCGGCACGCTGCTGGCCCTGGCCGCGACCGCGCATCATGCGATTGGCGCGGCTCCGGAACTGATTATCGGCCATGGCGTGCTCGGACGCCTGCTCGCGCGGCTGACCATCGCTCTCGGCTATCCGCCGCCTGTGGTCTGGGAAGAGCGGGCGGCGCGTGCGACGGGCGCTGACGGCTATAGGGTGACGACCGCCCAGGAAGACACCAGGCGTGACTACCGCGCGATCTACGATGCCAGCGGCGATAGCGCCATGCTCGACCTGCTGATCCCGCGCCTTGCCCGTGGCGGCGAGATCGTGCTGGCCGGATTCTATTCCGGTCGAGTCTCGTTCGCGTTTGCGCACGCCTTCATGCGCGAAGTGCGGCTGCGTTGCGCGGCCGAATGGCAGCCGGCGGATTTGCGTTGCGTGCAACGACTGGCCGCGGACGGCGCGCTGTCGCTGGACGGCTTGATCACGCATCGCAGCAAGGCCGCAACGGCTCCCGACGCCTATCGCACGGCGTTCGAAGATCCTGATTGCCTCAAGATGATCCTTGATTGGAGCAGCCCGGCATGAACGCGCACACACCGATCGCGGCGGTCGCCGAAAGCAAGCGGGACGGCCCCGCCACCCAGATCATCGCGATCTACGGCAAGGGCGGCATCGGCAAGAGCTTCACGCTCGCCAACCTTTCCTACAGCATGACGCAGGCCGGAAAGCGGGTGCTGCTGATCGGCTGCGATCCGAAGAGCGACACCACCTCGCTGCTGTTCGGCGGACGCTCATGCCCGACCATCATCGAGACCTCGTCGCGCAAGAAGGCCGCCGGCGAGCAGGTCACGGTGGGCGACGTCTGCTTCAAGCGCGACGGCGTGTTCGCCATGGAATTGGGCGGCCCGGAGGTCGGGCGCGGTTGCGGCGGCCGGGGAATCATCCACGGCTTCGAACTGCTTGAGAAGCTTGGTTTTCACGAGTGGGGCTTCGACTACGTGCTGCTCGACTTTCTGGGCGATGTGGTGTGCGGCGGCTTTGGCCTGCCGATCGCCCGCGACATGTGCCAGAAGGTCATCGTGGTCGGCTCGAACGACCTGCAATCGCTCTACGTTGCCAACAATGTCTGCTCGGCGGTTGAATACTTCAACAAGCTCGGCGGCCATGTCGGCGTGGCAGGGCTCGTCATCAACAAGGATGACGGCACCGGCGAGGCGCAGGCGTTCGCGCAGGCCGTCGGCATTCCCGTGCTGGCGGCGATCCCGGCGGATGACGACATCAGGCGCAAAAGCGCCAATTACGAGATTGTCGGCAAGCCGGGCGGCGCCTGGGCGCCGTTGTTCGAGGCGCTGGGCCAGCAGGTGGCGGAAGCCCCACCGCTGCGGCCGCATCCGCTCGCCCATGACAAGTTGCTTGATCTGTTCAAGGGCGATGCGGTCGGACGCGGCGTGGTGCTGGAGCCCGGGGCGCGCGGCGCCCACGGCGGCGGGGGGCGGCCGGCCCCGCCGCCCGGCCGGGACGGTGTGGAGGGACGC
>CAXTRK010000027.1:0-43621 GCA_964246745.1 uncultured Acetobacteraceae bacterium
CGAGCATGGGAATCCCCAGCGTTCAGAGAGAGTCAGAACCTGCGCTGGTTGGTATTATACCAACTCGAGGTGAGCTTGACTCTTTCCGGCCTGGGATTGTCCCCTGATCGCCTGCGCGATCAAGCTCTCGTTGTGGCCCATGCCCTAGAAGTCGGCCGTATCCAGCAGGGTGATTCCCGCATCGAGAACCGCCTGCAACGTTGCCAGGCTTTCGACGTCATTCCTCGGCTTCTGCAAAGACATATTGTTGCAGCCAAGACCAAGCGCCGAAACGACCGGCCCGTCCTTGCCCATATGCCTCATCTGCATCATTACGTGTACCGTAGAAAACGTGTACCGTAGAAAAATTATTGTCTCACGATGCGAAGTTTCCGGCTACGGGTCAAGATAGGGTCGCCGCACGCAGCGTGGCAATCGCCAGCCGCGTTGCTGGTAGTGTCCGCGGCCGCGGCGGGAAGTGCGGTCGCGTGAGGGTGTACTTCCCGAAGACCGTGGCTGGGACTGTGGTGCAACGGCTTACGGTGCGGATGTCGGAGGCCTGATCGGCGCTGGACGGCACGAGCGCACGCTGGGGCAGGCGAGGTATCGCAACGGCTATCGCGCTCGCTTGTTCGACACGCTCCTGGGCTCGCGACAGCGCCGGATCCCGCACCGAGGCAGAGGGAAATCGCCGGCAGAGTTGCTGCCGGCGCTCGATCATCTGCTTTGAGGTTGGCGAACACGCTCAGCGCCGCGTCGAGGCGACTATCGGTTGGGGATCAGGTGCAGCCCGCCGGTGCCGCGCCTTGGCAGCATCGCGATCTTCCTGCTCGGCGATCTGTGAGAGTCGCTCGGAGGCGCTGAACTCGTCGTGAGCCGCCATGCTGTCGAAGCCATCGATCGCCGGGTAGCGGTACGGGCCGAGAAGCATCACGGTGATCCCGCACAATGCGAGCGCGGCGGAGAGGAACGGCATAATGGTGTCATACGAGCCGACCGCGTCGTAAGTCATCCCGATCAGCAGCGGACCCAGGGCGATGCAGAGGATCACCGAGCCTTGGAGAATGCCCAGCAGGGTGCCGAAGCTGCGCATGCCGAAATATCGGCTGGTGAGAAAGGCCAGGAGGTCGATCTCCATGCCGATGGACAGGCCGATCAGCGCGCAACCGGTCAGGGCGGCATCGAGGGACGTATATTTCGCGAGCACGCCGATCCCGACGGCTCCAAGAAAAAGCACGGCTCCGCCCACAAGCGTGCCATGGAAGCGGTCCAGCAGGATGCCTCCGAAGCGCCCCAGCAACGAGGTAAAGCCGAGGACCGAGAGTGCGATCGTGGCTTGACCCCGGGGGATACCGCGACCGGCCATGATCGGGACCAGGTTCGCCTGGAATCCGACCACACAGATCCCCGCGACGCAAAGAGCGAAGGCGATCATCCAGAAGTGGCGCGTGGACACGGCCTTGCCGATCGTGAGGCCAGGTAGTTCCGCACCCGGGGTGTCGCGTTCGCGGTGAGCCCCGGCGCGCAGCCCGCCGCGGACGCCGCGCTCGTGGACGAAAGGAACGATCATCGCCATACCGACGACGACGGCAAAGCCGGCCATCCAGAGATAGGCGTCCCGGTAGCCCGCGAAACCGATCAGGAAACTTGCCAAAAGGGGAGTGAAGGTCGTGCCAAGACCCTGAAGCGCTGCCATCACCCCGACCGCGGCACCACGCTTGTTGTCAAACCAACTCAGGACCGCCTTGGTGAAGGGAATCAGCGTGCCACTCGCAAACAGCCCCGTGAGAAAATAGGGAAGATAGAATATCGGCAGCTTGTGCGGCATCATCGCGATCAGGGCCACACTGGCGCAGTACAGAAGCCAGGCGGTGATGACGATGGGCCGGACCGCGAACTTGTCCAGCAGGCGGCCGATGATCGGCGTCCCCAGCGCCAGGCCGGCGGCACAGGCGCTGAAAGTGGCGAGAATGGCGGTGCGCTTCCATCCGGTCTCATGCGCCAGAGGCAGTATGAACAGGCTGAAAGTGGATAAAATGAGAGGCTGTGCGCCCATGGACTGGGCAATTCCCGATCCGGCCACAACAAACCAGGGCTTGCGTGGCAGCTGGGTCGTGGTCCCCTGACTGATCATTGACAATTTTCCTCCTGTCGGTCCGTCGCCCTATGAGCGCCGAAAGCACTGGATGCTATCGATCACAGTTGCCGCTTTGTTCGGACAGTCTTTATTATTCCTGTTCTACCCGCAGGTTTTCGGAAGTCCGGCCACGTTCTTGCGTCCCGGATTCCGTATTGTGGCCCTCAGTTGTTCAACCACTTTTTGATACCGTTGTAGAAGTTCTGCAGTTCCTCCGGCCGGTCCTCACCCAGCTCTTCCTGGGACGCCGCGATCCCCCTACCTGAGATGTTCCAGGCAAGCACGGCGTATGATTTCCGGAACTGCGCCAGATCCCGTTCGGGGATCTCGATCGTCTGACCGGGTACGGCCGCATCGATAGCTGCATATTCGTAGACCACGTTGAAGGACAGGATGCGCCATTCCCCGTCGCGCTTCTCGAGACGATAATTCAACCGCATCGAGGTGCTGCACCTGGCTTCCTTGCCGTCGATCGTGAGAGCGGAATAGGTCAAGGTTGGCGCTTCGACGTGCGCCTTGTTGCCGTTGATATCGACAGCCGGCGAGAACATCCGGTGCGATGGGCGCGCGCCGCGCTCATACATGGTTTTTGATCCGGCGACGAAGCCGGGGCCATCCCCATGATACCACATGAGATCCACCCGGGAGTCCGGCCAGAACGTCGAGGCCATCTGCTCCCACCACCCACGGTCGCGACCCTGCCGTTCTCGCATTATCACCTGAACCACAGCGGAGACATCGTCTTGCCGCTTGAGGAATGCCGTGTTCACTTTCGTGTTGTCTACCATGTCTCTGCCTGAGTGGAGTGTTTCGTTATCAATTGCGATATCAGGACCGAGTTTTCCGGTGCTCAAGGTTGGGAAATGGCTTTCCTGAGCTGAAAACCGGCGATCCTGTCCACGCCTCCGCCAAGAGCGCTTTGTTTGTACATGTCACGCACGACGGAAAAGCCGCTTCGCTTGCCATTGATCAGCAACTGGCCCGTTGCGAGATGTCGCGCAAACGCCGTGGCGCGCTGCGGATCGCGGCTGAACACGCTGCCGCTCAGTCCGAAATTGGTGGCGTCGTGCAGCGCAATAGCCTCTTTCTCGGTGTCGTATGCCGAGACCACCATGACGGGTCCGAATATTTCCTCGGCGAAGATCTTCATGGAGGGATCGACTTTTATGAAGATCGTCGGCGCAATGTAATAGCCGGTGTCGAAGCTCTTGGCGCGACTACCTCCCAGAGCGAGCCGGGCTCCCTGCTCGGTGCCGCTGCGCAGATATCCTTCGACGCGGTCTCGCTGGCGTGCCGAAACCAGCGGTCCCATGATGGTCTCGGGATCGCTGGGATCTCCGAACCGCATCGCGCTCAGCGTGGCGGCGGCGCCCTCGACGACGGCGTCGTGCAGCGCTCTCGGGACGATGATCCGCGTTGTCGAGAAGCACGCCTGGCCCGAGAAAGGCAGGCACTCGCGTTGGATGGTGCCGAAGAACTGCTGCAGGTCGGCGTCGTCGAGCAGCACCGCCGCCGATTTGCCGCCGAGCTCCGCGGTCAAGGGCTTGAGCATGCGGGCGCATTCGGCGCCGACGGCCTTCCCGGACTCCGTCGAGCCGGTGAAGGAAATCTTGTCGACGTCCGGATGTTTGACCAGGGCCGCGCCGGTCGCGGGCCCGCCGCTGACGATGTTCATCACGCCGCCCGGCAGGCCGGCCTCGACCATGGCCTCGGCCAGAAGATAGGTGTCCAGCGAGGTTTCCGGCGAAGGCTTGGCCACAACCGTGCACCCCGCCGCGATCGCGTTGGCGACTTTCATCGCCAGGAGCGCTTGCGGCGAGTTCCAAGGCGCGATGGCTCCCACCACGCCAACCGGCTCATGGCGCAGAAGCGTGCGGCCGGCCGGACTGTCGACGATCTGCTCCTGTTCGAGCTTGGCCGCGGCGGCAGCGGCCTGGCGGTATACGAGTTCGGCGACGCCGACATCCTGCTCGGCCCACCATTTCGGAGCGCCGTTCTCCCGGGTGAGCAGCACCTTCATTTCCGTGGCCCGCGCCTTGTAGGCATCGGCCAGCGCGGTGAGCAGAGTCGCGCGCTCGGCACCCGTCGTACGGCGCCAGCCCCGAAGCGCCTCACGCGCTGCAGAGACGGCCCGGTCAAGATCCGCCTGTCCGACGTCGGGCACACTGCCGACCACTTCCTCGGTAGCGGGATTGATCGCCTGCACCCTTTCTGAACTCTCGGCCCGGACGAATTTGCCTCCGATGAAGAGGTCGGAGCGATCGATTCTGCTGGTTCCGATCATGCGTTGCTTCCGTCCTGCTCGAATGGTCTGGGTGCGGTTTACGACGTCAGTGGATTGCCGGGAATCTGATACTCTGAGGCCAGCGCCAGGGGATCCAGCAATGCCTCGGCCTGCAGCTTGAGCAGGCGCTCATGGCCGGGCGTGGCCGAGGCCAGGAATCTTCCCGTGTCGAGCGCATTGAGCAGGACGTCCACCGCCTGCTCCGGTGTCTGCTTGTTCAGGGGAAGCAGGCCCTTTGTCATCGGCGGTGATGCGCCAGGTGCGGACGGGGGCCTGCGCGTGAAAGCGGTGTCGGTCATGTCGGGCGCGAATACGGTGACACCCACGCCATGCGGGGCGAGAGCGACGGCGGCAGCCTGGGCGAGCCCGATCACGGCAGCCTTCGATGCAATATAGGGTGCTGCCATCGCGCTGAGGGGATGGCCGCTCACCAGCGCCAAGCTCGATGAGGTGAGCACAACGTGCCCCGTTTTGCGCGCGACCAGATGCGGCACGAAGGCGCGCAGGACGCGAGCCATTCCGACCACGTTGAGGTCGAGGATACGGGTCCATTCCTCCTCGGGGATGTCCGTTATCGGACCCGGCACGGTGATGCCGGCATGGCTCATCACCAGATCAACCGAACCGAACCTGTTTAGAGCTGCGTCCCTCGCGCGCTCTACCTGCGCACTGTCGCGCACATCGCAGGCGACGCCGATCGCGGACGCAAGCGTGCTCGCCACATCCAACGCGCCTTGCAGGTCGACATCGGCAATCACCACACTCGCGCCGCGAAGGCTGACCTCCTCGGCGAAACGGCGGCCCATGCCGCTAGCGCCGGCGGTTATGAAAACCGTCCTCTTGTCAAAATCCATTTCACTATTCCTAGTCTTTTTCCGATGTGCCCGCCGCCGCGCTGGGATCACCGGGCGGCGGTCAGCCGGAATAGCCGGTCAGCGTTGCCGTGCATGATGGCTTGCCGGGTGCGCTCGTCAATCGCACGGGTCGAGCGGATCCAGTCGGCGCCTTCCTTGGCCTCGCTATACGGATAGTCGACTGCGAAAAGTATCCGTTCCACAGGAGTCACCTCGAGAGCGCATCGCAGCGGCGCTTCGCTGAAGAACGCGCTCGTGGTGATATGAAAGTTGTTATGGTAACAGCTTGCGAAGTGCTCCGACATCTCCTGCGACGCGCGGCGCAGAACTTTGGTCGCCCTGCCGAGGAAGAATGGAATTCCCTCTCCCCAATGCCCGAGGATCACCTGAAGGCGCGGGAATCGCTTGAAAACGCCTCCGATGATAAGCCGCATCGCGTGCATGCCGGTTTCCACATGCCATCCCCACGCACCGGTGGCCAGGATGACATTGTACGGCGGCGGCAGATCAGAGTAATACGCATCCATCACGGCTGTCGGCGCGAGCGTCGGATGCAGATAGACCGGCACGTCGAGCGCCTCGGCGGCCTCGAACATCGGCCAGAAGAGTTCATCATCGAGGAATCGCCCCTGCGTATGCCCGTGGATCATGGCTCCGCAAAAACCGAGCTCCCGCACGGCACGTTCCAGTTCCCTGGCTGCGGCCGTCGGGTCCGGGGTCGCAAGGGTGGCGAGCCCCGCAAACCGCGTCGGGTGGGCCGCGATCGCCTGCGCCAGCACATCGTTGACGTGCCGCGCCGCATCCACGGATTTGGCCGGTTCCATCGAGTGGACGTGAGGGGCCGCCGAGGAGAGCACCTGAACGTCGATGCCGGCCTCGTCCATCACGGCCAGCCGTTGTTCCCCGAGGTCAATCAGCTTGTCCGTCAGGGCACCGGAAAACAGCTTTTCCGCACCTTCCAGCACGGCCTCGAGTTCGGGAGTCCGGAAATGTTCCTCGACCGCCACCACCCGCCACGCGGTGGCAGTTTTGGCCGCTCCAAGTGTCGTCGTTTCCATCAAACCAGGGCCACGACCTTCTTGTCGACGCCCAGCAGGGCTTTGCCGTAGACCTCGTATCGCGTGTCCGGGCTGACAAAGGCATGACGGCCCGCGATCGCTGAGTCGCGCCAGATCCGCTGTAACGGGTGAGACTCAGCAAAGCTTCCCGCACCATGAGCCGTGACCAGCATGTCAATCGCTTCCCGGGCCCTTTCGGCAGCATATCCGCAATCGGCCTGGACCCTGGCGCGGTTCAAATAGTCAGGATAATCGTTGTTGCGAACCGCGTCGTCGATGTCCTGGGCGGACCGGTAGCAATGCAGATGGGCGGTATCGACAATCATCGCGGCCCTCGCCACGCGCATCTGGAATGCAACCGAGTCGGCCTGGGTCTCATAGACCGTGCCATGCACTCGGCGCGACATGGCTCGTTCGCGGACGAGACGCAGCGCCTCGCGGCACAGCCCCAGTTGTGGCGCAATCACGATCAAAATCAGAACCGGCATGAAGGCGGCACGATAGAGCGGCTCCTCGGCGAGCCGTTCGTTGCGATTACGCCCTTCATTGGCCTCGCTTCCCGACAGCACGCGATGTTCGGGCACGAAGACATCCTTGCCGACGAGGCAATTGCTCCCCGAGGCACGCATGCCGACGGTGAACCAGGTATCCTCCAGCTCAAGATCGTCGCGCGGAACCAGCGCGAAGGCATAATCCTCGACTTCTCCCTTCTCGTTGGCCTTGGGGAAGCCGAGCACGGCCCATTCCGCGTGCAGGCCACCAGAGTTGTAGAACCACTTGCCGGTTATGTTGTAACCGCCATCGACTTTGACTGATTGCGCGGTCGGCGCAAACACCCCGGCTACCCTGGCGTCGGGATTTTTGCCCCAGACCTCGTCCTGGGCCTTGAGCGGGAACAGGCCTGTGATCCAGTTGCACGCGGTGATCAGGCTCAAGGCCCAGGAGGTGCCTCCGTCGTACTCGGCCGCGGTGCTGCATACGTCCATCATCGTCTTCATCGACGTCTCGAGGCCGCCATACCGGCGGGGCACGGCGAGCTTGAACAGGCCAGCGTCGGTCATTGCCGCGATGGACGACTCCACGACACGGCGTTGCTTCTCGCCCTCGGCGGCATTGGCGCGCAGCAGTTCGCCAATCTTGTGCACACGGGCGGTCAACTCCGCGTCGGTCGGCCGGACTGCGCGGTGCGCGAACTCTTCCATCTCAAGGTGGGAAAAATCTGCCATTTACGGTCTCCAATGAACTTTTACTCGGGTTTGCGAGGGTCTCCGCGGCGGCATCTCTGTTATGAGTGTGAAGGCGACTGAGCGTAGCTCCGTGACCGACCGGGCGCCGGAACCCATCTTCGGGTGTGCTCATGCACATGGCCGGGCATTCAACAGCTGGAACGGCTCAGAATTTTTGTCCATTTTCAATCGGTCGCATTCTCGCGATCCCGCATTTCCCCTCGTAACGGCACCCAGGTTAACCTCCAGGCCACCGTTGTCAACACAAATGACGGATTCTGATTTCTGTCATTTACGGGTGCGCGGCTGAGCTCGGCGAACGGGCTGCCGAGAGGCAGTTGGGCGGCAGGCGCCAATCTGTCGGTCTTACCGCCCTTTGTTGTCACCCCTCAGGAGCGGCGACCAGGGCCGGCCGCGACGGCGGCCAGTTGAGAGCGCGCTAGTAGCTGGGCGCAAGCGTCAGCACCTTTGTCGTATTCGAAACCGTGGACGGAGGGTCGCCTGCTGTCAGCGTCCCGAACTTTGAGGCGACAACGAAGATATGGTGATTACCCGGATCCTCGGCTATTGTGCGTGCGCCCGTGAGCGTCGGCACCGACCCGAGCAGCACGACCTGCGATGGTGAGACAATATGCGCACCGACCAACTTGCCGTCTACTTCGGGAGCATAGGCGTTCTTTTGCTGTGCATCGTAGACGACCGCATCGGTGTAGGCGGGAATTGGAGAACTTGCGATCTTCGGGAAGGTGAAAATCGCGACATTGCCGCCGGTCCGGCTGTCCATGAAGTCCAGCGCGCCGGCGCAACCGAGAATAAGCAGATGATCGTCCGGATCGATGGCGATGCCGGCGTTCTGCTGGCATTTCGGGTCGACCTTGTACTCGGCGACGACCTTGCCCTCCGAGACCTCGATCTTCGCAACCGTGCCGGTGTCCGGGAAATTGACGTAGAGATGGTCGTCCGGATCGCTCGGATCGACAACCGCGGATTCTGGCGCGGCGCCGAGTGGAATCGTTGATACAACTTTGTGCCGGACCAGGTCGACGACGAGGGCATCCAAATTGGCGGGGCTGAAGAACACGGCTTTTCCGGATTGCCTGTCGAACAAAGCGGCATCGGTTGCTTGTCCGAGCGCGAATTGCCCGAGAACCTGCAGGGTTGAAAGCGCGAAGATGGTCGTGCTCCGCGACACGCTGCTGCTCGTGAACCCGATGCCTTGCTCCGGAACAAGGACGGCCTGATTGGACTGAACGCTCGGCAGCGTTGGAACGGTGCCGATCAGGTTCGGAGCTTGGCTGCGCGTGTCGAACACGTCAACCCCGCCGACGCGCGTGACATAGAGCCGGTCTCGGGCATCGTCAAACGACAGAAAGTCGAAATTGCCGTCTCCAGCAATGGGTGTCGAGTTAGTCAAAGTGTAGTTAAGGCCGTTCTGCGCACGAGCCTTGGAGAGTGGAACCGTCGACAGAGAGATGCACGCGAGCATGGCGAACGCAGCGGGAGCGATTTTCGCTTTACACATTGATTCCTCCTGAGGCCGTCTGTAGCGGCGCTTCGCATACAACGTGAATCAAACAGGGTTCGTCTACAGCATCACGTCCAATGCCAGGGAAACCTTTCTCAAGTTTCCGTCATTGATCCGCACCGGTCTTTTCGACCCCGATCAAATGCGCTGAAATGAAACGGTTTATGGAGCGAGCCAATGTAGGAGCACCAACAAAACCGCGTGCCGATGCAATCTCGCGGCGCATGAATGACCGTGTCGGCTGGACGAGCGGCCGCTTCCGGCCGACCCTATCATTTTCGGCGTAAATGCTGTCAGGCGTTTATTCCAGGACCAGTCCGTTCAGCATCAGCGAACATACGGCGTCGAAATCCTGATCCACGCGCGGAGAGTGCCACTCGTGCGCGTGCGCCGGATGATGGAATCGCGCGGTGGCGTCGAACACCGCGCGCGCCACAATGTCGGGATCGCCGGCCCGGAAATGTCCCTGGCGAGCACCCTCGGCCACGATGATGCGAATCTGCGCAATGAGATCGGCGATATGGTCCTCAACAACTTCACTTTGCTCAGTAACAAGCACGCAAAAGGTATCGAACAGCTCTGGGTCCTTGAGCGCGGTGGCGCGCTTGGCGTGGAACACGGCGGAAAGCCAGTGTCTCAAGCGATCGGGAGATGGGAGGGACGCGTCGTCGGCGGCCCCGACATGTCCGTCGTGAGTTCGGTCGATCCAGCGACGGATGACTGCCTCCCGCAGCGCCACCTTCGAGGGAAAATGACGATAGACCGTGCCGTGGCTCACCCCGAGGGCGCGTGCCACATCAACGACAGAGGCCTTTGCCGGGCCGTGCCGCCGTAATACCTCCGCCGTCGCCTCGAGAATCTCCTCAACGCCGAGCATACTCTCTCGCATAAACAAACCTCGCACGCAGTACCCGACGCTTACCGCCAATGTACGAAAGCCACACCTCAGACCAAGGCGGTAATCTGCTTCGCGGTAGCTCTAATAGGAGAAGCTTAAAAACAACCATGAAAACTCTTCAGCGGTCGAGTGCCCGACCGTTGGCGCTACACTCTCACGTCCTTTCCCGTCCGTCAGCAGGTTGAACCTCGCAACTGGCCATGTCAATCCGAATGACGTTTTCTGTCTTTTGTCACTGGCGCGGCGCGGCTTGCGCGTGTAGTCTGAAGTTCCGGACGTGATGAAGCCGGCTGCGGCTTTGCAACGGCCGCCAGTTCGCCTGGGGAGGTTTAATAATGTGGATGCTGAATGCGTGGCAAGTTGCCGCATTTACGCATGAGGTAGATGGGGGGATGCTCTCGCGCCGCCTCTGCGGCCGTCCCGTGCTGCTCTATAGACGTGCGGATGGGGCGCCGGTTGCCCTCGAGGATCGTTGTCCGCATCGACTGGTGCCGCTCTCGGCCGGCATGCGCATCGGCGACGAGATACAATGCGGCTATCACGGGCTTCGCTTCAGCCCGGGCGGGGCCTGCACGCGCATTCCCGGACAGGACATGATCCCGGCCAGTGCGACATTGCGCAGCTACCCGCTCGTGGAGCGTTACAACCTCGTCTGGATCTGGCTCGGCGAGGCGTCTGTCGCCGATCCGGCACTGGTGCCGGACTGTCACTGGATGGACCACCCCGGTTGGGTGCCGAGCGCCGGCTACCATCATATCGACGCGAACTATCGTCTGGTCACCGACAATCTGCTCGACCTGTCGCATGAGAGCTATATCCACGAGCGGACCATCGGCAACGGGCAGGGCGAGAGTATCGCCAACTATCCGGTGCGCACGACGCAGGAAGCTGCCCGGCTGGTACGGGCGCATCGCGAGATGCCGGGCATCGTGCCGCCGCCCTTGTTCAGGCTCATGGTGAACGGCGCCGAACGCATCGATCGCTGGCAGTCGGCGGTCTACATGCCGCCCGGGATCCACGTGACCAATGTCGGGGTCTATCCAGTCGAAGCACCCCGCGAGGATGCTGCGCAGCAGCGTGTGCTGCACCTGCTCACCCCGGAGACGCAGACCAGCACGCATTATTTCTGGGGGCTATGCCGTAACTTCCTTCGTGACGACGTTGATTTGACCGAGCGGCTGCGGCTCGCGGTCGTGCATACCTTCGACGAGGACAAGCACATGCTGGAGCTGCAGCAATGTTCGATCGACGAGGTGCCGGACCGGCCGGTGCCCAATTTCGCGCTCCGGGTCGATGCGGCGCCGTTGCAGGCCCGGCGCATGCTGGCGCGCTTTATCGAGCGCGAGCGGGAGGACCCGAGCGTGGTGCAGCCGCCTGTACCGGTCGCGACCGATGAGGCGCTGCCGCTGCCAGGAGCGGCAGCCTGACGCGATCGTTTTAAAGCCGCGCGAATTCCGGCTGTTGGCGGATATCCTGTTCGAACGCCACGCTTTCGCGCCGGCTCTTTGGGACCGTAATTGCAAGCCGTTTCCATCGGCAGGAACGGGGATCACAGATAGTAGAAGATGAAGTACGGGACCGTCGGGAATAAGAGCTCTCAAAGAAAGATTTCCTAGCCACGGATCGGAGCGGCGGTCCAGTCGTGACGGCCAAGTAGCGAGTTAACGTGCACAAGTAATGTTTGTGTTCGCTTCAAAGACAACCTGCGGCTTAATAGTCAATCAGCTCGTTGAGTATCTCGGCCCTGCCGGACTTTGCCCGGAGAAGATCGTCGTGAACTCAGAAGCGCGATACGCCGACCGGAACCTCAAACCTCCGGTTTTAAGGACGCGAGAAAACACTAAAGAAATTGAGGAAGCTATGCCAACAAAGATGGAATTCAATACTGCGTTCTGCAAGCGGACCAGTTCAGCCGCTCTGTCACCATGGGTTTTGGCCGGCGCGGCGCTGGCGACCTATGGGGGAGCGATGCGTCACGCCTACGCGTCCGGACTGACCGTGACCGACCCAGGCGTTATGCAAATTGCGCAAGCCGCGGCTCCGGTCCCATTCCCAAGCGCTCTGATTCCCCAACAATTGAAGGGTCCCGCGGAAATTCCATACGCCAAGGCTGACGAGCTCAAGCTGAGAGGTTGGATTATTCCGGTGCCAGGCGCTGCGAATACGCTCGATCAGGGGCTCTTCGGCGTCCGTAACACGCTCGCCGATCAGGGCATCAGCTATCTCGGCATCGCGGGCACCACCTTTGGCGACAACATGCTGAGGCACGCTCTTCCAGCGGGCAATGCACTGGGTAAACACAGCCGGGATGCCCAGCAGTATCTGGGTCAGCTGCCGACATACACCTTGGGCGACTACGCTTATCTCATGTATGATCTTCGTCGTTTCGGGATACCCGACGGTCAGATCACGGTAGGCGCCGGCCTCGTCTCGGCCAACTGGAACCCCGCAGGGCCAGACGGGGTTTTTCTCGAGACGGCGAGCTACTACCAGACCTTGTTCAACAAACGAGTTGAAATCAAACTCGGCTATCTCGATAACAGCCTGGAGTTTCTGGGCACGCAGGTCGGCGGCAGCCTGGCCAGCGGCATCTTCGGCCCGAATGCAGCCCTCGTGACGGAAAATGGCGAAAACTCCAGTTCGTTTCCCACCCCGGGCGTGAACGTCAAGGTTAACCTGCCGGATAATTTCTATTCGAAACTCGGCGTGGCGCGGGGGATCAGCCCGAACGGGGCCCTGGTCGAGCGCGCCCAGAACCCTTCCGCAGTGCGCTTCGTCGTACCCAATTCCGGTTTGTGGGTGATGGATGAGACGGGATACCGGGTGAGTGCAGCTCCTGGCCGGCCGCAAACCTGGATCCGAGCGGCCGCCAGCTACACATCGAGCAAGTACACCGATATCACCACCGGGCAACGCCACGGCTCGAATTTCGGATTGTTCCTCCTCGCTGACCGGCAGGTTTTGCAAACCTCGCCGCACGGCGGTCCGGGTTCCTCGATCCGGGGTATCTACGCGGGATTTTCCGTGGAGTATGCGCCCTCCTATTTCAATACGTTCAGCCAGTATTATGAAGGACGCCTGTATGGCTTCGGCCTGATCCCCGGCCGTCCGTTCGACCTAATCAGCGTAGTCGCCACCCGCAACGTCTATAGCGAAGATGCGGTCCGGATCGCACGGGCCCACGGATCGCTCGCGCATGACGACGTCAATGCGATCACAGCGTCGTACGGCGCGCGCATCATCCCGGGTGTCACCGCCAATGTCGGCCTGCAATATACAGACCATCCGACCGTTATCACCTATACGCGCAGCACGGGCAGCTCCCTCAATATTCTTCTCAATACCATTATCTTCCTCTAGGCTCAGGACTCACAACGGTGGCAAGAAGATGACGATTGCGGCGATGCAGATGGCCGAGAAGAAAGTGTCGGCGCACCGGTATCGCAATCTTCCGCTTTCTGGTGCACCGGATGCAGGGCTGGATGCCTCGTGCCAGGAGGTCGGCGCGAAAGCAGGCGCTGTCGTAGCCGCAGTCGCCAAGCAGCTCGCGCGCCTGCGGGAGAACCGGCAGGAGCATTGCAGCGCCTTTGTGGTCGTTGGTCTGGCCTGCGGTTAGCAGCAGACGGACAAGCCGGCCTTTCTCGTCGCAAACCGCATGAAGTTTCGAGTTCAGCCCGCCGCGGGTGCGTTCGATGCAGCGCGAAGCATCCCCTTTTTTGCCAAGCTGGCTGCTGTCCGGTGCGCCTTGAGGTGGGTGCTGTCGATCATCAGCCGCTCTGGCACGCCGGCCTGCGCGACCAGGGCAGCGAAGATGCGGTCGAACACGCCGAGCCGGCTCCAGCGGATGAAGCGGTTGTAGAGCGTCTTGTGCGGGCCGTAGCCTCGTGGCGCGTCCTTCCATTGCAGGCCGTTGCGGATCACGTAGACGATCCCGCTGATGACGCGGCGACCATCGACGCGCCGAAGCCCGCGCGAGATCGGGAAGAACGGCTCTATCTTGCGCATCTGCGCCTCGGTCAAAGACGCCAGTCGGGACATCGGACACCTCCGACGTCCTTAGAATCACATCGTATCAAGCCGTGTAAAGGGTCCTGAGCCTAGCGATGGTCAGCGACAGTATTGTCCAGGCGTGACACCACGACACGCATGACATCCGTCGTGCCTCGGTCATCAAACTATCACGGCTCTGTCCATTTTTTGTCACTGTCGATCGTTAAGGCAGCGCTTCGATAATTCGACGAGAGCGCTCATGAGACGTTTCAGTATCATCTGGTGGGATTCCCTTGCCGGAACCATCGTGCTCTCGCTCATCGCGGGATCATCGGTCCGGGCCGCGGGTCAGACAGCGCCGCCGGCCACCCCGTCCGCCGCCACGCCCAAGGTCACGCAGACCACCCCGGCGCCGACCGATATCGGCCGGGTCACCACATCCGCCGGCACCGCGAATGAAAATATCGGCTATCAGGCGCCAAGTGGAACCGGGACACGCGCCCAGGCCAAGGCCGCGGAGCATGCGGCGATCAACAAGATTATTGTTCAGCCGCAGAGCGAGATGCTGAAGCTGCCCGACGTGTCGATCGCGCAGGCGCTGTCACGCCTTCCGGGCATTTCGCTGGAGACGGACTCCGGCGAGGGTCGCTTCATCAACATCCGCGGCCTGGACGCCGACCTCAACAGCACGCTCTACGACGGTGTGCGCATCCTCCCCTCGAACCTCGCCTCGCCGCAGGGCGGTGGCCGCGCGGTCGCCTACGATGCTCTGCCAGCCGGCCTGGTCGGCGGCATCGAGGTGATCGAGTCGCTGCGGCCCGAGGACGACGCGGAAGGGCTGGGCGGCGAGGTCAACCTGCTGCCGCGCCGCCCGCCCGCCGATGGTCAGCCTTTCGTCAGCGCCACCGGCGGTCTCGGACTCGAGATGCTGCGCAACACGCAGATCGTCGATTACGGCGTCACCGCCGGCGCCAGCTTCGGCTTCCATACCGGAGACGGACCCTTTGATCATCCCCCGACCGGGAGCGGCTTCCTGTCCAACCCGAAACCATTCTCGTTCATCCTCACCGACTCCCAGCATAATGACTACCGTGGCGTGGACGATTACGAGCCTGGCTACCTGGACATGCAGTCTGCGGGTGCACCGACCGATTTGCTGAACGAGGTCAATCTCCGCCACTACCTGTACAATCGCCGACGCTTCGATCGTGGCGCCGAACTCGACTTCGATCCGAACGACGACGATCATTTCTACGTTCGCTATGCCCTCGCCGGCTACAACGAGCACGAGGAAAAGGACTTCCTGATCCTGAACAATCTGGGCTCGGGTTTTACCGCTGGCAGTCCCACCGGCTTTCTTGATCCGGCCGATCCGACTGGAAAGACCTTTCTTGCCCCGCAAGCCCAGGCGGTCCGCACCAACACCGACGTCGAGGAAGAGATCCGCAACCAGGTGGTGGCCTGGGGCGGACGCAACGTGATCTTCAACGCCGTAAAGATCGACTATCACGGCGCCTACTCGGAGGGCACCGACAAATTCCCCACATCCTACGGCGCGACCTTCACCGATCCGAACCCGATTGCCATCGCCTACAACAACCAGAACTCCAGCCATCTGCTTTACCACACGACCGACGGCACCAACCTCACTGATCCGAACAATTATGACCTGACGCAGGAGTCCAATACCCCGTCGAGCAGCCGGGATCGGGAATATAGCGGCGCCCTGAACGCGACGATGCCGTTTCAATTGCTGACGCCCGACGATCAGGTCAAGGCCGGCGCCATCTTGCGGCTGCGCGACCGCATCGTGCAGAACTCGAACGGCGCCACGTTCACGCCGGCTGATGGCCAGATCCTGCCTCTGACGAACTATGTCAGCGGGCCGGACCTGGTGTTCTATAACGGATATTACAATGCCGGACCGTCAATCAACGCGGCGAGCGTGAACGCGCTGCTCGGCGGCCAGCCGGCGCCGTACGATCCGTTCGCGTTCCAGCATGACACCGAGAACGTGTATGCGGGATATATCCAGTATAGCGGTTCCTACAACAAGCTGAGCTGGCTTGCTGGCGTGCGTGTGGAGGACACGTTCGGGGTCTATCGCGGGTTCTCGACGGTTACCGATGCGCTTGGCAACGTCACCAATCCGCCGAGCGTCGCCAAGAAGGATTACACCAGCTATTTCCCCAGCGTGGCGCTCAAATATGACCTGTCCTCGATCATGGATCTGCGAGCGATCTACTCCACCGCGCTCGCCCGGCCGGGCTTCAACCAGATCTCGCCGGGCGCCAGCGTCAGTGTCGCGAACGACAGCGTGACGATCGGCAATCCAAACCTCAGCCCGACCTATGCGGACAGCTTCGACGCGTTCTGGGAATACTACCTGGCGCGCGGCGGCAAGGTCTCCGTGGGAGGTTTCGACAAGGAATTCAACACCTATATTTTTCCGGACCAGACATTTGGTGCTTACAATCTTGCCGCGTTCGCGGGGAACAACCGCATCAGCATCAACACCTTCAGCAATTCCGGACCCGCGCGCGTCTATGGCATCGAGGCGGAGTACACCCAGCAGTTCCTGTTTCTGCCCTCGCCCTTCGACGGGTTCGGCATCGACAGCAACCTGACCTACAACCAGTCCTCGGCGACGATCGTCAGGGACCGCGGCGACGGGGTCATCACGAGCCAGACCCTGCAGCTTCCCTCGACCTCGCCGTGGAACTTCAACGTGGCATTGTTTTACGAAAAAGGTCCGATCACGTTCCGCCTCGCCGCCAACTACGTTTCGAAAAATCTGTTCACGCTCGGGTCGTCTCCGCTGACCGACATCTACACCCAGCAGCGATTCCGCCTCGATCTCGGCACTGCGCTGCAGGTGACCAAAGCGGTGCAGCTCTACTTCGACTCACACAACTTGACAGACCAGACCCTCAAGTTTACCGAGACCGCATCGCAATCACGGCCGACACAAAGGGAGTTCTACGGAGTTGACGTCATGGGTGGTGTGCGTGTCACCTACTAGAACCTTGCTTCTCGGCTGTGCGCTTGCGGCGGCGGCGATGCCGGCCGCGGCGCAAGCGCCGTCGGCGATGCCGCGCTACGACCATGTGTTCGTCCTCATCGAGGAGAACCAGGGACTCGCCGATGTCATGGGCAAGCCGTTCACCCCGAACATCACCCGGCTGGCCAGGCAATACGGCCTGGCGACGCATTATTTCGCCATCGTGCATCCGAGCGAAGGCAATTACGTCGCCATGCTCGGTGGCGACACGTTCGGCATTCATGACGACGACGCGTATTTCTGCACGCCGGGAAACCAGGCATCGGTGTGCAAGCGCTCGATGGCGGCGGACTATGTCGACCACACGGTGCGACAGCCGAACCTGTCCGATCAGCTCACCGCCCACGGTCTGAGCTGGAAGGCGTACGAGGAGAGCATTCCCAATCCGGCCTCGATGGATGTGACCTACCCCGCACCGAACAATCCGCAGCATCTTCCGGCGGCGCTCTATGCCTCCAAGCATAACGGCTTCATGGCCTTCGCGTCGGTGCAGCGCGATCCGAGGCGCGCCGAGCACATCGTCGGTTTCGACGCCCTGCATGCCGACCTCGCCTCCGGGCGCATGCCGAATTTCGCCACCATCGTTCCGAACCAGTGCGACGACATGCACGGGATCAAGGGCGGCAATGTGCCGGCCGATTGCACCAAGCGGAACCAGGCAGGACGCATCGCGCGCGGCGACAGACTGGCCGGCGCCCTCGTCGACGAGATTGAGCGCAGTCCGGTCTGGAGCGAGCCCGGCAACACCGCCATCGTGATCACCTTTGATGAAGCCAGCCACCGTGTCCAGCCAGGCGATCCCCTGGGATGCTGCGGGTATGAGCCGGGCAATCCATCGAATGCCGGAGGCGGGCGGATCCCCACCATTGTGATCGCCAATCATGGTCCCCGCGGCATCGAGGATGCGACACCGTACAACCATTATTCGCTGCTGCGAACAATCGAGGACGCATTCGGGATCGAGACGCATCTTCGTCACGCGGCCGACACCGGAAAAGGCGTGGTCAGCATGGAGCCGTTGTTCAGGGTCCGCCCGGAGCCGCCAGCCAAGAAAGGCGTCTGATGCGCTGCCCCTCCGCCGTCCTCGATTCCATCCGGCGATAATACGATGCGGCATTGGCCTGAAAGGCGTCGCAAGAGCGCGCGCATCGAGATCATCCCGATGATCGACGTGATGATGTTCCTGCTTGTGTTCTTTGTTCTTATCAGCACGAACGTGCTCCCGGCGCTCGGCCTGAAGGTGGCACTGCCGAAATCCGCGAACCCGGAGCACGTCACCGAGCCGAAGCGCGTCACCATCACAATTAGCAAGGACGCCCAGTACTATCTCGATGCCTCGCCAGTGACGGTGGGTGATCTCCCGGCACGACTGCGTGCGATGCAGAGTGACGGGAGCAAGCTCGCCGTGATCATCGCCGGCGATCAGGGAGCGGAACTGCAGGCGCTGGTGAGCGTGATGGATGCCTTGAAGACGGCTGACGTCCGAGCTGTGTCCATCATCACCAAGAAGCAATGAGCGAGGACAACACCGAGTTCGCAATCCAGGGCGCTGCCCTGGCGATGACACTTGGCATCGTGGCTCTCGTGCTGTGGTCGCGTAACCCGCTCGACGTTCATCTCCTGGTGGCGGCGCCCAAGCCGACCCAGGTCACGATGTCGGTTGTGGAAGAACCGCCACCGCCGCCGCCACCACCACCACCACCGCTCCAACCTCCGCCGATGCCGGAGCCACCGCCGCCGGTTCCGGTGGACCCGTCGGTGCCATCCCCGTTGCCGCCGCCTTTGCCACCGAAGCTGCGCCCGATCGTCCGGCCACGCCCCCTGCCGCCCCGTCCCGTGCCGCACAATGAGCCGCCTCCGCGCGAGCAGCAGCCACAGTCCGAGGCAGCACCCCGCCAGGTGGCCCAGGCCCCGGAAAACCACTCGGCCGAGGCTGCCTATGTCGGCGTGCTGCATGCACAAATCGAGCGCAACACGAAGCCGCCGGACAGCGCCTCCTATCGGCTGGAGCATCCGTCGGGAGAAGTCCTGGTGAGCTTCACTCTGTCTCGTTCCGGAACGGTCTCGTCGGTGCGGGTCCTGCGCGGCTCGGGTTCATCGGTGCTGGACCAGCAGGCGGTGCTGATCGTCTCGGGCCTGCGATATCCAACGATGCCGGCGGCGGTCTATCCGGGACAAGCATCGCACGTGTTCAGCGTGCCGGTCGGCTTCCTCAAGACGGGCGGCGACGAAGGGCTCTGATCAGACGCTGGAAAAGGGAGAATTTTGTTGAACTACGATCGCCTGCATGGCCTGACCTTCGATGCGCTGTATATCTGTCTCGGCCTGGTGACGTTCGTGCTGATCGAGCGGCTGCTGTATTTTGCCTATCTCACCTCGCGTGCCTGGAAGATCAGGGCGGAGCTCGGCAAGTCGGGGTTTGATCCGATGCGCCAGGCGAGCGGCTTTGGCGGCGGTGACGTCATGAGCCGCGCGGTGGATGAGTATCTCACCTTCCAGCGCGTAGGCGACATGCCGCGTGCGCGTGTGGATGATCTGTCCACGGCACTGGTCCTGCGCATCGACTCACGCGTGAACGCCCGACTGTGGGTGCTGGACACGATCGTGACCGCGGCCCCGCTGCTCGGACTGCTTGGAACGATCCTTGGAATCATGCAGACCTTCACGGCGCTGGCCGCCGGAGGCATTTCGGATCCCGCCGCGGTCAGCAAAGGTATCGGCACCGCGCTCCTGGCGACCGCCATCGGGATCGGCACCGCCCTCTACGGATTGCTGGGACACAACGTGCTGCATCGCCACGCCGATTATCTGGCTGATCGGTTCAGGGTCTTCCTGCTTCGAACAACAATGTGAACGCGTCGGGCTGACCGGGACATGCCGGCTCGCCCGGCGCCTATCCCGCCGGCACCAGCTAGAGTTTCTGATCGTAGCCTATCTCTAGGAGCTCCCATCTTGCGCATCCACGCCCTGCTCGCCTCGTGCTGTCTGCTGGCCTTTTCCGCCATCCCGGCGGCGGCACAAAAGCCAGCCTACGTCCAGACCCATGCCATCCGGCTCGGCGCCCCTGACAGATGGGACTACGTGCTGTTCGCTCCGTCCAGCGACCGCGTGTTCGTCGCCCACGGCGACCATACCGACGTCGTCGATGGACGCAGCGGACGCATTCTTGGCCGCGTGGCGCCGCTCGAGGGCGCGCACGGCACCGTGGTGGCGCCAGCACTCGGGCGCGGCTTCGCCGACAGCGGCGAGAGTCGCACGCTGACTGCCTTTGATCTTGCCAGCCTCAGGCCGATCGGCCGTGCCGCCGCCGGCGAGGATGCCGACGCCGTCGCCTATGACGGAGTCAGCCGGCATGTGTTCGTCATGAACGGAGACAGCGGCAGCATCAGCGTTGTCGACGCCGCCACCCTCAAGCCGGTCGCCACCATCCCGATGGGCGGCAAGCTGGAGTTCGCGACAGCCGACGGCCATGGCGCGCTGTTCGTCAACCTGGCCGAAGCCGGCGGCGTCGCCCGCATCGACACGCGCACCAACGCGGTGACCGCGCGGTGGCCGGTGGCGGACTGCGTCTCGCCGCACGGCATGGCCTACGACGACGTCACCCGGCGCATCTTCACCAGTTGCGTCAACGGCAAGCTCAAGGTGCTCGATGCCGGTGATGGACACGTCGTCGCCAGCCTTGCGATCGGCACCGGCAGCGATTCCGTGGCGCTCGACCCGAAGCGCAGGCTGGTGTTCAGCGCCAACGGCTCAGGCACGCTGTCGATCATCGCCATCCAGGACGCCGATCATTTCGATGTCCATACGCCGCTGCATACCCCGCGCGGCGCGCGCACCATGGCGGTCGATCCGGCGACCGGGCGGATCTTTCTGGCCTCCGCAACCATGCGCGGAGCCGTCCCGCCAGGCAGCCATGCGCGTCCCCGGTTCGTGCCCGGAAGCCTGAAGCTGCTATTCCTCGACCCGCGCTGAGCCGCACGAAAAAGCGCGGCCCCCGCAAGGAGCCGCGTTATTGGTCCTGCACGTCATAAGTGTCGGTGCTTGACCGTCGGCAGGGCGGCTAGGGCGTTCGCTTTAACCGAGAGACTTTTGCACAATCAGGCTCTGCTGCTGGCCTTGATCAAACGCTTCCCTCGCCCGAGCTGTTTCGGCCATGTGGTCCCACGCCCAAGTTCCAAGCGGCTGCACCACTTGCCAGAGAGACTGGCCCAACACCGTCAGCTTATACTCCACCTGAGGTGGTGTCGTCGGGAAAACGGTGCGCGTCACCAAGCCCTCACGCTCCAACCCGCGCAGCGTCAGAGTTAGCATTCGCTGCGAAATACTGCCGATCGTCCTTTTGATCTCGCTGAACCGCATCGGCCCGTCACCAAGCTCCACGATAATCATTACGCTCCATTTGTCACCGATGAGCGCCAGAACCGCCCCGACCGCCCGACAGTTCTCCGGGCTTGCCGAATGCAGGAGATGATCTTTGGCTCGCTTAGGCTTGGATTGATGGTTCATTCGACATACCTGGTATAAAAGAAGTGCCCTCTTGCGAACTTACAGCAAGGATGCAAGCTAGCCATAGTTCTGTTTTGACACCAGATATGGAAGGGATCACATGAATGTTGTTTTGTGGGTGGTTCAGGGCCTGCTTGCCTGTAATTTCCTGTTCGCGGCTGGCCTGAAGCTCTTTGCTTTCCATATGATGGCGGCGAGATCGCCGGGGACCGAAGGCCTGCACGAGCTCTTCATTTTCATTGCACTGTGTGAGGTTGCGGGCGCTGCCGGTCTGATCCTGCCTCGGCTTACAGGCACCATGCCGGTGCTCACCCCTTGGGCGGCGGCTGGTCTTGCCACCATTGTGCTGCTCGCGTGCGGCTTCCATCTCGGTCGTGGCGAATATGGCGAAATGATACCCGCCGTCGTCATGTTCCTGCTGTGCGGCTTCGTGGTGTGGGGCAGAGGCTTCTGGCAGCAGGATACACAAGCCGAACGCAACGTAATAATCAATGCCTGAAGGAGATCATGCATGGCTGCCGTAACTATCACTGTTCTAAAGAATGGTCCGTTCATCGTCACTGGCGAAGTGGATCTTAAGGATGCTGGCGGAAACACGTATCCCGCTTCGGAAAAAATGGTGCTCTGTCGCTGCGGCGCATCAACAAGAAAGCCGTTTTGCGACGGGACACATGGAAAGGTCGGCTTCGCAGCGGCGGAGCAGGCTGTGCCTGGATCGGCCGAATCCTAATTTAGCTAGGGAGCAGTTGGGATGTCGAAAGCCGCTCCCACAGACGGCTTTTTCATGTCCGCCACTTCGCACAGTTCAACGTTTCTGACGATCCCCGCCGCGTGCTACCTGGCATCCCGCTTTGGGACACTTTCCTGTCTCATAACTGTTCTCGGTTGCTCTGTTCCGGAACGTTAACAATTAGGGGGTTTTAGAACAGGGCGCCGGATCTCGACGAGCTCATGCACGACGCCCTCCGCTCTCGTCCCGACCTGCTCGCCTCGTTGGCTCGGCTGCGTGCCAGCGAGGCCGATACCCGCCCGAGCGCGGGCCGCCCTCTACCCGACCATCTCGCTGAACACGAAGATCGGCGGCGATATCGGGCATATCAGCGTCGAGGGCATCGCGGCCCACAGCTTCAATCAGCCGGAAGCCGGCATCTATCTCGACTTCGACTGGAGCTTCTACCAGGGAGGCACTAAGGCCAACCAGGTCCGTCTCGCGGAAAGCCAGCAGGCCGAGCAGCAGGCCGCACTGGCCCAGTACGATGCGGCGGTCGCTGAGCAGCGCGCGGCGCGCACCGCGGCGTCGGCACGATCACCGGCGCGGAAGCCACCGCCAACACGCTCGATCAGTCGAATGCCACGCTCGCCCGCACGCACGCCCAGGTGCTTGCCTCGGCAGCTACGCTCGCCTTCGCCACGGGCCAGCTCACCTCCGCCGAAAGCCTGCCACCCTGACGATGAGGGGCCGGCGATCAAACTCGCTCATGGTGTTACCCCGCGCCCCGCCGGCTCTGCTATGTAGCTCGCGCGATCTCGATGCTCGGATCCGGCGTGCCGGCCCAGGTGAAGCGGTAAGTGGCGTTTTTACGGACATTGCTGACGAGAGCGGGGCGGAAACAGGCCAGGCAGGTGCCGTGCTGATCGCGTACGCTGGGATAAACGAGCCCTAACGAGCCGACCCCTAGCAGGTGTTCGGCCAACGTCTGCGACGAGACATAGCTAGTCGGGGCCAGGCAGGCGGCGAAGGTCTCCGCACCGCGGAGGTCGTGCAGCTCAGCGCTGAAATCGGCGAGATAGTCGTCGTAGGTGATGCTGTCCTCGAACCGCTCGATCTCCGCATAGTCGGCAGCCCGATGAAACGCGACCTCGGCCTGAGCGGTCTCGGCGGCGAAGGTGGCGTACCACGCTCCTCGTTCGGGGCCGTTAAATCTGCTGCCGAGCGGGTGCGCGTGGCAGAACGCGGCATTCACAATCCGCGCGTTTGGAGTGCAGAAGACGAGCTCGTGCCGGCCGATACCCGGCAGGAGGTCGCTCTCGGCCAGCAGTCTGTCGTTCGTCGCGTTGCCGAGATCGACCAGGTTCCGGAAGTGCTGGTCGTCGTCAGAGATTCTGGAAAGAACGCTGTCGCCGCTCTCGCTGTATTTCGAGGGGATCAGGCGGTGTGTGTCGAACTGCCGTATGAGTGTTGTGGGAGGGAAATCCGAACTCACACCCCGCCCCGGCGTGCGTCGAGCAGCCTCCGCACGGTTTGCAACGCCGGCACCCCCCCGGCCATCATGTAGGCGAGCGGCGTGCGTCCGCTGAAGATCAGGTTGGTGTTCGGCAATCTCACCCACTCGTCCGCAAGCTTTTCGCCATAGAGAATGTTGAGCGCCTTGAAGATCCCGATCACGTAGGAGATCCGTGTCAGCATGTCGGTATCGAGTGTGCGGTCCGGATCCTTGCGCCACTTGTAGTAGGGGCCGTTCGAGAGCCCACCGAGGAGCATGCGCGCGTCCTCGTCACGGATGCCCCAGCGCTCGACGGTGTTGAAGAAGGCGCGAAGCGCCGAGGGACTCAGCCGCTCGCGTTCGGCCTTGTCGGTCAGGTCGACCACGGCTGCGGGCTGATACCGGCCCGCCGGGTAAGCGAGTTGTGCGAGCGCCATGGCATTGTCCTTCTGAAGACAATATAGTCTCCGCATGAGGAGATCGCAATCCCAGTTCGGCGGTACACGAGACCGCAAGACCCGGCTGCGCACCCGCCCTGCCTCGCAGCCGCCGACCGCCGCCCATCCTGCGCCATCATTCGACCTGGGCCGCTTCCGGATTGCTTCCGTGGCCGCCGCAAGCGCATCTCGAAAGCACAAAAGGCCCCTCGGGGCCGATCGTAAGCTACTCAATCGTTGAAGGAAACTGGAGCGGGCGAAGGGATTCGAACCCTCGACCCCAACCTTGGCAACGCACCCGAGCCCCTTACGCCATGGTATCCGGCCGCTTCTCTCTGCACGCTAACCCACTATCCGCAAAGGCGTTTCTCGACACCTCGCACCGCCGGCCGTATCCGTGAGGGACCCCGCGACTTGCTTCCGAGTGCTTTCAAACCGCCTTCGGGCGCCCTTTCCGGGCCAGCTCGAAAGCAAATCGGGCCTAAGTTGTTGGTGTAACATGGAAAAGATCACAAAACGGGCGGTCGACGCTCTGAAACCTAACAGGGTTGGAATCAAGGTTTGGGAGAATTTCCTGTGGGATCGCGAGCTGCGCGGCTTCGGCGTGCGGGTCTCGCCGACCGGTCTCAAGGTCTACCTGATCCAGTACCGTAATCCCGAGGGGAAGAGCCGCCGGCTTTCCCTCGGTCGGCATGGACTCCTGACCCCCGAACAGGCGCGCGATCTCGCGCGCGAGAAGCTGGTGCTGATCGCGCGGGGCGAAGACCCCAACCAAGCGGCCGAGATCGATCACAATAGCATGACGATCAGCCAGGTCTGCGACTGGTATCTGGCCGAGGCGGAGGCCGGGCGTCTGCTGGGCCGGCGGCGCAAGCCGATCAAGCTATCTACCCTCGCCATGGACCGGAGCCGGATCGAGTCGCACGTGCGGCCGCTGCTCGGGAGCCGGCGGGTGGCCAGCCTGAAATTACTCGACATCGAAGGCATGCAGGCCGACGTCGCCGCCGGCAGGACGGCCAAGCCGCGCGCCGGCAGTCGGGGCGGGGCAACTACGGGGGGCGCCGGAACAGCCGCCCGCACCGTCTCGACTCTCCACAGCCTCCTGGAGCACGCCTTCCGGCTGGGGCTGATCGAGCGCAATCCCGCCAAGGGCGTTCGTAAGCTCGCCAGCGAGCCGCGCGACCGGCGCCTGAGCGCGGCGGAGATCACTGCGCTTGGGCAGGCCCTGCGGGAGGCCGAGCAGGACGGCGAACACCCGACCGGCGTCGCCGCGATCCGGCTTCTCCTGCTCACTGGCTTCCGGCGGAGCGAAGCGCTTGGGCTGCACCGCACTTGGGTGGACGCGGAGGTCCAGGCGGTGCGTTTCCCCGACACCAAGACGGGCGCGCAGATTCGCCCGATTGGCCGGGCCGCGTTGGACCTGATCCAGTCGCAACCCCGGCGCGACGGGTCGGCTTTGGTGTTCCCGTCACACTTGAGCGAAGGGCACTTCAAGGCGGTGGTCGCGGTTCTGGATCGGGCTTGCGCTGCGGCGCGGCTGCAGGGGGTCACGCCGCACACGCTGCGGCACACCTTCGCCAGCGTCGCGGCCGATCTCGGCTTCACAGAGCTGACCATCGCCGCTCTGCTGGGTCACGCCGCGCGCGGCGTGACCCAGCGCTATGTTCACGTCGACGAGGCGGTCAGGATGGCCGCCGATCGCGTCGCCGAGCGGATCGACCAACTCCTTGCAGGTGGAAAGTTGGCTAACCAGCGGCCTAGTCGGCGGCAACGGGCAACCCCGTCGGGACCGGCGTTTCTCACGCAGGTCCACCCGACATAGGCCAAGCCAGAACATCCTTGATCAGTAGGCCAAGTTCGCATCCTTCCGGGCGCACCATTTCTGGATCAGCGCCTGAAGTACGACGTGAGGCGTCACGAAGGGCTGTTTTAGGAGACTAAGCGCCGCGGGGGCAAACGACTGCGGTGAGCCGAAGACGTCCATGCGTCCGCGCCAGATCGCTTTCAATCGCGGCTGGGTTACCGCAGCGCCGAGCCGGATCATAGACAAGGCAAACCAAGTGATCGACGTGGGGTGCCGTTTCGTAACGCGACCGGTCTATAGTTAGCTGATCGACAACTTCGCGTTGACCGAGGTTAGCCCGGGTCATTTTGGCTTCGATAACCATGCGCTCACCCGGCAAGAGGAAGTCCACGCGCGAGGAATTGCCAGCGTAGCTGGGCGTCCATTCTTCGGGGCGGATGTCGTCGAAGTGCAGCTTTAGGACCGCGTGGAGTAGGTCCTGAACGTCGTATTCGTCTTTGACCTCGACCACCGTCCTGCTTCGCTGCCTGTGCTGCAGACGCTCAACGAACAGGGGGAACCGTCGGCAGAGACCAATTACCCGCGCGACCGGGTCGTCGCTGGCCGCAACGCCCGCGCGGCTGACCGCACGCTGGAGTAGGACTAAGACGCTCGCGGCCTCGGCGGTGTCGCGAACGGGCATAGGCTCGAGGAGAGCCCTAGTCGCAAGCGCGTTCTCAGCCGCGGACAGATCGATCGCTGCGCCTCCTGGGGCAAGCAGGGCCAACGACCCCAGGAGGAGTAGATCAGCAAGCGGCATATCGCCAAGCCGGGCGGCTAGGTCATCCGTCTCAGTGGGCGTGTCCGAGCGCCCGAGCAGGCGCGCCGCCGCCACCGCCGAGGCCCGGGCGACAGGGGTGACAAACTCGCCGTTGGCGAATCCGAGCCGAATGGAGTCCCCCAGCCAACGGCGCTGGTTGTCATCGATCTGAGGGTGGTTCCGAAGCCCGAAGGCGATGCCGATGAGCTCGAGCGGGGAGAAGATGAAGCTATTTCGGTCGGGGGGAAAGATCTCCCGTCCCCGGAGGCGTTCAAAGGCCTGGCCCCACTCTTCCTGGGTTCCCCCGTCGGCGCGCTCAATTACGTAGCCGAAGGCGGCCAGATCCGGCGCCCGTCGCAGGATCTGCGCCCCGGCGGGTCTGAAAGGTTCCGCAAAGGCGTGCGGCGGCGGAACGTCGGCGGCTTTGAGAAGGCGGCTCGCAAAGCCCGAAGCGGGGTCCGGCCAGGCGGCCGGCGTCGCTAGAAGGTGGTGCGCGCTCTCGATCACGCCTGCGGTCGCGCTCGTCAGCAGGGTCATAGGAACCAGCGGCTCCAACGGAGGCGCACCGAAAGGGCGGTCGCCGACCAATCCGGAACCAGCCGCAGGCGGGCGAGGAGCTCGGCGATCCGCTCGGAGTAGAAGATCGTGACCGGCGTGCCCGCGGGCAGGGTCGAGCGCCAAGACAAGGCCGTAAACTTCAGAACCTGCTCGGCCAAGTAGTCGAGATCGAAGAAAGTCGAGTCCGGATGGAGATTGATCAGCAGCGGTCTAGGCAGCGGCGAATTGGCGCGCTTGATTAGCTTGTGCGAGTTGACCGCCAGGAGCCGGGTGGAGCGTCCTATTCGGGCGATGGTGCCTCGGGCAGGGGCGAAGACGCCTTTCTTCACATTGCTGTCGCGGGACGCCGGAACGCCCGGCTCTCTCGGGTCGAAGATAAAAAACGGGTGGTCCTGCGAGATCGTGACGAACGCCATCTGCAAGGTTTGCCCGGCGCCGACCTGTTTGGCGCAGGCGAAAGCGATGTCGGCGATCTCAACGCGTTTCAGCGGCTTATGCGCGTGGAAGATCACGCGGATCGTGTCGCCCGGCTGCCAATTATTTCGGTTGCGGACATCTTCGAGCACAGCGACCATAGAATCGCGGACGGCGCTCGCGTAATCATCAAAAGCGCATTCGCGGGACACCGCTCCGAGCAGGTAAGTACCGTCGCCCCCAAAGACTGTTGTGATGCCGACGAAGCGCTGGCGCGACGTCAGTCGGCTGCCCGACAGCTCCTTCATCCCCATCCCGACCACAATCTCATCGCTGATCGCTCGATCCTGATCGACCGTCCATGGCGTACCGTTGAGCTTCGCGTACAGCGACACGCTGATGTTCTGCAGAGTGTACTGGAGCGACGCTGGCCGCTGCGCCACCGTGGCCATCCTCACCTCCTGGGTGGGAATACCGAGCGTGAGCAGCAGTGCTTTCGTTCGGATGTAAGGGTTCTGCAGTTCAGGCAGGTTGGAGTGCTCGTCGAGCAGCACAATGATCCCGGCATCAATGTTCGAGTCTCGGGCTAGGTGCGCTTCGATGGCGCCTCGGTAGGCCCCCTCGACCTTGTCCGCGCCAAGCCCGTTGAGACGTACCAGACAGCGAACTAACTGGGGGTTCACCAACCCAAACGTCTTCGCGAAGCCGCTCGGAAATCCTTTCAGCGGTGCGGCCACGCCGTCGCGCAAGGCCTTCAGGAACACGTCTACTTTGCCTTCAGTCGTCGTCGGACAGACGACGAGAATTCGAGGGGACTTCTTAGCGAAGGTCAGGCGATCGTAGGGGCCACTGCTTACCAGCCCGGGCCAGGCGAAGCCGTTCCGCTGCGCGCCAGCGCGATCAAAGACGTATTCGACTGGCGGAGCCTTGTAGATGCAGGTACGGTTCGGCTCGTTCTTGAGCTGAAGTCGGGCACCCACCTTGACCTCGAAGCCCGGCGCGAGCGCGATCGGAGATTTCCGCCGCAGGAACGTTCCCATCCGCTCGATGACCTTGTCGAAATTAGGCCCGAGGCGGAACTTGGCCTCCATATTGTCGATGGCGTTGTGCAGGCTTGTGTAGCGGTCACCAAGAACGGTGCGAAGGCAGCGACTGAAACTCTCCAGCGATCCCTCCAGCTGAACGTCCGCTATTGCAATCGAGGGTTCGTCGGTTGCCTCGGACAGCAGCACGCGCTCGCCGTCAAGCCGCTCGATGCGTCCCATCAGCCGGCGCTCGCCACGCTGGGCGCGCCGTCGCACAACATAGAGCCCACGCAAGTCAACGCCTGCGTTCTGCAGTGCCGAGAGTTCAGCGCCGATCTCGTAACGCATACCTAACGTAACAAAGAGGCCAAGGCGGATCTCTCCCTCGCGGGGTTCTACGACCTTCGCATTTAGGGTGAAGCGCGGAAGGATGCGAAAACCCGCCAGCAGCGGGTGACTCACACCGGCAGCGCTGGCCGCCTCCTCAACGATCTCTTGTTTCTGTGCGAGGAAGGAGAACGGACGCAGACGCAATGCTGCATATTGCGAGAAGATCGAAGCGATAACGTCGTCGATTCTCGATCGGATGAGCCAGGGGTGCTCAGCGACCTTCAGCCGACGTTGTTCGCCAGCCAGATTTGGGCCACCAGGTTTCAACCGAATGGCGAATAGCTCGCCGCCGACCCAGTGAACAAACCAGAATTGGTCCAGTCGTTCTCGCTCCGCCTTCACGTCGGACGAGTCGGGCATTGCCCGAACAACGACCTCGATCTCGGTTGGAAATTCAATATCGAAGCCGTTCAAGGTCAGCGGTCCTTTAGTCACGAGGCGCTCCATTCAGGCTGAAATGCCAAACATGCCACAACCGAAAAGCAGTGCTTAGCATACGACCTCCGGCACGCCCGCTGCGGTCAGCAAGGCATAGAGATCGGCGACACGTGTGCGCTGACCGCGTTCGCGGCAAAACGTGAAGATCGCGCGCTGCTTAGCTCGCGACAGTGCCACGAAGAAGGTCGCAATTCCTTCCGGATTGCCCGCGCTGTGACTCCACCACATCTTGTCGTCGAGCCCGACGAACAGAATGCTGTCGTACTCGAGGCCCTTGCTTTTGTGCACGGTCATCAGCGGCACCTGATTGACCCCGGCGAACCGGTCGAGACAGGTCGCCCAGTCGGGGCTGCCATCCGCGCTGGCGATGAGATGCAGTCGAAAGCCCTCAAGCACGATCGCGAGCGCGTCGCCAGTCGCATATTCAGAGTAAGATCTTGTCAGCGCCCGCGCGTCGACAAAGGCAAGCAGCTTGGCGGCCAGCGCTTCCGCTGCCGCCGCCGAAGGCGGCGTGGCCGCCATCGTAGGCCGCAAGTCTTGGAGAAATGCGCTCAGACCTTCCTCAGCGCGCCGACAGGCCAGCTCGTCGTCGGGATCGGCACCTCGCAGCCGGAGCACCGCATTCGACGCCACCTGCCAGGCGCCGGGAGCGCGGCGAACAGCGCCAAGCCGCAGCACGGCATGCGCGATCTCGGCGTAGGCATCGACGAGAAGGTCTTGAAGCGTCGTGCGACCAAGCGCGCGGCTCTCGTTGCGCATTCTGAGATTCACGGCGGCAAAAGCGGGCGCCAGCTGCTCTTCAAACCAGTCCGCGGTCTGGCGCACAAGCAGCGCATAGTCGCGCGGCCGCGTTCCACGCGTGGCCATGTCCTGCGCTAGCCAGCCCGCGAGGTGCTGCGCCTCTCCGATTACCGTCGGACAAGTCCAGACCTGCGCGACGTCGCCATCCACCCGGCGATCAGATTGGGCGACGGTCGGAATCGCGCCGGCGTCGAGCGCCTGCGCAACGACATGCTGAATGCGCACCAGATCCGGCGACGAGCGGAAGTTGAACAATAGCGGCACGCGCTCGGCGGCGAAGTCGACCTCGAAGCGGGCGAAGGCGTCGGTGCGCGCGCCCGCCCAGGTCATGATCCGCTGCTTGTCGTCGCCGACCGCCGTGACGGTGATGCGCGGATCGCCGAACGCGGACAGCAGAAAGTCGTATTGCGCGTGCGTCGTGTCTTGAAACTCGTCGACGAACACGACCGGATAGGTCGCATGCAACGCGCGCGCGATCTGCGGTCGCGCACGCAGCAGCAGTTCCGCTAGGCGATTGAGCATGACGAACGACAGCAGCGAGCGGCCTCGGCGGCGAAGCAGCTCGCTCCACCAGCGCTCGATCGCGAACACCGCGGCCGTCGCGGGGGCGATGGCCTGAGTGGGCAGACGAAACGCGCCGACGATCTTCGCTTCGAAGTCGGAAGGGCCAAGACCAGCGATCGTGGCTTGCCAGGACTGCGGTGCCGCAAGGCGCGCCCGTGTCAGAAAATTCTCGACCTGCGGCCGTTTCGAGAAGTCGATCTCATAGGGTCTAGTCGGGCGCCAGTCGGCGGGAAGCGCCGGCATGAAGCGGTCGACGAGGCTTTTCGTCAGCGCGTCGAAGGTCATCGACACGAAACGGTCGGCCTGCGCGCGCTCGCAGCGCTCGCGCACGCGTGCGGCTAAATTTTCGGCCGCGTCGGTCTTGAAGGAGATGGCCAGCACGCGATGCGGCGGCGGGCAGACGCCGGTCTCGAGCAAATAGGCGGCGCGTTGCGCGAGGAACTCGGTCTTGCCGGCGCCGGGACCCGCGACAACGCAGGTGTTCCCTTGCCGGCGCAGCACATGCCAAGCATTCGGTTCGAGATTGGCGATCCCGCGCGGCCGCCACGCATCCGGTACAACGAGCGGCATGGCTCAGCTCGTCGCGGGCGCCGAATCGACGCCGAGCGCGACGATGACATGGTCCAGCAGCGCTTTCAGCGGTTCCGGAATGCCGTCTTTCAGGCTTGCGGTATCGAGCCGCGCTAGAACCCGCACATGCGTGCTCGGCTTGCCGCGGCCGAGGAACAGATAGCGATACCAGAGCAACGCGGCGTCATGGCTTGCGTCGTAGAGCCTCAGCAAGCCCTCGTCGCCCAGCACTGCCGGCCGCGCGTCGCCGGCGCGCGGCCCCCGCATGCCGGGCTCCAATCGCTGATAAGCGGCGAAGAAGGCCGTAAGCATTGCATAGTCGAGGTCGAGCGGCGCTGAGAAGAAGACGCCAAACCGTCGAAGCGCGTCGATTGACTGCGCTAAAGCGGCCGTATCGGCCGGGTTGCGCGTTCCAAGTTCGGCGAGACGCGCGGCGACGTCGACGGCGGCGAGCTCGGCGCCGAACACCTCCGTCGCCGTTCGACCGACAGCCAGCAATTGTTCGCAAGTGGTCTTGATCCGACCCCAACCGCCGCCGTCGCGCCCCCAATCGAGATCGAGCAGAGTCGCGTAAGGAATCGCGACATCGCTCAACAGCTGCCAAAGATGATTCACGTGACGGCCGCCGAGCGGCACCATCGCCACGAACGAGCGATCAATGGGAAAATCGAGCGCCTCCGCCAGCTGCGGCAGCACCACCTCCTCGGACGCGCCCTCGCCGAGAATGACGAACCGCGCGAAGTACAACTCCGGATAGGTGCGGACCGCTTCACGCACGAACTTGGCCGCGTCTTCGTTGTTCTCGGGCAACCGAATGCCTCTGACGCGCGCGGTGCGATCGGCGGGATCGAGCCGGAAGTGACGGACCTGGCTCGGATCGACTCGGGCGAGGATGCTCGCCGAATGACTCGAGATCAACGCCTGCGCGCGACCGGTGCCCGCCAACTCTTCGATCTGCCGCACGATCCGGGACAGATAGAAGGGCGCGAGATTGTTTTCGGGTTCTTCGACCGCAATGAGCGTGAGCACGGGCAGCGGTACGCTTCCCGCCTGGAAGGCGGCCCCTGCCGAGCCGTCCGCGATCCGCCCCTCGACGTCAAGCGTCGCGGCGGTCATTGCGAGATGGAACAGCGACCGCTGGCCGTCGCTCAAATCCTCCAGCCCGCGGTCGCGTCCCTCCTCGTCGGGGTGGAAGACGACCTCGACCTTGCGGATGAACTCCTGGAAGCGAAGGTCGACCGGCCGGAAGACCGGCTTGGTGTCGGTGCCGGCGCTGTGGACCTGCTGCCAGCGCCGTTCCACCGCCGCAGAGACCAAGTCGACGGCGGCCTCGCCGCCGAAGGCGGCGTTGAGCCGTCCACCGGCGTCGAGGAAGACATCCTTCATGCCTTGCGACCAAGTGATCGCGCGCCATAGCCGGCCGCGCAGGAACGCGCTCACTTGCGAAGCGCCATCGCGGCTCGCGGGCACGTAAATCATCTGGACACGCGCGCGGTCGGTCGGCCGCAGGTCCGAGCGATCGCCATCCTCGAATTGGCCGAGCGCGCGGATCGCCTGATATTTCTGCTCGATCACGCCTTCGAGCGAGCCGTCGTCGGTCCAGCGGCCTTCAAGGCGCAACCGGCACTTCAGCCGTCCATCTTCCTCGCACGCCATCTGATGAAAGAATTCCGGGACCGCGCCATGGCCGTCGACGCCATCGAGCTCGGGGAATGACAAAATGGCCTCGATAACGAACTCACGCTCCGACGGAGCGCCCGCTTCGGCGTTCGGCACGTGAAAGTCTTGGCGGCGTACCCGCCGGTGCTCGGACGTGACCCCGAATAGCCGCAGCAGCGACTGCATGGCCGCGGTCTTGCCCGACCCGTTGACGCCGACAAACGCAGTCAAGCCGCGCGCCATGTTGATGGTCGTGGTCTGCGGCCCGAAGCACCGGAAATTCGTAAGATGAAGTCGTTCGAGATACATGAAACATCCGCAATAGTGGAATTTGCCAGACCCTCCGTTCTGCTTAGTAAGGCTGGGTCAGCGGTGGCAGAAACGGTCCGGCGATCTGCTAGGAAGGCGGCCCAGGGCCGTGCGCATGAGGCGCACGAGGATGCGCTGACGCTGGCCGGCGCCAGATCGGGGTACGATGCAACGGGGGACAGAAGGGTCGGGTGAGACGGTGATCGGCGACTTCGACGCCGCCGACGAACTGCTCTTTGCCGCGGCGAATGACGAACTTCTCGATCTCGGCCAAGTGCGCGTCCGGCGCTCGGGGCAAATCGGCCCCTTGGTCGAACTCGTTCGCGGCCGACGGCGATATCCGGACATTTTCGCGTCGGTGGTGCTCGAAGCGCCGTTTGTTGCCGACATCGAAGGCGCCCTCGACCGCGAGACGGTGTCGGGGACCGAAAAGGATGCGCGAGCCGGCGTCTTTCCGCTGCGTCGGCTCGGCACCGACGGCGAGCGCTCCGATCTCTGGCGGCTCTGGGCGAGCCGCGCCGATCAGGCGGCGCTTGCCGCCGGCTTTCCGGCGCGGATCGCAGCCGAAATCATCGGCGCGCTCGGCGAGCTTCAGGACAACGTCTTTCGCCACAGCGAGGCCGCGCCCACGGGCGTCGTCGCTTTCGCGGCGCGGCCGGGCGCGTTCGAGCTGGTGGTCAGCGACGGCGGCGTGGGCGTGTTGAACAGTCTGCGGTCCAACCCCGACTATTCCAGCCTCAACGACGCCGGGATGGCGCTTCGGGTTGCGGTCGCCGACGGGGGATCGCGCTTCGGCCGCGACAGCGGTTGCGGGTTCGGGATGGGGCAGATGTTTCGGGCGCTCGCCAACCATGATGGCGACCTACGATTCCGCAGCGACGACCACGCGCTTGAGGTCCGCGGGCACAGCCCCAGCCTCCAAGGCCTGGTCCAGCTGCGCCAGAAAGCTGCTTTGCCCGGGCTTACCGTGAGCGTGCTGTGCCGTCCGACGAGCGTTCCCGGCCGCACGCTTTGAGCGCACGGGCGACGCAAAGTCGGCGAGAAGCAGCGCCATCCGCTTGGTGGCGACATTGTGAGCCAGGAGATCGTCGATTGGCGCGCCCTTCGGCGTCGTGATCCGCGGCCACCGCAGGCGCCCGGCCTCGGTGAACTCCGCCCGACGGCGCTTCAGCGTGCGCGCGAAGGCGTCGGTCTCGATCAGGATAACCTGCCCGAAGTGGAGTTTAAGGCGCTGGAGGACCTGGACACCGCCACGCACTACGAGCGTCAGCGGTCGCCCCGCCGCATCCGCGACCCGGCAGAGGCGATCGACATGCCAGTCGATCCGGTTGGGCGCGCCCGCGCCGGTGCCGAACTCGACGGCGACGATCTCAACTTCCGGGCGCTCGCGAACGAAGCGCATCCAGCGCGAATAGTCTCGGTCGGTCCGAGCATTGAGGTGCAACGCCGCCGGAATGCCGGCCGCCATCAGCTCCGCCCAGCCCAGTGCGATGCGCTTCATGCTGTGCAAATTGTCGGGCCGCGGCACGTTCAGGAACAGGCTGAAATTCGGGGCCGTCACCAGAGCGATCCCGAGATCGCGCAGCGTCGAGACGATGAGCGCGCGGTCGGCGAACGCCCACCAGGCTTCGAGCTTGATGTCGCGGTCGACGCCCGACGCGATGACGGTCGCGGTCGCAGTGATGCGGAAGCGCTCGGCGAGCTCATCGCGGGTGCGGACCAACGGCTGGCCGTTTCCCATATGGAAGAGTTCGTAAAGCGGCACCGCGACGACCGGTTCGTCCAACACTGCCTTGCGGCTGTACTTGTGACCGATCAGCGGGAGGACCGACGGCAGTGCGAGGACCGGCACCGCAGCCACTCGGGGTGTGGTTTCCAGGTCGAAACCGCCGATTTCGAGATAGCGCTCGAAGAACTCGTCGGGCTTGTTGCGGCAAACGGTGTCGCAGGCCATGGGGTTGGTGCACGAACAGAAGTCGTTGCAGTCGAACACACCGGCATCGGTGTGCAGGCCTCCGCACGTCGCGAAATCTGGGCAACCACTACAGCCGAGGGACGGCGCGTAGAGCGCCGCGTCGTCGCGAAGCCGTTGGGAAGGCTTGAAGTCGCGCGTCGGTTCTTGCGGGGCCCGGCGGGTCATTTCAACTTGATCTCCGCGGTCGTACCGAGAACGCCGACCCGCTCGACGATCGCCGGAGCCATGCCTTGGCGTGCATCGACCGCAGCCCGCACGCTCGCCGGCGGATTGGCAATGCTCGCGACCTGGCGAAGCCCGTCGAGCACGACCAGCTCGGATCCTTTCGACTGGACCAGAACCGTCGTGCCCTGACGCGCCGCCCCCTTGGCCGTCAGCTTCGCCGTGAGCGTGCGGCTTTCTTCCGACAGGCTGACATCCATCAGGGTCGGCGCCTTGGTGCGATCGAGTCCCTGCGCCCAACGCTTGGTGTAGGGCTGGCCGCTGGCGTTCCGGATGAAATCTATCCCCATCAGGCAACCTCCAGGACGGGGGCGAAAGTTTTGGTTTTGCCTGACCGACGCTCGATCAGGAGACCACGGGCGGCGAGGTTGGACAGCCGGTTGTTCCACGCGGTCGGCGCGAGGCTCTCCTGGCTCTGTGCCGCAAGACTCGGCGCGCTCGCCGTACCGAGCCGCGTCACGAGATCGAACGTCGCGCGGTGCGCGTCATCAAGCTCGCCCAGGATCTTTGGATCGCGCGGCTCGCCCGCGGGCGTGAGACGACACGCCCACAGCGCATCCTTGCGGTGGCGCAGGAAGAATTCGAGTTCTTCGGTCACGGCTGGAGACGCGTTGGCGATGACCGGGTACAGCGTCGCGTATGTGGCGCGCGCGTGATCGCGGAAGGCGATCACGCCTTCGCGCAGGAAGGAGGCCGTGGCGACGGTGACGCCTTCGAAGTCGAGAAACGCCGCCTCCGGCTCGGATGGCGGGCGCGCGGCCGCAACCAGCTTTCCGAGCAGCTGGCGACCCGCTTGCACACCGCTGAGCACCGGCTGCCCATCCGCCATGTTGATGATCAACAGCTTCAACCCGGACGTTCCTCACTGAGTTCAGTGAACATGCGCGAGCCGCCGATCGTTGTCAAGGACCGCCCGGCCTACGCCATCGCGCTCTGAAGTTCGCTCGCTTGGAAGGCCCTTGGAACGCCAACGATCCCGATGGATGAATTTTAAGTCACCTCGGAGTGTTGCAAGTGTCAGCCGCGCCGGCCCCATCGCTACATTGAATATGCAACAGGCTTGCCGGACAGCTCACTTCTCGCCTGCAAATGGAGGTGCAGCGACGAGTGGGGTGTCTCGAAAACGCTCGAAGGCGCGACGGTGAGCAAACGGTAGCCAGTCGTTCGAATCCCGCCCGCCCCGCCGGGTGCGCTACAGCGCGCCCCACCGCGCTTCCACCGCCGCGAGCATCCCGGGCTTTCCCGAGTTACTCCGCCTTCAGGTGGGCCAGGTAGGACGAAGATGAGCACTACGCCTACGCCATTCCACTCTGATAGCGCCTCCCTTGGCAACTCTCTCAGTTCACATCCTTTTGGGCGTGCCTCTTATACCCGCCTACGAGCCGATATCCCGCCAGTTAAACCGTCTTCGTCGATTGCGTCGGGGCGACACCATCGACCGGATCGATCCCGCCACCGGCGAGGCGCAGCCCATGAAGCTCTCCGACATCACTTCGCTCACGTTCTTGCGGGTAATAGTTTAGTGTCATCGCAGAGCATCGGCCCTGCGCCCGTCGAACTCTTGGGCCAAATCGGCAAGCGTGAGCTTGCCGAAGCGAACCAGCAGCGCCGCTTCGGCGTCCTGTAGCGCACTATCAATTGCAGCATTCACGACCTGCTCCACCAGGCAATCCGGATGATCGACCGCCGGTCCGATCGCAAAGACGACGGGGTGGCCCAAAGCCTGATGAATATCCAGCAACGTGATGTCCGCAAGGTTGCGCGACAGCATCCAACCGCCGCCACGGCCCTTCTCCGAGCTGACGTATCCTTGGTCCCTCAAGCCTGCCATCGTCCGCCGCACGACGACGGGATTGGTGTTAAGCATCCTCGCGATCACCTCCGAGGTGGCGCGGCGGTCGTGCCGGTCCATATGGATCAGCACGTGCAGCATCCGCGACAGGCGGCTATCCAATCTCATCGTCCGCTTTTCTCCCCCGCGATGGCGCGGCCGCGGGACAACCGGGACAGTTCACGCAACAAGCCGAGTTGCGAGACCTTGACGCCAACCCGTTATCGTAACATATGAAGGGACATGAATGGGCGTTCAAGAGGCATCGCCTCGGGCGACGTATGCCGGTTTCGAGGAGCCCCGACCATGCGCTACGACGCGATCGTCATCGGCGGAAGCTATGCCGGCCTTTCCGCGACCATGCAGATTGGCCGCGCTCGTCGACGGGTCCTCCTGGTCGACGGAGGGCTGCCGCGCAACCGCTTTGCCCGATCCGTGCATGGCTTCCTCGGTCAGGACGGCAAGGCACCTGCCGACATCTTGCGCAGCGCCGCTAGCCAAATTGAGGCATACCCCACCGTCGAGGTCGTCAGGGATCAGGCGCTCGCGGTGTGCGAGGTCGACGGAGGCTTTGCCGTCACGTTGGAGACCGGCCAGGAGCACGCGGCTGCGCGCCTCATCCTGGCTACGGGCGTGAAGGACGAATTGCCTTCTATCGCAGGCATTCGGGAGCGTTGGGGGGTATCCGTCCTGCATTGCCCCTATTGCCACGGTTACGAGGTCGGCGACCGCGCACTCGGCGTCTTGGCGAACCATCCCGAGTCGTCGCTTCAGGCCGAACTGATCCCGGACTGGGGACGGACGATCTTTTTTACGCAGGGGATCGTTGACCCGGACGGCGAGAGATTGGCGCGGCTAACGGCCCGAGGAGTTCGCGTTGAGCGAACGCCAGTTATCGAGTTGCTGGGCAAGGTACCTGAACTCGAAGCCGTTAAGCTGATCGATGGCCGGGTGGTGCCGCTCGACGCCCTCTTCACCGTGCCGCAAACCGTCATGGCCAGCCCTCTGGCCGAGCAGCTGGGCTGCGCCTTCGACGACGGCCCGACCGGGCCGTATATCCGCGTCGACGACTGGAAAATGACCAGCCTTAAAGGCGTGTACGCCGCCGGTGACGCGGCCAGCCCGATGCATAATGCGACGTTCGCATCTGCAGCGGGAGTGGCTGCAGGCGTCGGAGCGCATCAATCGCTGGTACAGCACGCCCTCAGGGCCTGAGGTCGTGAGGCGCATGAGCGCGACATCGGCGTTACTATAGCCTCAGCAAGGACGCACTGGTTCGGTTCTTCAAGACACCTCACATCTCAAGCAAATGCTGGAATTATATGGACAATACAACAATACTCCTTTCGCCATTTGATCTAGGCCCCCTATCCCTGCCAAATCGGATCGTAATGCCGGCGATGACGCGTGGGCGTACGCCTGTCGGTGGCGTTCCGACAGTCTTGGCAGCCACGTATTATGCTCAGCGCGCAAGCGCAGGCCTTGTAATCAGCGAGGGAACTAGCCCGATGCCGGGCGGGACCGGCATACCGGGCGTGCCCGGGATCTACACGCAAGAACAGGTCGTAGGTTGGCGGCGCGTCAGTGATGCGGTCCATTCGGCTGGCGGTCGCTTCTTTATACAACTCTGGCATGTAGGACGTGCATCTTCCTCAGTATGGCAACCTGATAATCAACCGCCGATTGGTGTTTCCGCAGTGGCCGGTCCCGATCAATCGGTCATGTCTCCATCGGGATCATTCGTTAACCCGGACATCCCTCGAGAGGCCAGTCGAGCCGAGATCGGAGCACTGATAGAGGGGTTTGCATGTGCCGCACGCAACGCCATCGCAGCTGGGTGCGACGGAGTCGAGCTTCACGGCGCCAACGGATATCTCATTCAGCAGTTCTTCTCTCTGCGCTCAAACCGGCGCAACGATGCTTATGGTGGCTCGGTAATGAACCGCATTCGCTTCGCCGTCGAACTCGCCGAAGCGGTAGCCGCTGCTATTGGACCGAATCGAACGGGTATCCGCATATCGCCTCTTTCAAACCATCAAGGGGCACCGGTAGATGATCCGACCGACCTTTATTCGTTGCTGTTGCGTGCGCTTGAGCCTCTTGGTCTAGCGTTTATCCACGCCATTGAAGGAGAGCCGGGTGGTGCCAACGTCGCGGCACCAGGGGATACCACTGGATTTAACTTCCATGCAGCGCGCAGGCTTACCAGCAGCGCCTGGATCGCGAATAACTTCTACGATGTCGATCGTGCCGCCCGCGCGATCACAGCAGGCGACGCCGATTTTGTTTCCTTAGGTCGGCTCTTAATCTCTAACCCGGATCTTGTTCAGCGCATCCGTACCAAGGCACCTCTCAACAAGCTGAGGCCCGAGACCTTCTACGGTGGCACCGAAGTCGGGTATACCGACTACCCGTTCTTAGGCTCAGGACTCACAACGGGGTAGCCAGAAGAGGACGATAGCGGCGAGGGTGATGGCGGACATGAAGGTGTGGGCGCATCGGTCGTAGCGGGTGTGGATGCGCCGCCAGTCCTTCAGCCGGCCGAACGTGATCTCGACCTTGTGGCAAGCGCGGTAGAGCCGATTGCCGTGACGGATCGATTTGGAGCGGCCAGCGCGCCTTGGGATGCACGGGCGGGTGCCGCGGGCGCGGAGCGCCTGGCGGAACCAGTCGGCGTCAAAGCCGCGATCGGCGATGAGCACGGGCGCGGCAGGCATGGCGTCGAGCATCAGCGCCGCGCCTTTATAGTCGCTCATCTGCCCTTCGCTGAGCAGCATGACGTGAAGGCGGCCGTGCTCGTCGCAGATGGCGTGGAGCTTGGAATTCAAGCGCCTCCGCCGCGTCGGTGTCGATCGCGGCGAGCCGGCCCTTGGCGATCGTGCCTAAGACCAGCGCGGCATGGGCCATGCCCTCCGGCGCGAACTCCGCGGCGAAGGTGGCGGCGCCCCGCACCTTGAGCGCGCCGTCGAGCCGCGACACTGGCTCGCCGACCCGGCCGTGGCGGAGCCGGCTCGGTTCGCCGCTTCCGTTTGTCCGTTCCGCTTCCACGTCGGCCTCCGTCCGGTTGCGCTCAGTCGAACAGCGCGAGATCGATGCTGTCCGCCACGTGGCGGTAGCCCTCGTCGCTCGGGTGGAGGTGGTCGCCCGAATCCCAGCGCGGCAGCATCCGGGTCGGGTGGTCGGGGTCGCGCAGCGCCGCCTCGAAGTCGATGACCGCGTCGAACGCGCCGCCTCCGCGGATCCAGGCGTTCACCGCCTGCCGCTTCGCCTCACCCTCCGGCGACCAGGCGCCGCCCTTGAACGTCTCGTTTTCCCAGGTCAGCATCGTGCCGCCGATGGCGGTGAGCCCGGCCGTCCGCGCCCGCACGGCGAGCTGGCTCAGGCCGGCGATCATCTGTTCGGCGGTCACCACCTGGTCCGCCCGGCCGCTGCTGTTGCGCAGGTCGTTGACGCCGAGCAGGATCACGACGTGAGTGGCGCCCGCCTGCGCGATCACGTCCCGGTCGAACCGGCGCAGCGCGCCGTCGCCGCGCCCGTCATGGAGCAGGCGGTTGCCGCCGATGCCCTGGTTGACCACGCCCGGCATGGGGCCGCCCCGCCGCGCCGCCAGCCGCCGCACGAGCTGGTCGGGCCAGCGGCTGTTCGCGTCGAGCGTGGAAAGGTTGCCCTCGGTCAGCGAGTCCCCGAACGCGACGATGCCGCGGGTCCCGCGCGGCGCCAGCACCTCCACGCCGCTCACCAGAAGGTAGGACTCGGTGGCCTGCGCCACCGGCATCTCGTCCGCCGCGGCGAAGTCTCCGGGGGGCGAGACGTAGTTGGTCTGGTGGCCGTTGTCGTGCCCGGTAACCTGTCCCGCGGGCACCTCGCCGGGCAGGTAGACGCTCACGGCCAGGTCCGACAACGGCGCGACGGAAAGGTCCACCGGATCGCTCACCACGAACGCGCCGGCGGCGACGATGGTGCCGGGCGACCCACTGAATGTAAGCGCGCGGCCCGATCCCGGCACCACCGCGGAGTCGTGGCCGCGCAGCCCCAGATGCGCCGCGCCGACCGCGAGGTCGCCCCCGCCGTGGGCGTTGGAGATGCGCACGCGCAGCCGGTCGCCGCCGATGCTGACGCGGGCGACGACGCGCACCGTCTGTCCCGCCAGCGCTAGATCTTCCACCGGGTCCGGCGTGGTCGCCCAGGTGCCGACCCACTGGTCCTCGTCCATGTCCATTCCTTGCTCTCCTTCGTGCGGGCCCGGCCGGGTCACCAGGGGACGGGACGGCCCCACCGGTCCAGGAAGCGCAGGCCGGGCCTGCCCCGCTGATCGAGAAGGACCTCGACCAGCCCGGGCATGACCTCCCCAACGGTCTGGGGAGCGTCCGCGCCGCCCAGCCCGGTCCGGGTCCACCCCGGTGCCAGCAGCACGATCGGGCGCCCAAAGCCGTCGCGGGCCGCGTAGCTCCGCATCAGCATGTTCAGCGCCGCCTTGCTGCTGCGATAGACCTCGTGGCCGCCCTTCTCGTTGTTGGTGATGCTGCCCTGGCCAGACGACATCACGCCGACGATGCCGTCGGCCGCCACGCGATGCTGCAGGGCTTCAATCACGCGCACCGGGCCGAGCGCGTTGATCGCCAGCACGCGCGCGAACTCGTCGGCCGCGACGTCGCCCGCGCGGTTGTCGTCGCCGCGGGTGTTGGTGCCGGCGTTGACGAACAGCACGTCCAGCGCCTGTCCTTCCAGGCGCACCGCCAGCGCGGCGACCTGGTCCGGCGCGTCGATGTCGACCGTCTCGATCGCGAGCCGGTCGCCGTGCCGCTCCGCCAGCTCGTGCAGCTCCGTCCGCCCCTCGCCGCGAACGGTGCCGGTGACGGTCCAGCCGCGCGCCAGGAACTCGGCGGCCATGCCGCAGCCGAGGCCACGGGACGCGCCGACGATTAGGATGTGGGACGGTTTTGTCGCGGCGGCTGGCATGGTCACAGTGTTCTCCATCGGCCTGCTCCGCCAGATGGGCGGGCGGGGCCGCGGCGGTAGGCGCACGGGATGCAGGGTAAGGCTGCGTGCGGCGCTAGGTCTCGTCGCGACGCGCGGCTAGGATCCGGCGCATGGACGATCCCGACCTCAACCTGCTCCCCGCCCTGGCCGCGCTGCTGGAGGAGGGCAGCGTCGCGCGAGCGGCCGGGCGCCTGCGGCGGAGCGCGTCGGCGATGAGCCGCACACTGGCGCGGCTGCGCGCGGCGACGGGCGATCCGCTGCTGGTCCGCGCCGGGCGCGGCCTCGTCCCGACACCGCGCGCCCGTGACCTGTGCGAGCAGGCAGGCCGGCTGGTGCACGAGGCGCAGGCGATGCTGCGACCCGCCGCGGCGCTCGACCTCGCCTCGCTCGACGCGACGTTCACGCTGCGCACCAGCGACGGCTTCGTCGAGAACTTCGGGCCGGCGCTGCTCGCGCGCGTCGGCGCCGAGGCCCCGGGCGCGCGGCTGCGGTTCGTCCCCAAGCTCGACCGCAGCACGGAGGGGCTGCGCGACGGCAGCATCGATTTCGACACGGGCGTCGTCGCCCGGGAGACCGGGCCGGAGGTGCGCGCGCAGCGATTGTTTCGGGACCGCTTCATCGGCGTCGTCCGGCAGGGCCACGCGCTGGCGGACGGACCAATCACGCCGGCGCGTTACGCGGCGGAGCGGCACATCCTGGGTCCGCGGACGAACGCGGACCGCGGGCCGATCGACGAGGCGCTGGCGGCGGTCGGGCTGGAGCGGCGCATCGCCACCGTCGTAACCGGCTTCGCGAGCGCGCTGGCGCTGGTGCGCGGGTCCGACCTGGTGGCCGCGGTTCCCGAGCGGCATACCAGCGCGATGCGCGACGGGCTGATCGGCTTCGTCCTGCCGTTCACCGTGCCGGAGGTGACGATCTCACTGCTCTGGCATCCCCGCGTCGATGCCGATCCGGCGCACCGCTGGCTGCGCGCCTGCATCCGGGAGGTCTGCTCGGGCTAGCGAGCGATGGCGCGATGCCGATCGGCGCTCGATAAAACGTCGGTCAGCATGTTCATCAGCGCAACGGGGTCGTGTCCCATCGCGTGGTGTAGGAACGGCACCGGTTCCTGAGCGGGGTTGAG
>CAXTRK010000028.1:0-42317 GCA_964246745.1 uncultured Acetobacteraceae bacterium
ATCAGACTTCAGACCGCGCCGGAATCCCCGAACCGTTCAAGCGATTGCCCTGGCTGGCCTGGCGGGAGGGATGGACACACGCCATCTGCTCGCGCGTGTATAGCCTGGGGGCATGAACAGGGTGTCGATACCGAGCGCCGCGGCCAGTGCCGATCCGACGCGGGATCTGGCCCATGACATTCTCGTCCGCGTCCTGGAACGACGCGGCAGCCTGGAGGATGCGCTTGACCAGGCTGCCGCCGACATGCCGGCGCGGGACCGAGCCGCGGCGCACCGGCTGGCGGCGACCGTGCTGCGTCGCCTCGGCACCTTGGATGCGGTGATCGAGCCGCTGACGCGGCGCGCGCCGCCGCCGCCGGTGCGGCTGGTGCTGCTGCTGGGTGCTGCGCAATTGCTGTTTCTCGAGACGCCCGCGCATGCGGCGGTCGGCACCGCGGTAGCACTCGCCCGCCGCCTTCGGCTTACGCCATTTGTGGGCCTGGTCAATGCGGTGTTGCGTCGCCTGGCAGCCGACGGCGCCGCGGCGCTCGACGGTCTCGACCAGGCGCGCCTCGACGTGCCGGCGTGGCTGTGGTCCTCATGGGGACAGGACGCCCGCGCGATCGCCGAAGGCATCGGCGGGGAGGCGCCGCTCGATCTCACCCTGCGCGAGGGCGCCGCCATGCCCGAAGCCGGCGTCCGCCTGCCGAATGGCAGCGTGCGCCTGCCCGCGGGAACCCGCCCTGCCGAGCTGCCCGGCTACGAGACTGGAGCATTCTGGGTGCAAGATGCCGCGGCCAGCCTGCCCGTGCGCCTGCTGGCGCCCCGTCCAGGCGAGCGCATCGCCGACCTTTGCGCGGCGCCCGGCGGCAAGACCGCGCAGCTCGCCGACGCGGGCGCGGAGGTGACCGCGCTCGATCGTGATCCGGCGCGTGTCCAGAGGCTGCGCGCCAACCTCGAACGGCTGCGTCTGCGTGCGACCGTGATCGAGCGGGATGCCATGGACTGGCGCCCGGATCGACTGTTCGACGCCGTGCTGCTCGATGCGCCGTGCAGCGCCACCGGCACGATCCGCCGCCATCCGGACGTGCTGCGCACGCGCCGGCGGTCTGATCTGGCACCTTTGCTGTCGGCGCAGGACCGGCTGATCGATGCCGCATGGGCGATGCTGCGGCCGGGCGGCAGGCTGATCTACGCGGTCTGCTCGCTGCAACGCGAGGAAGGCGAGGCGCGGATCGAGGCGTTGCTCGGCGGCCGCGAGAGCGGGGCGCGGCCTTGGGCGTTCACCGAGCGGGAACTCGCGGCGCTGCCGCAGGCGCGCACCGCCAACGGCTTCCTGCGCACCCATCCCGGGCTATGGCGCGAGCTTGGCGGCATGGACGGTTTCTTTGCCGCCCGTCTTGTGAAATCCGCCCCCTTGTGAAATCCGTCTGACCAGCGCGCCTGCGACTGTGGCGGACCGCGTTGTTCCTGCTAGAAGCGGGTTATGACAACGACTCCTCGAATCATTGTGGCCCCGAGTCTGCTGGCGGCGGATTTCTCTCGCGCCGCCGAAGAAGTGGCCGCGATCGAGGCCGCGGGCGCCGACTGGTTGCATCTTGATGTGATGGATGGTCATTTCGTCCCCAACCTGTCGTTTGGTCCGCAATTGGTGCGGGCATTGCGGCGGAAGACCAGGCTGGTGTTCGACGTGCATCTGATGATCGCGCCCGTCGATCCTTATCTCGCCGCCTTCGCCGAAGCCGGCGCCGACCACATCAACCTGCATATCGAAGCCGGACCGCATACGCACCGGTCGCTGCAGACGGTGAAATCGCTGGGCGTCGAGGCCGGCGTCGCGATCAATCCGGCGACGCCGGCGGAGGCGATCGCCGAGGTGCTGGAGATCGCCGACCAGGTGCTGGTGATGACCGTAAACCCCGGCTTTGGCGGCCAGCAATTCATCGACGGCATGCTGCGCAAGATCGCCCGCATACGCGCCATGCTCGACGAGCGTGGCCGTGCCTCGCCGATCGGAGTTGACGGCGGCATTGATGCCGGGACTGCACGCCGCTGCGTTGATGCGGGGGCGACGGTGATGATCGGAGGCACCGCGATCTTCGCGGCACCCGATTATGGCGCCGCGATCGCCGCACTCCGTGGGAGATGTTGATGGACATGCGTCGCTTGACCCTTGACGCGCGGCTGTCGTTCGCGCGTCTGCCGGGGTTCGCCGGCTCGCTCGGTGTGGGCAAGGTGCCGGACGCTCCGCAACAGACGATCCGCGATCTCTGGCCAGGCGACCCGATCCTGGGCGCGCGTCTGATGAAGGGGGAGCTGCTGTATCGAGGCTTCGTTCATCCTTTGTCGCCCGGCGCCTGGTCGGAGCCGGCCGACCTCTCGCGCGGCGCATCCGGGAGCGGGATGCTGCTGCGCGCGCATGCGCAGGGCTTCACCTGGCTGCGCCACCTCAGGGCGCTCGGGACCGACGGAGCAAGGCTGCGCGCACGCGCCCTGGTTGCGGAGTGGCTGGCTCGGCCGGGCGCTGATCCGCTCACGCGCGCGCCGGACGTGATCGGAGCGCGGGTCAATGCCTGGCTCACCCAGTATGATTTCTTCGCCGCCTCCGCCGACGACGGCTTCAAGCAGCGCCTGATGACCCGGATTGCGATCGATGCGCGCACGCTCGCGGCGTTGGCGCCGTTTCCGATGCATGATCATCGTGCCCTCGCCGCCTACAAGGGCCTGCTCGCCTGCGCGGTGGCGATGCCCGAGCAGAACCATCTGCTGACCCGCTACATGCGTCATATCGCCGCCGAGATCGGCCGTCAGGTGCTGCTTGACGGCTGCCATGTCGAACGCAGCCCCTCGGCGCATTTCGCAGCACTCCGCGAGTTGGCCGAGATGCGGGCGTTGATGCAGAGCGGCCATATCGCGCCGCCGCTGGCACTGTCGGCGGCGCTTGACCGCATGGCGCCGGCGCTGCGCGCGCTGCGTCATGCCGATGGCGGTCTTGCCTTGTTCAACGGCACCCAGGAGGAAACCCCGGCGCTTATCGACCTGGTGCTGGCGCAGTCCGGGCGAAGCCGCACGGTGCAGTCGGCGCTGCCGGAAGGCGGCTTCATCCGGCTGCTGGTCGGACGCACGCTGCTGTTCGTCGACGCCGGGCCGCCGCCGCCGCCCGGCTACGACGCGCTTTCGCATGCCGGAACCTTGTCGTTCGAGCTGTCGGTCGGACGCGAGCGTCTGGTCACCAATTGCGGCGCCGGCGTGACGCCGGATTGGCAGGAGGCGCTGCGGCAGACGGCGGCGCATTCCGCCTTGATCATCGGCGACCGCTCCTCGTCCGATCTGTCGAGTGGCCGAGGCCATGGCGAGCCTGCCGGCATCAGCCGGCGTCCGGCGCATGTCGAGGTCGAGCACAAGCAATCGGGCGGCGCGCACTGGCTGGAACTGAGCCATGACGGCTACCGGCCGACAGCCGGGGCGGTGCATCGCCGGCGCCTCTATCTTGCCGAGAACGGCGAGGACGTACGCGGCGAGGATTTCGTCGAGCAGCAGCCGGCTGGTGCGCCAGGCACCAAGAAGCTGGCCTTCGTGCTGCGGTTCCACCTGCATCCGGACGTAACCGCGAAGCACGACGGCGAACCGGGCAATCTGGCGCTGGCGCTTTCCTCCGGGGCGCAATGGCGCATGCGGATCGAAGGCGGCGCCGTCGCGATCGACGAGAGCGTCTATCTCGGTGCCGGCCCGCCACGGCTCAGCCGGCAGATCGTGGTGAGCGTCGCGCCCGCCGAGGTCGAGGCCGGCGTCGAGCCCAGCGTTGAGCCCAGCGTTGAGCCCACCCTTGGGAGCATTGACGGCGAGCCGCAGGTGGTGCGTTGGGCGATCAGCCGCGCGGAAGCTTGAGCGCGCTGTCTGCTCCAGTGCCCAGGTCTGGCGTACTCAGGCGACGGTGAAAATTCTTGAAGTGACCAATGTCGACTTCTCGCTCAAGCAGTTTCTGCTGCCGCTGATGCGCGAACTGCGCGCGCGCGGCCATGAGGTGGTGGGAGTGTGCGCCGATGGCGCGCTGCTCGGGGAGGTGCGCTCGGAGGGCTTCCGCGTCGAGACACTGCCGCTTGCGCGCAGCCTGTCGCCGCGGGCGCACGGCCGCGCGTTCCTGGCCCTGATACGGCTGATCCGGCGCGAGCGGCCGGACATCGTGCACGCGCACATGCCGATCAGCGGGCTGCTGGCGCGCCTCGCGGCGCGGCTCTGCGGCGTTCGCGTGGTCGCCTATACCTGCCACGGCTTCCTGTTCAACCAGCCCGGCCCGCGCTCGCGACGTCTCGCCGCCTTCGTGCTGGAATGGCTGGCCGGACGCATCACCGACCGTTACTTTACCGTCTCGAACGAGGAAGCCGAAGCCGCGCGCCGGTTGCGTATCCATGCCCGGCCCGTGGCTGTCGGCAATGGGCGCGACCCCGGGCAGTTCCGGCCGGACCCCGACGCGCGCGTACAGTTGCGGCGGGCTATGAAGGTGCCCGAGGATCGCGTGGTGATCATCGCGGTATCTCGACTGGTGCGCCACAAGGGCACCATCGAACTGCTTGCAGCCATGCGCCATGTCGCGGGGGCGGAACTCTGGGTGGTGGGCACCCGTCTTGCGTCGGATCGCGGCGAGGACCTGGACGCGGCGTTGGCTCGGGCGGCCGAACCCGCAGCACTCGGCGCGCGGCTGCGCCGGCTTGGCTACCGCACCGACATCGCGGCCCTGCTTGCGGCTGCCGACATTTTCGTGCTGCCGAGCACTTTCGAAGGGCTGCCGATGTCGGTGATCGAGGCGATGCTCTGCGGGCTGGCGGTGGTGGCAAGCGACATCAGCGGGCCGCGCGAGCAGGTGGCGGACGGTGAGACGGGCCTGCTGGTGCCGCCCGGCGACGCGACGCGTCTTGCCGAGGCGCTGTCGTTGCTGGCTGGCGATCCCGGATTGCGCCGCCGGATGGGTCAGGCTGGCCGCGAGCGCGCCCGCGCCCTCTATAATGAGGCGGACGTCGTGCGTCGCGCCGCCGGCCTGCTGGTCGGACAGTCATGGTGCTGAGGCAAGGCTCGCGGCCGCATCGAGAGAGACCTTGCACGTCCTCCGACCATCATTAATGATGGAATTATACCGACACGGGGGAAGGCTCATCCTTCATCGGTAACCCTGAGAGCGTCGTGCCGCAGTGTCATGCTGCTCACGAGAAAAGCCGCTCCGATTGGAGGAACCCATCATGCATCTTCGTTGGTTTGTTGAGGCCGTCGCCGGCCCGTGCGTCCGGCGCCTGGCTCTGGGGCTGACCATGCTTGCCTGCGCCGGGCCATTGGGGGGAGCGCGGGCGGCGCCAAGCGGGGGCCTCCCAGCCTTCGGCCCGAACGTCTATATCTTCACGCCGAGCACGCCGCTCAGCCAGATCCAGGCGACGGTGAACGCGCTTGCCACGCAGCAAATCCCCAACCAGTTTGGTCCGCAGCGCTACGCTCTGCTGTTCGAGCCGGGGACCTACGGCTCCAGTACCACTCCGCTGAACTTCCAGGTCGGCTACTACACGACCGTGGCCGGCCTCGGCCAGTCTCCGGGTGACGTGGTCATCAACGGCTCGATCAATGTCTATAATCAATGCAGCGGCGGAAGCTGCAATGCGCTCGATAATTTCTGGCGGTCCTTGTCGAACCTCACGATCAACGTCACGAACCCGGCCTTCGGCTGCTATACCGGCGAATTCTGGGCGGTTTCGCAGGCGTCGCCGATGCGCCGCGTGCAGGTGAACGGCAACGCCACACTGATGGACTATTGCACCAGCCCGTCCGACGCGAGCGGCGGCTTCATCGCGGACTCGAAATTCTCCGGCGGCAGCATCATCAGCGGCTCGCAACAGCAATGGCTGACCAGGAACAGCATCATTGATAGCTGGTCGAACGGCGTCTGGAACCAGGTGTTCTCGGGTGATGTTGGCGCACCTCAGACGTGCTTTCCGGCGCGGGCGTCATGCAGCGGACCATACACGACGCTCTCGGCCAGTCCGGTGACGCGCGAGGCGCCGTACCTGTTCACGGACGCGGGCGGCAACGCGGCGGTCTTTGTGCCGGCGCTGGAGCATGACAGCGTCGGCACCAGCTGGGCGAGCGGCGCCACTCCCGGTCGTTCGATTCCAATCCAGCAATTCTTTGTGGCAACGCCCTCGGACAGCGCGCTCACGATCAATCTGGCGCTGGCGAGAGGCATGAACCTGATCTTCAGCCCTGGCGTCTACAAGCTCCAGCAAAGCATCCTGATCGCGCGGCCCGACACCGTGGTCCTCGGGCTTGGCATGCCGACTCTGATCCCGCAGAACGGCGCACCGGCGATGATCTCGCTGGGCGGCAAGGGCGTGCTGATCCGCGGCATCATCTTCGACGCCGGACCGCGGACTTCGCCCGATCTGCTGCAGGTGGGAACGCCTTTGGGAGACGCGCTCGACCCGGTGCTGGGCGGCACGCAAGGCGATCCTTCGGCGCTCTATGATGTGTTCTTCCGCGTCGGCGGGGCCGAGGCCGGCAGTGTCCGGACCGCGCTCGTGGTCGATGCCGACAACACCATCATCGACGATGTATGGGCCTGGCGGGCCGATCACGGCACCGGCGTCGGCTGGACCCTGAACACCGCCGATACCGGTCTGCTGGTGAACGCCAGCAACGTCACCGCCTACGGGCTGGCGGTGGAGCATTTCCAAAAATATGAGGTGATCTGGAACGGCGATCACGGAACCGACATTTTCTTCCAGAACGAAATGCCCTACGACCCGCCCAGCCAGGCGGCCTGGATGGAGGCGCCCGGAGTGGACGGTTGGGCGGCCTTCAAGATCACTGACGCTGTCCATAGTTTCAGCGGCTACGGCATGGGCAGCTACAGCAACTTTAATCTTGGGGTTGCCATCTATGCGGCCAATGCTTTTGAAGTGCCGAAGGACCTGCCATCGGCGAGCATGAACAATCTGCTCACCATCTTTCTCAGCACGACCTCCTCGGGAGGCATTCTGAACGTCATCAACAATACCGGCGGATCGTCGACAATCGCCAATCCCGACACCCCGGTCACGGTGGTGAGCTACCCATGACGGCCGGCCCAGCTCCGCGGCGCCGCATGGCCTGATCGGATCGACACCCGCGTCAGTCAGGCTGGACACAGTCTGACTGACGCGCCCGCAGCGAGTTCGCCGATCAGGCGAGTTTCGCGTTGATGGTCTCGGCGATCATGGCAGCGCAGTGCGGTGCCGCGAAACGACTGGCCTTCATCCTGATCGTGTTGCGGTCAAAGCCGGAACGGGAGGCATTGAACTTCCGCAATCCGTCCGCGACGCCGCCGGCGGCCACGTCGTCCAGAAGCAACCCGGTGACGCCATTCTCGATGACTTCGGGTATGCCACCGGACTTGGCTCCGATCGACGGCAGTCCGGTTGCCGCGGCCTCGGCATAGACCATGCCAAAACCTTCGACATCGATGTCGCTGTGTTTGACTGCCATGATGAAGGCGTCGCTGCGGCAGAATTCCTCGATGATCCTGGTGGTGTCGACGGCGCCCAGGAAATGCACGTGCTTGGAGATGCCCAATGTCTGCGCGAGGGCGCGCAGCCGGGGCAGGTCGTCGCCCTCGCCGATGATGGTATAGACGATGTCGATTTCATCCTTCAGCAAGGCCACCGCCTCGATCACGCCATCAATGTTCTTGCGCTCCGCGTTGGCGGAGAGCCGCGAGACCGTGACGAGGCGCAAGCGGTGATCGGGCGCGGGATCGCTGGCGCGGAAGAACTCCGGCCGCATTCCGGGCGGCACGATGGAGATTTGCGCTTCGGGAATGCCGTGCATCCGGGAGCACAAGCCACGTGAGAAGGCGCTGTTGGCGAAAACCCAGCGGGCGGCGCGCAGACCGGCGGAAATCCGCGCAGCGCGCCAGCGATGGACCACCCCCTCGCCCAGCACCTTGCGGGCCAGCCGTATCTGCCGTTCCGGATGTGGCAGCCACGGCCGGGTGAAGTCGTTGCCGTGAATGTAGGCGAAAGTCGGTGCCGAGAGATGCGGGCTGTACGATGCAAGTCCTGCGTTCAGCGTGATCCACGCATCGACGTTGGCGCTCTCGAGGATGCTCAGATCGTGGGAGATCGTCCAGCGTAGCACGGGGTGGACGACGGCCTCAGCATCGAGAGGCTGCTGGCTGCTCGAACCATGCGACGTATAGACGGACACCTCGTGATCGATGGCCAGGTTTGCGACGAGGCCACGTGCGTGTTCCTGCATGCCGCCGTAGCCGTCAAATATCTCGGCTGCGATGATGCCAATCCTGAGCCTGCGGCCGGCCTTGCTGCGAACTGTGCCCTGCAATGATAGGCTCATGGTCTCCCCGGCGTTGTGACAGGTCGGTCCGCAACGACAACGTCCTACCCGACTGATCGAGCTGCTGAAGGCTGCGTCAGCCGCAATCGGCACTGCCGCTTTCTAAATGGAAGATGAAGGCTGAACGGGTGCGCAAGCTTCAGGGTCTTTGGCAAGACTGAGAGTGTTTAAAGCCTGGCGCCGCATTCACTCGATCCCATTCTGATGGCAGTATCACCCAAGTAGATGATGCAAACATAAAGATTAACAAATGCCCTACTGATTTCGATGGTGTCCGTCAACGTGGCCAGAATTGGTGTCGCTGGGGCGGCCATCGATCAGGCGGCTTCGGCTCTGCCACTCGTGGTTGGCTTAGGGACGCCGCTGATCCAGGCCTGTCACGAGCGATCGCGGTAGCCATTGCGGCGCCGATCATGCTTTCCATCGCCGCTTGCATGAGCAGGCGCGCCAAGGCCTCCGCTACGGTCTTCAGGGAAGCGGCGTCTCCAGCTTTGGCGCAGCTTCCGGGTTATCGGCTTGTTGTCGTCCTGGTGATCCGGCGCTTTCTGGACTGCAGACAGACAGTCCCAAATACGCGACCATTTCTTGAAATAACACCAAGTCGGCAAACTTTACGTTTATTATAACGAGATTCAAGATTATAAATGCTCCCGTAACGTCATCGCCGAAGCCGTGATCCGGATTTGACCTGCGTCGCTTTGTTTGGTGCACGCAGCAAGCTCCGAGATCTCAGAAATGGAGCTATATCTCGTGAGTCTCAATCTGAGTAATTTCAAAACCGTTTTTGATGACAACTTTGCCAACGACACTACATTGAACAGCTCATTGTGGTCGGCAACGTTCGGGAATGCGAATCAGTTTAGCTTTGGAAACGGTGCGCTGACCTTGACGGCAACGGGTCCCAACTTTGTTCCGGTCGGCTTCCTGCAGCTCGACAACAGCAAGAGCGCCGGCGAGGGATACGGCCTCTATCAGTTCACCGGCTACGTCAATGCCAGTCAGGACAAGGGCATCGCCTTTCTTCTTTGGCGGGCCGACGACACCTATCTCGATGCTTCCACACCCAACGTCGCGACCGAAATCGACGTGCTGGAAAGCTGGGACGGAAGCCAGCACGGCTACTCGACGGTCCATTACTGGCAACCGGGCGGCAATAATAACGGACAGACCAACACGCAAATGTCCAGCAGCATTAATATCGCTGCGGTTCACACCTATGCGGTGGATTGGGAACGCGGCAGCCTCACATTTTATGTCGATGGCCAGGAGCTCTATCAGAATACAACCAACGCTCCTCTCGACTACGCGGACGGCGGCAGCAACGAAGTCATGGGCGCCGAGATCGCGGGCGAGACGCCCGGCAAGACCGAAACGGTGCAGTCGCATATCATCGACATGAGCTACAGCGCTCCCGTCGCGAGCTTGCCTGTCCCCCCAGCACCCGGCACCGAATCAAACCTAACGATTCCCGCCGGCACGCAGAACTTTGCCGCTTCCGCCGGCATGCTGGTGCAAGCTGGCAGTGGCGACGATACCGTCAGCGCCGTCTCCGGCCAGGTCACCGTGACCGGCAGTGACGGCAACCTGATGTTCTTTGGAGGATCCGCGGCAAGCGTGGTGAATGGCGCCTACGGATCGCTCACGGTGTTCGGGGGCGCCGGCGGCGGCAACTACACCGGGGGTGCGGCCGGGCATAACGTGCTGATCTCAGAGGGAGCCAGCGGCGCCAACACCACCTTGAAGGGCGGTGCGGCAGGCGATCAGTTGTTTGGCTCGGCGAGCGGCAACGACCTGCTGGTCGCAGCGGCGGGACGCGAGTCCATCCTCGGCGGCGGCGGCACCGATACCGTCATCGGCGGCGGCACCGCGTCCAGCGTGATCTTCACTGGCAGCGGCTATTCGCTCGTCTATGGCGGTGACGCGGGAGGCGACACAATCGTTGGCGGCAGCGGCACCATGAACGTCATCGCGCAGAAAGGCGATGCCATCTTCGGCAATACCGGTCAGCTCGATGTCTCCACCAGCACCAGCGGCGCGGACTCAATCATTGGCGGCTCGGGCGCGCTGACGGTTGCCGGACGCGGCGGCAACATGCTGGTGGTGGCGGGCAGCTCCACCTCGGCCATACAGGTCGGCACCGGCGCCAGCCTTATCTTTACCGGAACCGGCAACACCACGGTCGGCGGCGGCCCCGGCGGGATGGAACTCGTCCTCGGGTCCGGCAATGCCACCGTCTATGAAGGCGGCGGCCCAACCACCTATGAGGTGGTCAAAGGCGCCGCGGGGGGCACCGACATCCTGAACAACTTCAATCCCAATGCCGACAAGATCGACCTCTACGGCTACCAGCCTTCGGACATCCACTCGATCACCAGCGGCCACATGACCACTCTCAGCCTCTCCGACGGGACCAGGATCGAGCTACCCGGCATCAGCAATCTCGGAAACAGCGTTGTCTGATCCCCACTTGCGTGGACAATGATCCTCGAAGCAACCACGAGAAGCTCAAGGGTGAGTCTTGAGCCAGAGGCAGGCCCCGGGGCGGCGTGTCATACCCCGAGGCCTGCCATACCTCGGGGTCGGACGCGTGTTCTCGTCGAGCGCCCTTCCGCAACGGCCCTATCGCCTTATATCAAAGGCATGAGCGACAAATCCAACCCGAGCGACCAAGATCAACGTCACGCCGATGATCATCCGACCGAACGCGAGAAGGAGATCGGCGGCCCGAAGGAAGCCGATCCGACACGCTACGGCGACTGGACCGTCAAGGGTCGTTGCATCGACTTCTGATCGTCTTGTCCGCGCTTTGCCGATATTTAAATCCCGCCGCCGGCTTCCTGTCGCCAGCGTGAGCGAACGGTCTGCCGCTGGCGGGGCGGCTTCGGTTGGGTCGACACCATGTACAACCCGACGACGAAAACCAGGTTGGCAAGGGCGTTGAACGACATTGCCATGACAAACGGCGGATGAGAGAAGCCGGCCTGGAACATGCTGTAGAGCATGAACGGCAGCGACAGAGGACGGAAACCCTGGAGCATCACGCGAAGCGGGTTGGCGTGGCCGGGTTTGATCAACGGTCGCATCTTGTTGATTGACAGATAGAAGGCGAACCCGAGCGCCCACATCAGGCCGTTCCAGATCGCGGACTCGACGCTCAGTCCGCCCACCATGAAAATTGCGATGACTGCCGCGGCATCAAGCACGATAGCGCCGAGCTGTAGGCTCATGCCCACTTCATACGCCGTGGGCTTCTCGCCAAGACGGTCCGCAAAAGGCTGGAACACGCGATCGAGCAGCCAGCGATCCGCTTGATTGATGAGGTCGGCAAGATTCATCCCTGCCCTGTCGCCCGCTCCAACTTCGCCGTCAAGCGCCATCAACGGCACGCTCAGACACAGCGTGCAGCAACAATCGGAGAGCCAAGCTGGCAAGGAGGTTTCAAGCGCGCCGTTCGTGCACGTTTGACACTTTGCGGCCTTGAATCAGACGCCGGCGGCAGCCTGCCGTCCGGCGTGCCTGGCGAAAACCGGACGCGCGCTTGCGTCTGCCCGTGAGCATCCGCAAGGCGGCCGTGTCGGATGCCAGCGCAGGCACATCGTCAAACCGGCACTCACCAGGGATCAGTCTGCGTTGAGCCTTACTCGCTGGTCTGGTTCCGCCTGCGGATCGCGGCGCCGAGGATATCGCCCAGCGAAGCGCCGCTGTCGGACGAGCCATATTCGTTGATTGCGGCCTTGTCCTCTTCGACCTCGCGCCCCTTGATCGTCAGAGAGAGCTTGCGCGAGGCACGATCCACTGAAATCACCTTGGCATCCACGCGCTCACCCACGGCAAACCGTTCCGGACGCTGGTCCGCCTTGTCGCGCGCCAACTCGGCGCGTCGGATGAAGCCGCTCAGCACCTCGTCCACCATCACTTCGATGCCATTGGCCTGAACCTGGGTGACGGTGCAGGTCACCACGGCGCCCTTGTTCACGCGCGAGAGCGTGTCCGCGGCGGGGTCGTCATGAAGCTGCTTGATACCGAGCGAGATGCGCTCCTTTTCGACGTCGACATCAAGCACCTTGGCCTTGACGACCTGGCCCTTTTCATAAGGCGTCATTGCCGCCTCGCCGGCTTCGTCCCAGGAGATGTCCGACATATGCACCATGCCGTCGATATCGGCGGATAGGCCGATGAACAGGCCAAACTCGGTGATGTTGCGTATCTCGCCTTCCACGGTCGAGCCGGTCTTGTTCTCGTCGGCGAACTGCTCCCACGGGTTGCGCTGAACCTGCTTGAGACCAAGCGAAATGCGGCGCTTCGAGCTGTCCACGTCCAATACCATGACGTCGACCTCCTGCGAGGTCGCCACGATCTTGCCGGGGTGGACGTTCTTCTTTGTCCAGGACATTTCGGAGACGTGCACCAGCCCTTCGACGCCCGCCTCGAGTTCGACAAAGGCGCCGTAGTCCGTGATGTTCGTGACCCGGCCGCTGTAGCGCGCTCCCGGCGGATATTTGAGTGCCACACCTTCCCAGGGGTCCGCCTCGAGCTGCTTCATGCCGAGGCTGATACGCTGGGTCTCCGAATTAAAGCGGATCACCTGCACCCGGACCGCTTGTCCGATCTGCAATGCCTCGGACGGATGATTGATGCGCTTCCAGGCTATATCGGTCACATGCAACAGGCCGTCGACGCCGCCAAGATCGACAAAGGCGCCGTAGTCGGTGATGTTCTTGACCACGCCGTCAAGGATCATGCCTTCCTTGAGGCCCTGGATCAACTCGCTGCGCTGCTCGGCGCGGGTCTCTTCCAGCACAGCGCGACGTGAGACAACGATGTTGCCGCGGGCCCGGTCCATCTTGAGGATCTGGAACGGCTGCGGCGTGCCCATCAGCGGGCCCACGTCGCGGACCGGGCGGATATCGACCTGACTGCCGGGCAGGAACGCCATGGCGCCGCCAAGATCGACGGTAAAGCCGCCTTTCACACGGCCATAGATGGTGCCGTTGACACGTTGGTTGCCTTCAAACGCCCGTTCAAGGTTGGTCCAGGCCTCCTCGCGCCGCGCCTTCTCGCGCGACAGCACGATGGAGCCGTCACGATCCTCGTAACGCTCGACATAGAGCTCGATGACATCGCCAGGCTTGACCTCCAGAGGCGCTCCGGGAACGCCGAACTCTTTGAGGGCTACGCGTCCCTCGCTCTTGAGGCCGACATCGACGACGGCAAATTCATCGGTCAGCCGAAGCACGCGCCCGGTGACGACCGAGCCGTCAAAACCGGTGTCGCGGCCGAGCGTCTCGTCGAGAAGTGTGGCAAAATCCTCACCGGCGAAATGATCGTCGGCGGTCCGTGTCAAAGCGGCTGAAGCCATGTGGTCGAACTATTCCCGTGTCGATCGCCGGATCAAGACCGGCTGACAGTCATGCGCCCCGCCTTCACAGCGGCACGTCTTGCCTCCACGGTGCGGCCAGGCCCATGCCTGACGCCAATCGCGGCCATTACGGCGCGGGTCAAACACCCGACGCGTTATTTTGTCAAGTTCTAACATCCTTATATCGTTTGCGCACGATGCAGAGTGCCTGTTCCAACACCGCCGGCGCGTCAAGCTGGTCCGTGTCGATCTGGACGGCGTCAGCAGCCGGCCGCAACGGCGCCGCAGCGCGCGCGGCGTCCGCCTCGTCGCGGGCGGCGAGCTCTGCTGCGATGCGCGCCAGCATCTCCGCGCCGAGTTCCGGGCTGGTGTCGTGGCCGCCGCCGAGCTGGCGCCAGCGCCGCTCCGCGCGACGAGGGATCGAGGCGGTCAGGAAGAATTTCACAGCGGCATCGGGGAAAATAACGGTGCCGATGTCGCGTCCGTCGAGCACCGCGCCGTGCCGGGCGCCGAACGTGCGCTGAAACTCCAGCAGCACCGAACGGACCGGGCCCTGCCCCGCGACCCTGCTCGCCGCGCGGTCGACGTCAGGGGTGCGCAGGTCGCCGCGGGCAAGATCGCCCGGCCGCAGCGCCCGCGCGGCCGCTTCGGCATCGGCCGCTGGATCAAGCCCGGCATCGAGCATGCGACGCGCCACGGCGCGATACAGCAGGCCGGTATCCAGATGAGGCAGGCCGAGAGCCTCGCCGAGCCCACGCGCCAGCGTCCCCTTGCCCGCTGCCGCCGGGCCGTCAACGGCGATCACAAGGCGGGACGCACCGGGAGCGACGCTCTGCATGGGCGATGGGAGTGCTTCGGCAGAGCGTCGGAGTCAAGCGGACAAGGATGGCTCGCGCGCGCGTGTCCGCCGGTTTGACAGCCGTGCCACGAGGTGGCATGGGGCGCGCCCTGCCGGCGCAATCCACGAATACAGGGTCTCTGATGGCCAAGGCTGAACTCGGTATTAAACGCGTTTGCGTCTCCTGTGGCGCGCGCTTCTATGATCTGACCAAGGTCCCGGCCATCTGCCCGAAATGTAGCGCCGAACAGCCGCTCGAGCAGCCGCGTGTGCGTCGCGCGGCGGCTTCGTTGCCTGAGGATCGACGCCCCAAGAAGGTGGCGCCCGAGCTGGATGACGGCGACGCGGAGGTCGAGACCGCCGAGGAGGAGGGCGAGGAGGACGATGTGATCGAGGATACCGCCGACCTCGATGACGATTCCGACGCCATCGGCAGCGACATCGAAGTCGAGCCTGACAGCGATGAGCACGAGAACTGATGCTCTGCCCGGCGCGGCTCTAGAAACATGACACCTAGAGCCAGGCGCCGCCTTGCAGCAGGGCCAGTCCGGCGATCACGGCGCCAATTCCGGCCCACTGATGCAGCGCCACGTGCTCCTTGATCAGCACGCGCGCCAAAATGACGGTGACAACGCTGGCCAGTGAGGCAAGCACGGTGGGCACCGCCACGTTGCCCCCGGTCACCGCCAGCGCCAGCGTCACGAACGCGCCAGAGGCGGCCATCCCGGTGCCGAGCACGACCGGAAGCTGAGGCAGCAGCGGCGGAGACAAATCCTTCCGGAGCACGGTGGCGAGGCCTCCAAGCAGGATGACGCCGCAGCCGTAATACAGCCAGATCGGAATCAGATGGCCAAGCCTGGGCACGGCATAATGCGCCTCGACGTAGAAGCCGACGCCATAGAGCAGTGCCGCCGTTGCCGCCAGGGCGGCGCTGGCGCCGCTGCCACGATGCGTCGGAGAAGCGTGCTCACCTTGCCTGTCGCGCGGCGGGATGGAGGCCACCGCCCCGCCGGAGACCGCAACCGCGATGCCGCCCAGCGCCGCCATGCCGAGCGCCTGACCAAGACAGGCGGCGAGCAGCGCGGTGATGGCGCCATAGGTTGCGACAATCGGCATGACCACCGAGAACCTGCCAATGCTCAACGCACGATAGAAGATCGCGGTGGCAGAGAGGATCGTAAGGTTCGCGGCCACCGTCACGACCCAAACCGTAGCCGGCATCCGCGACAGGCCCGGAGGTGCGGCATGACCGAGCACGATCCACAGCGTCAGCAGCGAGACAGAACACAATTCGCCCCAGAACAGCGTACGCCAGACGCCGACCGCACGGCTGGAAAACCTGGCGACGAAATCGCTGATCCCGTAGAGCAGAGCGGTCAGCAGGCCAAGGTCGATTGCAGTGTTCATGCCGCGCAGGTGCTCACCCTTTGGCTGATTTGCAACAGCGGGCTGGCACAAAAGACACAAGATCAATCCAGACCTGTTGCTGCCGCAGGCCTGTGGGGCTCGGGCCTGCGACGCTCGATCTCAACACCTACAGAGTCGAGTTCATCGAAGACGTCGAGCTTTTCGACCTTTATGCGGATGACCTCGATGCGCCGGTCCGCCAGCACGCCAGCGGCGATCCGTTCGGCCAGCGTCTCGACCAGCCGCACATGCCCTTCGCCCACGATCCGGCGCACAAGCTGCACGACACGTTCGTAGGAGACCGTGCGGGAGAGATCGTCGCGGCCAATTGCGAGGCCGGGTTCATCAGCGACACCGAACGAGATCGTGACACGGACACGCTGAGTGACGCCGTGCTCGTGCGGATACACTCCGATCGCGGCGCGCAGCACCATGTCACGCAGGAAGACGCGGCGTAGCGGGGGCGTGTCGTTCCAGGGAGGAAAGAACGACATGCGTGCACTCTCCGTTATTCGTGCGGCACGCCGCCGCCGGAGGGCGCCGGATGCCATTGCAGATGTTGGCCGCCATCGAGCGCCAGCATCTGTCCGGTCACCGATGGCAGACAGAGCAAGGCAAGCGCCGCGCGGGCGATCTCGTCAGGGTCGGTGCCGCGGCCGAGCGGCACGCTGGCGCACTGGGCAGCGAACTGGGCCTGGCTCTGTCTTGGACTTGGCAGCGCGGGACCGGGTCCGATCGCGTTCACCCGGATGCGGCGCGGCGCCAGCGCCAGCGCCATCGACTGCGTCAGCGACCAGAGTGCCGCCTTGGAGACGGTGTAGGACACGAAATGCGGGGTCAGCGACCAGACCCGCTGGTCGAGCATGTTGAGCACCATGCCCTCGGCCGCTTCGGGCAGGGCGCGCGCGAACTCCTGGATCAGGCGGAACGGCGTACGCAGGTTCGGCTCAAGATGCGCGTCCCAGCTCTCCCGGGTGACGTCATGCCATTCGTCGCGCGCGAACAGGCTGGCATTGTTGACAAGGATGCCGACCGGACCGATTGCGTCCGTGGCGCGCCCGATCATCGCGCCGACCTCGCCTTCCGAGCACAGATCGGCCTCGAGTATGCAGGCTTGCACACCCTGGGCGCTGATTTCGTCCGCGGTCCGTGACGCGGCGTCGTCAACCGTGCGGCAATGCACGGCAACGGACACACCTGCTCCGGCCAGCGCCAGCGCGATGGCCCGGCCCAGCCTCTGACTGCCGCCGGTGACGAGGGCGGCGCGCGGGATCTGAGGCGGGATCGGCCAGCTCACGACGACCGCCGCCCCATCAGCGCCGCGGCCAGGGTGCCGTCATCGAGCACTTCGAGAGCGCCTCCCATCGGCACGCCCTGCCCGACCCGACTGACCGTCACTCCGAAGCGGGCCAACCGGTCAGCCAGCCAGTGCATCGTGGTGGCTCCCTCGACGGTGGCGCCAAGAGCCAGGATCACCTCGCGTACCGTGCCGGCCTCAAGCCGGGCGAGCAACGGCGCCAGATTGAGATCCTCAGGGCCGATGCCGCCCAGCGGAGACAACGTGCCGCCGAGCACGTGATAGAGCCCGCGATGCACCGAGGCGCGCTCCAGCGCCCAGAGATCGCCCACGCCCTCAACGACGCAGACCAGGGCCTGATCGCGGCCGGGATCGGCGCAGAGCGTGCACGGATCGCGGCTGTCGAGATTGCCGCAGAGCGCGCAGGTCCGAACCACGTGGCCGGCCTGCTGCATGGCGGCGGCAAGCGGCAGCAGCCGTGACTGCGGCTGACGCAGCAAGGCCAGCGCCGCGCGACGCGCCGAGCGCGGCCCGAAGCCGGGCAGCTTGGCGAGCAGCTCGATCAGGCGCTCGATCTCCGGGCCGCCCATCACGCCGACAGGGTGTTAGAACGGCAGCTTCAGGCCGGGCGGCAGGTTGAGCCCTCCCGTCACCTCCTGCATCTCGGCCGCGGTGCGCTCCTCCAGATGACGCTTTGCCTCGGCATGGGCTGCGACGATCAGGTCCTCAAGCATCTCCATCTCGGCCGGATCGGCGAGCTTGGGATCGAGCTTGACCCGGCGCATGTCGCCTTTGCCGGAGAGAGTGATGGTGACCATGCCGGCGCCGGCATGGCCCTCGACCTCGATGGCTTCGAGCTTGCTTTGCATCTCCTCCATCTTGGCCTGCATCTGCGTGGCCTGCTTCATCAGGCCGGCAAGGTTCTTCATTCACTGATCCTCCGCAAGGTTGGGCTCCGCAAGGTTGGCGTCGAACGGTTCGGGTTCCGGCAGCAGGCCGTAATCGTCGAGACGGCTGTCGTGCAAGCGTCCCACCGTCGCGCCAGGAAAGGCGGACAGGATCGCCTGGACCAATGGATGAGCCGACGCCTCCGAACGGCTTTGCGCGAGAACCGCGTCCGATTGTTCCGAGAGGGTCGGCTCGCCCTGGCTGCGCGAGACGGCGATGGTCCAGCGTGTGCCGGTGGCTTCGGTCAGGATCGCGGCGAGGCGCTGGGTCAGGTCGCGCGGCGCCTGCGGCTGCGGCCGCAGTTCAATGACCGGGGCGGCGAAGCGGACCAGGTGCACGGAGTGACGCAGATGGCCATGCAGCGCCGCCTCCCGGCAGGTCGCGACGTGGGCCACCACCTCGCGCCAGCTCCGCAGCGAGGCAGGTGTCGGGGAGGGCTGCATCTCCGGCGGCGCGAGCGCCCTGGCCGTGGCCAGGCCGTCCTCGCCGGCAATCGCCCGTGCGGGCCTCGGCGGCGGAGACGGCGGAGGCGGCGCCTCGGCGAGACGCTTGACCAGGTCGCCAGGCGTCGGCAGGTCGTGCACGTGGCAGAGCCGGATCAACACCATCTCCGCCGCCTGCTTGCGGTCGGGCGCGGTCTCGACCTCTGCCACTCCCTTGAGCAGCATCTGCCACATCCGGCCCAGCACGGGCACGCTCAGCCGGTCCGCCAAAGCCGCGCCTCGCAGGCGTTCCGCCTCGGGCAGCTCGACGCTGGCGCGGAGTGCCGGCACCGTCTTCAAGCGGGAGATGGTATGGATCAGCTCCAGCAGGTCGGCCAGCATCAGCCCGAGATCGGCGCCGCGCTGATAGGCTGCATCGGTCACGCCGAGGGCAGCGTCGGCGCGGCCCTTAGCCAGCGCCTCGAACAGATCGACTATCTGGATACGGTCAGCGAGCCCCAGCATATCGGCGACCATCGCCGCCTCGATGCTTTCGCCCTCCCCAAGCGAGATCGCCTGATCGAGCAAGGAGAGCCCGTCGCGCACGGAGCCATCTGCGGCGCGGGCGATGATGGCCAGCGCATCGGCGGTGATGCGCGCCCCTTCGCGTTCGGCGATGGCGGCGAAGTGCGAAGCAAGCTCGCTTTGCGACACGCGACGGAGATCGAAGCGCTGGCAGCGCGACAGCACCGTCACCGGCACCTTGCGCAGTTCGGTGGTGGCGAAGATGAAGGTGACCTGCGACGGCGGCTCCTCCAGCGTCTTGAGCAGCGCGTTGAACGCGTTGCGCGAGAGCATGTGCACTTCGTCGATGATGAACACCTTCATCCGCGCCTGCATCGGGCGGAAACGGGTGGAGTCGATTAGCTCGCGAACATGGTCGACGCCGGTATGCGAGGCGGCGTCGATCTCGAGCACGTCGGGGTGCCGGTCGGCAAGGATGGCGGCGCAGTTGGCGCAGACGCCGCACGGGTCGGCGGTCGGGCCGCCGGTGCCGTCCGGGCCGATGCAGTTCAGCGCGCGTGCGATGATGCGGGCGGTGGTGGTCTTGCCGGTGCCGCGCACTCCGGTGAGCATGAACGCGTGCGCCACCCGCCCGAGCGCGAAGGCGCGACGGAGGATACGCACCATCGCATCCTGGCCGATAAGCTGGTCGAAGCGGAGCGGTCGGGTGCTCCGGGCAAGCACCCGGTAGTCGCCGGAGGGCGCGGGCGTTGGTTCGGCGGCAGGCGGCACGTCGCCAAACAGGCTGGGGCCGCTGGCGGGCGGCGCCGGCAGAACGCCATCATCGACGGGATCAAGATCGGAGGTCACGCGTGCGGAGGTCTCTCACAACCGACAGGGAGACATCCGCGCGAGTCGGCGGATGAAGGGTGGGCGGATGGAAGGTGGGAGGCCGAGCTGCGACCCGAGCGGAAACTCGCTGCGGCTGCTTCCTTCCGGACCTGACCGGGTTGGCAAGGCGCCCGTCCGCCGCCGACCTCCCGAATGCAGCATAACATGCGAAGGGGGTTGCCTCACAAGGGGTGAGCCGGCACGGATAGTGCCGCGCGTTCGCGAGGGCTGCCATGGCTGCGAATTTTTTCACGGGAAACCCGCTCGACCGTGCGGCGCTGCGTCGCGACGACGAAGCCGGCATGCGCGCCTTGCTGCACGATCCGTCGAGCCTGTTCCTGCCGGTCTGGCGCGACCAGCATCTGATGGGCGACGACCGCGCCGGCGGCTTGCGGGTCTCGATGCCGCGCAGGGACGAGTTGGCGGCGGAGATGGCGCGGGTCGAGGCGCATCCCTGGGTGCTGCTTGGCATACGCGACGGCACGGGCGTGTTCGCGCTTGATGTTGGCGGCCTTGACGATCCGTCGGCGCTGGTCGCACCCGCTCTCGGCCGCTTCGAGCCGCTGCGGCCGCTCGCGCCAACATTGCCGACAGCGGAGGCGGCGATCCTGGCACAGGCGCGCGGGCTGCTGCACTGGCGCCGCAACACGGTGTTCTGCGGCCGGTGCGGCAGCCGGACGGTGCCGGAACAGGGCGGCATCCGGCTTGGCTGCCCAAATTGCCATGCGCAGCATTTCCCGCGCACCGATCCGGTCGTGATCATGCTGGTGCATCATGCCGGTCGCGCCCTGCTCGCACGCGGCACGCGCTTTCCGGGGCGAAGGCTGTTCTCGGCGCTGGCCGGTTTCGTCGAGCCGGGCGAGAGCGCCGAAGAAGCGGTGGCGCGTGAGGTCTTCGAGGAGACCGGCATACGGCTGTCGCACATCGCCTTTCATTCGAGCCAGCCCTGGCCCTACCCGAACTCGCTGATGCTCGGCTTCCTGGCGGAGGCGGCGAGCACCGATATCACGCTCGATCCGAACGAGATCGCCGAGGCGCACTGGCTCACGCCGGAACAGGTGCGCGATCCCGAGCCGCTGGACATCGAGCTGCCCGGCACGATCGCAATCGCCCGCAGCCTGATCGATGCCTGGCTGGCGGCGCAGTGAGCGCAACCCTGGAGCCGTTCGCGGCGGGTCTGACCTGGCGTGATGGAGACGTGGTCATACGCGTCACCGCCTTGCGCGAGGACATTCTGCGCGTGCAGATCGGCACCGACGGCAACGTGCCGGAGGACGCCTCCTGGGCGGTGCTGCCCGAGGCGCGCGCCGCACGTGCCGTGACGCGCGCGGAGCCGGACGGCATCAGCACCAGTGCCGTCCGTGTGCGCGTCGATCCCGGAACCGGGGCGCTCACCATCAGCGATACGCATGGCCGGGTCATCCTGGCAGATGCCAAGGAGAGGGCGTTCGAACAGGAGGGCGGCAGCTTCCGGATGACCAAGCTTCTCCCCGCTGACACGCATATCTTTGGTCTGGGCGACAAGGCCGGAGGGCTCGATCGTCGCGGCCGCAGCTTCACGCTGTGGAACACCGATGCCTACAAGTTCCAGGAGAGCACCGACCCGCTCTACAAGGCAATTCCGTTCTTTATCGGCTTCGGCCACGGCAGCGCCTACGGTCTGTTCCTCGACAACAGCTTCCGCAGCTTCTTTGAATTCGGCGTGATCCATCCCGAGCGGCTGTCATTCGGCGCCGATGGCGGCTCAATCGATATGTATGTGATGGCCGGTCCGTCACCGAAAGACGTGCAGCAGGGCTATGCCTGGCTCACCGGTCCGCCGTCATTGCCTCCGCTCTGGTCGTTCGGCTATCAGCAATCGCGCTACAGCTATATGTCGGCAGGCGAGGTCCGCGCGGTTGCCGCCAGCATGCGCGGGCATCGAATTCCATGCGATGTGCTGTGGTTTGATATCGACGCGCTCGACCGCCGCCGGCCGTTCACGATCAATGTCGAGGCGTTCCCGGACTTTTCAGCCTTGATCGATGATCTGGGGCTGCAGGGCTTTCGCTCGGTGATCATCACCGACCTGCACGTGCCGTGCCTGTCCGGGCAGGATTACGCACCCTACGACAGCGGCGCCGCCGGCGATCATTTCGTGCATGCCGCGGATGGCGCAGCCTATGTCGGAGAGGTCTGGCCTGGGGAGTGCTGCTTCCCGGATTTCACCCGCGAGGCGACACGGCACTGGTGGGGCACGCTGTTCAGGAACCCGATCTTCGGCCAGGTGGCGGGCATCTGGAACGACATGAACGAACCATCGGTGTTCAAGACGCGGAGCCGCACCATGCCGCTTGACGTGGTGCACCGGATCGAGGAGCCGGGCTTCGCCGAGCGCGCCGCGAGCCACGCCGAAATCCATAACGTGTTCGGCATGCAGAACGCCCGCGCCACGCATGACGGGCTGCTGGCGCTGCGGCCGGATGTGCGTCCGTTCGTGATGTCGCGGGCAAGCTATGCCGGCGGCCATCGGCATAGCGTGGTCTGGACCGGGGATAATTCCGCCACCTGGAACCATCTGCGCATGAGCACGTCGATGCTGCTCAGCCTTGGCCTCGGCGGTTTCGCCTTCGCAGGCTGCGATCTCGGCGGCTTTGCCGGCTCGCCGCGCCCTGAATTGCTGACCCGCTGGCTGCAGCTCGGCATGTTCAACCCGATCAGCCGCAACCATACCGACAAGGGCACCCGCCACCAGGAACCCTGGGCGGACGGCGAGCCGCACCTGAGCATACGCCGCCGCGCAATTGAGGAGCGCTACCGGCTGCTGCCTTATATCTACACTTTGGCGGAGGAGAGCGCCCGCATTGGCCTGCCGATGATGCGGCCGTTGTTCATGGAATTCCCGTCAGCCACGTCCGGCAATCCGCTCGACCTCGAAGCGGACGGCCAGTTCATGTTGGGGCCGTCGATGCTGGTGGCGCCGGCTCCCTATGCCGACACGCTGGACGCATATCAGGTCATGCTGCCGCCCGGCGACTGGCATGATTACTGGAGCGGCGAGCTGCTGGCCGGCTTGCCGTTTGCCAAGCTTGCCGGCGGCAGCGGCAATGATGCCGACAAGGACGCGCTGCCGCATGCTGCCGAGACTATGCCGCGCGCCGTCATGGTGACGCCGGACCTCGAGCGGCTGCCGGTCTATGTCCGCGCCGGCAGCATCATTCCCCGCCAGCCCTTGGTGCAGCATACCGGGCAGACCCCGCAGGGCGCGCTGGAACTGGCAATCTATCCCGGCCCGGCTTGCGCGGGATCCATCTATCTTGATGACGGCGTGAGCTTGCCATCCCGCGCGGGCTTCCTGCGGCAGAGTTTCCAAGGTCGGACGATGCCGGATGGTTCGTTCGAGCTCAGCATCGGTGATCGAGAGGGCACGTTGCCGCCATGGTGGGATCGACTCGAGCTGATGCTCTGCGGCGCCACGCCAACGCGGCGCTGCTCGGTGCCGGACACAGGCATGGCGCAAGTCGTGACGATCCCGGCTTAAAGCCGCATAATAACCGGATTTTAACGCCTCTGGTGCCACGCTGATCTCGGTTTGGAACAGCGGACGGCGGCATGAGGGCGTCTTCATTGGAAGTCGTGCGGGGGTGGCTTCTGGCGCTGACCCTGCTCGTGTCAGCAGGCCTTGGTGTCGCCCATGCGCAGGACAGCGCTCGTCTGCTGGCGACCTCCGGTGTCAGCCAGATCGAGGGCGCCGCCGGCGGCGGACTTGTGCCTTGGGCGGTCGTGAGCGGCTACGGCACACGCGACTCCATTGGCGGCACTCTGCATGGCACCGTGGCGCCGCTTCCAGATTTCACGTTGTCCTCGGCAGGCGCCAGCGTCGGCCTGTATGACCGCGTCGAGCTGTCCTACGCGCATGCGTGGTTCGACACCGGCAAGGCCGGCGGACGGCTGGGTCTGGGCGACGGCTATCAGTTCAATCTGGATATCGTCGGGCTCAAGCTTCGCCTGCTTGGCGATGCGGTTTACGACCAGAACAGTTGGCTGCCGCAGATCTCGGTCGGCACCCAGTTCAAGGCGGCGGACAGCCATGCGGTGCTCGCCGCAATCGGCGCCTCCAGTCCGGACGGCGCGGACTTCTATGTGGCTGCCACCAAGCTGTTCCTGGCGCAAAGTCTGTTGCTCAATGCGACCGTGCGCGAGACGCGCGCGAACCAGTTCGGGCTGCTCGGCTTCGGCGGCGATCGCGACCGCAACTACAGCGCGGAATTCGAAGGCTCGGCCGCGCTGCTGCTGACACGCGGGCTTGCGGTCGGCGGCGAGGTGCGCACCAAGCCCGACAATCTGCGCTTCGCGGAGGAAGGGGTCGCCTTCGACGCCTTCGTCGCCTGGTTCGTGAGCAAGCATCTTTCCGCCACGCTGGCATTCCTCGCACTGGGACCAATTGCCCGCCAGGGCGATCAGAACGGCGTCTATCTGTCCCTGCAAACCGGCTTCTAGAGGAACCTGCCGATGCGTTCGCGCTTGTCCAGTCCGCCGGGACGCCGGCTCGCAATTCTCCTGACCGCCTCTCTCGGTCTGTCGTCTCTGGCGTTGCCCCAGGCGCACGCCAGAGACGGCACGCTCTATGACCAGCTCGGCGGACATGACGCCGTCGCGCGCATCGCCGACGGCGCCATGACGCTGTACTTTTCCGATCCCCGTCTCAGCGGCGACTTCGACAACATCAACCGCGCCTGGCTGCAACCCCGCTTCGCCAGCTTCATCTGTCACGTCGCGGGCGGTCCGTGCGCCTATAAGGGCCGCTCCATGGCGGCATCGCACCGCGGTCTGCACATCACCGAGGCGCGCTTCCTTGCCGTCGTCGAGGACCTCGAAACCGCAATGAATGACGCCGGCGTGCCGTTCCGGGTCCAGAACCGCCTGCTCGCCAGGTTGGCACCGATGGAGCGCGACATTGTCACGCGTTGAAAGAAGTTCTGTCATGGCCGCTCTGCTGCTCGCCGTCGGCGCGCGCGCGTTTGCCGCAAGTCCCGTTGTGGTCCAGCAGATCAATCGCGCGTTTGCCCTGAACGAAGTCCATATCAGGCCGGGCGAGACGATCCGTTTCACCGACAATGATGAGTTCGCTCACCAGATCTTCGTCGACTCTCCGGGCTTCTCCTATGAGTCGGACGAACAGGAGCCCGGTCAGACGGTGGCCGTCACGTTCCCGAAGGCGGGCACCTACATCGTGCAGTGCCATATCCATCCAAAGATGCGCATGCGCGTCGACGTGCGCTGACTGGCGCGATGTCGATCCGCTTCAAGATTCTGGCGGGATGCCTGGGGCTGACCTTGCTGACCGGCATGCTTGGCCTGTTCGCGCAGATCGCGGAACGGCGCCTCGGAACAATCGCCTTCAACATTTACGACAACGCCTTCATGGCGGTCAGCTATCTGCGCGAGGCACAGATAGACTGCAGCCGTCTTGCCTCCGACGCGCGACATAGCGCCCATTCCGCCTCGATCTCGAGCGCATTGTCGCAGGAAGTTCTCGACGATCTCGAAGTCGTGCGCGAACGGGCCATGTCGTCGGCCGGGCGCGCGCAGGCGGCGGCGTTGCGTCGCCAAGCCACCACGCAACTGCCTCGTCTCGCCGGCGATCCGGCTGCGGCGGCGGCCTTGCAAGCCGCGTTCAGCCGGCTTGTAGAGCGTTTTGCCGATGACGGCTTCCGCTATCGCGAGGGCGTAAGCCAGTTGGTGCGGGCGCAGATCCGCCGGACCTGGATTGCCATCGGCGGCAGCCTGCTGGCGGCGGTCGCGATCACCATACTGATCAGCCGCACGATCGCGCCACCGATCCGCCGCGCGGTGCGCGTCGCCCAGTCGATCGCGGCGGGCCGGCTCGATAACCTCATCAGCGCCAAGGGTCGCGGCGAGACAGCGGAGCTGCTGCGCGCGCTCTCGGCGATGCAGGCGAGCATCGCCTCCGGCATGGCGCGTATCAACGCGTTGATGGCGCAGCAGGCGGCGAGCCATGCCGGCGAACTTGCCGCCCAGCACGCGCAGATGCAGGCGGCGCTTGCCAACATGAACCAGGGGCTTTGCCTATTTGGCGAAGATGGTCGGCTCAAGGTGGCAAACCATCGTTTTGCCGACATGTTCGGCGCGCCGGCCCTTGGCGCTGAAGCGGATGAGGTGCTCCGAGCAGCCGGGCTGGGCGCGATCATCGACGTGTCCCGGGACGGTTCGGTGCCAGCCTTCTCGTGCACCCTGCCGGACGGCCGCAGCATCGCGGTTTCGCAACAGGCGATTGCCTCGGGAGGCTGGGTTGTCACCTATGAGGATGTCAGCGAGCGGCAGGCCGCAGAGGCCAGGCTGGCGCAGATGGCTCGCCACGACCTGCTGACCGGCTTGCCGAACCGCCTGCTATTCAGCGAGCATGTCGACCGTATCTTGGCGGCAGACGGCGGCGCGAGCCAGAACCTGGCGGTCCTATGCCTCGAAATCCACCGTTTCAAATTCATCAACGACACGCTCGGCCATGGCGTCGGCGACGCGTTGCTGCGCGCGGTGGCACAGCGTCTGCAGAGTTGCGTTCGCAAGGGCGACGTCGTCGTGCGTCTCGGCGGCGACGAGTTCGCTCTCGTTCAGGAAGCGTCGGAGTCGGATAGTGTTGGTCAGCCGAATGCCGCCACCATGCTGGCTCAGCGAATCATCGAGGCGATGAGCGCGTCGTTCGAGATCGAGCAGCATCAGATCGTCGTCGGCGCCAGTCTCGGCATCGCCTTGCCGCTGCACGAGGCAAGCGGACGGGACGATCTCTCCACGTCCGAGGCATTGCTCAAGCAGGCGGATCTGGCCCTGCGCCGTGCCAGAGCTGATGAAGGCTGCGGATTCCGCTTCTTCGAGGCGGAAATGGATACGCGCATGCAGGCGCGCCGCCTGCTCGAGGAGGATCTCCGTCGCGCGCTTCAGGAAGGCCAATTCGAACTGTTCTATCAGCCGCTGATGCAGAGCCTCGGCGCGGTCGCGGGCTTTGAAGCGCTACTACGCTGGCGTCATCCCGACCGCGGACTGGTCAGCCCGGCCGTGTTCATCCCGCTTGCGGAGGAAGTCGGACTGATGCCCGCGATCGGCAAGCTGGTTTTGCGGCAAGCTTGCGCGGACGCCGCCGCCTGGCCGGAGGCATTGAAAGTCGCGGTCAATCTTTCGCCGATGCAGTTCCGCGCATCTCTCGTCGATGATGTCTTGGAGGCGTTGTCCGCAACCGGCCTGCCGCCACAACGGCTCGAACTCGAAATCACCGAATCGGTCCTGCTGCAAGATGATGAGAAAGTGCTCGCTATCCTGCATGCGATTCGCGGGTTCGGCGTCAGGATCGCGATGGATGATTTCGGCACCGGCTATTCCTCGCTCGGTTATCTGCGACGGTTTCCGTTCGACAAGATCAAGATTGATCAGTCTTTCGTACGCGGCCTGACCGAGCGCCAGGATTGCCTGGCCATCGTCCGCGCGGTGATCGGGCTCGGACGTTCGCTCGGCATCGCGATCAATGCCGAGGGAGTGGAAACCCAGGCTCAGCATGCCGCCCTGGTCGGCGAGGGCTGTGACGAGCTGCAAGGCTACCTGTTCAGCAAGCCGCGTCCGTCCGCGGCCGTTCCAGAAATGCTGCACGCGCTCGCCCAACGCCGAGACCACTGTCTGAGCGACAGCCTCTGAACAAGCGGTTCGCCCTGATGGCATGTGATTTCACTCGTTATTTGACAGCTCCTTCTGCTGCTGGGCCATCGCGCCCGTGATCTGGCCCTCTTGCGATGGGTCGTAGAGCAGCCGCTGGAACTGCTGCATGCCGAAAGTGGCCATCTGCGGCGTGGTGTCGCGGTCGTAGAACTGCGCGAAGTGCGGCACCGAGGCGAGCAGCTTGGCCTGCTCTTGCAGCAACGGGTTCGGCGCCACCGGCGCCGCGTTGAGCACCGGAAGTTCGCCCAGGCCTTCCGCAAGCCTGGCCTGCGGCTGCGGCGTTGCCATGAATTTCATGAAGGTCTCGGCGTCAGCCTTGTTCTTGGCGCCGCTGGGCATCGCCAGCATATCGATCGGCGCATCCTCCGCCTCCCCAACACTCGGATTGATCGTCGGGAAATCGAAAAATCCGATCTTCGGAGCGACGTCGCTCGGGATCCCTGGCAAGATGAAGGAGCCGATCAGCATCATCGCGGCCTTGCCCGAGAACAGGAAGCGTTGCGCATCCTGCCAGCGATAGGAGGTCGCGTTCGGCGTGAAATAGCCCTTGCTGGCGAGGTTGGCCCACTCCGCGAACACTTTCTTGGCGCCGGGGGAGTCATAGGAGATCTTGCCATGCAGCAAAGCCTCGTGCGCGGCGAAGCCGTTGGTGCGCATGTCAAGGTAGTCGAACCATCCAGCAGCCGGCCAGAGTTCCTGATCACCGAGCGCGATCGGCGTGATCCCTGCCGCCTTCAGCTTGGCGCAGGCGGCGAGGAATTCATCCCAGGTCTTCGGCACGGCGATACCGGCTTTGGCGAACACATCCTTGCGGTAGTACATGCCCCACATATAGTAGCCGTACGGCATGCCCCATTGCTTGGCGTCGTAGGTCAGTTGTTCGCTGACGCCGGGTGCGACCTTCGAGGCAAGATCGGTGGCACTCCAGACCACGGTGACGGGCGCGAACAGGTTCGGCTTCACGAAGGTCAGCATACGAACGCCCGGATACCAATAGACAAGATCCGGCGGATCGGTCGCGAGCCAGTTGCGGATCGCCGTCTTCTCCTCTTCATGCGCGAAGACGTTGACGGTGACGTGGATGTCGGGATGCGCCTTCGAGAAGCTGTCGACGAGTTGCTGGAACGCCGCCTTGTCGGTCGGGTCGCTGAGCCCGGTGTTGATCACGAGTTCGCTCGCCTCGGCCCTCGCCATCAGTCCGAGCCCCAACCCCACTCCCAGCAGGGTCTTGAGAAATCTGCCTCGCATCGACGTCCTCCGTTGTGTTTCGATCATCCCTTGGTGGCACCCAGGGTCAGTCCCGCGATGAAGTGACGCTGCATCGCGAAAAACATAATCATCGGCGGCATCGCCGCGATCAGCGCCGCGGCGGAGACGAGTTGCCAGGCCGAGATGAATTGTCCAAGCAGGGCCTGCAACGCGGTGGTGACCGGCCGCACGTCGTTGCTCTGCACCAGAACAAGCGCCCAGAAATAATCGTTCCAGACGAAGGTGAACAACAGCACCGCCAAGGCCGCGATCGCCGGACGCGTCAGCGGCAGGACGATGCGCAGGAAGATGTTCCATTCGGAAACGCCGTCGAGACGCGCCGCCTCGAGCAGTTCGTCGGGAAGATCGGCAATGAAGTTGCGCGTGAAGAACACGGCGAAGCCGGTCTGAAACGAGATGTGAAACAGGATGAGAGCGGCGAAGCTGTCATACAGCCCCGCCCGTAACGAGAGGTCGCGCACCGGCACCATCAGGATCTGGTAAGGCACGAAGTTGCCGCCGATGAACATCGCGAACAGCAGCAGATTGCCGCGGAAGCGGTATTTGGCGAGCGCGAAGCCGGCAAGCGTGGACAAAGTGATCGCGCCCGCGACCGCCGGAATGGTGATGATGGCGCTGTTCAACATGTAGCGCGCCATGCCGGTCTGGCGGAAAACATCGGCATAGTTCGCAAAGGCGAGATGGCGTGGCCAGGTCCAGAACGCGCCGGCGTCGATTTCGGCCAAGGTGCGCAGCGAGGTCAGCATCACCGCGAACAGCGGCAGCAGCCAGAGCGCGATCAACAGTGCGGCGGCGGCGCCGTAGGCGATGCGCAGGCCGTGATGGCGCCGGGGAATTGGGTGCGGATACATCAGACGCGCACGGACTTGAGGATGCGCCAGAGAAAGGCGGCGATGAAAACCGACATGATCAGGAACAAAACGACGCCGATCGCAGCGCCATAGCCGTAACGGTAATTGGTGATCGCCTGCTGATACATCATCCAGGCGAGCACACTCGAAGAGCCGAACGGACCGCCCTGCGTCATGATCGAGATCAGATCGAAGCTGCGCAGCGCGCCGATGATGGTGACCACAAAGGCGATGAAGTTCGATGCGCGCAACTGCGGCAGCACGATGAACCAGAGCAGCTTGAGCCCGCGCGCGCCATCGAGCCGTCCGGCCTCGATCAACTCCGGGTTGAGCCCGCTGAGCCCGGTCAGATACAGGATCATGCAGTAGGCGGTCTGCGGCCATAGCCCGGCCACGATAATCCCGAAGGTGACCAGATGCGGGTTCGACAGCACTGCGATCCCGGAGCCGCCCAGAGGGCGCAAGACAGCATCGAGCAGGCCGCCGTTCGGCTGATAGAACCAGGAGAAGACGATGCCGATCACCACCTGCGACAGCACGAACGGAAAAAAGAACAAGGTTTTGGCGACACGCATGCCAAGCAGCTTCTGGTTGAGAAACAACGCCGCGGCGAGACCCGCCGGAGGTGCAAGCAGCATCAGCACAAGCCACAGCAGGTTGTTCTCGATCGACTGCCAGAACTCGTCGCTGGACAGCAAGGCGGCGTAGTTGCGCAGACCGACGAAACGGGCGGCGCCGACGCCGCCCCAGTGATAGAAACTGACCAGAAAGCTGTCGGCGATCGGATAGATCACCCAGATCGCGAACATGATCGTCGCTGGAGCGACGAACGCATACGGGATCAGGCGTTGCGGCCAGCGGGAGCCAATCGCGCCTGCGTGCACAGTTCCCCCCAGGCCGGCAGCCGCTTCGCGGCCTCGTTCGCAACTGCTTGATTGTAAACCGAGTTTCGCGCCGCCTTGCCGCTTCGTCAATGCCGCAAAACCCGGCGGCGCGGAACCGACCCCGAGGAGGACGAGCTTTACCGCCGCAGCAATTTGGTACAACGTTATAACGGATGTCCCAGGGACCCTTGGGCTCCCCCTTGACGATGCGTTTCATGCGGGTCCGGAGCAAACTCCCATGCATAGCGACATGCCAAGACGCCTGCTCGCCGAGTTCTTCGGCACTTTCTGGCTGGTGTTCGGCGGCTGCGGCGCGGCGGTCTTCGCAGCCGGCTTCCCGCAGTACGGAATCGGTTTCGCCGGCGTCGCCGTTGCCTTCGGTCTGACCGTGCTGACCATGGCCTACGCGGTCGGCCATATTTCCGGCGGCCACTTCAACCCGGCAGTGACCCTCGGACTATGGGCCGCCGGCCGCTGCGCCAACAAACACGTCGTCCCCTACATCGTCGTGCAACTGGTCGGCGCCATCCTTGCCGCTTGCGCGCTCTGGATCATCGCCTCCGGGGCGCCAGGCTGGCAGCCGAAAGGCTTTGCCGCCAACGGCTACGGGGCGCTGAGCCCAGGACACTATTCCACCGGTGCGTGCTTCCTCGCCGAACTGCTGCTGTCCTTCTTCTTCCTGATGATCATCATTGGAACCACCTCGAGAGGCGCCGCTGCCGGCTTCGCCGGCATTCCGATCGGACTCGGCCTGACCCTGATACACCTCATCGCAATTCCGATCGACAACACCTCGGTCAATCCGGCGCGGAGCACGGCGCCGGCCCTGTTCGCCGGAGGCGAGTATATTGGTCAGCTATGGATGTTCTGGGTGGCGCCTATTGCGGGAGCGATGATCGCGGGCGTGCTGGCGCGAATGCTCTACGAGAATGCGGTCACCGTCGAGACCATCGTCACGGACCGTCAGGTCGCGTGACGCGGCCAATTGCCGCCTGCTCGGTGTTCCTGCACGTCGACAAAAGCCGACCATCGCCGGACCGGGCAGTTGACCTACCTGGCAATTGGCAGCCTTCCCGGCGCAGCTATACCGCGTCCAACGTCGAATAGTCGGTATAGCCCTCCGGCCCCTGGCTGTACCAGGTGGCCATGACGTCCGGATTGAGCGGGGCCGCGACCCGGATACGCTCCGGCAGGTCAGGATTGGCCAGGAAGGTACGGCCAAACGCGATCGCGTCCGCTATCCCCTGATCCAGGGCTTGCTGGCCTCGCGCGCCGTCATAGTCCGAGTTCAGCACCAGCGGACCGCCGAAGGCGCGCTTGATCGCCGGCGCCAAGGGCGGCCTGGCGCGCCGACCGAAGGTGCCGTTCTCGCCAGGCTCGCGTAATTCGACGAAAGCGATGCCAAGCTCGCTGAGAGCGGCCGCGGCGGCGGTGAACAAGGCGTGCGGGTCGCTGTCGTCGACGCCCTGGATCGGCTCGTTTGGCGACATGCGTACGCCGGTATGATCCGCACCCACGATTTCGGCCACCGCCGCCGTCACCTCCCGCAGCAGCCGGATGCGGTTCTCGATCGAGCCGCCATAGGCATCCGTTCGATGGTTGCTGTTGTCGCGCAGGAACTGGTCGATCAGATAGCCATTGGCGGCATGGACCTCGACGCCGTCGAAGCCCGCCGCTCTGGCATTGTCCGCGGCGCGGCGGTAATCGGCCAGCAGGCGCGGGATCTCGTCCACTCCGAGCGCGCGCGCCTGGGCGTAAGGCTGCTTGCCGGCATAGGTATGCGCCTTGCCCGGCGCCGTGGTCGCCGACGACGACACCGGCGTTCCGCCGCCAAGAAAATCCGGATGCACGATACGGCCCATATGCCAGAGCTGGCAGACGATCCGACCGCCCGCTTTGTGCACCGCGCCCACCACCGGCCGCCAGCCGGCGACCTGCTCGTCGCTCCAGATGCCTGGCGCGTAAGGCCAGCCAAGGCCTTCCTGGCTGATACCCGTCGCCTCGGAGATGATCAGGCCGGCGCTCGCGCGCTGTGCGTAATACTCGGCCATGATCGGCGTGGGCACATGGGCCGCTGTCGCGCGCCCACGGGTCAGCGGCGCCATCAGGATACGGTTGGGCGCCGCTATGGCGCCAAGGCGGATCGGGTCGAACAAGGAGGGCATGCGGATCTCACGCAACGTGGAAGAGACGGCGTGCGGACGCCCGCGCCGAATCGCTTGAAAGAGGTGTGGGCAATGCCTTAGTGTTCAAGGACTGAACAACTGAAAGGAGGTGATCCAGTGTCTCATTGTTTGACGAAGGTGTCGCTTGAAGTGGCACAGACGGCTGGTATCTCCGCCACTTGCCGCGGGTTGCCGGCCTGAGCTGCGCCGTTCCAGCGAATGCTTCAGACAATGGAAGGCTCCGGGAGCAATCCCGGAGCCTTTGTTGCATTCGCAGCCTCAATGCATGCGGCTGGAGAGCAGGAACGAGACCCGACGGTCGGGTTGTGTGGTGATCAACCCACGTGGCCGCAATGCCGGGCGGCCGATCAGACTGACACGGAAACGGGCAAGCAGGCTCGCCATCACAAGCACCGCCTCGGTCAACGCGAACTGCGCGCCGACACAGATACGTGGGCCGGCGCCGAACGGCAGATAGACCATGCGGTCCGGCGGCGTGGCTCCGGGCAGGAACCTCAGCGGATCGAAATGCTCTGGCTGGCGCCAATGGGCGCGATGGCGGTGCAGCACCCAGGGCGAAATGCTGATGATGGTGCCAGGCTCGATCCTGTGTCCGGCGATCTCGTCCGCACGCTGCGCCTCGCGCACGATCAGGTAGGCTGGCGGATACAGGCGCAGCGTCTCGTCGACAAAAGCGCGGGTAAAGCGCAACTTCGACACGGCGTCGGCGGCGGAGAGATCGACCGATTGCGCCTCCAGGGCGATTTGCTCCTGCAACTCCGGCCGCATCGCGGCGACGGTGCAGGCCCAGAACAGCGTCACCGCGGTGGTCTCGTGTCCAGCCAGGATCAGTGTGGAGACCTCGTCACGGAGCTGTTCGTGATTGAACCCCTGCCCGGTTTCGGGATCGCGCGCGGCGCGCAGCAGATCAAGCAGGTCGCGTGCCTCATCCCCGGCGGCATCGCGCGCGGTGATGATCCGGTCCATCAACGCCAGCCAGTCCTTGCGGAACGCCGCCCTGCCGCGATCCATCGGGGAGGCGACATGGCCGGGCAGCATCAGGTCAAGTACGCCGACCTTGGCGTGATTGAGCGCGTAGCGGACCATCAGCGCGCGCATGTCGGCGCCGAACCGGCTCATCTCGAGCGAGAACATCGACTGACCGGCGATGTCCAGAGCCAGGCGCTGCAACACCGAGAGCAGGTCCACCGGCCGGCCTTGGCTCCGGACCAGCTCCTGCAAACAGCCCTGCGTCACACGCAGCATGTGCCGGACCAGGATCGGCATGACGCGCGGCGCCAGGCTTGGCGCGATCACCCGCCGCTGGTGACGCCACGCGTCGCCTTCGGCTAGAAACAGCCCCTGTCCGAGCACCGGCTGCAACACCCGACGGGTCGGTGCGCTGCGCTGATAGTTTTCGTGGTTGCCGAGCAGGACGTGACGGATCGCCTCGGGATCATTCAGCAGCATCTGGCCGCGTCCGAGAAACCGGCCAGGCAGGATCAACTGCTCGTACGCCTCCGGTCCCCACAGCTCCAGCGGGTTGCGGCGCAGCACCATGAAGGCTTCGAGTTGCGAGCGGCGCCCTGCGCGAAGCGGCAGCGAGGGCAGCGGTTGGTCTTGGGCAGCATGCATGGGCGCGTTGCTCTCTCCTGATAAGGCTGGCCTGATAAGGCTGGCTTGATTAACGCTGGGCGATCGCGCCCGAGGTCAGTTCCGCCTGGCGCGGCATGGCGTAGCCCTTCTCATAGCCCTGAGCCAGCACCTCGATGGAGGGATTGAACACGCGTGTGAACGACGACGGATGCACGCCCATCCAGAGGGTGATGAGGGCGAGGGGCACCAGCACCACCATTTCGCGTGCGGTGAGGTCGCGCAGCGCGGCCGCGGCGCCCGCCGCCACGCCGTACATGACCCGGCGGTACATCACCAGCATGTAGACCGCGCCCAGGATCATGCCCATGCCGGAAAACAGCGCCACCCAGAAGCCGACCTGGATTGCCCCGATCATCACCAGCAACTCGCCAACGAAAGCGCCGGTGCCGGGCAGGCCGACATTGGCCATGACGAACAGCATCAGCATGGTGGCCAGCACCGGCATCCGCGCCGCCACACCGCCAAAGCCGGCCATCTCGCGCGAGCCGAGGCGGGCACCCAGCATGCCGCTGATCAGGAACAAGGCGGCGATGATGATGCCGTGGCTGAGCATCTGGAACACGGCGCCGTTGATCCCGGCGCCGTTCAGCGTGAACAGGCCGACCAGGATCAGCCCCATATGCGAAAACGACGAGTAGGCGATCAGCCGCTTCATGTCGGTCTGGGCGAGAGCGACGATGGCCGCGTAGATCACGGCGACGATGCCGAGCGCGATCATCCAGGGACTTGCGCGTTGCGCCGCCTCCGGCAGCATGGAGATGGCGAAGCGCAGAAAACCGTAGGCGCCAGCCTTGGACAGCACCCCTGAAATGAGCACCGCCGCCGGCGCCGGCGCCTCCGTATAGGCGTCCGGCATCCAGCCATGCAGCGGAAACAGCGGCAGCTTGACGCCGAAAGCGAGGGTGAAAGCCACGAACATCCATGCCTGCGTGGCGGGTGCGAAGTGCGTGCGCAGCAACACCGGGATGTCGGTGGTGCCGGTGATGCGCCACATCACCAGGATGGCGATCAGCATGAACAGCGAGCCGCCGAAGGTGAACAGAAAGAACCGCAACGAGGCGGTCACCCGGTTGGCGCTGCTGCCCCAGATGCCGATCAACAGGCTCGAGGGTATCAGCGTCGCCTCGAAGAACACGTAGAACAGGATGAAATCCAGCGCCGAGAACAGCCCGATCAGGGTGGTCTCCAGCAGCAGGATGGTCAGCATGTAGTCGCGTATGCGACTGCCGGCGAACCGCCAGGAGCCGACGATCGCAATCGGCGTGAGCGTGGTGGCGAGCATGACGAACAGCAGGCTGATGCCGTCAACGCCCACGTGATACGAGACGCCGAAGCCAGGCATCCAGTCCGCCTGCTCCTGGAACTGGAAGCCGGTCTTGGCGGGATCGAAGCCGACCCACAGGCCGACGGAAAGAAAGAACACCACCAGGCTGGTCCAGAGGGCGACCTGGCACACGCTCTGCCGCGAGCCCGGGGTGTCGCCCCGCGTCAGCAACAGGATCAGCGCGCCAAGCAGCGGCAGGAAAGTGACCAGAGACAGCAAGGGGAAATGCACGTGGATCTCATTCTTCCGTGGTGCGGCGCGCGTCTATTGCCGCATCCTAGATCGCCCGCAACCCCCTGCCCAGCATGCCGCGGCCATCGCCACCGTCACGGGCAGGAAAGCGGAAGCAATTTCGCTTGCGATTGCGGCTGCACTCACGGACAAGAGAGCAGCAAGCATGAGGAGTGAGCGATGCGCTTCGGCCGTGCGATCAAGCGTCTGGTGAGAACCGCCTTGCCACCGGTGTTCTTTCTCTCGCTGGTTGCGTATTTCGTGTGGAACACCGGCCAGGGCGCGCATGGGCGCCGCATCTATGGTGAGCGGCTACAGTTGCTGGCTGAGGCCCAGGCTGACCATCTGGCCGCGGTCTCCGAACAGTCGGCCTGGAGTCAGCGTGTCTCCGGATTGCGCGATCGCGGGCTTGACCGGGACACTCTGGATGAGCGCGCGCGCGCCATGCTCAATCTGGCCAACTCCGACGATATCGTCGTTCCCTACGCGCAGAACAACACGCTATACTAGCGGCCGTTTGAGAGCAGCCACCGGCTCACTTGATCTTGGCTTCCTTGAACGCGACGTGCTTGCGCGCGACGGGATCGTACTTGCGCATTTCCATCTTGCCGGTCTGCGCGCGCGCGTTCTTCTTGGTCACATAGAAATAACCGGTGTCGGCAGTCGATACGAGCTTGATCTGGATCGTGTTGGTTTTGGCCATGGGTATCCTCGCAACGATCGGGCAGACGAGCCCGGCGTTTAGCGCCAGTGATTCAAGGGGCTGGAAAATGCGCACGCTATCCGCATCCGTCAAGCTGTTCATGCAGAGCGTGGTACGGCAGTGCTGACCGTCGAGGAGGCACGCAGGCGTATTCTGGCCGGGCTGGGTCCGACCTCGCCGGAATCGGTTCCGCTGGACTCGGCATGGGGACGGGTCACGTCGCGGCCGGTGCTGGCCAGGCTGTCCAATCCGCCCGCCGATGTCTCGGCAATGGACGGGTATGCGCTGCGCGCCGAGGACAGCGGAGCCGGTGTGACGCTGCGCGTGATCGGCGACGCGCCCGCCGGACATCCGTTCGGGCGCACGGTCTGCAAGGGCGAATGCGTGCGCATCTACACCGGCAGCGTGATCCCGGACGGCAGCGACACGGTGCTGATCCAGGAGAATGCCATCCGCGACGCCGACCATCTCGCCATCGGCGAGGCGCTGCCGCGCGGGCGGCATATACGCCGCGCCGGCCAGGATTTCGCGCACTCCGACGCGGTGGTGCCGGCCGGACGCAGGCTCAGCGCCCGCGACATCGGCGTCGCCGGCGCCGCCAACCATGCCTGGCTCGCCTGCCACCGTCGACCGGTGATCGCCTTGCTCGCCACCGGCGACGAGATTGCCCTGCCCGGCGAGCCGATCCCCTTCGGCGGCATTGCCAACTCCAACACGCCGATGCTGGCGGCGGCCATCCGTGCCGCCGGCGGAGACGCCTTGATGCTGCCGCCGGCGCCCGATGACATCGCCGCCATCGCCGCCAGCCTCGACGGACTGCGCTGCGACATGCTGGTGACGATCGGCGGCGCCAGCGTCGGCGACTATGACCTGGTGCAGGCCGGCCTTGCCGAACGCGGCTTTGAGGTCGACTTCTGGAAGATCGCGATGCGGCCGGGCAAGCCGCTGATGCATGGGCGGCTCCGACGCGAGGATCAGGGCCACGTCCCGGTCATCGGCCTGCCAGGCAATCCGGTCTCCGCCCTGGTCTGCGCGCTGCTGTTCCTGCTCCCCGCCATCGGCCGGTTGTCCGGCGACCAGGCCGACCTGTTGGAGACCGAGGAGGCGGTGCTCGCCTCCCCGCTCGCCGCCAACGATCATCGCGCGGACCATCTGCGCGGGTCGCTCGAACGCGACCAGCATGGTCGTCATACGGTGACGCCGTTCCCCCGCCAGGACAGCGGCATGCTGCGCCGCCTCGCTGACGCGGAAGCTCTGATCCTGCGGCCGCCGCACGCCCCCGCCTTGGAGGCTGGCGCGTTGGTTCCGGTCATCCGCCTCGACCGGTGCGGACTTTGAGAAGCCGTTGCGTAGCGCTTGACGCGGGCACGGGAACTAATCTAGAACGATCGACGTGTTTCCCATTTGTTCCAGGTCGTCGGATCCGAACCCCGGGTGCGGCGTCACGGAACCGTGCTTGGACAAGGAGTTCCCATGCTCACGCGCAAGCAGCACGAGTTGCTGGGCTTCATTGACCGCCATCTGCGGGAAACCGGATTCTCGCCCAGCTTCGACGAGATGAAGGACGCGCTCGGGCTGCGCTCCAAGTCCGGCATTCACCGCCTCATCTCCGCGCTCGAGGAACGCGGCTTCCTGCACCGGCGCCATCATCGCGCCCGCGCGCTTGAAGTGCTCCGCATGCCTGATGCCGCGGCGGCGAGCGGCGGAGCCGCCGCGGCGGTGATCGCGGACGCCGCTCTGGCGTTCTCGCCCAACGTGATCCGCGGCGATTTCAGCCAGCGCCTGCAAGGGGTGCGCGCGGCGGCCGACGCGATCGCGGTGCAGCTTCCGCTCTATGGCCGTATCGCCGCCGGCTTGCCGATCGAGGCGCTTCGCGACACCGGCAACCACGTCCAGGTGCCGATCGCCATGCTTGGCGGCGGTGAGCATTATGCGCTGGAAGTCGCCGGCGACTCGATGGTCGAGGCCGGCATCCTGGACGGAGATACCGTCATCATCCGCAAGGAAGACACCGCCGAGAACGGACAGATCATCGTGGCCCTGATCGACGACTCCGAGGTGACGCTGAAGCGGCTGCGCAGACGTGGCAACGCCATTGCGCTTGAGCCGGCGAACGCCCGCTATGAGACCCGCATCGTGCCGAGCGACCGCGTGCGTGTGCAAGGCCGTCTCGTCGGACTGATGCGGGCGTATTAGCTCAGCCCGTGTAGAACCGATGCGAGCGGCGGTATGCGGCGGGCAAGGGTCGTGAGCGTGGCTGGGTCTAGATGTTCAAGACGCGGAAGCTCGGCGAGGATACGCACCTGTCCATACCGCGCAATCGCCTCGCGGTTTGCTTCGGTGCCGGCGCCGTTCAGCACCACGCCCGCGACGGGCATGGAGCGGCGGCGCAGCGCCTCCAGGCTCAGCAATGTGTGGTTGATGGTGCCCAGCGTGCCGCGCGCGACCAGCACCACCGGCAGCGCCAGACGGGCAATCAGATCGACCATCATTTCTCCTGGAGCGATCGGCACCAGCAGCCCGCCGGCTCCTTCAACCACGATCGGCGCGTCGCCCGCGGGCGGCAGACAGATCTCGCGTGGCGCGATGGCGACATCTTCAAGCCGCGCAGCCGCCTCCGGAGACAGCGGCGCCCGCAGCTCGTGCAGCGGCGCCAGAAGCCGCTCCGCCGGCAGGCCGGCAAGCATGCGCACCGTCTCGGTGTCGCCCTGTTCGAGCGCCAGACCGGTCTGCAACGGCTTCCAATAGCAGGCCTGCCAAGCGCGCACGAGGCAGGCCGCAACGACGGTCTTGCCGACTCCGGTGTCGGTGCCGGTGACGAAGACGCCGCGTGTGGTCATGCGGCGGACGGCGACAGGCATTCCGGCAGCACGGCGAGCAGATGGTCGATGGCCGAGACATCGTGCGCGCTGCTCAAGGCAAAGCGTATCCGGCTGCCGCCGCGCGGCACCGTCGGCGGCCGGATCGCGATGCCGAGCACGCCGCGGCGCGCCAGCGCCCGGCTGGCGGCGAGCGCTCGTTCAGGCTCGCCCATGACGGCCGGCACGATCTGACTGGAGGAACCAGCGGTGTCGATCCCAAGCTGGTGCAGCGACGCGCGCAGGCGCGCGGACTGCGACGCCAAATGCGCCCGCTCACGCTCCATGCCCGGCACCAGATCGAGTGCGGCGTCAATGGCGCCCAGCACCGGCGGCGGCAGCGCGGTCGTGTAGATGAAGCCGGAGCACGCATTGAGCAGGTAGTCGCAAAGCGCCCGTGACCCGGCGACGTAGGCGCCAAAACTCCCCATCGCCTTGCTGAAGGTTCCCATCACGCAACCGACGCCGTCGGCGCCGGCGGCAAGCCCCCGCCCTTGCTGGCCCAACACGCCGGTGGCGTGCGCCTCGTCGAGATAGAGGAAGGCGCCGTGACGCCGGGCAATGGCTGCCAGGCCAGCGATGTCGGCGCGGTCGCCATCCATGCTGAAAACGCTCTCGGTAAGGATGAGGCGCCCCCCCTCGCCGCCGCGGCGTTCGTCAAGCAGTGCTTCGAGGTGATCGAGGTCGTTATGTCTGAAGCGGATCTGTTCGGCCGAGCCGGCGGCGCAGCCGTGATGCAGGCTGGCATGGTTCAGTTGATCGGCGAACACCAGCGGTAAAGTCCTGGGCGGGGAGGCATTGGAAGAGAGCGCCCTGATCAGCGCGGGCAGCACCGACGCATTCGCCTGCCAGCCGGAGGCGAACAGCAGCGCCGCCTCGCATTGCTTGAAGCGCGCGATCCGCGATTCGAGGCGCGCATGCACCTCGAAGGTGCCGCTGACCAGACGCGATGCGCCGGCCCCGGTGCCGTAACGCGCCGCCCACGCGGCACTTCGCTCGATCAGCGCCGGATGTCGGCTGAGCCCAAGATAGTCGTTGGCGGAGACATTGAGCAGGCGTTGGCCGTCGCGAACAACCCAGCCGGGATCGCTCGGCATGGTGATCTGGAGCGCGCGGCGGGTGTTCCGTGACGACCTCGCCGCCAGGGCTTCGGCAAAGATCGAGTCGTGGCCGGCGGCGGGTTTCATCCCGACCAGCGCGCGGCCTGGGCATCGTCCTCGGGCCTGGCCTCGACCCAGACCCGGCGGCCATCCTCGAACTCCTCGCGTTTCCAGAACGGCGCCGAGGTCTTCAGCCAATCGATCAGCATCGCGGTGGCGTCGAGCGCCGCCTGGCGATGAGAGGAGGCGGCCAGCACCAGCACGATCGGCGCGCCCACTGGGAGCCGCCCGATACGATGGATCACCGTGCAGCCGAGCAGATCGAAGCGCCGCATCGCGGCAAGCGCAATGCCGGTGATGGCACGCTCCGTCATGGCGGGATAATGCTCGAGCGTCAGCGCGCGGAGGCCGGCGCCGCCGCGCACCACGCCGATGAAGCAACCGATCCCGCCAATCCTGTCGCCGGCGGCCTCGTGGCGTCGCAACGCCGCCATTTCACCCTCTGTGTCGAAGGGTTCCGGCGCGACCTTGATGCGAACACTCATCCGCCGGTCACCGGCGGGAAGAAGGCGATTTCGTCACCAGGCCCGATCGCGACGTGATCACCCGCGAACTCCTGGTTTACCGCCGCGCGTATGCTGGCGCCTTCGCCGAACACCGCCTCATGCAGCGGGCCGCGGCCCTGAATCCAGCGACGCAGGGCGGCAATGTCGCCCACGTCCGGCGGCACCGAGACCCACTCCTCGCCGCAGCCGAGTCGGTCCTTCACCCAGGCGAAATAGAGGATGTGCAGTGTCGGCGCGTCCATCACGCGCTATTTGGGAATGCCCGGGGTGGTCTTCACCTGGCCATTCGGTTCAATCACGGTGTAGCTGCCGTCGCCGTTCGGAATCACGATCGGCGGGTTCTTGACGCCGCTATTGCCGTTGAGGCGGAACTGCGACGAGGAGTCCGGCACGTTGGACGGAAGCGGGCCGCCGCCGCCGCCGAAGCTGTTGGCACTCGAATTGTTGGGTCCGGTCGGCACGCCGTGCGCCACCATGTCGCCCTCGCCCATGCTCATGCTGCCGCCGTTGCGCAAAGGCTGACCTTGTGTGGGCCCTTGCAGCGGACCTTCCTGCTGGGCGCCATACCCCTGCATGTTGAGGCCGTTGCCGGTGCTGTGGGCGACGTCGGCGAGGGTCGGCAGCGGCTGCGGCGGTCCCGGCCAGATATTGCCCTGCTGCGGCAGGATCGGCGTGATACCCGGCGCATGTCCCTCGGCACGCTCGGAGGTCTCGTTCAGACCGTATGGAAGGTTCGGATTCACGCCGGGCAGCGTGATGGTGTCGCCAAAGAACTCGCCAAGGCCGGAACAGCCCCCCAGAAACAACGCAGCCGGTAACGCCATGGTGCCGAGCAATGCAGAGCGCCGCATATTCACATCCCCTCGCGGTGTCGCTACCGCTCCCGGCCGGAATGTGCCCGCCTCGGGCGCAATGCTCAAGCGAACTGATCGAACATCAGGGGAATCGCTTGAAGCGCGCTCACGCTGATTGCCGAAGCAGGGCTTCGAGA
>CAXTRK010000029.1:0-40226 GCA_964246745.1 uncultured Acetobacteraceae bacterium
TGTCGTCCGGCGGCCGTATCCTCGGCCTGGGCGACATCGGCGCCAACGGCATGGGCATCCCGATCGGCAAGCTGCAGCTCTACACCGCCTGCGCCGCCGTGCCGCCAAACTGCCTGCTGCCGGTGCTGTTTGATGTCGGCACCACGAACGCGTCGATGCGGGCCGACCCGCTCTATCTTGGCCTGCGCGAAGACCCGCCGGCGTCGGACGACGAGCTCGACAGCCTGGTCGACGAGTTCGTCGCCGCGGCCAACGAGGTATTCCCAGGCGTTTGCGTGCATTTCGAGGACTGGAAGGGCACCGACGCGATCCGGCTGCTCGCCCGCTACTCGGACAAGATACTTTGCTACAACGACGACATCCAGGGCACGGCGTCGGTCACCATCGCCGGGCTGATGACGGCGCTGCAGATCAGCGGCACGAAGTTGAAGGACCAGCGCATCTTCTTTCTCGGCGCCGGATCGGCGGCCATCGGCATCGCCAACATGATCGTCGAGGCAATGATGGATGAGGGGCTGAAGAAGGAGGATGCGCAGCGGCAGATCGCACTATTCGATGTCAATGGTCTGATCGATCCGTCGCGGGAGGATCTGTCGCCGTCGCAGAAAGCCTATGCCCACAAAGACGCCAAGCCGACAAAGGATCTCAAGGCGGCGGTGGAGGCGTTCAAGCCGACGGCGCTGATCGGAGTCTCCACCACGGGTGGCGCGTTCACCGAGGACGTGATCCGCGCCATGGCGAAGAACGTCGAGCGCCCGATCATCTTCCCGCTGTCCAACCCGACCGACAAGGCGGAGTGCACGCCCGAGCAGGCCTACACGTGGACGGACGGCCGCGCGCTGGTCGCGTGCGGGGTGCAGTTCCCGGATGTCACCGTGAACGGCAAGACCTATCATCCCGGCCAGGCCAACAACTTCTACATATTCCCGGCCGTCGGCCTTGCCGTCTATGCGACCCGGCCGAAGCGCATCACCGACCGGATGTTCATCGAGGCGGCACGCGCCAGCGCGGACCAGGTCAGCCGCGACGACCGCGACCGCGGCATGCTGTTCCCCAAGCAGTCGCACATCCTGGAGACCGAAATCACCACCGCGACGCGGGTCGCCGAAACCATCTTCGACCAGGGCCACGCGACGACCGTCGAGCGCCCGAAGGACGTCCGGGCCTGGATCGAGGCGATGACCTACAAGCCCGAATACCGGCAGGAGGCCTGAGCATGTTCGGCCTGGGCAAGGCGCACAGCTTGAGAGACGTGCCGCAGCTCCCCGGCATGTTCGAGACCGCGATCCGCATCGACGTCGCGCGATCAATCTCGTCCACTGACCAACTGGAGTTCCGCCCAAGCGCGTCGGACCGTTCGTTCCCGGTTTTTTGACAACACATCTGCGCTCGGCGCGGATCCTGAGCGACGGCTGCGCGAAGATCCAACCGACCCGCACGAGCCGCATGATTGCACCCTGACCTGCGAACAATGGAGAAGACCATGGACCAGCAACAAGAGATCAGCTCCAGGGCGCAGGCCGGCGGCGGAGGCGTCCCGATCAAGTTCATTCTCGACAGCAATTTCGGGCTGAACGTCGAGGAGAAGCCGTGGAGCGACTTCCTGCCCGCTCAAGGCATCACCGCGGAGGCGACGGCAGACCTCGTCCACATCCGCCAGTCCGTCACCCGCCATGAGCCGGACATCGCCTACATCCCGGTCGCCGACTTCCACCGCCTGACCGGCATGGGCGACCAATATTATCGCGGTCTGGCCATGGCGACGTCGAAGTTCACCGGCTCGGTCAGGCAGCGCTGCCTGCTCGTGGTGCGCCATGACGACCCGGCGAGCAGCATCGCCGACCTGCGCGGGGCCAGGTTCGCCTACATCAACAAGTCCTGCTCATCGAGCTATTTTCCGCCCGCCATCCTGCTGCAGCGTCAAGGCAAGAAGCTCAGCGAGTTCCTGGACATGACGCCGATCAAGCCGGGTCCGACCTGGCAGGGGCTGATCGACGCGGTTGTTGCCAAGGAGGTCCGGGCGACCATGGTGCTTCAGGACACCTGGGACTTCCTGCCGAAGAACGCGGAAGACACCAAAGTGATCGGGGAGTACGCCGGGGGCGTGGAAGGAGTGGTTATCGCGCGCGAAGGCCTGGACGACGCAATACGCCAGGCATTTCTCGATGCGCTGCTCGCCTGGACCCCGGCCTGGAACACGGTCTATGGCGGGTTCAAGCCGTTCTTCCGCGCCGACGTCCACGCCTACTTCCACGATCTCGACCAGCTCCCGGACGACCTGTGAGCGGCGCTCCGGACCTGCCGGTGAACGTTGCCATCCTCGACGACTACCAAGCCGTCGCGCTGACGATGGCGGACTGGTCCCCGCTGCGGAGCCGGGCCGAGGTGTCGGTGTTCACCGACCATCTCACCGACGAGGGGGCGCTGGCCGAGCGGCTGCTCCCTTTCGAGATCCTCTGCGTGATGCGGGAGCGGACTCCGCTGCGGCGGAGCCTGCTTGAGCGGCTGCCCAGGCTGAGGCTTATCGCCTCGACCGGTCCGGTCAACGCCGCCATCGACGTGGCAGCGGCCGAGGAGCGGGGTGTCAAGGTCGTCCACACCGGCTACTCCTCGGTGCCCACCATCGAGATGACCTGGGCGCTCATCCTCGCCAGCCAGCGCCACTTGGTGCGGGAGACCGCGTCGCTGCGCTCCGGCGGCTGGCAGCAGGCGGTCGGCGGCGACCTGCAAGGCCGCACGCTGGGCCTGCTGGGCTTAGGCAACATCGGCGGCGCGGTGGCGCGGATCGGCGGAGCATTCGGCATGGAGGTGATTGGCTGGAGCCAGAATCTCACGCCTGAGAAGGCCGCCACGGTCGGCGCCGCCGCGGTCTCGAAGGAGGAGCTGTTCGCACGGGCCGACATCCTCAGCATCCACACGCTGCTGAGCCGGCGCACGCGCGGCCTGGTGAACGCCGAGGCGCTCGCGTTGATGAAACCGACGGCATGGCTGGTCAACACGTCCCGGGGGCCGATCGTGGACGAGCCTGCCCTGCTGGACGCGCTCGGGCAGCGGCGCATCGCCGGGCTCGCGGTCGATGTGTACGACGTGGAGCCGCTGCCGCCCGGGCATCCGTTCCGCAGCTTGGACAACGTGCTGGCCACGCCGCATCTCGGCTACGTGACGCAAGCCATGTACCGGACCTTTTACGGCGATGCCGTCCGCAACATCGTCGCCTGGCTTGACGGCCTAGAGGCGCCGCACCCTTCCTGACCGCTGCCGAGCACGAACATTCCTTGCCGGAGACCGCCCATGCGCGTCGGACTGTTCATTCCCTGCTACGTCGATGCGTTCCACCCGGAGGTCGGCATCGCCACCCTCGAACTGCTGGAGCGGCTGGGCTGCGAGGTCGATTATCCCACCGACCAGACCTGCTGCGGCCAGCCGATGACCAACACCGGCTGCCACGAGGAATCCGCCGCGACGGAAGCCTTGTTTGTCCGCAATTTCGCCGATTACGACTACATTGTCGGCCCATCGGGCAGTTGCGTGCACCAGGTCCGCTACGCCTTTGACGCCATCCCGCAGACCGCCGAGGTCAAGGCGGTGCGCGCGAAGACCTTCGAGCTCGTCGAGTTCCTGCACGACATCCTCAAGGTCGATGCGTTCCCCTGGGCCGAGTTCCCGCACAAGGTGGCGCTGCACAACAACTGCCAGACGCTGCGCGGCCTCGGCATCGCCAGCTATTCGGAGCAGCGTCGCGCGTATTTCTCCAAGCCGATTGACCTGCTGGGCAAGGTGCGCGGCATCGAGTTCGTCGAACTCGCGCGTCCGGACGAATGCTGCGGCTTCGGCGGCACGTTCTCGGTGTTCGAGGAGGGCGTGTCGGCCAAGATGGGCCACGACAAGGTTCGCGACCAGCACCGGGCCGGCGCGGAATACATCACCTCGTCCGACAGCTCCTGCATGCTGCACCAGCAAGGCTGTGCCGAACGCCTCGGCCTGCCGCAGCGCTACATCCATATCGCGCAGATCCTGAACGGAGCGCGGGAATGAGCGAGACCCAGCCGATGCTGCATCCGGAACTGGCGGACGGCGGACCCAACGAAGGCGCGACCCGACGCGGCCGGCGCCTGGACCATGCCGAGGGCACGTCGAAGCCGATGCGCTCCAAGACCGGCGAGCGCCAGGCGCTCAGGACGCCGGAGCCGCAGCCGCGCGGCGCGGTCGTCCGTGGCAACCGGCCGGTGGACCAGTCGGAGGCCGCCAACCGCTTCATCGCCGCGACCGAGCACGAGAAGATGCATGACGAGCGGCTGTGGGATCTGCGCCAGAAGCGCGACCGCGAGATGCACGGCATCCCGGAATGGGAGGAGCTGCGCGATCTCGCCTCGGCCATCAAGGAGCACACGCTCGTCCATCTGGCGCAGTACCTCGAACAGTTCGAGGCCAATGCCCGGGCCCAAGGCATCCACGTCCACTGGGCGCGTGACGCCGCCGAGCACAACGAAGCGGTGCTGCGCATCCTGGACGAACACGGCGCCAAGCGGCTGATCAAGAGCAAATCCATGCTGACGGAGGAGTGCAACTTCCGCGAATACATGAAGGAGCACGGCATCGAGATCATCGAGACCGACCTCGGCGAGCGCATCCAGCAGCTTGACGGCGAGGCGCCGAGCCACGTCGTTGTCCCCGCGGTGCACAAGCTGCGCACCGACGTGGCGCAGGTCTTCGCCGACACGCTCGGCTCCGACCCCGCGAACCACGATCCCAAATACCTGGCCGGCAAGCAGCGCGACGCGACCCGGCCGCTGATCCTTGCCGCCGACGCCGGGATGACCGGCTGCAACTTCGCCGTCGCCGAGACCGGCACCGTCGTGGTGTGCACCAACGAGGGCAACGCCGACCTCTCGGCCAACACGCCGCCGCTGCACATCGTCTCGGCCGGGATCGAGAAGCTGGTTCCACGGCTGGACGACCTGGCCGTGCTCGTCCGCCTGCTGTCACGCTCGGCGCTGGGTTCGCCGATGACGCAGTACACCTCGCACTTCCGCGGCGCGCGGCAGGGCGGCGAGATGCATGTCGTGCTGGTGGATAACGGCCGCTCCGAGCGGCTCGGCATGGAGCAGTTCTGGACGTCGCTGAAATGCATCCGTTGCGGCGCGTGCATGAACACCTGCCCGGTGTTCCGCCGCTCCGGCGGCCTCAGCTACGGCGCGACCTACGCCGGGCCAATCGGCCTGATCATCGACCCGACGTTCAACGCCCATAAATACAGCAAGCTGCCGTTCTCCTCGACGCTGAACGGCAGTTGCACCAACGTCTGCCCGGTCAAGATCAACATCCACGAGCAGATCGCCGCCTGGCGCCGCGTGATGTCCGAGACGCACGAGCTGCCATTGCTGAAAAAGGCGATGATGAAGGCCGCCGGCGCGTTGCTCGCCAGCCCCAAGCTCTACCGCGCGGCGCTGCCCCTGGCGGACAGCGCGTTGCGCCACCTGCCGCGCTTTGTCGTCTATCGCCGGATCAACACCTGGGGCCGCGGCCGCGAGGTGCCGCATGCGCCCAAGCAGACCTTCCACCAATGGCACGCCGCCAACCGCGCGCCCAAGCCATGAGCAGTCGCGACGACATCCTTGCCGCAGTCCGCGCCCACGCGCCGAAGGTCGATCGCTCGCTCCCGGACGTGCCGCTGTTCGACACCGCCTCGCCCGCCGAGCTGGCGGCAGCGTTCGTGAAGATGCTGGAGCTGATGGGCGGCGAGTGGCTGCCGCCGGATGCCGCGGATCCGCTGGCCCCCGTCCATGCCAAGCTCGCCGGGGCTAAAATCGTCTGCTCGAACGCTCCTGAGATCCTGGGCAACAAGGCGCTGGGGCGCGGCACCAAACCGACCGACTTGGCCGATGTCGAATTCGGTGTCGTCCGTGCCGCCTTCGGGGTCGCCGAAACCGGGTCGATCTGCCTCACCGACCGAGAGCTCGGCGTCAACACGCTCGGCTACCTGCCGCAGCACCTGATCGTCCTGCTCGACCCGGCGGATATCGTGCCGAACATCCACCACGCCTATCGCCGCCCTGAATGCCGGGACAGAAATTACGCCGTGTTTCAGACCGGCCCCTCGGCCACGGCCGACATCGAGGGCGTGCTGATCCATGGCGCACAGGGCGTGCGGTCCCTCGCAGTCGCCGCAGTGCCACGGCGGGGCTCACGCCTTCCGAATCACGCCACAGCCAGGGGAGAAAGCCATGAGTGACAGTCAGCGAGTGTTCGACGTGGCCGTGCTGCCGGGTGACGGCATCGGCCGCGAGGTGATGCCGCCCGCGCTGGAGGTGCTGGAGGCGGTTGGAAAGCGGTACGGCTTCGGGTTTAGCTGGACCGAGCACGACTGGAGCTGCGACCGCTTCCTCAAGACCGGCGCGATGATGCCCGAAGACGGCGTGGCGCAGGTCCGGCACAAGGACGCGATCCTGCTCGGCGCCGTGGGTGCGCCAGAGGTGCCGGATCACGTCTCGCTCTGGGGCATGCTGATCCCGCTGCGGCGCGAGCTGAGGCAATACGCCTGCATCCGCCCGGTGCGGCTGCTCAAGGGCGTGACCTCACCACTCGCCAACCGCACGCCCGACGAGATCGACATGCTGATCGTGCGCGAGAACAACGAGGGCGAGTATTCCAAGGTCGGCGGCCGGGCCTACGAGGGCACCGACGACGAGATCGCGTTGCAGGAGGCCATCTTCACCCGGCGCGGCGTCGATCGCATCCTGCGCTTCGCCTTCGAGCAGGCCCGCCGCCGCCCCAAGAAGCACCTGACCTCGGCCACCAAGTCCAACGGCATCTTCCATTCCATGCCGTTCTGGGACGACCGCTTCGCCGCCCTGTCGGCGGAGTATCCGGACATCAACACGGACAAGTACCATATCGACATCCTGACGGCGCAGTTCGTGGCGCACCCGGACCGCTTCGACGTGGTGGTCGGCTCCAACCTGTTCGGCGACATCCTGACCGATCTCGGGCCGGCGATCGCCGGCTCGCTCGGGCTGGCGCCGTCGGCCAACATCAACCCGGAGGGTGATTACCCCTCGATGTTCGAGCCAGTGCACGGCTCGGCGCCGGATATCTATGGCAAGGGGATCGCCAACCCGATCGCGCAGATCTGGTCGGGCGCGATGATGCTCAACCAGCTCGGCCGGCCGGAGGCGGGAGCGGCAATCGTATCGGCAATCGAGACGCTGCTCGCGTCCAAGGATGCGCCGAAGACGCCCGATCTCGGCGGGAATGCCGGGACCGGCGACATCGCCAAGGCGTTGATCAGTTTTCTGCCTGAGCAAGGGAAACATTAGTCTCATGAGCCTGCCATCCCGGGCGAAGCGGGAGGAGCCGGCAACCACGCGGAGCTTTCAGACATCGATCTGAAATGACCGTTGAGGAGAGCAGCCCATGTTCAAGGCTTTCAGGACCGGGAGTCTGGCCATGATACGGGGCAAACTCACCAAAGCCGTTGCCGGTTCGAGAACTTCAGCAGGCTTTCGCTTGGAAAGACTGTGGCCCCCGTGTTCGGCGACAAACTTCCGGACACTCCAACCCACGTCGTGATAACGCAATTCCCCAAGGGATGGGTCGGGGCATGGCATCCGAACCCCAAGCCCCAATGGATTATTCCGCTCTCAGGCCGCTGGTTCGTGGAAACGATGGACGGTCATCGCGTGGAAATGGGATCAGGTGAAGCGTCCCTCGGGGAAGATCAGAGCTCGAAGCCGGACGGCGCCGGCCATGTCGGCCACCTGTCTGGAACTCTTGGCGACGCGCCCATCACGCTCATGTTTGTCCAGCTTAACGGAAAACCGGCCCACAATGATGCTTGCCGGGTTAAATAGGGTTGGTAACTGACAGGTCCCCGGTGGCCTCGGCGGACCAGGAGCGGCAGCGGTGATCGTGTCTGCGATCGGAGCGCTGCTCGCGTCGAAGAACACGCCGAAGACGCCGGATCTTGGCGGCAACGTGACGACCGCGGATATCGCCCGAGCCGTCATTGGTTTCTTGCCGGCGACACGAGGAGCATCGCGATGAAGGAGCTTCCCTGCCTCGTCTTCGACGTGAACGAGACGCTTCTCGACCTCGACTCGGTGGCGCCCCCATTCGAGCGCATGTTTGGTGATCGCGCGGTCATGCGCGAATGGTTCGCACAGGTGATCCTGTATTCCCAGGCGCTGTCGCTTGCCGGGGACTACGTTGCCTTCGGCGAACTGGGCGGGGCGGTGCTGAAAATGGTGGCCGCCACCCGAGGGCGGGGCATCGGCGAGGCCGATCTGCGGGAGGTAAGGGAGGCGGTCGCCTCGATGCCGCCGCATCCTGAAGTTCCCGCCGCACTCCGGCGGCTGAAGGACGCCGGCTTTCGCATGGTCACGCTGACCAACAACCCAAATGCCACCTGCGTGCGGCAACTGGAGCGCGCCGGGCTGCTCTCGCTGTTCGAACGCCAGTTCAGCATCGACGACGCGGTGAGGCGCTACAAGCCCGCCCCGGAAACCTACCGGGAGGTAGAGCGGGCGCTGGCCCTTCCACCCTCGCGCCTGTGCATGATCGCCTGCCATACCTGGGACACGCTCGGAGCGGTAGCCGCGGGCTGGCACGCCGCGCTGATCCTGCGCCCGGGCAACGCGCCGCTCGGGATCGGCGGTCAGGCGGGGGTGGTCGGCAACGATCTCGATGCGGTAGCCGACACCCTGATCGCCGCCGGGGTGGCGGAGGCAACGGTAAACTTGTGATGAGAGAGGAGCGATCTGGTGAGTACGATCCTCGACCGCCGTCAGATGCTTGAAGCAGGACTGATGCTCGGCACCATCTTGACCGCCGCGCGAGCCTCGGCAGCTAAGGTGAACGCGATACACGAAAGCTACGAGGGGGGTCCCGGCGACATAGCCAACAAGGCTCTGTTCCCCGGCTTCCGTCAGAGCTTCGTCAAGACCTCGGGCGCGACCATCAACACGCTCGTGGGCGGCAGCGGGCCGCCATTGCTTCTGCTGCACGGTCATCCGGAGACGCATGTCACCTGGCACAGGGTGGCGCCGCATTTGGCACAGCGGTTCACCCTCGTGCTGACCGACCTGCGCGGCTATGGCGACTCCAGCAAGCCGGAGGGTGGCAACGACCACGCCGACTATTCCAAACGCGCGATGGGCAACGACCAGGTCGAAGTCATGCAGTCGCTCGGTTTTCGCAAGTTTCAGGTCGTGGCGCACGACCGTGGCGCCCGTGTCCTGCACCGGATGATGCTGGACCACCCCGATGTCATTAACCGCGGCGCCATGCTCGACATCGCGCCGACGGACAAGATGTACGCGCAAACCGACCAGACCTTTGCGACCAAGTACTTCTGGTGGTTCTTCCACATCCAGCCCGCGCCTTTGCCAGAGACGATGATCGATGCGTCCGTGGAACCTTATTTGCGGGGCCATCTCGATGCGCAGTGCCGCACGGAGGGCGCCATCACGGCGGAATGCTACGCCGAATATCTCCGCGCGTATCGCGACCCGGCTTGTGTGCACGCGGTGTGCGAAGATTATCGCGCGTCCGTCACCATCGACATGGACCATCTGCGTGAGGAAGGCGGCAAAAAGCTCACCCAGCCTCTGCTTGCGCTGTGGGGCGGCAAGGGCACGGTTGGGGAACTGTTCGACGTCCTCAGGCTATGGCGAGAGGAGGCGGAGAACGTCCAGGGCCAGGCGCTGCCGTGCGGACACCTCATACAGGAAGAGGCGCCGAAAGCTCTGCTGGCGGCGCTCGATCCGTTCTTGACCGCCTGACGACGGCGCCTCTGATGCACGCTAATTCAGAAGCCCCTTGATCATGGAGCGGGTCTCCTCAATCGCAACCGACCAGATCGCCAGCATCTCGTCGTCGGATCTCTGGTAGAGTCCGCCGAAATTGCCGTCGCCCAGATAGTCACGTGTCCGTTCGGGTGTCATTGCCCGCATGCGTCCAACATCAACCGGCGGCTTTGCGTTCGCGGGCGGCGTTGCGCCAGCCAGACGGGTCCAGGGGAAGTTCTCCATCCAGGAGGCATGCGAGGCCACTGGGTCCACCGCCTGCACCGCCTCCCAGGTGCGCGGCGCGTTCCACCAGTTGTGGAACTGGACCAAGCATTCCGGATTGGCGGCCTGCCACTCTGCGGCGACGGCCTGTCCCGGCTGGTTGCCGCCATGCCCGTTTACGAACAGGAACTGCCGGAAACCCTGCCGCGACAGACTGTCGAGAATATCGTGCAGCAGCCGCGAGTAGGTCTCGACGCGCAGCGAGACCGTGCCGGGATAGCCGAGGAAGTAGGGTGTGATGCCGTAGGGCAGCACCGGAAATACCGGCACTCTGAGCGGCGCCGCCGCTTCCGTCGCCACGCGTTCGGCGAGGATCGAATCGGTCGCGAGACTCAGGAAGGCATGCTGCTCGGTGCAGCCGAGCGGAATGATCGCCCGCGTCTCGTGGGCGAGCGTGGCGTCAAGCTGGCCCCAGCTCGTTTCGGCGATTTTCATGACATGTCTCCCGGTTTGAGCTTTGCCGCGCTGTCGCCTGACACCAATCCGCATAAACGGTGACACATCCAGAAGGCAAGATTGGGCGCCGCCCATCGATCGGCGGACAGGTTGACCATGCGAGACCCGGATCAATACTGTTCTAATTGGCTTGAACATCGAAGCCATGACTCGGGGGAGGGAGGGATTGAGCTTCAGACGCGCTGTTCTGGCTGTCCTCCTCCTGCTTCCCGCCTGCGCCCATGCCGATGCGACCGCGCCCCTTCCGGTCCGCGGCGGCATCCTGAGCTACGGCCGCTACGCCGACAGCCGGCTGCTCGACCCGGTGCTGAACGACGGCAACACCGACATCTGGATCCTGTCCAGCCTCTATGACACGCTGCTGCTTCCATCCGAGGATGGCGGCGGCGTACGGCCCGGCCTCGCAACCGCCTGGCGGGTGGCGCCGGACGGGCTCTCCGTCGTGCTCTCGCTGCGGCGGGGGATCAGGTTCTCGGATGGCACACCGATTGCAGCGAGCGATGTGAAATGGTCGCTCGACCGCGCGCGGAACCCGAACAATGGCATCTGGAATTTCCTGCTTGGCGCCATCAGCGACATCCGGATCACCGATGCCGCGACATTGGTGCTCCACCTGCGTCATCCGGATCCGTCCATCCTCGCCGCGCTGAGCGTGTTCAACAGCGCGATCCTGCCGGAGCGGCAGTTCCGCACGGCTCCGGGTGCCACTGACGATGAGAAGGCCGTGGCCTTCGAGCGGCACCCGGTAAGCTCCGGCCCGTTCGTGCTGCAATCCTGGGTGCATGGCTCGACGATGCGCCTGCGACGCAACCCGTTCTACTGGAAGCTCGGTGCCGACCAAAGACCGCTTCCCTATCTGGACGGGATCACTTTCCAGGTCATTCCGGACGACGCCACCCGTATCCTCAAGGTGCAGTCGGGCGAGCTCGACGGCGCCGAGCTGATCCCGTTCTCGCGCGTCGCTGAACTGGGCCGCGATCCGCGCCTGCGGCTGGAACTGTTTGCCTCCACGCGCATCGACTACGTCATCATGAACGTGCGCCCGACGCTGCCCGGCGGCGCGAGCAACCCGCTGGCATGCGCCAAGGTGCGCGAGGCGCTCAACGATGCGGTGTACCGGCGCGGCCTGATCCAGATCGTGACCCGGGGCATCGGCGCCGACATGACCTCGTACATGTCGCGCGCCACGCCGCTGCATGTCGATGTTCCGGGCGCACCGCGTTACGATCCGGCCAAAGCGAGAACCCTGCTTCGCGAGGCCGGCTATCCGCACGGCTTCAAGGCCGAGCTGTCGATCATCGCCGGCAGCGAGGACGAGATCGAGGTCGGCACGGCGCTGCAGCAGATGTGGTCCGAGGTCGGCGTCGTGTTGCATCTGCGGCAGCTCGACGAGGGCACGCTGATCGACCTGTACCGGGCCGGCGCGTTCACGACGCAACTCAGCATCTGGACCGACGACATCGCCGACCCGGAGGAGATCACCTCCTATTTTGTCTATTCGCCGACCAATGGGGCGCAGCATACCGGCTGGCACGATGCGGCCGCGGAGCAGCTCTATCTCGCCTCCGGCGTCGAGCTCGACCCGCGGCGACGGGCGGCGGAGTATGCGCGCATCCAGGCGCTGTTCAAGAATGGTCCGATCGTGCGTCTGTTCGAGACCCCGTACGCGGTGGCGCTCCGGCGCCGCGTCATGGGTTTCCGTCAATTGCCGCTCGGCAACAACATCTTCACCGAGACGTGGCTGGCGCGATGAGCGGCGCCAGGGTGGCCCGGCGGATGGTGCAGACGATCCCGACGCTGGCAGCCATCGTCGTGGTCACGTTCCTGATCGTGCGGCTGCTGCCGGGCGATCCCGCCAGCGCGATGATCGGCGAACGCGTCACCGATGCCGAGGTGGCCCGCGAGAACGCGCGGCTCGGGCTGGACCGGCCGCTCGCGGTCCAGTTCGGCCATTACGTCGCCGGTCTCGCGCGAGGCGACCTGGGACAGTCCACCCGCCTCGGCGTGCCGGTCGGGCGCCTGATCCTTGAGCGACTGCCGGTGACGCTGCTGCTGACCGCGATGGCATCGCTGATCGCGGTCGCGATCTCGGTGCCGCTGGCGCTGCTGGCCGCATTGAACCGCGACGGCCCGCTCGACGTGCTGATACGGAGCGTGTTCCAGATCGGGCTGTCGATGCCCGCCTTCTATATCGGCATCCTGATGCTGACGCTGCTGGCCGCACGGCTGCGCCTGCTGCCGGTCGGCGGCTACGGCGAGGGTATGACCGCGCATTTCGTGCACCTGCTGCTGCCCGCGCTCTCGCTCGCGCTGAGCCTGTCCGCCGTGCTGATGCGCAATCTTCGGGCATCCATCTGCGAGGTGCTCGATTCCCCGCATGTCGAGTTCGCGCGCCTCAAGGGACTGGGACCCGCCCTCGTGCTGCGGCGGCACGTGCTGCGCAACGCTGTGGTGTCGACGGTGACGTTGTTCGGACTGAGTGCCGGCACGCTGCTCGGCGGCGCCGTCGTCACCGAGACGGTGTTCGCCATCCCCGGCGTCGGCACCTTGATGATCGACAGCGTGTTCGCGCGCGACTACCCGGTGATCGAGGCGCTCACTTTGGTGCTGGCGACGCTGGTGGTGCTGACATTGCTTGCCACCGACCTGGTCCAGTCCGCGCTCGATCCCCGGGCCGAGCCTTGAGCGCCGAGCCCGCACGGCAGCGCCTGCCGCCCTTGCTATTGGCCGGCCTCGCGATCCTGGCACTCAGCGCCGCGCTCGCCGCGATCCCGCAATGGGTGGCGCCGATGAGTCCACGCAGCTTCGACTATGCGAACCTGCTGCATGCGCCGAGCCCCGCGCATCCGCTCGGCACCGACGAGTTCGGCCGCGACATGCTCTCCCGTTTGATCTGGGGCTACGCGGTGGACATGCAGATCGCCGTGTTCGCGACGGTTCCGGCGCTGCTGGTCGGCACCATCGTGGGCGCGCTGGCGGGCTTCTTCGGTGGCCTCGCCGAGACCCTGCTGCTCCAGGTGGTCGGCATCGTGGTCGCGTTCCCGTTCCTGGTGCTGGTGATCGCCATCGTCACCGTGCTGGGGCCGGGGCTTGCCAACATGTACGTGGCGACGGCGCTGGTCGGCTGGGTGTTTTACGCCCGGCTGATGCTCTCGGAGATGAAAATCCAGCGTCGGCTGGACTATGCGTCGGCGGCGCGCGCCATGGGCTACGGACAGGCGCGGATCATCTTCCGGCACCTGGTCCCGAACGCGGTGACCGCGGTGCTGGTGTTCTGGATGACCGACATGGCGCTGTCGATCCTGCTCGGCTCCAGCCTGGGTTATCTCGGGCTTGGCGCCCAGCCGCCGGTCGCGGAATGGGGCGCGCTGATCGCCAGCGGCAAGAACTACATCACCACGGCCTGGTGGATGACGCTGTTCCCGGGCATCGCCATCGTCCTGACCGGCCTCGCCTTCAGCCTCACCGGCGACGGGCTCGGCACTTTGCTGGGCGTGCGTCGATGACGCCGCAACTCGAGCTGCGCGATGTCTCGGTGGCTTTCGGCGCCGGAGCGTACCCGCCGCGCGCGGTGGATGGCGTCAGCCTGTCGCTCGCCCGCGGCGAGATCCTCGGTGTGGTCGGCGAGAGCGGGTCCGGCAAGAGCCAGATGCTGCGCGCCATCATACGCCAGCCGCCACGCGAGGCCCGGCTCGGCGGCGCGGTGCTCTGGCACGGCAAGGACATCATGGCGCTTGACGAGCGGGCGATGCGCGCCCTGCGCGGACGGGAGATCGCGCTGATCACCCAGGACGCGTCCACCGCGCTGAACCGCGTGCTTGCCGTGGGCACGCAGATCGTCGAGAGCCTGGCCGCGCATACCACCCTCGACCGCGCCGGCCGACGCACCCGCGCGATCGAACTGCTCGAACTGGTCGGCATCCCGAACCCGGCGGTCCGTCTCGGCGATTATCCGCACCAGTTCTCCGGCGGCATGCTGCAACGTGTGATGATCGCCATCGCCCTGGCCTCCGAACCCGAGCTGCTGCTCGCCGACGAGCCCACCACCGCGCTGGACGTGACCATCCAGGAGGAGATCCTCCGGCTGCTGCTGTCGCTGCGCGACCGGCTCGGCATGAGCATCGTGGTGGTGACGCACGATCTCGGCGTCATCGCGCGGCTCTGCGAGCGCGTCGTCGTGATGTATTCCGGCCGCATCGTCGAGAGCGGCCCGGTGGCGGCGCTGTTTGCACAGCCGCGCCATCCTTACACGCGCGGCCTGCTTGGTTCGGTCCCCGGAGCCGGCAGCCCGCGCGGCATGCTCAGCGCGATCGAAGGCATCACGCCCGCCATCGCCGACCGGCCCGCCGGCTGCGCGTTCCATCCGCGCTGCGTCGCGGCACGGCCGACTTGCACGGCGAGCGTGCCGCCGCTGCAACCTGCACTCCCGGAACACCCCGCAGTTGCCGAGCATACCGTCGCCTGCCTGCGCCAGGCCGAGCTTGCCGTCATGGTGAAGATTTGAGCGAAGCCGTAACAGTGCTGCGGGCCGACCGCGTGTCGAAGCGGTTCGGCCGGCGCCGCTCGCTGCTTGATCTTGCCCGAGGGCGCCCGGCGCCGGCCACGCATGCCCTGTTGGGGGTCAGTCTCGCCGTCGCCGCCGGCGAGGCGTTCAGCATCGTCGGCGAATCCGGCTCCGGCAAATCGACGCTCGCCCGCTGCCTCACCGCCCTGCATGCGTGCGACGGCGGCCGCGTGCTGTATCGTGGCCGCGATCTCGCCACCCTGCACGGCGCCGAGCGGCGGGCGTTCCATCGCAGGGTGCAGCTTGTGTTCCAGAACCCGCTCAGCGCGCTCAACCCGCGCATGACGGTGGCGCAGACGCTCGGCGAGGCGCTGAGCGTGCACCGCATCTGCGACGCCGCCGCGGTGCCGGCAGAGATGGCGCGGCTGCTCGATCTGGTCCGGCTGCCGCATGCGGCTTTGCATCGACGGCCGCACCAGTTCTCGGGCGGGCAACTGCAACGCATCGCGATGGCGCGCGCGCTCTCGGTGCGGCCGGAGATCATCGTCGCCGACGAGGTCGTCTCCGCGCTCGACGTCTCGGTGCAGGCGCAGATCGTCAACCTCCTGATCACCCTGCAATCCCAGCTTGGTCTGGCCATCGTCTTCATCGCCCACGACCTTCGGCTGGTGCGCCACATCTCGCATCGGGTCGCGGTGATGTACCGCGGCACGCTGGTCGAGCTCGCGAGCAGCGCGGCGCTGTTCGCGGACCCGCTGCATCCGTACACGCGATTGCTGATCGCCTCGGCCCCGACCCTGGATCCGCGGCAACGCTCCGGCCACGGACAGCATCTCGAAGCTGCGGTCAGGCCGATCCCGTCCGATCCGCTGTCGGGCTGCGTGTTCAGGCCGCGCTGCGCCCAGGCCCGGCCCTGCTGTGCCGAGACGCCAAGCCTGCGCATTGTCGCACCCGGCCGCGCCGTCGCCTGCCACCTCGTTTTCGAGCAGACCAGCACCTAGGAGATAGCCATGCCGGACATCGGACTTGCCAGCGAGACAGCGCGGCTCTGCGATCTGCTCTGCGCGATGAACCTGTTGTCGTGGGATGCGCGCACGCACATGCCGCCAGCCGGCAATGCGGCGCGCGGACATCAGGTCGCGACTCTGACCGCGCTCGCGCGCGAGTGCGCGACCGGGCCGCGCATGCGCGATGCGATCGAATTTGCCCAAGACCGCTCGGATGCCATGGATCCGGACGAGCGCCGCCTTGTCGCGGAGTTCGCCGGACAGATCGAGACCATGCGCCGCATTCCCGAGGCCCTGCTGGTCGAGATGGCGACCCTGAAGACCACCGCGCATGCCGCGTGGATCGCCGCCCGCGAGGCCAACGAGTTCTCGCTGTTTTCGCCGATGCTCAAGCGAATATTCGCATTGCAGCGTGAACTGGCCGAAGCGATCGGTTACGCGGAGCATCCGTATGACGCGCTGCTCGGCCAGTATGAGCCTGGAATGACGCTGGCCCGGCTCGAACCGCTGTTCGCGGCGCTGCGTGGCGGCATCGCGCCGCTGCTGGAGAGCCTGCGCGAGATTGCGGCGCCGGACGGCTTCCTGCGCCAGCCCTATTCAATCGAGGGACAGCGGCGCTTCGCGGCGATGATCGCGGCCAGGCTGGGCTATGATTTTGCCCGCGGGCGCATCGACGACACGGTGCATCCGTTCGAGATCTCGATGACCCGCGACGACGTCCGGATCACCTCCCGGTTCCGGGAGGATTTCCCGCAGGGAAGCCTGTTCGCGCTGTGGCACGAGGCGGGGCACGGCATCTACGAGCAGGGCGTATCCGAGCGCTGGACGCGCGGCATCGGCGCCATCGACCTCATCAACCTCTATGCCGTCGGCGGCAGCAGCTTCGGCCTGCACGAATCGCAATCACGGCTCTACGAAAACCGGATCGGGCGGTCGCGCCAGTTCTGGGAGCTGCATTACGGCGCGCTGCGCGACACCTTCCCGGAGCAGCTCGCGGGGATCACGGTGGATGCGTTCTGGCGCAGCGTGAACGCGCCCCGTCGCGGGCTGATCCGGGTCGAGGCGGACGAGCTGACCTACGACGCCCACATCATGCTCCGGGTCGAGCTTGAGGCGGCCCTGCTGGCGGGGGCGTGCGCGGTCGAGGATCTGCCGGCGTTGTGGAACGAACGCATGACGCGCGATTTCGGCCTGGCGGTTCCCGATCTCGCGCGCGGCGTGCTGCAGGACGTGCACTGGTCCTCGGGCTATGTCGGCTCGTTTCCGACCTACACGCTCGGCAACATCATGTCGTCGCAGTTCTTCGCCGCCGCCGGCCGGGAGCCGCGGGTCCGCGAAGGGCTGCGCGAGGGCCGCTACGAGGCGCTCACCGCCTGGCTCGGGCAGCATGTGCACCGGCATGGCCGAAGCCGGCAGCGCGACCGCATCCTGCATGATGCGACCGGCAGCGCACTCGATCCCCGGCCCTATCTCGCCGATTTGCGCGCCAAGACCGAGGCGCTGCTGGAGGTGGCGTCGTGACGGAGACCTCGACACCGCGCCCGATCGCGATCGGGCTGCATGGCGGCTGCGGCGTGATGGCCTTGGCCGATCTGCCCGATGCCGACTGGGCGGCGGCACGCGAGGACATCGCGCGCGCGCTGCGCGTCGGCTGGGACCTGTTGCGTGCGGGCGCGACCGCCGTCGATGCGGTCGAGGCCTGTGTCGTCGTGCTGGAGGACTCGCCGCATTTCAACGCCGGCCACGGCGCGGCACTCAACCGGGAGGGCGTGCACGAGCTCGACGCCGCGATCATGGACGGCGCCACCGGAGAGTCGGGCGCGGTTTGTGCCGCGCGCGCGATCCGCAACCCGGTCCGCGCGGCGCGGGCGTTGATGCGGCAGGGGGTGCCGATGATGCTGGCCGGCCCGGCCGCCGACCGTTTCGCCGCGTCTGTCGGGCTCGCCCTCGTGGCTCAGGACTATTTCACCACCCCGCGCCGGCTCAGGGCGCTGCGGACGATGCGCGAGCGGCGTGCCGCCGGCACCGGATCCGACGCGAGCGAGGCCGAGAAGCACGGCACTGTCGGCGCGGTGGCGCTGGACCAGGATGGGCGCCTCGCCGCCGCGACCTCGACCGGCGGCTACACCGACAAGCCGGAAGGGCGCATCGGCGACAGCCCGGTGATCGGCGCCGGCACCTATGCGCGCGACGGCGTGTGCGCGGTGTCTTGCACCGGGCAGGGAGAGTTCTTCATCCGCCACGTCGCCGCCCACGAGATCGCCTCGCGGATGCGCTATCTCGGCGAGGACATCGAGACCGCGGCGCGAACCATGATCGAGACCGAGTTGGCGCCGCATCGCATCGGCGCCGGCCTGATCGCGATCGACCGGCACGGCCGCATCACCGCGCCCTTCAACACCGAGGGCATGTTCCGTGGCTGGATCCTGCCGGATGGCGCCATGTTTGTCGCCACGCACCGCTGAGGGCCATAGGCATGAGCGGAACGATCCTGATCTGGGGCGCAGGCGCCATCGGCGCCATCACCGGGATGGACCGCGTCATCGGCGCGTTCCTCAATTTCGGCGCGGACACCCTGGCGCCGGGACGCATCCTCCATGGCGGACGCGGCGCCTGTGTCCTGGGCGAACTCGACGGACGGCGAAGCACGCGGCTCGAAGCCTTGCATGGCGCACTGCTGCGCTTCGAGCCCGAGGCGATGATGACCGACGATATCTTCGCCTATCTCTGGGGCAAGCTCGGCTATGGCGCGCTGCTGTTCGCAACGTCTGTCACCAACGAGTCGATCGCCGACATATTCGACGCGCCGGAATATCGGGCGACGTTGGCGGCGGTGGCGCGCGAGGCGATTGCGGTGGCGGCGGCCAAGGGGGTACGGCCGCGCGGCTTCAATGGCTTTGATCCTGCGGCGTTCGCTCCGGGTGGCGACGATGCGGCGATCGCGGCCTCGTTTCATGACATGGCGTCGCATAATCGCCGCTCGGCGAAGTCGCATAGCGGCATCTGGCGCGACCTCGCGATCCGCAAACGCCGGACCGAGGTGGATGCCCAGCTTGGTCCCGTGGTCGAGGCGGCGTCGTCCCTGGGCATTGCGGCACCGCTCTCGGAACGCCTGATCACGATGATCCACCAGATCGAGGACGGCGCGCGCTCCCTCGATCGCGCCAACCTCGTGGCGCTCGCCCACGGCTTGCCGGAGGCGGTCTGATGCGGATCGGGTTCGAGGGACGCCGTGCGCTGGTCACCGGCGCCGGCCACGGCATCGGGCGCGGCATCGCGCAGGCGTTCGCACGGCTGGGGGCGAGGACGCTCGCGGTCGATATCAACGCCGCCGGGCTTGACGAGACCGCGGCCGGGAGCGAAGGCGCGCTGACGACGGCGATCGTGGATGTCACTGACGCTTCGGCGATCCGCCACGCCACCGAGGCATACGGTTCCTTCGCCATCCTCGTGCATAGCGCCGGCGGCGTCTGCGGGCAGGCGGGGAAGCCGGCGGAAGCGGTGAGTGCGGCGGAGTGGCAATCCATTCTCGCGGTCAATCTGACCGGCGCCTTTCTGATGGCCCAGGCGGTGATCCCGGGCATGAAAGCGGCGGGCCACGGCCGTATCGTCACCATCTCCAGCGGCGCGGGACTCGGCATCAGCCTGACCGGCATCCAGGCCTATGCCGCGGCGAAGGCGGGCGAGATCGGGCTGACCCGCCAACTCGCCCATGAACTCGGCCGCTTCGGCATCACTGTGAACAGCGTCGCACCCGGCTTCGTCCGTTCCAATCCGACAACGGAACGTCAGTGGGAGGCCTATGGGCCGGAGGGACAGCAGCGCCTGCTTGACGCGATCGCGATGCGCAGGCTCGGGACGGTCGAGGATATCGTTCACCCCGTGCTGTTCCTGGCGAGCGATCTCGCCGGCTGGATCAACGGCCAGACGCTCAGCGTGGATGGCGGCAAGTGAGCGCCCAGGACTGGCGGTCGCCATCGCGCAAGGCGGTCCGGTCTGCGGCATCGGGGTTGCCGCAACGGGTTCGCCCGCATGAACCATGACGCCGAGGGACCCGCGCTCAAGCGCGAGATGAACAGCGTCGGCGGCCTGTTGATCACCATGGCCTGCCTGTCGCCAAGCATTGGCGTGTTCATCGTCGGTTCGGATATTCTTCATCAAGTCGGCAGCGGCGTCATCCTGTGCTTCGCGGCCGCCATCGTGCTCGGCATCGCCATGGCGTCGGTCTATGCCGAACTGGGTTCCGCCTTTCCGCATACCGGAGGCGAGTACACCATCGCCGGGCGGGTGCTGGGGCCGCCGGCGGGCTTCGCCATGCTGGCTGTCAATCTCGGCGGTCTGTGCTTCGCCTTGCCTCTGTCCGGCCTCGGCATCGCGGACTACCTACGCGTCATCATCCCTGGTCTGCCGTCCGTTCCGACAGCGCTGGCGACGGTGGCGGCGGTGGTGCTGATCGCCGTGCTCAGCGTCAGGTTCAACGCCCTGGTCACCGGCGCGCTGCTGGCCGCCGAGATCGCCGCCCTGGCCGTGACCGCGCTGCTCGGTCTGCTGAACGCACATGGCGATCTGCTCCGGCACATGGTGCACCCGGTGATGGCGAACGGCGCCGGCGGCCTGCGCGCCGTGCCTGCGGCGGCACTCGGGGTCGCGGCGGCCGGGGGGATCTACGCCTTCAACGGCTACGGCTCGATCGTGCTGTTCGGCGAGGAGATACGAAACGCCCGTCGCAGCGTCGCCGCCGTGGTGTACTGGTCTCTCGCCATCGCCGCGGTCACCGAATTGCTGCCCATGCTCGGCGTCGTTGCCGGCGCCCCCGACCTGGCGCGGCTGGCCGCGTCGGCGACACCGGTGCCGGATTTCATTCGCCAGACCGGCGGTCGCGTCATTGCGCGCCTGATCAGCCTGGGCGTTGCCGCCGCCATCTTCAACGCCATGATCGCCGTCGCCCTGGTCAGTGGCCGCCAGCTCTATGCCAGCGCACGGGACGGCAGTTGGCCGGCGGCGATCAACCGTCCGCTGACGCGGGTGCATCCGACCTTCAATTCCCCGCACGTCGCCACGCTCTCAGTCGGGGCGGCGGCGCTGGCCTGCTGCTTCATCCCGCTGAACGCGCTGGTCGTCATTCTCGCCAACGGCAATGTCGCGACGTACGCCACGCTCTGCTTCGCGGTCATGATCGGCCGCCGCAACGGCAGCACGGCGCAAACGCATGCGCGGATGAAGCTGTTTCCGCTGCCGCCAATACTGGCTTTGCTGGCGCTGGCCGGAGTGCTGTGGGCGGACATGCTCGACCCGCGTGCAGGGCTGCCGGGCCTGCTCGTCACCATCGTCATGCTGTGCGCCGGCGCGGGCTACTACCTCCTGGCGCTGCGTCGCGGGGATGTCTGGCGCCACTATGCTCCGATGGAGGAGGCCGACCCTGTCGCCGAGCGCCAGCCGAGGCGCCGGTAGGGCTGGCCCGATAGAACGGGCGGCAAGCGTGCACTCCCGACCTCATGCATAACGGGGTAGGCGTTGGCCGGGTAGGAGGTCGTAAGGAGCCTGCCATCCGGGCAGCGCCGCGATGCGCCCCAGCCATGCGTGGACGCAAGGGTGGCTGGAGCTGAGATCGTAGCCCGTCTCGTCTGGTGGGAACGAAATATAGGCGCACATGGACAGATCGACGATCGTTGCGCGATCCCCGATCACGAACGGGCGGCTTGCCACCTGCTTCTCCAGGATGCCGAGGAAGTCGTCGACCCGGCTACGCAGAAAGGCGAGCACGGCAGGATCGGTTGTTCGCGTGAAGGTACGGCGAAAGCGATAGGCCGCCATGAAGCCCGAGAGCTTCTGGTTGTCCCAGAACAGCCAGCGAAGCACCTGGAAGCGCTCGCCTTCGTCGGCACCTCCGAAATGGCCATACCTCTCGGCGAGACGGAGCAGAATCGGCCCGGTCTGCGTCAGGCTGACGCCGTTCTCCTCAAGCACGGGGATTTCCCCCATAGGGTTCACGGTCCGTCGCCATTCAGGGGTCCAGGTCACCCGAGCTGCGAAGTCGGTCCAGACCGGCTCGAACGCTTGCCCGCACAGGGTGAGCATAAGCGCCAGCTTGTAGCTGTTGCCAGATTCCGGAAAGTAGTGGAGGCGGTAGCTGTCCACCTGAACGCTCCTGACTATTAGGGACGTGCACCGTCCATCGTCTTATAGCCCGCAATCGACCAGACCTGGGAGCAGGCAACTGTGAGATTCCACTGGCCATGCCGACGCAATGTCCGTGTGCCGACGATCACATCATGCTCAGAAGTGCGCGGTGGCCGTGAAGGTAATGGCGAACGGCTCGCCGGGAAGACCGTCGGCGAACTGCGGCGTGCAGCCCTCGCCGCTGATCTGCTGCCCCTTGAACGGACCATTCTTGAACAAGCCGCACGCGGTCGGAGTGATCTGCCGATAGTAGTACTGAAAATATTGGTTGTTGAACAGGTTCAGCACGTTGAGGTCGAAGCTGACCGCCTTCAGCGGACCGATGCTCTTCACCGGAAGCTTGTAGTTGGCATCGAGGTTGAAGATCACAAATGGATTGATGCCGCCGTTCGGATCATAGACCGCCTGGCCGGCAAGTGTGCTGTAGTAGCCGTAGCTGCCAGGCAACGCCGTGACGCCGGGGAGCGGTCCGATGTTCTCGTTGCCGGTGAGATAGTACGTGGTCTGCTGCTTGCCGGTATATTGGCCCTCGAAGCGCACGTTGAGCTGATCGCCGCCGAGTGCGAGGTTATGTCGATTGTAGTCGACGCCGAAAGTCGAAAGCCAATCCGGGACACCGGTAATCGGCGCCCCTCGCTCCGCAATGCCGAACTGCTCCTCCTGCACGCTGGTGAAAGCCAGGGTCGTCGCGAGATACTTGGCCAGCGTATGCGAAACGTTGCCAAACACCTGCCAGTTTGGGTTCACCTGCCAGGTAGCCGCAGCCTCGACGCCCTTGAATTCGCGCTGCCCGTCATTGGTGTAGAGCGAACTTCCGGAGAGCGGGCCGGACTGGTAGGTGAAGAACCCGAAATCGCGATCGACCTTCTGGTAGAAATAGTCGGCCGAGAGCACCAGGTTGGAGACATTGTACTTCACGCCGCCTTCATACATGTGCACGATCGAGGCGCTGGGAGGTGCTCCCAGCAAATTCGGCGAGAAATCCGCGACCGGAGCGAACAGGGCGGACTCGCCATAGCTGGCGTAGAGCGAGACGCCCTTCGCCGCCGGAAGCACGCGGTCGAGATCGTAGCTGACGTTGAAGAACGGCAGCAGATCACGATCCCACTTGGTCTGCTTGAAACTGCCGAACTTGCAGGGATTGCCGGCTTGGCAATAGGCGCTCGCGAGAACACTGGCCGAAGGCGCCCCTCCATAGACGCTGGCGCCAACGTAGCTGGAATCCGTCCCCTCCAGAGTCCCACCGGGCGTCAGATGCAGCGTGTCGTGAAGCAGGTCGATCTTGTCCTGGAGATAGCCCTGATAGATGGTCCGTTGCACGCCGCCGTCAGCCGCGTCTCCGGCGCCGCCGCTCGCATAGACAGACAGGTTGCCCGCGGTCCGCGGCGGCGTCGAGGTGCCGCCGAAATAATATGGCGGGTTCGGCTGGGTTTCCTTGGCGACGAGGGCGCCGAACTTGATCGTGTTGGCGATTCCTAGATATTCCGGCGGAGTGATCGTGATGCGCGGCTGGATGCCGAAGGTGTCGTTATGTACCGGGTTCACATACGCGTTGTAGCCGCAGGGGCTCGCCTGACCGACGCTGGCCCACGCGGTGGCGACGCTGGCCGGGCACGCGGCGGATCCCGGAGGATACGCGGCAGCGCCGTTGTAGGAGTAGATCGGCGGCTGATAATATATGCTGCCGGGGCCGTAATCGCCTTGCTGTCCGAAGCCCGCCGGGGTCTGGTTGAACGGGGACGCGCCACCGACAGTGGCCGAGCCAGGAACGCCCGGAGTGGAAAAGATGCTCGGATTGCCGTAATTCGTGGTCGTCGAGTCTGAATTCAGATAGAATGTGGTCAAGCCGGCATTGATGTAATCGTTGATGTAGGTGTCGTCTCGCAGCAAGATCGTCAAAAAATCGTTTTGCTCCCTCGAGAACTCCTGGTCGGGCGAGTAGTTGCTGTACATGCCGTTCTGGGCCAGGTACGGGATCGGCACCGGCTCGGGAGTGATCAGGCCGTTGGCGGTGTTGTAGATCACCGTGGCCTGGACCTTCGACAACCCACCATCATACGGCTTGTCGAGCGCGAAAAACACGTTGTTGTATTTCGCCGGCGTATAGTCGATGAACCCGTTCGTTTGCAGGTTCGAGTATTTTAGCAGCATCCTGATCGCGTTGTCGCCGTTTCCGAGCGGACTGTCGATCGCGCCGGAATTCGCCTCAAATCCTTCGTTATAGGTGCCAAACGAGCCGATCGAGCCGGTGACATCGATATACGGTTTCGGCGTTGGACGCAGCGTACCGTAGGCGATCGTTCCGCCGATCGTGCCGAACGTGTTCTTGTCTGGATACGCAACGCCGGGGTAGATCGAAACTCCGCTGATCTGATCCAGGTTGAACCGTCCGCCGAGGATGTTCTGCAGGAAGGCGCCGCTGCCCCCGTTCAGCAAATCCTGCATCGGCACATCGTCGAGCGTCTGCGCCGTCTCCAGTCCGCGCGTGCCGCGGATCGACAGCACCGGCTCGTTGTTGCCGATGCCCTGCTGATACACGTACACGGAGGGCGCCTGCCGCAGCAGCGACTGGGTGCTGCTCGTGACACCGACCTGCGAGATCTGCGCCGCGCCGAGTTCTGTCACCGCGCTCGGCGAGTCCTTCTCTTTCAGCAACCGACGCTGTGTCCGCACGACAATGCTTTCGCTGGTGCCAGCGGGTACTGCTGCCTTGGTGAGGCCCGCATTCGGGGAGGACCCCGGAACAGGGCTTCCGGAGGTCGGAGTCGGGGCGGTGTTCGGCGTGAATTTCCGCGCATCCTGCACGCTTGCGTTCGATGCGACCGTCGCGCCAGGCGACGCAAGCTGAGCCACAGCCGGGAATGCCGTCAGCAAGGCCGTGATGGTGACTGATCCAGCAAAGAAGCCGCGCAATGTAGAGAAGCAGGCGCCTGTCATCTTGAGCTGCTCTCCTCTGAAATGACTGGCCTCAAGCCGTGTGCCGCGCTGTCAACGACCGGACGGCCTTGCTGTGATCAAGCTAACCGGCGTTTGGCGAAGCAATAGAGGAAACCTCATCTCCTGAGACATTGCCTTGATCTGTGGCATAACTGCAACTAAGTCGACAGAGGTTGCGTAGAGCGTGGGCATAAGCACGCCGATTATGCAGCAGACTCGGGATTACGCCACCGAACGGGCCAGACAGCCTGGCCCGATACGCGCAGAAGCCTATGTCAGCGTCGGCTATGCGGTGGAGCGATCGTCCAGGACAGCAAATTCGTAGATTTCCGCCATGGGCACGTTGAGGCCCACGCTTCGAAGCTCCAGGATCGCGTCGTCACCTCCGATCGCGGCGAAGGACCAGGCGCCGTCTGCATCTCGCCGGTAGATGTGAGCCGCCATCTCGTCTTGGTAGAGCTCGACGATCTCCGCGACGCCCTCGACCTCCTGCAGGTCGCTCCGCTTGCGGTCTCGAGCGCGCCAAGCTCGGAGTTCCGACGGTGATACCACCTCGAAGACGACGCGTGGGAGGTCGCCGCAGCGGATGGTCGCGTCGGGAATTCGCGCATTGCCGCGCTGCTGGTGCTTGGGCGCGGCGCCGCTTCCTGCCTCAGGGCGGCATCCATCAGGATTTCCTCGTAGTCGAACACCAAGAGCGGTGGTGAGGCCGGAAAGAATGGCGCCGTGTTCGGGTGTCGGGGCGGCATGCGCGATAATGCAGCCGTCAACGAGCTCGTAGCGCCAAGCCTCGCCAAACTCCCGCTGGTCAGCCGCCAGGAACGCTTCAGCCGTCCAATACGTGCCAGCGGGCTCCGCGGTGTCCATCCGAGACCTCCATGTCGGGCACATTACGCGCGCATCGAGTGCTCCCGCTACCGTGCATGTCTGTCCTATGACAAACTCAGCGCACTAAGTCTGTTGCGGCATGCCGGTAGGCACCACCGTACGCACGATGGAGGCGTCGAGCGACTCGTAATCGTGCAGGCCGATCGTCTCATACAGCTCGGCGCGGGTCTGCATGTGGTCGATCATCGCATGGGTCCCGCCATTTTCGCGGATCGAGGCGTAGAGCGACTCTTGCGCCTTGTTGGCAACACGCAACGAGGACACCGGCCAGATCACCATCGCGTAGCCCATCTGCTCGAATTCGGAGGCGGTGAAGAACGGCGTGCGGCCGAACTCGGTCATGTTGGCAAGCAGCGGGACACCCTCCATCCGTTCGGCGAACGCGCGGAACATGCCGGCATCGTTCATCGCCTCCGGGAAGATCGCATCGGCGCCGGCCTGCATGTACAGCTTGGCCCGCGCCACCGCGCCGTCGATGCCCTCGGATGCCGCGGCATCGGTGCGCGCGATCACGAACAGATGCCGCCGCGCTCGCGCCGCCGCCGCCACCTTCGCCGCCATGTCGCGCGCATCGGCGAGTTTCTTGTCGTTGAGATGGCCGCACTTCTTCGGCAGCAACTGGTCTTCCAGGTGCACCGCGGCGGCCCCGGCATCCTCGAATGCGCGCACCATGTGCATCACGTTGAGCGCCTCGCCGTAGCCGGTGTCGCCATCGACCAGCACCGGCAACGACGACGCCCGCGCCACCTGACGGATAAAGAAGGTCACTTCGTCGACGGTGATGATGCCGAGGTCCGGCAGGCCCATCGAGGCGGTCATCGCGGCTCCGGACAGATAAGCCGCCTCGAAGCCGGCGCGCCTGGCCTGCAGCGCCGCCATGCCGTTATGCGTGCCGGGGATTTGCAGGATCTGAGGCCGTTCCAGCAGCCGACGGAAGCGCAGGCCCGCGGGTTCATCGGCGAGGTCGGAGGCGAGCAGATAGGGCATGGAGATTTTTCCGCTGTCAGGGACGCTGATCGATTGGCACGAACGCCACGTTCTCCGGGCCGACATAGGTGGCGGACGGCCGGATGATCTTGTTGTCGGCGCGCTGCTCGATCACGTGCGCCGACCAGCCGGCGGTGCGCGCGATCACGAACAGTGGCGTGAACATCGCCGTCGGCACGCCCATCTGCGCGTAGGAGACGGCGGAAAACCAGTCGAGATTGGGGAACATTCCTTTGGCATCCGCCATCACGCTCTCGATCCGTTCGGCGACGGCGAATTTGGCCTGGGCGCCATTCTCGTCTGAGAGTTCGCGCGCAACCTGCTTGATCACCACGTTGCGTGGATCCGAAATTGTATAGACTGGATGGCCGAAACCGATCACCACCTCGCGCGTGGCGACACGCCTGCGTATGTCGGCCTCCGCCGCGTCCGCGTCGGCGTAGCGCGCCTGGATCTCCAGCGCCACCTCATTGGCGCCGCCATGCTTGGGGCCGCGCAGCGCGCCGATGCCCGCGGTGATCGCCGAATACAGATCCGATCCGGTGCCGGCCACCACGCGGGCGGCGAAGGTGGAGGCGTTGAACTCGTGCTCGGCGTACAGGATCAGCGACGTGTGCATCGCCGATACCCAGCTCCGGGGCGCTGGCTTGCCATGCAGGAGATGCAGAAAATGGCCGCCGATGCTCTCGTCATCGGTTTCCGCGTCAATCCGCGTGCCGCCATGAGAGTAATGATACCAGACCAGCAGCATGGAGCCGAGCGAGGCCATCAGCCGATCGGCGATCTCGCGTGCGCCGGCTGGATTGTGATCGTGCTTCTCCGGCAGCACGCAGCCCAGCGCCGAAACTCCGGTGCGCATCACATCCATCGGGTGCGCCGCAGCCGGCAACGCCTCGAGCGCCGTGCGCACCGCGGCCGGAACGCCGCGCATGCGGCGCAGCCGTGTCCGGTAGGCGGCAAGCTCGGCCCGGTTCGGCAACGTGCCGTGCACCAGCAGGTGCGCGATTTCCTCGAACTCGCAGGCGCGCGCGATATCGATGATGTCGTAGCCGCGATAGTGCAGGTCGTTGCCGGAACGCCCGACGCTGCACAGCGCGGTGTTGCCGGCGGCGACCCCAGACAAGGCTACCGACTTCTTGGCTTTGGGTGGGCTCGCGGTCTCGCTCATGGCCACATCCTCCGGTTAGCCGAACAGGCCGGGAGCGCCGCGCTTGAGTTCGCCGGCAGGCACGGCGAGGGTGAGCAGCGGCAGCTCGTCCGCGCGCAGATCGGGCAGGCGCTGCACGACGTCAAGGAAGCGCGCCACCTCCTCGGGTTGCACGATCCCCTCGGTCAGCGTCCGGAACTTGCCGATATAGTCGGGCCGCGTCCACGGCGTGGCCCCAAGCGTATGCGCGTTCGCCACCGCCAGCTCGCCGGTGACCCGCTTGCCGCCGGCCATGGTGATGACGACGCGGCCGCCGAACGCCTTCACCGCGGGGTCGGTGGAATGATACCGCTCTGTCCATCGCGGATCCTCGACGGTGCGTACCTTGCGCCACAAGCGGACCGTGTCCTCCCGCCGCGCACGCTCGGGCGCATAGGATCGCACGTGATGCCATGCGCCGTCCTGCAGGGCGACCGCCACGATATACATGATCGAGTGATCGAGCGTCTCGCGCGAGGCGAGGGGATCGAACTTCTGCGGATCGTTCGAGCCGGTGCCGATGACGTAATGGGTATGGTGCGAGGTCTCGATCAGCACGTCCTCGACCTGGTCCCAATCGCTGACCTCCCGCCCCAGGGTGGAGCACAGATCGATCAGCGCCTGGCTCTGGTATTCGGCCGAATGCTGCTTGGTGTAGGTGTCGAGGATCGCCCGCTTGGGCTCGCCCGGCGCCGGCAGCGGCACCGTGTAGCGCGCGCTCTTGCCGTCCAGCATCCAGGCGATCACGCCGTCCTCGCCCTCGTAGATCGGGCTGGGCGCGCCTTCGCCGCGCATCGCCCGGTCCACCGCCTCGATCGCCAGCTTGCCGGCATGAGACGGCGCATAGGCCTTCCAGGACGAAATCTCGCCCTTGCGCGACTGCCTGGTGGCGGTGGTCACATGCAGCGCCTGCTGCACCGACTGGTAGATTGTCTCGACAGGCAGCCCGAGCAACGTGCCGAGGCCGGCGGCGACCGACGGCCCGAGATGGGCCACATGGTCGATCTTGTGCGCATGCAGGCAGATCGCGCGTACCAGGTTGACCTGGATTTCGTAGCCGGTGGCGATCCCGCGCACGAGGTCGGCGCCGCTACGTCCGGCCTGCTGGGCGACAGCCAGGATCGGCGGGATGTTGTCGCCAGGATGGCTGTACTCGGCGGCCAGGAAGGTGTCGTGGTAATCCAGTTCGCGCACCGCGGTGCCATTGGCCCAGGCTGCCCACTCGGCATGCACGCGCACGTCCGCGCCGAGCCCGAACACGGTCGCACCCAAGGCGCGGCGATGCGCCAGCGCCTGGTCGCGGGCACTCACCACCGGGCGGCGATTGATCGAGGCGAGCGCGACCGAGGCGTTATCGATCATCCGGTTGATGATCATCTCGACGGCGTCGGCCTGCACGGCGACAGGATCGGCCGCCAGCTCGGCCATCTTCCAGGCCAACTGCGCCTCGCGCGGCAGGCGGTCTGCTTCCGGATGCACCCGGACCTCGTGCATGATCATCGGTGTTGTTCACTCATGGCTGTTGACCGGCGACACGATGAAAAGTGCCGCTTGCCCGCGCGCAGACCGTCTCGTCGGCGGCCACGAAGCATTGGGCGAAGCAGAGCGTGTTGCCGATGCGTGTGAAACCCGTACGAAACTCGAGCCACTGGCCGAGCTTCGCGGGACTGAGGAAATCGATCGAGAGAGAAACGGTGACCAGTCCGCGCGGCGGCGATCCGTCTTTCGCCGAGACGCTCTCAGCGATGCTGAGGCCCATCGCATTGTCGGCGATGGCAGAGATCAGTCCGCCATGGACAAAGCCGCGGCTGTTGCAATGGGCCGCGGCCGCCCGGATTGCCAGGATCACCGCGCCTTCGGCATGCTGCGCGAAGATCGGCTCCCAGGGATCGGTCAGGCCGCTTTTACGGGTGTGAGGCGCAAAGCCGGGCGGGATGTCGCTCACTGTCCCTGGCCCCGCTTCGGTCATCAGCCCTTCAGCTTCTTCGAGCAGGCGCTATAGTAGCCGCCGCCTTTCTGGACCCAGCGCAGCCCGCCATTGGCGTTGGCTGCCTTGTTGGCGTGATACTGGTCGAGGCAGGTGTGCATGCGCGCCTTGCCGGCGGTCTCCTTGCTGTATTTCGGATCGACCACCGTCGGGAACACCGCGTTGCCGGACGTCCCGGGTGCCGCGGCTGCGCGTGTCGCGGCGGGAGCGCTGGCGCTGACCGCGCTAGTGCCGGGCGTCGCCGCGGCTGGGTTCACCGAGGTGCACTCCTTGGCGCGGAAAGCCTTCCAGTTCATCCCGCCCAAGCTGCCATCCGCGTTGGCCGCCTTGTATTTGGCGCTGCATTCCTTCGCCGTCACCGCGCCAGCCGGAGCGGCGCCGGCCGCGAACAGACATGCCGCAGCCAGTCCGCCGGCTGACCACAACCCTATTCTGCCCATGCCGACGCTCCACCATCTTGCGGACTGATCTTGCCCGCTCAATTCAGTGCCGCAACACGCCCGATCCGTCAAACACCCGAGAGTGAGACGAGATCACAGGCCTCCGGTGAAGCGGCCGAGCATGCCGGCGAGCCCCGTCTGCGAGGCGTTCGGCTGCGGCTCTCCCGGAGGCGGCGCGGTTCCGTCCGGCGTGGTGTGATCAACCGCGTGCGGCAGGAATTGCGCCAGGACCTGGCTGGCGACACCGGCCGGCATGCCATGCTGCTGCGCCCAGGCGTCGATCTGCTCGGGCGGGAACACCCTGGTGATCTCTTCCGGAGAGACCGGCAGATTCTGCCCCTGGCCGATCCAGGACTGCGCCTTTGCGCCAAGTCCGGACTGCTCAAACTTCTGCGCGATGCCGGCCGGGCCGCCGGCCGCGTTGATGACGTGGGCCAGCAATCCTCCGGCGGCACTCTGCCCTTGTTCACCTCCGCCCATCAGGCTGCCCAGCATTCCGAAGATACCGCTCATCGCACGTCTCCTTGGCTGTCGTGATGTTCAGGCCTTGGCCACCCGGTCGAAGGCCAGCAGCGTGTCGAGCACCGCCGCCATACGGTGTAGCGGAATCATCGTCGGTCCGTCACTTGGCGCCGCGTCCGGATCCTGATGCGTCTCGATGAAGACAGCGGCGACTCCGACCGCGACCGCCGCCCGCGCCAGCACCGGCGCGAACTCACGCTCGCCGCCGGAGGCCGTGCCGAGGCCGCCCGGCTGCTGCACCGAATGGGTGGCGTCGAACACCACCGGATAGCCGGTCCGGGCCATGATCGGCAGCGAGCGCATGTCGTTGACCAGCGTGTTGTAGCCGAACGAGGCGCCGCGCTCGGTCAGCAGGATACGGGTGTTGCCGGTTGCGGCGATCTTGGCCGCGACCTGCGCCATGTCCCAGGGCGCCAGGAACTGGCCCTTCTTGACGTTGACCGCGGCTCCGGTTTCTCCGGCCGCCAGCAGCAGGTCGGTCTGACGGCACAGGAAGGCGGGGATTTGCAGCACGTCGACGGCCTCCGCCGCGATCCGGCACTGTTCGGGGGCATGCACGTCGGTCAGCACCGGCACGCCGAAGCGCTCGCGCACGCCGGCGAGGATCTCGAGGCCGCGCGCCATGCCGATGCCGCGCGCGGTACCCAGGCTGGTGCGGTTCGCCTTGTCGAAGCTGCTCTTGTAGATCAGGCCGATGCCCCGCTCGCGGCAGAGCCCCGCCAGCGCATCGGCCATCTCGTTCGCGTGCGCGGCGGACTCGATCTGGCAAGGACCGGAAATCAGCGTGAACGGCCGGGCGTTGCCGACCACCAGCTCACCGATGCGGACGTCCGTCATACCAGTCGGGCCTTCTTCAGAGAGGCTCCGATAAAGCCCTTGAACAGCGGATGCGGCGAGAACGGTTTGGACGTCAGCTCCGGGTGATATTGCACGCCGACGAACCAGGGATGGTCGGGATACTCGATGATTTCCGGCAGCACCCCGTCCGGGCTCATGCCCGAGAACGCCAGCCCCGCCGCCTCCAGCCTTGCGCGATAGTGCACGTTGACCTCCCAGCGATGGCGGTGGCGCTCGCTGATGCGCGCCACGCCATAGATTTCGGCGACGCGCGAGCCCTCTTGCAGCATCGCCGGGTAGGCGCCCAGACGCATGGTGCCGCCGAGATTACCGCCCGCCCGCCTGCGCTCCAGTTCCGGACCGCGCGCCCACTCGGTCATCAGCCCGACCACCGGCTCCCGCGTCGGGCCGAACTCGGTGGAAGAGGCCTCCGTCAGCCCGGCGAGATTGCGCGCGCATTCGATTACCGCCATCTGCATGCCGAAGCAGATGCCGAGGAACGGGATGCGCCGTTCGCGGGCGAAACGCACCGCCTCGATCTTGCCTGCCGAGCCGCGCTCGCCGAAGCCGCCCGGCACCAGGATGCCGTGCACGTCCTGCAATCGTTCGACGGCGCCGGCCTGCTCGAAAATCTGGCTGTCGACCCAGTCCAACCGCACGCGTACGCGGTTGGCGATACCACCATGGATCAGCGCCTCGCCCAGTGATTTGTAGCTGTCCAGCAGGCTGGTGTACTTGCCGACAACGGCGATGCGCACCTCTCCCTCAGGATTGCGTATGGCGTCGAGCACGCGGCTCCAGGCCGCAAGATCCGGCGCCGGCGCCAGCTCAAGCTCGAAATAGCGCAGCACCTCGTTGTCCATGCCTTCCGAATGATACGAGATCGGGCAGGCATAGATCGTATCGACATCGAGCGCCGCCACCACCGCCTCCGCCCGCACGTTGCAGAAATTGGCGATCTTGCGGCGCTCGCCCTCGGGCAGCGGACGGTCCGAGCGGCACAGCAGCATCTGCGGCTGGATGCCGACGTTCTGCAGCTCTTTCACCGAATGCTGCGTCGGCTTGGTCTTGAGCTCGCCCGCGGAGGCGATGAACGGCACCAGGGTCAGGTGGATGAACATGGTGCGGGCAGCGCCCAGATCGTTGCGCAACTGCCGGATCGCTTCCAGGAACGGCAGGCTCTCGATATCGCCGACCGTGCCGCCGATCTCGATCAGCGCGAAATCCATCGCCTCGGTGCCGGCGACGACGGCTTCCTTGATCGCGTCGGTGATGTGCGGGATCACCTGCACGGTGGCGCCCAGATAGTCGCCGCGCCGCTCGCGCGCGATCACTTCCGAGTAGATGCGTCCGGTGGTGGCGTTGTCGGCGCGTGTGGCGTGCACGCCGGTGAACCGCTCATAATGGCCGAGATCAAGGTCGGTCTCGGCGCCGTCGTCGGTCACGAACACCTCGCCGTGCTGGGTCGGGCTCATCGTGCCTGGATCGACGTTGAGGTAGGGGTCGAGCTTGCGCATGCCGACCGTGTAGCCACGTGCCTGCAGCAGGGCCGCGAGGGCCGCCGAGGCAATGCCTTTGCCAAGCGAGGAGACCACGCCGCCGGTGATGAATACGAACCGCGTCATGGGCGACCTGTCTACACCGGCTTGGCGAAGTGAGGGAACCCGCCTCAGAGGGCAGGCGGCGATTGCACCCTGAAACGTTGGCGGAGCAGCCATTGCGCCGCGCGCTCGCCGTCGAGCAGCGCGCCGCCGACGGTCCCGGCAAGGCCGTCCGTGCGGCACGCCTCACCGGCGAACAGCAGCCTGCCGCCGACCGGCACCGCGAGGTCGCCGCGCGCGCCTGCGCATCCGGGCGGGCAATAGGCATAGGCGCCTTCGAACAGCGGATCGGCCGCCCAGTCGGTGACGAAACCCGCCTCCGCATCCACGGCCTGCGCGGCACGCGGGCCCAGCAGACGGCAGAGCAGCGCCAGCGCCGCGGCGAGTGCCGCTTTTGGGCGCCCGGCAAAGCTCCGCGCGAGGCGGCCGCCGAAGAAGCCGCTGATATAGGGCAGGCCGGCCGGCCAGGCCGAAAGCAGCATGCCGTCGCCGCCGCCCCGGTGCAGCCGCTGTTCGAGCAGGGTGCCGGGCGCGAGCCCAAGCCGGTCCCCGCCACGCGCCGGCAGCACCAGCTTGTTGAGCAGGCCCATCGGCAGCGAGCCGATCGCGGCCTGCGTCGCCGCCGGCAGCGGCGGAGTAAAGGCAATGCGTCCGGCGCGCAGCACGCCGGTCGAGACGGTGACGATGACCGCGCCCGCCTCGACGACGCCGCGCGGGCCGCGCAGCCGACAGACGTCTGGATCGCTGCAATCGATCGCCTCGACAGGATGGCCGAGCGCTGCCGGTCCCGCCATCGGTCCGAGCAGATCCGCAAGCAGCGTGCCGATTCCGTCCGGCGGGCTCAGATCGCTCTCGTCGAGCTGATTGCGGCTCCAGTCATGCAGGCTCAGCGTATCGGCGTCGGCGGCGGCGATGATCGCGCCTTCCCAGTTTTCAATGCTGGGGCCCCAGGGGTCCTCGTCGTCGCCGGCCTCTGAAAGCGCGCGGTCGGGCCCGTCGGCGAGGCGCTGCGCACGCTCGGTCCAGGCGGTCCATGCGGCTTCGTACTCCGCCGCCTCCGCGTCGGTGGCGGGGCGGCTGTCCACGAACAGACGCCGTGCTCCCTGGTGCGCGGGTGCCAGCGGGATGCCGCGTGCCCGCGCCAGCGTCGCTAGCGCATTGCGTCCGGTCTGGTGCAGCCAGGTGGCGCCGGTGTCGAAACGAGCGCCGCCGAGTGCATCGGGCCGCACGGTATGGGCGCGGCCGCCGATCCGCCCGCCCGCTTCCAGCAGGATGCAGTTGATGCCGGCGCGCCGCAGGATCGCGGTCGCGGCAAGGCCCGCGGCGCCGGCGCCGACGATTGCCACGTCGAAGCGGGGTGCCACGTCGAAGCGGGGTGCCACGTCGAAGCGGGGTGCCACGTCGAAGCGGGGGGCGACGTCGAAGCCGGGGGCGACCCCGGGTGCCGTGATCACTGGGTCGGCACGCTCGGGCCGCTAGGTTTCGCGGCGGGCTTCGGCGGAGGCGCGGGCGCTGCCGGTTTGGCGGCCGGCGGCGGCGGCGCGCCCAGGATGTCGCGTCCGACGCCTGAGGTGCCCTTGTTCAAGACCGCAAGCGTGAGCGACAGGCCCATGAAGATCGCCGCCAAGATCGCGGTCGTCCGTGTCAGCAGGTTGGCGGTGCCGCGCCCGGACATGAACGAGCCCATGCCCTGGGTGGTGCCGATGCCGAGGCCGCCGCCTTCGCTGCGCTGGATCAGCACGGTGCCGATCAGGGCCAGGGTGACAATCAGGTGCAGGATGAGCAGGAAGGTGATCATGCCGCCGCCGCGCGTATGACGGCGAGGAAGTCGGCGGCCTTGAGGCTGGCGCCGCCGACGAGCGCGCCGCCGACCTCCGGCACGCTGAGCAGGGCAGCGGCATTGCCGGGACCCACCGAGCCGCCATAGAGGATCGGCGTCGCCTGGCCAGCCTCTTCACCGAGCTGGCTGATCAGTTCGGCGCGCACGAACCGGTGCATGGCCTCGATGTCCGCTTCTTCCGCATTGCGGCCGGTGCCGATCGCCCAGACCGGCTCATAGGCGACAATGCCGGAAAACCCGTCCGGCAGGCTGCCCTTGATCTGCCAGCCGACCGTATCCTGCTCCCGGCCGGCGGCGCGCTGGTCCTCGTTTTCGCCGACGCAGACAATCGGAATGAGGCCGGCGCGCAAGGCGGCGACGCATTTTTCCCGCACCGTCTCGTCGATCTCGGAATGGTTGTGGCGACGCTCGGAATGGCCGAGAATGACATAGCCGCAGCCAAGGTCGCGCAGCATCGGCGGGGCGACATCGCCGGTATGCGCGCCCTTGTCGTCCATATGGCAATCCTGCGCGCCCCAGGCGATCCGGCTGCCGGCCAGCACGCGCGCCACGGTCGCGATCTGGGTATAAGGTGGGCAGACCACGATGTCCGCCTCGGGAGTGGTCCGCGCCCGCACATCGTCCAGGATCGCGCCGGCGAGCGCTTCGGCGTCCGCCGTCAGCCCGTTCATCTTCCAGTTCCCGACGATCATCTGGCGCATCGCGTGGTTCTCTGTGCTGCCGACCTGGTGCCTCGGCGCGCATAGACCACGCGTGACGGGTTGCTGACAAGGGGAAGCGACGCGTCAGCCGCCCCTTTCGTTCTTGTTTTGTTCGTCCTACTCTCACCCCCATGCGCTATGCCGAACTCCAGGTTGCCTCGAACTACTCGTTCCTGCGCGGCGCCAGCCATATCGAGGAGCTGCTTCTCACCGCCAGGCAGTATGGCATCGCCGCCCTTGGCATCACCGACCATAATACGCTCGCCGGAATCGCGCGCGCCCATGCCAGGGCGGCGGAGGTCGGTATCCGTCTCGTGATCGGCTGCCGCCTGGATCTCCGCGACAGCCTGCCGCTGCTGCTCTATCCGACCGACCGCGCCGCGTACCGGCGTCTGTGCCGGCTCATCACGTTTGGCAAGAGCGGCGGCAAGTCCAGTTTCGAGATCACCTGGAATGATCTGGCCGAGCATTCCGAAGGGCTGCTCGGCGTGCTGCTGCCCAAGCGTCCGGATGCGGCGCTCGCCACCGAGCTGCGCCGCCATCAGGCGCTGTTCGGCGACCGCGCGCATCTCGCACTCAGCTTGCTGCGCCGGCCGGACGATGCCACCCGGCTGCAGCGTCTGAGCCAGATGGCGGCCGCAAGCGGGGTGGCGGCGCTCGTCACCGGAGACGTGCTCTATCACGCTTCGGAACGGCGCATCCTGCAGGACGTGCTCACCTGCATACGGGAGGGCTGCACCATTGACGATGCCGGCTTCCGGCGCGAGCGCTCGGTCGATCGCGCGCTGAAGCGGCCGGAGGAGATGGTCCGGCTGTTCGAGGCGCATCCCGAGGCGGTCGCGCGCAGCTTGGAGGTGGTGGAGCGCTGCCGCTTCTCTCTGTCCGAGCTTTGCTATCAGTATCCCGATGAGGCGGAGGTGCCTGGCGAGACGCCGCAGCAGGCGCTTGCGCGCGCCATCGAAGCGAGCCTGCCGTGGCGCTATCCTGGCGGCGTGCCCGACGACGTGACCGCACAGCTCGACCATGAGCTGCGGCTGATCGCATCGTTGGACTATGCGCCCTACTTCCTGACCGTGAACACGATTGTCCGTTACGCGCGCGGCCAGGGCATTCTCTGCCAGGGCCGCGGGTCCGCCGCCAATTCCGCGGTCTGCTACGTGCTCGGCATCACCTCGATCGACCCGGTGCGTTCTGGCCTGCTGTTCGAGCGCTTCATCTCCGCCGAACGCCACGAGCCGCCGGACATCGACGTCGATTTTGAATCGGGCCGCAGAGAGGAGGTGATCCAGTGGATCTATCAGCGCTACGGACGCGACCGCGCCGCCCTCTGCGCCACCGTGATGCGCTTCCAGTCGCGCGGCGCGATCCGCGATGTCGGCAAGGTATTGGGCCTGACCGAGGACGTGACTGGAGCCCTTGCGCGTCAGGTCTGGAGCTGGTCCAGCGACGGCGTGCGGGAGGAGCATGCCGAGGCGCTGAACCTCAACCTCGCCGACCGCCGCCTGCGGCTGGCTTTGCAGCTCGCACGCGAGCTGATCGGCTTTCCGCGACAGCTCGGCACCCATCCGGGCGGTTTCGTGCTGACCGCGGACCGTCTGGATGAGCTGGTGCCGATCGAGCCTGCCGCGATGGCGGACCGCCATGTCATCGAATGGGACAAGGACGACATCGACGCGTTGCGCTTCATGAAGGTCGACGTGCTGGGCCTGGGCATGCTCGGCTGCATGCGCAGGGCCTTCGCGCTGCTGCAAGCGCATCGCGGATTGCCGCTCGATCTCGCCTCGATCCCGGCCGAGGACCCGGCCACCTATGCGATGATCCGGGCAGCCGACACGCTGGGCACGTTCCAGATCGAGAGCCGGGCGCAGATGTCGATGCTGCCGCGCTTGAAGCCCACCACGTTCTACGACCTGGTGGTGCAGGTGGCGATCGTGCGTCCCGGCCCGATCCAGGGCGACATGGTGCATCCCTATCTGCGCAGGCGGGAGGGACGCGAGCCGGTCGTCTATCCGAAGCCGGAACTGGAGCGCGTGCTGGGCAAGACCCTCGGCGTGCCGCTGTTCCAGGAGCAGGCGATGCAGGTCGCGATCCATTGCGCGGGCTTCACCCCGGGCGAGGCCGACCAGCTCCGACGCAGCATGGCGACCTTCAAGATCACCGGCGGCGTCAGCCATTTCCGCGACAAGCTGATCGGCGGCATGGTCGCGCGCGGCTACGAGCGGGACTTCGCCGAGCGCACCTTCAGCCAGTTGGAGGGTTTCGGCTCGTACGGCTTCCCGGAGAGCCACGCCGCCTCTTTCGCGCTGGTCGCCTACGCCTCGTCCTGGATGAAGTGCCACCATCCCGACATCTTCTGCGCGGCCCTGCTGAACGCGCAGCCGATGGGCTTCTACGCGCCCGCCCAGGTGGTGCGCGACGCGAGCGAGCATGGTGTCGAAATCCGACCTGTCTGCCTCAACGCTTCCGACTGGGACTGCACGCTGGAACAAGGCGGCGGCAGGCGCCTCGCCGTGCGCCTCGGGTTGCGCATGGCCAAGGGCCTGTCAGAGGCCGATGCCGCACGCCTCGTCGCCCGTCGCGGCGAGATCCCCTATGGCAGCATCGAGCAGCTCTGGCGGCGTGCCGCGATGCCGTCTGCCTCCCTGGAGCGGCTGGCGGAGGCGGATGCGTTCCGCGCGCTGGGCCTGGATCGAAGGCAGGCGCTCTGGCAGGTGCGCGGGCTTGCGGACGGCGCACTGCCGCTGTTTGCCGTCGGCGGCCGGACGCTTCCGGAAATGGCGGAGCCGGCAGTGCGCTTGCGCCCGATGCGTGACGGCGCCGAAGTGGTCGAGGACTACCGGTCGGTGGGCCTCAGCCTGCGCGCGCATCCGGTGAGTTTTCTGCGCCCCGGTCTGCGCGCGCGCGGCATGATCACGTGCGCGGCGCTCCGGCACGCCCGCTCCGGCAGTCGTGTGATCGTGGCCGGCATCGTGCTGGTGCGCCAGAAGCCGGGCTCCGCCAAAGGCGTGCTGTTCATGACCATCGAGGACGAGACCAGTGTCGCCAACCTGGTGCTCTGGCCGGACCGCTTCGAAGCGCAGCGCCCGCTCGTGCTGCAAGCGGGAATGATCGCCTGCCACGGCCGCGTGCAGCGCGAGGGCGAGGTGATCCATGTCGTGACAGAGCGGCTGGAGGATCTGTCCACGGAATTGCGCGGCGTCGGTGAACTGGCAGCCTCGTTCCCGATCATGCCCGGCCGCGGCGACGAGGCCGCCCGTCCGGCCGGGCGCGATCCGCGCGAGGGCGGCATCAAGGTGCCGACACGGGATTTCCGTTAGCAAGCAACACCGCAGTCAGTCGAGCCGGATGAGAGACTGCGATGCCGCCTAGACGTTGCCGTAAGCGTCCGTCGCGGGATTCTGGTAGCAGAGGAACCCCTGGTAGGGGATGAACGCTTCCTACGCCGCCGCTTTCTCGATCTGCATGTGAACGTCCAGACCAGCACGGGCCGCAAGCACCGTCAGGGCGTCAAGGCTGAAATTGTTGATGCGTCCACGCCGGAGGTCGTTGAACCGTGGCTGCGTGACCTCCAGCCGGCGCGCGGCGGCTGCCTGAGTGGTTGACCACTCTGCCACGGCTTGCCGGATGGCCATCATCAGTTCGGAGCGCAGGCGCATGTTGGCAGCCTCGGCCGGGCTGTCCACCAGGGCATTCCACACACTCGATCACGCCGTCCGCGTCGGACAGCCCGACCGTGCCGCCATCGAGGGCGATGCCGGCAATCTGGCCGTTGACCGCGACAAGGCTCTCGAACATGCATGCATGGTCGCCGACCAGATTATCAGCGAGCGGCGTGCTCGACGCGGGCGTGTCGAACACAAGCACATCACCGTTTGAAGCAAACCTTCCAGCAACGAGAGGATGTCATTGAAGCTGACCGGAGCATATCCACAACTCCAAGAAAGCTCCCGTAATAACACGAACTCCTGAAATCATCTCCGGGCAATGTTTTAGAATCGTATTATATTTTTGTCAATCGATCCGGACCAGGCCCCAGGGCAATCGCTTGAACGGTTCGGGGATTCCGGCGCGGTCTGAAGTCTGATT
>CAXTRK010000030.1:0-39459 GCA_964246745.1 uncultured Acetobacteraceae bacterium
ACCCACATTCGCGGATTTGCAGTCCGCTGCATCACCACTCTGCCACCGGACCGGCATGGGCGCTATATCTGCCGCTCGGCGTCGAGGGTCAAGCGTCGGCTTTACGGGGAGCCAGGCCCGCTCGTATATAGCCGCCGATGAGCCAGACCGTCGCTCCCCTGCCTGTCCCGCATGAGTCAGAGAGCGCGCGGGCGCGCAACCAGATGGTCGACAGCCAGATCCGCCCGGTTCAGGTCAGCGACGCCCGCATCCTGAACGCGATGCGCGACGTGCCGCGCGAACGGTTTGTGCCGCCTGCCGCCGCGTCGCTCGCCTACGCCGATCGTGGAATCAGTCTTGGTGATGGTCGGGTGCTGATGGAGCCGCGCATCATCGCGCGCATGCTCCAGGTGGCGGTGCCGCGCGGCGGCGAGACCGCGCTGGTGCTGGCCGCGGGCACCGGTTACGCCTCAGTGCTGTTGGCGCGGCTCGGCGTGCAGGTGACCGCGCTTGAACAGAACGCCCGGCTCGCCGAGAGGGGTGCTGGGCTCTGCGCCGAGCTGGCGCCAACGATACGGTACGTGCGTGGCACCCTATCGGAGGGTTGGACAGCGGGCGCTCCGTACAGCCTCATCCTCATCGAAGGCGCGGTGTGCGCGCTGCCGCCGGCGCTGGCGACGCAACTGGCGACCGGCGGACGACTCGTGGGCGTGGTCTCGCCGCCCGGCAAGGTCGGCGTCGCGGTGCTTGCCGAGGCCTCGTCCGGCGGCTTGCGCGGTCGGCCGAAATTCGACGCCGCCACCGCGCTGATCCCGGAATTGGCGCCGGCGCCATCGTTCGATTTTTGAGGATGGCCGGTTGCTGAGCGCGGCTCTGGACTGGCACCAGCGGCCGGTTCTATGGCAAACAAATCCGCGGCAAACAGATTGGCGGCTTTCGGGAGACGACGATGAGTGTTCGAACCGGCGCGGGTGTCGGGCTTGCCGCGATCTTATGCAGTGGCACGGCGCTGGCGCAGAAATATGACGGCACCGGCTCGCCGACCTTCATCCCGCACACGCTCCAGCAGGCGTTCGCCTCGGCCTATCTGACCAATCCGACGCTCCAGGCCGAGCGCGCCAACCTGCGCGTCACCGACGAGAACGTGCCGACCGCGCTCGCCGGATGGCGGCCGACGATCACCGGCACCACGGCGCTCACCTACGAGTCCGGACAGACGCTCGAAGGCATCGGCATTGGTACTGGAAGCACGATCCACAGCTTCGGCTATGACTCCGGCGTGACCATCCAGCAGCCGGTCTATGAAGGCGGCCATACCACGGCGCTGACCCACGAGGCGGTCAACCGCGTCTATGCTGAGCGCGCCAATCTGATCGCCACCGAGCAGACCGTCTTCACCAACGTGGTCAGCGCCTATGTCGGCGTGATCCAGAACCAGCAGAACCTGCAAATTCAGGTCAATAACGAGAGGGTGCTGGTCGAGCAGCTCCAGGCCACCAACGACCGCTTCCGGGTTGGAGAGATCACCCGCACCGATGTGGCTCAGGCGCAAGCAGCCCTCGCCACCGCACGCGCCGCGCGGCAACAGGCGGAGGGAACGCTGCAGACGGCGGAGGCGACCTACGTCCAGATCATCGGCATGCCGCCGCCGCCGAACCTCATTCCGCCGCAGCCGCTCGATCTGCCGGTGAGCAACGAGCAGCAGGTGATGGCGCAGGCGGTCTCGAACAATCCTAATGTCGTCTCGGCGCTGTTCACGCAGGCCTCCGAGAAGGACGCCTTCGACGTGGCGGTCTCCGCCCTGCTGCCGAAAGTCACCGCGGAAGGAGAATACCTCCATGCGCTCAATCAGAGTTTCTCCGGCTATCAGCAGGACATCAAGGAAGCCATCCTGAATTTCCAGATACCGATCTATCAGGGCGGCGCTGAGTACGCCGCGGTGCGTCAGGCGCGGCAGACCGCGCAATATTCGCGCAGGCAGGTTGACATCCAGCGCCGCAGCGCGCTGCAGACCGCGGTCTCGAACTGGGAGAACCTGCTCGCCTACCGTGCTTCGCTGAACAGCGACCGGGTTGCCGTGCAGGCGAACATCATCGCTCTTGACGGCGTTGAACGCCAGGCGATCGTCGGAACCAGCACCACGCTCGAAGTGTTGCAGCAACAGCAGACGCTGCTCTCGGCGCAGCTCACTTTGGTGCAGAGTCTCACCAACCTGGTCACCGCTTCCTACGCGGTGGCCTCCGCGATCGGCAGATTGACCGCGCGCGACCTCAAACTGAACGTTCCCTTGTATGACGACACCGCCTATTACAAGGCAGTGAGAGATCGGCTCTGGGGCATTAACGACTATGCTGTCGGACAACCCGGACGGTAGAGATGCGTCAAGTGAGATTGGGCATCGATGAAGATTGGAAAAAGACTGTTGAAGAGCACATCCAAGCCGCCTGCCGCCGCTGATCGCGTATCGGAGGAGGATGGCTCCATGGACACCATCCTGGCTTCGATCCGGCGCATCCTCAACGAGGACGAGGTTGCACCCGCCGAGGCGCCGCCGATCCGCGCCGAACTGAGGGCCGCCGAAGTCAGGATACCCGAGGTTCCGCCGAGAGCGGGCATCGAGCCCAGACTCAGCGTGCCAGGCGCCCAGAAGAATGATGTTCTCGTGCTGAAGGAAGCAATGATGGTGCCACCGGAGAAGCCCGAGTCGCCACCATCCGCCGCTGAGAGAAGCCCTATGCCCGCACCGCAGAACTCTCCGCCGGTCGCGAAGGCCGATGCGGCCGAGCCGCAAGGCAGGAGCGGCGGAGTTGAAGGGCTGGTCGCGGCGCGCACGCGTGCGGCGGCGGCGCAGTCTTTTGACGCGCTGCACGACGCCTTGCGCCGCGACGAGCCGCCGCCGGGACCGATCTCACCCAAGCTGCTGCGTGCGGGTGGTCCAACTGTCGAGGATCTGGTTCGCGACGAACTGCGCAGCCTGCTCAGCAACTGGCTTGACGTGCATCTGCCAGCCCTGGTCGAGACGCTGGTGCGCTCGGAAATCGAGAAGCTGACCCGACGCTGAAGCGGCTTCCCGAGGGCGCACGCCTGGCCTAGCGTCGGCGCCATGCTGGAAAAGACCTTTCGTCCCGCCGACGTCGAGGCGCCGCTCTACGAGTTGTGGCAGAGCCAGGGGGCGTTTGATGCCGCGCCTCTGAGCGGCAAGACGCCGTTTGCGATCATGATCCCGCCGCCGAACGTCACCGGCACGCTGCACGCCGGCCATGCGCTCGACATGACGCTGCAGGACATCCTGATCCGGTGGCGCCGCATGCAAGGCTACGACGCATTCTGGCAGCCGGGCACTGATCACGCGGGGATCGCCACGCAGCTCGTCGTCGAACGCGCCCTGCGCGACGCCCAGAGCAGCAGGGAACAGATCGGGCGCGAGGCGTTCATCGAGCGGGTCTGGGCCTGGAAGCAGGAGTCCGGCAGCACCATCACCCGGCAGTTGCGCCGCCTTGGCTGCTCGCTCGATTGGGATCGGGAGCGCTTCACCATGGACGCGGGCCTGTCCAGAGCGGTGCGCGAGGTGTTCGTCACCTTGCACCGACAGGGGCTGATCTATCGCGCGCGCCGGCTGGTGAATTGGGATCCGGTGTTCCGGTCGGCGCTGTCGGACCTCGAAGTCGAAAGCCGTGAGGTGCGCGGCCAGCTTTGGCACGTGCGCTATCCGGTTGAGGGAGCAGGCGGGCGGTCGATCATCGTTGCCACCACGCGTCCTGAGACGATGCTGGGCGACGTGGCGGTGGCGGTGCATCCCGACGACGCGCGCTACGCGGATCTCGTTGGCCGGTTCGCCACGCTGCCGCTCACCGGACGGCGTGTGCCGATCGTGGCTGACCCGTATTCCGATCCGCAGAAGGGCACTGGCGCGGTGAAGATCACGCCGGCGCACGACTTCAACGACTTCGCGGTCGGCGAGCGGCATGGCCTGCCAATGCCGAGCATCCTCGACGCGGACGGATGTATCCAGCTAGCCGAGATCGCGGAGTCATTGCGGGCCGTGGACGGGCTTGCCGATCCGGCGTTCGTGCACGGGCTTGCCGGGCTGTCGCGCGAGGCGGCGCGCGACGCGGTCGTGGCGGAACTGGAACGGCTTGGCTGGCTGGACAAAGTCGAGCCGCACACCCATCAGGTGCCGCACGCCGAACGCGGCGGGGCTGTGGTCGAGCCGCGGCTGACCACGCAATGGTACTGCGACGCGGCGGCGCTCGCCGGGCCGGCGATCGCGGCCGTCGAACAGGGCCGCGTGCAGTTCGTGCCACGTCATTGGGAGAACACCTTCTTTGCCTGGATGCGCGACATCCAGCCCTGGTGCATCAGCCGGCAGCTCTGGTGGGGGCATCGCGTTCCGGCCTGGTACGGACCCGACGGCGAGGTCTTCGTCGCTCATGACGAAGCGGGCGCGCGGCAGGCGGCCCGCGCCCATTACGGCCATCAGGCTGAACTCACGCGCGATCCGGACGTGCTCGACACCTGGTTCAGTTCGGGTCTGTGGCCGTTCTCGACTCAGGGCTGGCCGGAGAAGACGCCCGAACTCGCGCGCTATTATCCGGGTTCGGTGCTGGTCACCGGCTTCGACATCATCTTCTTCTGGGTCGCCCGGATGATGATGCTTGGGCTGCATTTCATGGACGAGGTGCCGTTCCGCACCGTCTATCTGCATGGCCTGGTGCGCGACGAGCGCGGGCGCAAGATGTCGAAGAGCCTGAACAACGGCATCGATCCGCTGGAGATGATCGACCAGTACGGCGCCGATGCGCTGCGCTTCGCCATTTGCGACTTGTCGGGGCTCGGCCGTGACGCGCGGCTTTCCGCCCGACGCGTGGAGGAGCAACGCTCGTTCGCGACCAAGCTGTGGAACGCCGCCCGCTTCTGCGAGATCAACAAGGTGGCGCCCGACCCTGAGTTTGATCCGGCCGCGGCCGACGAGCCGCTGGCGCGCTGGATCGCGGGGGAGGCGCATCAGGCGATCGCGGAGGCGACCGCGGCCTTGGAGGCGTTTCGTTTCGACGACTATGCCGCCGTGCTCTACCGCTTCACCTGGAATCGGTTTTGCGACTGGTTTGTCGAGTTGGCAAAGCCGGCGCTGACCGCCGACAATGAGGCGGCGTCGCGGCAGGTGCGCGCTGCCGCCGCTTACGCGCTCGGCATCATCCTGCGCCTGATGAACCCGGTCATGCCGTTCGTGACGGAGACCATCTGGAGCGCCCTTGGCTTTGGCGCTCTGGGCAGCCTGATACGCACCGCCTGGCCGGTGGCGGACGAGACCATCCGTGACGCGCGTGTCGCCCTCGAAATCGACTGGGTAATCCGCTGCGTCAGCGAAATCCGCGCGGTCAGAGCCGAGATGAACGTCCCTGCTTCCGTGCTTTCGCCGGCGCTGCTGCGCGATGCGCATCCCGAGACGATCGCACGCGCCGGACGCTGGAGGGAGGCAATCGGACGCCTCGCCCGTGTTTCGGAACTGGCCGCTCTCGAGGGGCCGATGCCAGGACAGGCGGCGCAGATCGTGCTCGACGAGGCGACCTTGGTGCTGCCGCTCGCGGGTCTGATCGACCTCGAGGCGGAGCGTGCCCGGCTGCGCAAGGAACAGGAGCGGGTTGCAACAGAGGCGGAACGCACTCGGCGGCGGCTCGACAACACCGACTTCGTCGCGCGCGCCAAGCCGGAAGTGGTCGAGGAGAATCGCGGCCGGCTTCAGACCTTCCTGAACGAGGGCGCCCGCCTCAAGGCGGCGCTGGAGTTGCTCGGCTGAAGCGGATCACCGGACGGCTGCTTTGCCGCTCGCAGGGACGCTGATCGGCACGACGGCAACCGGCGCGATGCCTTGTTTTCTGGTCAACCCGATCTCACCCGCCGTGCGCGGCGTGAGGTCGATGACCCGGCCGCGCGGCACCGGTCCGCGATCCTTGATGATCACGTCCGCGGACTTTCGGGTCTTGAGATCGGTCACGCGTGCCTCGGTGCCGAGCGGCAGAACCTTGCTCGCCGCGTCGCTGGAGTGCACGTTGAAGCGCTGACCGTCGCTCATATGCCGGCCCTGGAACCGCGACGAGTAGATCGACGCCTTGCCGATCTCCTTGTGCGGGCCAATCACCTTGTGGGCGACTTCCCGGCGGTGCGCGTCATGGTTTTCACGGCCAACGACGGGGCTGCCGGCGGCGAAGCAGAGCATGGTGGTCAAGCCGATACCAAAGGATGCGCGCACGAGACCCTCGCAAAATTGAGACAGCGGATCGTGACGTGCGAATAAGCCAAAAGTGTGAAACGATCAACACTTTTGGCGACGATAAAGTAACATTTATGGCGAAGACAAAGTAATGACAAGCGGCACGTGGTCGGAGGGCTGCGGCGCGTCACGCTCCTGCCGGTCGGGTTGTGCGGCCAGCAGGCGTTCGGCGACACGCGGGGAGAGCAGCGCATGGTCGATCCTGAGGCCGCGGTCGCGCGGCCAGCAACCCGCCTGGTAATCCCAGAAGGTGAAAGCGCGGCCGCCAGGCTGCACCTGACGCTGCGCATCGGTCAAGCCGAGCCAGAGCAGCCTGCGAAAGCGGTTGCGGGTCTCGTGGCGGACCAGCGCGTCGTCAGCCGCAAGCGTGCCGGGCGCCGCGTCCTCATCGGTCGGACACACATTATAGTCGCCAGCCAGCACGAAGTCGGTGTCAGTCTCCAGCATGGAGGCGGCATGACCGCAGAGCGCATCCATCCAGTCGAGCTTGGCCTGGTAGCCGGCCTCGCCGCCGGAGTTGCCGTTGGGCAGATAGAGATTGCCGAGAACCAGGCCGCCGAGCCGAATTTCGACATAGCGCGCCGGCGTCTCCGCGGGCAGCCCGGGCAGGGCAATGCGGATCGTCTCGGCCGGGTCGCGGGTGAGGATGGCGACGCCGTTGTAGCTCTTCTGGCCGACGACCGCGGCACGATAGCCAAGGCCCGCGAAGGCTGAAACCGGAAAGCTCGTCGCCTCGCACTTGATCTCCTGGATCAGGAGGGCGTCCGGCTGTTCGCGTTCAAGCCAGCGGCTGACGTGAGTCTCACGGCTGCGTATCGAGTTGACGTTCCAGGTGGCGAACTTCATTCACTCGATGGAAAAGCTGGTGCCGCATCCGCAGGAGGAGGTCGCATTCGGGTTGCGCACGGTAAAGTGGGCACCCATCAATGCCTCGCTGTAGTCGAGTTGCGCGCCGCCGAGCAGATCGAGGCTGGCGGGGTCGACCAGCACGCGGGCGGCGCCCGCCTGTATCTCGATATCGTCCGGCTGCGGCTCAGGATCGAGCTTGAAACTATATTGGAAGCCGCTGCAGCCGCCGGCGAGCACGGCGACACGGAGCGCCTGCGCGTTCGGCCCGGAGGCGCCGGGCTGAGCTGAGACGATTTCCGCGATCCGCGACGCCGCGCGCTCGGAGACGGAAAAGCCGGCGGCCGGAGTGTCCACGCCAGTCTGAGCCCCAGTCTGAACCAATGCATCCATCGTCCCAACATAGCGTCTCTCCGCGGTTTCCCCAAGTCCCGCGTCGTTGTAAGTGGGAGCCATGCGGAGGCAATTTCGATGAGCTGGGCCGCCTATGCCGTTCGCATCGAGGGTTCGCGCGGCCGGCTGCATCCGGAACTCGAGGCGGAGACGCGCAGCCCCTGGCAACGCGACCGCGACCGCGTGATCCACTCCGCGGCGTTCCGCAAACTGCAATACAAGACCCAGGTGTTCGTCAATCATGAGGGTGACTTCTTCCGCACCCGCCTGACCCACAGCATCGAGGTGGCGCAGATTGCGCGGTCCATCGCCCGCGCGTTGTCGCTGAACGAGGATCTGACCGAGGCCTTGGCGCTCGCCCACGACCTGGGACATACGCCGTTCGGCCATGCCGGCGAGGAAGCGCTGCGCGCCGCCATGCAGCCTTGGGGCGGCTTTGATCACAATACGCAGTCGATGCGTATCGTGACCCTGCTGGAGCGGCGCTACGCCGGCTTCGACGGGCTCAACCTGACCTGGGAGACGTTGGAGGGACTTGCCAAGCATAACGGCCCGGTGGCTGATCCGTCCGCCTATCTCGCCGCCTACGACGCCACGCACCGGCTCGAACTCGGCGAGCATGCCTCCGCCGAGGCGCAGGTGGCGGCAATGGCCGACGACATCGCCTATCATGGCCATGATCTCGATGACGGCCTGCGCGCCGGGCTGCTCGACGTCGAGGATCTCACGCCGGTGCCGATTGTGGGTGCGGCGCTCGCCGAGGCGCGGGCCCGTTGCGGAACGCGGTTGGAGGCGTCGCGTCTGCGCCATGAGACCATCCGTCGGGTGATCGACATGCTGGCCAGCGACATGATTGCGGAAAGCCGTCGCCGGCTGGCGGCACTCGACGCTGGCGACGCGGACGGCGTCAGACATCATCAGCGGCCGGTGATCGGCTTCAGTCCGGCGATACGCGAGCAGAACACGGCGGTTCGCGGCTTCCTGTACGGGCGGCTCTATCGGCACTGGAAGGTCGCAAGAATGACGCGCAAGGCGCGCCAGGTGACAGCCGGGCTATTCGACATTCTCGCCGGCAACCCGGCGCTGCTGCCGGACGGGTGGCGCGAGCAGGCGGCGTGCGGCGAGGCGGGCGCGCACCGTGTGGTCGCGGACTACATCGCCGGCATGACCGACCGCTTTGCCATCGAGGAGCATCGACGGCTGACGGATCCCGCGATCCCGGGCTGATGGCCGGCTCGGTGCTGCCGGATACCCTGTTGCGTGATCTCGCGCGGCAAGCGGGACTCCTGCCGCCGGACAGCGGACGCCATCACCGCATCAGGCTGCGCCCGGCCAACGGACCCGGTCGCGGCGATCTCTCCACCGATGCTGCCTTGGTCTGCGCACGCGCCGTCGACCGGCCGGCGGAGGCGCTTGCCGTCTCCCTGGCGGCGGCTTTGCGCGAGGCGCCGATGGTGTGCGGCGCGGCGTCATCAGGCGGCCATGTCAATCTCACGCTTGCCGATGCGGCGCTGCCGGGCGTCATCGCCTCGCTGCTGGAGTCGCCGCCGGTAGCACCCGAGCCGATCCCCCTGGTCATGCCGATCGAGGCGATGTGGCGGCGGAACTGGATGTTCAGGGTCCAGTACGCGCATGCGCGATGCCGCTCACTGGCGCGTGCGGCCGAGGCGCAAGGCTACCCGGAGGTCGCCGACTGGAGCGCTGATTGGGGCATGCTGTCCGCCGGTGAGCCGCGTCGGCTGCTCTGTTGGCTTGATCACTGGTGGCGGATCGCGGACGCGGGCGCTGACACGGCTGGCGAGGCGTCGGTAAGATGGTATTTGATCCACGTCTCGGACCAGTTCGATCGAGTGTGGAAGCACCCGGTCGATGGTGCGAAACTGCGCGCACTGCACGCCGGCGAGCCGAGTCGCGGCGTGGCCGATCTGAGGTTGGCGCTGGCGGCCGCCTGTGTGCTGCGTGCCGGCCTCGATGTGCTTGGAGTGACCGCGGCTGAGGAGATACGATGAACCCGGTTGAGGAAGACCGTGCGCTCGATGGCGAGGAGCCGGACCTGGGCAGCGCGCGCGGCCGCGAGGCGATGGACCCGACGACGCGGCACCTGATCTGGATCGCGAGCGGCATCGGCCTGCTGCTGGCGGTGCTGATCGGCGGCTGGGCGTTGAGCGGGCACAATGCCAGCTCGATCCCGGTGATAGAGGCGCAGTCCGGCCCGGTTCGGGTGAAGCCGGTCAATCCGGGCGGCATGCAAGCGCTTGGAGCGATGTTGCCCAATGATGGCAACGGACCAGGTGCCGGCGACGGCAAGGCCGCCTTGGCGCCTCCGCCGGAGACTCCGCGGCCGGACGCGCTGAAGGCGGAGGTGGATGCAGCCCGGCATGATGGCGCGCCGCCGGCGCCGGCCCCGGCGCCCGCCAAGCCGCAGGCGACCCTGCCGCCGTCGTTGCCGCCTCCCACGCCGCGGCAGACTCCCGCCGATGATAACCTGCTGCGCACCGAAAACACCGGCCGGCTGGCGGTCCAGCTCGCGGCACTCGACAGCGAGGCCGCCGCCGGGCGCGAGTGGGCCCGCTTGTCCCGTGCGCACCCGGCCTTGTTCTCCGGCAAGCAGCCCTTGGTCCAGCAGGTCGATCATGCCGGCCACGCGATCTGGCGGTTGCGCATGCGCGGTTTCGACAGCACCGAAGCGGCAGCCAGCTTCTGCAGGCACGCGCGCGCCCAGAGCGTCGCCTGCACCGTGGCCGATTTCTGAGCGATGAGCGTGGGTCCGCTCGCCGCCATCGTCGGGATCGAGGGTGAGACGATCAGCGACGCGGAGCGCCGTCTGTTGCGCGATCGACAGCCGCTGGGCGTGATCCTGTTCCGACGCAACATCGTCTCTCCGGCGCAGCTCGCGGGCCTTGTCGCCGCGTTGCGCGGCGTGCTGCCGCCGGATGCGGTCCTGCTGGTGGACCAGGAAGGCGGACGCGTCGCGCGACTGCGGCCGCCGCACTGGCACGGCCATCCGACCGCAGCCGAGATCGGTCGGCTGCATGCGCGCGATGCGTGCGCGGGAGCGCGGGTGGCGTTCCTGACCGGCGCTCTGATCGGATTGGACTGCGCCGGCGCCGGCTTTGATGTCGCCTGCGCGCCCGTGCTCGACCGGACGGTGCCTGGCGCCGACGCGGTCATCGGCGACCGCGCCTATGGCGGCGATCCGGAGGTGATCGCCGAGCTGGCGGGCGCCTTTGCGCGCGGCCTGCTCGCGACGGGGGTGCAGCCGGTCGGCAAGCACGTTCCCGGACATGGCAGGGCCACGCTCGACAGCCATCTGGCGTTGCCCGAGCTCGACGGCGTCGCGGCCGCGGACCTGGCGCCATTCCAGATGCTGGGCTGGCTGCCCTGGATGATGACCGCGCATATACGCTACCGCGCCGAGGATGCGCTCAGGCCCGCGACGGTGTCGCGCGCGATCCTGCGGGACATCGTCCGCGGCCGGTTGGGATACGATAACCTGCTGATCTCCGACGATCTCGCCATGCACGCGCTGGAAGGCGGCGCTGGCAGCCGCGCGGCGCAGGCGCTCGACGCCGGTTGCGATGTGGCGCTGCATTGTTCGGGCGTGTTCGCCGAGACCCGTGACGTGCTGGAGCGGGTGCGGCCGCTCGATGCCGCGGCACGGTCGCGGTTGGGCCGCGCGCGGGCGCTCGCCGAGTCTCGGCGGCTCGTGCTTGATGCCGGCGATCTGGCCAGGGAACGCGAGCGGCTGGTATGCTGAGCGGGCAGCCGGGTGCTCCGGCGCCGCTGCTTCGGCTCGGCGCGTTCGAGGGTCCGCTCGATCTGCTGCTGGAATTGGCGCGGGCGCAGAAGGTGGATCTGGCGCAAATCTCCATCCTGCGGCTGGTCGAGCAATACCTCGCCGCAATCGACAACGAGCGGCAGCTCAGGCTGGAACTCGCCGCCGATTGGCTGGTGATGGCGGCGTGGCTGACCTGGCTGAAATCGAGGCTGTTGCTGCCACGGGAAGAGGCTGGTGCCGACGAACCGGAGGATGCCGGGGCGGCGGCGACGCTACTGACGGCGCGTCTCGCGGAGCTGGCCCATGTCGAACGTGCCGCCGGATGGCTCGGCGCGCGCCACCGTCTCGGCCACGAGGTGTTTGCCCGCGGCAGCGCGGAGGATCTCACCGAGATCGACCGGTCCGGCCTCAAGCTGGAGATGCCGCATCTGCTCGGCGCCTATATGGCAGTCCTGCGCCGGGCGGCGAGGAAGCGGGTCTGGCGGCCAAAGCCGCTCGCCTTCTGGAGTGTGCGGGATGCGCTCTTGCGTCTTCGCCTGCTGCTCGGCGAGGAGCAGGCCGAATGGCGCGCGCTCGAACGCTTTCTGCCGGACTGGCTTGCTGGCGCGGGTGCTGTCAAAGCCGAGCCAAGGCGCGCGGCCGTCGCCGGGACGCTGGTCGCCGGCCTGGAACTCGCCCGGTGCGGCGTCGTGGAGCTTGCGCAACAGGAGCCGTTCGGCGCCATCCTGCTGCGCCGGGCCGCGTCAGAGATGCGGGAGGCGGCAGAGTGAACGGGAGTGCCGACGATCTTGCCGTTCGCCTGACGGAAGCGATGATTTTCGCCAGCAGCGATCCGGTCAGCGAGCGCGCGCTGCTGGAATTGCTGCGCTCGCGGCAGGCGTTGCCCGACAGTGAGACCGCCAGCGAAACCGAAACGCTGCGCGCCGTGCTCGACGCGCTGGTCGCGCGCTACAGCGAAGGCGGCGTGAGGCCGGTCCAGGTTGCCGGCGGCTGGCAGTTCCGGACCGCGCCCGATCTTGCGCCCAGCCTGACCCGGGTGATCCCCCGCCCACGGCGTCTGCCGCGAGCGGCAATGGAGACGTTGTCGATCATCGCCTACCACCAGCCCTGCACACGCGCCGAGGTCGAGCAGATCAGAGGCGTGACCTTGGCCCAGACGACGCTCGACGCACTGCTCGAAGCGGCCCTGATCGTGCCGCGCGGGCGCAAGGAGGTGCCGGGGCGGCCTGCGCTGTGGGGCACCTCGGACAATTTCCTGCGCCATTTCGGATTGCGCGACCTCGCTGACTTGCCGCGGCGCGAGGAACTTCTGGTGGAGCTGCCCGGCGCCGCAAGCGTGGTTCCTGGCGACGACGAGCCGTGCTAGTTAGAGGCGCCATGCCGCCGGGGACGCTCACACCGAATGTTTGACTTTGCCTGGTCCGAGATCGCGCTGATCGGCATTGTCGGATTGATCTTCATCGGTCCCAAGGACATGCCGACGGCGGTCCGTGCGGTGACCGATCTGATCAAGAAGGGACGCAAGCTCGCCGGCGAGTTCCAGACCCATGTCGACGACATGGTTCGTGACGCCGACCTGGGCGAGGCGAGAGAGTCGTTTCGCGAGCTGCGCGGCATGAACCTGCGCGGGCAGGTGATGAAGGCGCTGGACGGGGATGGCACGCTGCGCCGCACGCTCGCCGACAATCCGCTGAGTTCGGTTCCGGCTGCGTCCTCTCGCGCGATACCGGGTTCGCCGCCCGAGATGGCGCCGGGTGAGGCGATCATGACCGGGCGTCGCGTTTCGGCGACCGAGATGTTCCGTCGCGGCGGCATCACCACGGATGTGGCGCCGATCGAGCCGGAGGAGCCTGACCCGTCCGGTCCGGCGCCCGCGGTGATCCCGCCGCGCACGGCCCGCCGCGTGAGGCGGATACAATCTCTCGCACCCGCGCCCGCCTTCCTGCCGCCGTCGCTCAAGCGGCCCGGCACGGACTTCCTGTAAGCTGGCGATGGCGGTCCGGTGTTGGAGAGCGCCCTGAACGACGATCCGATCCATGACCGGCCGATGCCTCTGCTCGAGCATCTGGTCGAGCTGCGCAGGCGGCTGCTCTGGTCGGCGGTCTCGTTCCTGCTGTGCTTTCTGCTCTGCTACCATTTCTCCGCGCGCATCTATCTGTTTCTCGCCCATCCCCTCGCCGAGATCATGCGACAGAAAGGCGAACAGCCGCATCTGATCTACACCGCGCTGTACGAGGCGTTCTTCACCTATCTGAAGGTGGCGATGTTCGGCGCAAGCTTTCTGTCGTTTCCGGTCGTCGCCAGCCAGATCTGGATTTTCGTGGCGCCGGGGCTCTATCGCAGCGAGAAACGTGCCTTCGCGCCCTTCCTGATCGCCACGCCGATCCTCTTTCTGATGGGTGCGGCGCTGGCGTATTATTTCGTGTTTCCGGTTGCCTGGCGGTTCTTTCTGAGCTTTCAGACGAGTTCGGGCTCCGACGGGCTGCAGATACAGCTCGACGCCAAGGTGAGCGAATACCTTGCTCTGGTCATGAAGCTCATCATGGCCTTCGGCATCGCCTTCGAGCTGCCGGTGGTGCTGACCTTGTGCGCCAAGGTTGGCCTGGTCACCTCAAAGACGCTGAAGCGGCTGCGTCGCTACGCCTATGTCGGCGCCTTCGTCATCGCCGCCGTTCTGACCCCGCCGGACGTGATCACCCAGACCATTCTCGCAGTGCCGCTGATCCTGCTCTATGAGGTCTCCATCGTGACCTCGCGCATGGTCGAGCCGAAGGCGGCTGTCGAGGAGGCCGTGGATGCATGATCTTCGCGCCATACGCGCCGAGCCCGCGGGGTTTGATGCCGATCTTGCCCGTCGCGGGCTGCCCCCGGTCAGCGACAGGCTGCTGGCGCTTGACGAGGCGCGTCGCGCGGCGCTGACCGCGTTGCAGCACAGGCAGGCGCGCCGCAACGCCATCGCGAAGATGGTCGGCGCGGCCAGACGATCGGGTGCGGACACGGCGTCGATCGAGGCCGAGGCGATGGCCTTGCGCCGGGAGATCGAGGCGCTCGATCAGGAGTCCGCCGGTGTCGGCGCGGAGATCGCGGCACTTCTGGCGGAACTGCCCAACCGTCTTGATCCGCTGGTGCCGGATGGCGCCGACGAGACCGGCAACCGGGTGATGCACGAGCGCGGGGTCAGGCGCAGTTTCGAGTTCACGCCGAAGGAGCATTTCGAGCTCGGCGAGGCACTCGGCATGATGGACTTCGAGGCCGCGGCAAAGCTGTCCGGAAGCCGTTTCGTGATCTTGCGCGGCGCGCTGGCGCGGCTGGAGCGGGCGCTCGGGCAGTTCATGCTCGACCTGCACACGCAGCGGCATGGCTATACCGAGCATGCCGTGCCGCTGCTGGTGAACGAAGCGGCGATGTACGGCACCGACAAGCTGCCGAAATTCGCCGACCAGTCATTCGTCACCACCGACGGACGCTGGCTGATCCCGACCGCCGAGGTGCCGCTCGCCAGCCTGGCGGCGGGCGAGATCGTGCCCGCCGCGCGCCTGCCGATCCGTCTGGCGGCGTTGTCGGCGTGCTTCCGCAGCGAGGCCGGCGCCGCCGGACGCGACACACGCGGCATGCTGCGGCAGCACCAGTTCCAGAAGGTCGAGCTGGTGTCGATGGTGGCGCCGGAACAGAGCGAGGCGGAGCATGAGCGCATGACCGTGTGCGCCGAGCGGGTGTTCGACCTGCTGGAGGTCCCCTATCGCCGGATGCTGCTCTGCGCCGGCGATACCGGCTTTGGCGCCGCCCGCACCTATGACCTTGAGGCCTGGCTGCCGGGGCAGGGAGCGTGGCGGGAGATCTCGTCGTGTTCGAACACGCGCGACTTCCAGGCGCGTCGGATGAACGCGCGCTTTCGGCCGGAAGGCAAGCCGCCCGAGCATCTCCACACGCTGAACGGCTCCGCGCTGGCTGTCGGCCGAACGCTGATCGCGCTGATCGAGAACGGGCAGCAGGAGGATGGCTCGCTCCTCGTTCCGGAAGTCCTTCGCCCCTATCTCGGCGGCCTCGCGCGCATCACACGCGAAGCTCCATAGCGGGATCAAGGGCTGGCGATGGACGCGCGTGGATCGACCGTATGCCTTTGCACGGCATACGGTCCGATCGGCAGGATGATGCGGCCATGCGCCTCGTTGATGATTTCGGCGGCGGCCAGATAGAGCGCGGCAATGGCCGTCGCCAATCCGCAATAACCGCCAAGCCGGTCAAACACCACAAACCCGGTCCAGTCCCCGAGGGCAAGCAGGAAAAAGGTGATCCAGAGCAGCAGGAACACCGTCGAGACCGCCCGGTTGGCAGTGAGGGTGCCAACCCACATGAACAGGGTGAAAACTCCCCATAGCGCCAGGTACCAGCCGACGAAGCTGGGCGGTACGGTCAGATGCGGGAACAGCACAAACAGCGCGAACGACCACCAGAACGCACCAAAGCCGCAGAAAGCGGTGAAGCCGAAGCTGTTGCCGCGCGGCACTTCGCACAGGCCGGCGGCGAATTGAGCTGTGCCGCCAAAGGCGAACGCCATGCCGAGCACCAGGGGCATGGCAGTCGGCAAATACCATCCAGCATTGATCATGCTGAGCAGCCAGGTGGTCAGGGCAAAGCCGCTCAGTCCGAGCGGAGCAGGGTTCAAGGCTTTCATGGACACATCTCCCGGCTTCCTCTCGAGCGGAGGATCGCGAGCGCGGATCGTACCATGCTTGCCGCTTTGCCCCAAACGCGCGGGCGGAAAATCAGCGCTTCGGCATCAGCGCGTCGTCGGTCTGTCGCGCGCGCAACGCCGCCGGACGCGCGTCGAGCCGCGCCACGTATCGCTCGAAAGCCGGACAAGGCTTGATCGTCTTGAACATCAATCCCCAGCCGAGCTGTGCGCCGACATAGAGATCGGCGGCGCTGAAATCGCCATCGACCAGATAGTCGCGCGTCGAAAGATGGGCCTCGAGCGTGTCTGTCACCTGCGTGAGCTGGCCGTAGCCTGCCATGACCTCGCGGCCCTCTGGCACGACGAAGCCGAGCGCTTGGTTGGTCGTTGCCGCTTCCAGCGGGCCTGCGCCGAAGAACAGCCAGCGATAGTAGCTGCCGCGCCGCGGATCGCCCTGTGGCGGCGCAAGGCCGGCCTCGGGGAAGACGTCGGCGAGATAGGCGCAGATGGCGGCGGTCTCGGTCACGACGATGTCGCCGTGACGCACCGCCGGCACCTTGCCCATCGGATTGACGGCGAGATAATCGGCCGCCTTCATCGACGTGCCGAAATCAAGCAGTTCGGCGCGGTACGGCGCACCAACCTCCTCAAGCATCCAGCGCGCGATCCGCCCGCGCGACATCGGGTTGGTGTAGAGGACCAGTTCATCTTCCATATGATCTCTCCTGATCGACCTTGCTTTTTATCGGATCATGCCGAGACGCCCGGATAGATCCTCGATGAACTGCCAGGCGACGCGGCCGGACCGGGCGCCGCGCGTGATCGACCACTCATTGGCCGAGGCGTGCAAGGCGTCGCGTTCAATCGGCAGCGCGCGGTCCTGGGCGTAGGCTTCCACCATGGCCAGGTAAGTCTGCTGGTCGCATTGGTGAAAGCCGATCCACAGGCCGAAGCGGTCGGAGAGGGAGACTTTTTCCTCGGTGGCCTCGTTCGGGTTGATTGCGCTTGCGCGTTCATTCTCGATCATGTCGCGCGGCATCAGATGGCGGCGGTTGCTGGTGGCGTAGAACAGCACATTGCCGGGACGACCTTCGATGCCGCCGTCCAGCACCGACTTCAGCGCCTTGTAGTCGGCATCCTGTCGCTCGAACGAGAGGTCGTCGCAGAACAGCAGGAAGCGGCGCTCCGAACCACGCAGCAGCTCGAGTAGGACCGGCAGGCTGGCGAGGTCGTCGCGTGCGGTCTCGACCAGGATCAGTGCGGCAGCGGGGTCGAGCGCCGCATTGACGGTGTGATGCACCGCCTTGACCAGCGACGACTTGCCGGTGCCGCGGGCGCCCCAGAGCATGGCGTTGTTGGCGGGCAAGCCGCGGGCGAAACGCCGCGTGTTTTCGAGCACCACGCTGGACTGGCTCTCGATGCCGCGCAGCAGCGACAGTGCCACGGTGGCCACCTCCCGCACGGGCGTCAGACCTGCGTGCTGCGGCTTCCAGACATAGGCGTCGGCCCGATCAAGCCTGTCCAGCACCGGCGGCGGCGGCGACAGCCGCTCCATCGCGTCGGCGATACGGGAGAGCAGGGAGATCAGATCGGACAAGGTTGCATTCCGCGACGGCGCTGGCCCGGCTTGACGGGGGGGGCAGGAAAACTATGGTCCGCGGCCGGGCGCGGCAAGTGACGCCCGTACCACGATCTGGAAAGCCATACGATGTCCTTGGTCTCGACTCCCGCCTATGCCCAGACGTCGATGGGGGGCGCCTTCGGCGGTTTGGCCGGTATCAGTCAGTTCCTGCCGATCGTGCTGATTTTCATTGTCTTCTATTTCCTGCTCATCCGCCCGCAGCAGCAGCGTCAGAAATCCCTCAAGACGATGGTCGCCGCACTCAAGCGTGGCGACCGCGTGGTGACCGCCGGCGGCATCATCGGCATTGTGCAGCGGGCCAGGGAAGGAACAGACGAAATCGAGGTCGAAATCGCGCCGAATGTCCGTGTGCAGATCATGCGCGATACCATCAGCAGCGTCGGCAAGCCGCCGGGTGCGGCGAATGACAGCACTCCGGCGGCGGTCAAGAAGGACTGAGCCTCAGGCCGAATGAAGCTGGGCCTCGGCAAATTCGTAATTGGCGATCCTGTCGAGCCAGTTGGTCACGTAGTCGGGACGGCGGTTGCGGAAATCGACATAGTAGCTGTGCTCCCAGACATCGATGCCGAGAAGCACGCGGCCCTCGCCGGTGGCCACCGGGTTGGAGCCGTTGGCGGTTTTCGTGACCTTGAGCGTGCCGTCCGGAGCCGCCACCAGCCACGCCCAGCCGGAACCGAACTGGGTCGTGGCGGCAGTCTTGAAGGCCTCCTTGAATTTGTCGACGCCGCCGAAATCCTCGGTGAGCTTTTTCTCCAGGGAACCGGGAATGGCGCCGCCCGTGGGCGACATGGCTTGCCAGAACACGATATGGTTCCAATGCTGGCCGGCGTTATTGAAGACCGGCGCCATCTCCTGGTCGCCGTGGCTGTGCTTGATGATGTCCTCGAGCGATTTGTTCTGAAGCGCCGGGTTCTTGTCGACAAACCCGTTGAGCGCGGTGACGTATGCCTGGTGGTGCTTGTCATGGTGCAGTTCCAGCGTTTCCTGCGACATGCCGCGGGAGGCTAGTGCGTTGTGCTGATATGGAAGGCCCGGAAGTTCGAAAGCCATGCTGCATTCTCCTCTATATGACGTGCACGGTACAAGCGCGTTGCGGCGGCTATGGTTCGTCCGTGGTGAAAGCAAGGGTACGTCAAAGCGCAGATGAACGCCGGATCAGAGCTGTCCCATGCCGGCCGTACCGCGCATACGCATGATCCGGACCGCTTTCTCACTGCCCTGTTTGCGCCAGCGGAACGACGTGAGGCGCTGTTCCTGCTGATTGCCTTCAACCACGAACTGGTGAGAGCTCTCGAGACTTCATCCGTGCGCACCGACGCCGGGCCGATCGCGGCGCTGATCCGGTTGCAATGGTGGCGTGAGGTGGTGGAAGGCGCCCGTCGTCGGCACGAACTGGCTGAGCCGCTTGGCGCCGCCCTCGACGACGGACGGCTCGACCGCGCGGCACTGCTCGACATCATCGATGCGCGGGAGTCCGAGGCGGAGGGCATTGCCGCCGTGGAGGAGTGGCGGGCCGCGCAACTCCGCGGGCCCGGCGGCGTGCAGGTCGCCTTCGCGCTGGCGCTCGGCATCTCGGACGGAGCGATGCTAGCGCGGTTGCGGGCCGTTGGCGCAGCCTACGGCGCCGGGGCGATGCATCGCTATCAGGACGCGATCGCCCGCGCTGGTCGCGCGCCGATGCAGGGCGCGGAGACGATCATCATCGATGCGGGGCGGCAGTGGCTCGCCGAGGCCGGCCGGCCGAAGCTGGGGCGGCGCCATGTTGCGGCGGCACTGCCGGCGGTGTTGGCGCGTCGTGATCTATCCCGGCCGCCGCACTCCGCTCCACGCGGGCTTGGCGACCGGTTGAGTCTGCTTTCTGCCTGGGCGCGCGGCTTTCCGTGAAGCGCCAATCAGTCTCATGCGCGCTTGCGGGCGCGACGCGCCGGTTCACGTGAGGGTTCAGCGGCAGGCAGCAGCGGGGCGAGGAACCGGCCGGTGTGGCTCGCCGGATTGGCGGCGATCGCCTCGGGCGTGCCGACGGCCACGATCCGGCCGCCGCCATCGCCGCCTTCCGGGCCGAGATCGATCACCCAGTCGGCGGTCTTGATCACCTCAAGATTGTGCTCGATCACCAGCACCGAGTTGCCCTGTTCAACCAGGGCGTGCAGCACCTCCAGCAGTTTGCGAACGTCCTCGAAATGCAGACCGGTGGTCGGCTCGTCGAGGATATAGAGCGTGCGTCCGGTGGCGCGACGGGCCAGTTCCTTGGACAGCTTGATGCGCTGCGCCTCGCCGCCCGAAAGGGTCGTAGCCTGCTGGCCGAGGGCGACGTAGCCGAGCCCGACCTTCTGGAGGATGGACAGCCGGTCATGGATGCGGGTGACGGCGGAGAAATACGGCACCGCCTCGTCGACGGTCATCATCAGCACATCGGCGATCGACTTGCCGCGGAACTTTACCTCCAGCGTCTCCCGGTTGTAGCGGGCGCCCTTGCAGGTATCGCAGGTGACGAACACGTCGGGCAGGAAGTGCATTTCGATCTTCAGCACGCCGTCACCCTGGCAGGCCTCGCAGCGGCCACCCTTGACGTTGAAGCTGAAGCGGCCGGGCTTGTAGCCGCGGGCGCGGCTCTCCGGCAGTTCCGCGAACCAGTCACGGATCGGCGCGAACAGGTCGGTGTAGGTCGCGGGATTGGAGCGGGGCGTGCGCCCGATCGGCGACTGGTCGATGTCGATGATCTTGTCGAGCCGGTGCAATCCATCGATCCGCTCATGCGGCGAGGGCACCTCGCCCGATCCCATCAGCATGCGTGACAACGCCTTGTAGAGCGTATCGACCACCAGGGTGGACTTGCCGCCGCCGGAGACGCCGGTCACGCAGGTGAAGGTGCCGAGCGGGAAATCCGCGTTGACGTTGCGCAGATTGTGTCCGGTGGCGCCGACCACGCTGACCACGCGCTCGGGATCGAACGGGCGCCGCCGCTCGGGGATCTCGATCTTCCTGCGTCCGGACAGATAGGCGCCGGTGAGGCTTTCCGGATGGATTGCCACTTCTTCGGGCGTGCCTTCGGCGACCACATGGCCGCCGAGAATGCCGGCTGCCGGTCCCATGTCGATCAGATGGTCGGCGTGACGGATCGAATCCTCGTCATGCTCGACCACGAGCAGCGTGTTGCCGAGCCGCTTGAGACGATCGAGGGTTGCGAGCAGGCGTGCGTTGTCGCGCTGATGCAGCCCGATCGAGGGCTCGTCGAGCACATACAGCACGCCGGTGAGTCCGGAGCCGATCTGGCTGGCGAGACGGATGCGCTGGCTTTCGCCGCCTGAGAGCGTGGCCGAGCCGCGCGAGAGGGTGAGATAGTCAAGCCCGACATCGTCAAGGAAGCGCAGCCGCTCGAGGATTTCGCGCAGGATGCGGTGCGCGATCTCGGCGCGCTGCGGGGTCAGCGTGGCTTCGACGCCGCCGAACCAATGCAGCGCCTGGCGGATCGGCAGTTCGGAGGCTTGTGCGATGGTCGATCCGGCAATCTTGACCGAGAGCGCCTCGGCACGCAGACGGGCGCCGCCGCAGGCTTCGCACGGCTTCTCCGCTTGGAAACGCGACATTTCCTCACGCACCCAGGCGCTGTCGGTCTCGGTGTAGCGGCGTTGCAGGTTTTTCAGAACGCCTTCGAACGGCTTGGTCACCTTGTACGCGCGCCGATCATCCTTGTAGGTGAACTCGATCGCCTCGTCGGTGCCGTCCAGGATCGCGCGGCGTACCGTGTCGGGCAGATCGCGCCAGGGATGCGTGGTGCTGACGCGGAAGTGCCGCGCCAGACTCTGCAGGGTCTGGTCGTAATAGGGAGTCTGCGGACCGCGCCAGGGCGCGATCGCGCCGCGCGAGAGGCTGATGGCGGTATCCGGCACCACCAGCAGCGGATCGAAGAAACGTTCCGTGCCGATGCCGTCGCAGGCCGGGCAGGCGCCTTGCGGCGCATTGAACGAAAACAGCCGCGGCTCGATCTCCTCCAGCGTGAAGCCGCTCACCGGGCAGGCGAAGCGCGATGAAAACACGGTGCGCTTCGGCTCGGACGTGTCGCCGTCCCGGAGTGCCTCCTCGGCGTAGACAATGCCGTCGGAGAGCGAGAGCGCGGTCTCGAAGCTGTCGGCAAGACGCTGCTGGATGCCGTCCTTGACCACCACGCGATCCACCACCGCCTCCACGGTGTGCTTGAGCTTGCGGTTGAGCTTTGGCACCTCGCCGATCTCGTAGAGCTTGCCATCGACCTTGGCGCGGGTGAAGCCGCGTCGCTGCAGCTCGGCAAGCTCCTTGAGGTACTCGCCCTTGCGGTCGCGTATCACCGGGGCGAGCAGCAGCAGCCTGGTGCCCTCCGGCATCGCCATGACACGATCGACCATCTGGCTCACCGTCTGCGCCTCGATCGGCAGGCCGGTGGCCGGCGAGTAGGGAATGCCGGCGCGGGCCCACAACAGGCGCATATAGTCGTGCACCTCGGTGATGGTGCCGACCGTGGAGCGCGGATTGCGGCTGGTGGTCTTCTGCTCGATCGAGATCGCCGGCGACAGACCCTCGATCGAGTCGACGTCCGGCTTGCCCATCAACTCGAGGAATTGCCGCGCATAGGCTGACAGGCTTTCGACATAACGCCGCTGGCCTTCGGCGTAGATTGTGTCAAAGGCCAGCGAAGACTTGCCGGAGCCGGATAGGCCGGTCACGACGGTCAGCGCGTCGCGCGGGATGTCGACGTCGATGTTTTTGAGGTTGTGCTCACGCGCGCCGCGCACCCGGATTGACCCTGCCATCGTGCGGTTTTTCCCTGTAGCGAGAATTTTGTTCATATTCTGTTCTGATTTATGGGATAGAGTTGGAGTTCAGCGGCGTGCGGGAGTAGTGCTTCCGAACGGGGTGCATGGTGCAAGCGTGAAGACGGGAAGTGACGATGGCCGGTAGTGTCAACAAGGTGATCCTGGTTGGAAATCTGGGGAAGGACCCGGAGGTCCGTACTGCGCAGAGCGGCTCCAAGATCGTCACCTTCACCCTCGCGACAAGCGAGAGCTGGAACGACAAGGCGTCTGGCGAGCGCAAGGACAGGACCGAGTGGCATAAGGTGGTGATCTTAAACGAACGCGTTGGCGACGTCGCCGAACGGTTTCTGCGCAAGGGCCGCAAGGTCTATGTCGAAGGCTCGCTGCAGACGCGCAAATGGACCGATCAGTCCGGCCAGGAGAAATACACCACAGAGGTGGTTATCGACCGCTTCCGTGGAGACCTGACTCTGATCGACTCCAATCGCGGCGGCGAAGAGGACGGCGGATACGCGGGTGAGCGTTCGCCCGCGGCGCGTCCAAGCCCGGCCGCGAACCGTGGTCCGGCGCAGCAGAATCGCGGCGCGCCGTCCGGGGGGTGGGATGCGCCGGGGCGGAGCGATCTGGACGACGAGATCCCGTTCTAGGACAGCGATTCGGGCGTAGCCAAGGCGAGGGCTTTGCCCCTTGACCCCATCAAAGGCAAGCCTTTGAAATCCTTTAATCTAGGAAACGGGGTCTGGGGCCGTCGGCCCCAGCGGGTCAAGGGCAGAGCCCTTGCCTTCGTTGGTTTTCGGTTTTGGGCGGAACTATGCTAGCAGACTTCCGGCAAACCTTAACTCTGCCTTGCTTTGCGCCCGTCTCCGGTTCGGTCGCCGAGCTTGCGCGCGCGTAGGAAGACGGACCGCAGTTGAGCGACACACCAGAGCCTCCAGCCCCGCCAGAATCGCCGCCTGACATGCTGCCGGTGACGATCGAGGAGGAAATGCAATCTTCCTACCTCGCCTATGCGATGTCGGTGATCGTCAGCCGGGCGCTGCCCGACGTGCGGGACGGCTTGAAGCCGGTGCATCGGCGCATCCTGTTCTCGATGCGCGAAAGCGGGTTCACGCCCGATAAAGCCTACCGCAAGTCGGCGCGCGCGGTGGGCGACGTGATGGGCAAGTATCACCCGCACGGCGACGCCTCGATCTATGACGCCATGGTGCGCATGGCCCAACCCTGGTCGATGCGCGTCAAACTGATCGACGGCCAGGGCAATTTCGGCTCGGTGGACGGCGATTCGCCGGCGGCGATGCGTTATACTGAGGCGCGTCTGGCTCGCGCGGCGATGTCCCTGCTTGAGGACATCGACCGTGACACCGTCGACTTCCAGCCGAATTACGATGAGAGCGAGAACGAGCCAAAGGTCCTCCCGGCGGCCTATCCGAACCTGCTGATCAACGGCGGCTCCGGCATCGCCGTCGGCATGGCCACCAACATCCCGCCGCATAATCCGGGCGAGATCATCGACGCGGCGCTCGCCATGATCGCCGAGCCCGACATCACCCTGGAAGCGCTGATGGCGATCGTGCCAGGCCCGGATTTTCCGACCGGCGGCATCATTCTCGGACGGTCGGGCATCCGTTCGGCGTTCGAGACCGGCCGCGGCTCGCTGCTGATCCGGGCGCGCGCCGCGATCGAGGATATCAGGCGGGACCGCAAGGCGATCGTCGTCACCGAAATTCCGTTTCAGGTGAACAAGTCGACGCTGCAGGAGCGTATCGCCGACCTGGTCCGCGCCAAGACACTCGAGGGTATTTCCGACATAAGGGACGAGAGCGACCGCTCCGGCATGCGGATCGTCATCGAGATCAAGCGGGACGCCACCCCGGACGTCGTGCTCAACCAGCTCTATCGCTTCACCCAGTTGCAGACCAGCTTCGGCGTCAACATGGTGGCGCTCGACGGCGGCCAGCCCAAGCTGCTGGGCTTGCGCGAGGCGCTGGTCGCCTTCATCGCCTTCCGCGAGGAGGTGATCCTGCGCCGCTCGCGCTTTGATCTCACCCGCGCGCGCGAACGCGGCCACCTATTGGTCGGCTTGGTGCTGGCCGTCGCCAACATCGACGCGGTGATCGCGCTGATCCGCGCCGCACCTGATGCCGCCGCTGCCCGCGCGGGGCTGATGCAGCATGATTGGGCGGCCGAGGACGTCGAGCCGCTGCTGGCGTTGATCCACGACGAAGGCAATAGTGTGGTAGCCGGGCGCGTAAAGCTGACCGAGGCGCAGGCGCGCGGCATCCTCGAGCTGCGTCTGCAGCGGCTGACTGGTCTCGAACGCGAGAAGATCCAGAGCGACCTGGGCGAGGTCGCCGCGCGCATCAACGAGTTGCTGGAGATCATCGCCAGCCGGCCGAGACGGCTTGAAGTGATGCGCGACGAACTGACATCAGTGCGCTCGGAAATCGCGGCGCCGCGCGCCACCGAAATTTCCGATGTCGCCGGCGATCAGACTGACGAGAGCCTGGTCGAGCCGGGCCAGATGGTGGTCACCATCACCCGCGACGGCTTCATCAAGCGCACGCCGCTTGACATCTTCCGCGCGCAGAACCGCGGCGGCCGCGGCCGCACCGCCGCCGGACGGCGTGGCGACGACATTGTCACCCGCTCGTTCAACGCGCACACGCATCAATGGGTGCTGTTCTTCTCCTCGGGCGGCAAAGCCTACCGCGAGAAGGTCTGGCGCCTGCCGGAGGCGAGCCCAACCTCGAAAGGACGGGCGCTGGTCAATCTTTTGCCCGAACTCGGCGCCGATCAGATCACCACGGTGCTGCCATTGCCGCATGACGAGGAGCTATGGGATAGCCTGCATCTCGTCTTTGCCACCGCCAGCGGCAATGTCCGGCGCAACCGGCTGAGCGATTTCCGCAACGTGCGCGCGTCCGGCCTGATCGCCATGAAGCTGGACTCTTATGGAGATGGGGGGGGTGACAGCCTGATCGGTGTCGCCACCTGCCGCGAGGGGCAGGACGTCTTTCTGGCGACACGCACTGGACGCTGCACCCGCTTTCAGATCGGCGACGAGACGCTGCGCGTCTTTGCCGGGCGCGACAGCTCAGGGGTGCGGGGCATCCGCCTCGCGCCAGGCGACGAGGTCAACAGCCTGTGCGTGCTCGGGCATGTCGAGGCCGATGTCGCCGAGCGTGCCGCCTTTCTGCGCATGGCATCCGCGCGTCGCCGTCTCGAAAGTGCCGCTGAAGAGATGGCCGCCGAGCCCGAGCTATCCGAGGACAGTGCGGAAGAGGCTGCACCCCTCGACGCCTCTATCGCCATCGATCGTTACGCCGAGCTGGAGGCGGCCGAGGAGGTTCTGCTGACCGTCACCGACGGCGGCTTTGGCAAACGCACCTCGGCCTATGACTATCGCGTCAGCGGACGCGGCGGCCAGGGCATCGCCAACATCACGCTGACGCCGCGAAACGGCACCGCGGTCATCGCCACATTGCCGGTGCTGCACGGCACTGACGTGATGCTGGTGACGAATGCCGGGCGGCTGATCCGTGTGCCCGTGGATCAGGTGCGCGTGACGGGTCGGCAATCGATGGGTGTGACCCTGTTCCGCCTCACTGACGGCGAGCGGATCACCAGCGTTTTCCCGGTGCTTGAGGACGAGCCGGCGGAGGACGGAGAGGGTATCCTGGACGGGAACGACAATGCCTAGGCCGCCGCGTCACGTCGGATTGTATCCCGGCACCTTCGATCCGGTCACCAACGGCCATCTCGATATCATCGGCCGCGCGGCTCACCTGGTGGAACGCCTGGTGGTCGGCGTAGCCGCCAACGTGGGCAAGCAGCCGCTGATGGATCTCGACGAACGGGTTGATTGCGTCCGTAACGAGGTGGTTCCGGTCAGCGTGCAGACCGGGGTGCCGATCGAGGTGGTCGGCTTCGACAATCTGCTGGTGCAGTGCGCACGCGCTCATGGCGCCAGCATCATCCTGCGCGGGCTTCGCGTGGTCACCGACTATGACTATGAAGTGCAGATGTTCGGCATGAACCATCGGCTTGATCCGGACATCGAGACGGTGTTCCTGATGGCGACCGAACGCCATCAGTTCATCTCATCGCGCCTGGTCAAGGAGATTGCCCAGCTCGGAGGTGACATCTCCTCCTTCGTGCCCATCTACACGCTCGGCAAGATCGCGGCGAAGCTGCGTTGAGCCTCGCTGCCAACAGCCGGAGGGACATTCATGTCCGACACAGCCGACCCCGCTTCCGCCGACACGCTGATCCTTGAGCTGCAAAACGGCGGCAAGGCGGTGATCCGGCTTCGCCCCGATCTGGCGCCGCAAGCGGTGGAGCGTTTGCGCTCACTGAGCGCGGAAGGGTTCTACGACAATGTGGCTTTCCACCGGGTCATCGAAGGCTTCATGGCTCAGGGCGGTGACCCGAGCGGAACCGGCAGCGGCGGCAGCAAACTGCCTGACCTGAAGTCCGAGTTCACCACCAAGGCGAAGTTCGTCCGCGGCACGCTGGGCATGGCCCGCACCGCGCATCCGCATAGCGCCAACAGCCAGTTTTTCATCATGTTCGCGCCTGCGCCCAGCCTGGACGGGCAATACACCATCGCCGGCGAAGTCATCGAAGGCATGGAGCATGTCGACAAGATCAAGCGTGGCGCCGGTGGCAGCGGCGTAGTACAGAACCCCGATAAAATCCTGCGTATGCGCCCAGCCGATCAGTCGGCTTAAGGCTGCGCGACAGTGCTGCGTGATAGGTCCGCGCAGCCACTATGAGCCGGTAGCTCAGCGGTAGAGCATTCGACTTTTAATCGAATGGTCGTGGGTTCGATCCCCACCCGGCTCACCAGATATGCTGCATCGTCACGGTTTCGTTCACGATGCATCCAGCATCATCGCCTTTGCCGGGGTGATCGGCCGGCCAAGATATTCCGGCAACACGATTTCCGGCGGCCCCTCCAGACGTATGGCGCCTTGGTCCATCCACAGCACCGTGGTGCACCACGCGGCGATGATTTCCGGCTGATGCGTGGAGATCACCAGTATCTCCGCCTGACGCACCAATTCCTCGAGCCGGGCGCGCGCCTTGATCATGAAGGCGGTGTCGCCCGCGAGGAACCATTCGTCCATCAGCAGCACCTGCGGCCTGATCGAGGTGGCGAGCGCGAAGCCGAGCCGGACCACCATGCCTGAGCTGTAGGTACGCACCGGCATGTCAAGGAAGCCGCCGAGTTCGGCAAAGTCCTGCACGTCCTCCTCGAGTGTGCGGATCGCGCGTGCGTTGAGGCCGGCATAGAGCCCGCGCAGGCCGATATTCTCGCGGCCGGTGAGATCGGAGTTCATGCCCTGGTTGGTGTCGAGCAACGTGTGCAGCTCGCCTCGAACTTTCACATGGCCGACGATGGGTTCGTAGATGCCGGCCAAGCTGCGCAGCAGGGTGGTCTTGCCGGCGCCATTGCCGCCAACAAGGCCGAGCCGTTCGCCCGGGCCGAGAGAGAAGGTGAGACCACGCAGGGCATGCACCACCATGCGGCGTTGACGGTCCTCGCGCAGTCGAACCGAAGCCGCCGCCGCGACCGTCTTCCTGAGCGATCGTGCGGTGCCGTGATAGAGCGGGAACAGGATGTGCAGGTTATGCACGTCGATGCTGGCCATGCCGTCAGATCCAGTAGGCAAGGCGGGCGCGGACCTGCGCGAACACCAGACACGAGAAAGCGCAGAGCAATACGCTGAAGCCGATCGCCGCCCAGATCACGCCTGTCGTCAGCGTGCTGCCCAGCAAGGGAGCGCGGACGATCTCCAGCAGGTCATAGAACGGGTTCAGCGGCAGCCATTGCCGTCCGTGCCGGATCAGGTCCGGCTTCCAGATGATCGGCGTCACGAAGAAGATCATTTGCAGAATGCTGCCGATGATCGGCGCGATGTCCCGGAACCTGGCTCCAAGAGCGCCGAGCAGGATGCAGGCGGCGACTCCGTCCAGCACCCAGAGCGCCAGTGCCGGCAGGATCTTGACGAGCGCAATGCCGGGCCAGACGTGAAACAGCGCGAACACCACCACGATCACCACGACGTTGTGGGCGAGCACCAGCAGGTTGCGTATCACCACGCGCGCCGCATGCACGCCGAAAGGCATCCGCATCGCCCGTATCATGCTTTCAGACAACGTGAAGCATTGGGTGGACTCACCCACCAACCCGGAAATGAAGCCCCAGAGCACCAGCGACAGCGACAGAAACGGCAGGTAGGCGCGCACATCCATCTTGAACAGGAAGGAGTAGATCGCGCCCATCGAGCCCACCATCACCGCGGTCGAGGCGGTGAGCCAGAACGGACCGAGGATCGATCCACGATAACGCATCTTCACGTCGAGCCAGCCGAGCTTGCAGCACAGGCGCCAAAGCGAGAGGCTCTGCCGCAGGTCGCGGACGGCATGCGGCACACGCAAGCCGCGGCTCTCCGGAGACAGGTCGAGAACCGGCTCGTCGGCGAACTCGCGCGGGCGGGAGATGACGTTCATGACGCATCCTATCCGACCGCGACGCGGCGCGGCAACGCGGCTTGCCGCTGACTGATGAGCAAGTCGGCTAGTCATCCAGCCATGGTGCCCAGGGGCGGAATCGAACCACCGACACTGCGATTTTCAGTCGCATGCTCTACCAACTGAGCTACCTGGGCATCGCGCCGGCTGACCAAAGCACGCTCTGCGTCGGCGCTCGATTTAACCCAAGCCGCTGCCTCGATCAAGCGGACCTGGAACCTGTTCCTCGTCGTCCAGCTCGGACCCGGTGCGCAGCGAGGGCGTGCGATACTGGCCGGAAAACCAGCGGCCTAGATCAACATCGGCGCATCGCCGCGAACAGAACGGCCGCAACTCCGGCACGGTGTCCCGCCCGCAGATCGGACACGAGGCGGTCGCGGAAGCGGGTTCACTCATTGTCTAGTATCCAGGCGGTGGCAGGCATGGTCGCGTCCATGATGAGCGAGATAGGCGCGTTTGCGCGTTGTGCAAATGCCGGCAGCGCGTAGGCGTCGGCTCGCAAGGCCGTAATCACGGCAATGCCGCCGCGCAGCGTCTGCGACTGCCGCGGCCGCTGCGCTGCCACGGCCGCGCGCAGGGCGGCAAGACCGATGCCGAGCGGGCCGTGCAGCAGTTCGTGCAAAGGCGGGTGGATACGCGGCCGCAGGATTTCCGCCAGTCCAAGCGCGGTGAAGCCGAGCAGGCGCGGACGCAGCGGATCGCGGCGCAAAGCGGCCTCGAAAGCCGCGGCCAGGGCGCGGCGCTTGCGCGCGGCAAGTCCGGCGAGATCGATCAGGATGGCGCCGGAAAGATTGCGCAGCCGCAGGTGATGGGTGAGTGCGGGGATCGCCGCGCGGTTGGAGGCGAACTGGGCCACGTGCTTGGATCGCGGCTCGTCGCTGGCAGCCGCGCTATCGACGTCGATGGCGACCAAAGCCGGCGTCGGATGGATGCTGGCGCGCAACCCGCCAGGGAGCGCGATCTCGGGCTGTGCGAGGCTGTCGATCTGCGCTTCCAGATGATCATCAAAGGCGCGGGCCGCGAGCTGCACAGGCCGGTCGAGGCTGGCGTGGAGTTCGGCGGCGAGGGCGGCGTCGTCGCAGCAGATCGACGCGTCGGGCGAAAAGCCGGCGAAACGGTGCAGCGCGTCCGGGCCGCGGGCGACCAGGCGCTCGCCCCTCTCGCCGGAATGGAACCGCCCCAGCTCGGCTTCGGTCAGTCGGGCGGTGAGGCGTGGGCCCTTGCCGCCCTGTGCGCCGCGGGTGACGCGGACCGGGATCAGGGCGCCTTCGCCGGCCCGCATTTCGTCTTGCGTCTCTGGCAGGAAGCCGCTTGCTTCGCCGATCTGCACGAAAGCGCCGCCAAGAGCGGGCAGGCGGGCAGTGACGCGGCCCATATGCAGGTCGCCGACACCATCCGGGCAGCCCGGACGATGCAGCGCGTAATCCAGCAGCGCGCCTGCTTCGGTGAGTGCGACGCGCACTTCGCCAGGGCTGCTCGAGGCCGCAATCCGATGCGTCACGGCGGCCGTTTCACACCATTAAACCCCGGCTGCGCAGCAATTGGGCGGTTTCAAACAACGGCAGCCCGACCACGTTCGAATAGCTGCCCGAGAGAAAGCGAATGGAGGACGCGGCGTGACCCTGCACGGCGTAGCCGCCTGCCTTGCCCTGCCAGTCGCCGGCCTTGATCAGCGCATCGATCTGAGCCGCGGTCAGGCGCGAGAAGGCGACGACGCTCTCGACGACACGGACCGCCCCTCGGCCTTGATCGTCGCCAAGCACCACCGCGGTCAGGACGCGGTGGCGGCGGCCCGACATCAGGCTGAGGCAGTTGCGCGCGCAAACCTCCGTCTCCGCCTTTGGCAGGATGCGGCGTCCGAGTGCGACGATGGTATCGGCAGCCAGTATCAACGCGCCCGGCCATAACGGCGCGGCCGTGGCAAGCTTCTCGTGCGCCAGCCGCATGACGCAGGCGCGCGGAAGTTCGCCCGGACGCGGCGCCTCGTCAATGTTGGTTTGAATGACATGATCCGGCGTGAGGCCGATCTGAGCCAGCAGATCGCGTCGTCTGGGAGAGGCTGAAGCGAGGACGAACAGCTTCGTCCGATCGCGGCTGCGCATGATCCTACTTGAAGCGGAAGGTGATGCGGCCTTTCGACAGGTCATACGGAGTCATTTCGACATTGACGCGGTCGCCGGCCAGCACGCGTATCCGATTCTTGCGCATCTTGCCGCTGGTGTGGGCAAGAATGGTATGCTCGTTATCGAGCTTCACCTTGAACATTGCATTCGGCAGCAGCTCCATCACAGTGCCGCTGAATTCGATCATGTCTTCCTTAGACATTGCGGTCTTCGGTCTGTGGACGCGCTTCAGGTGTTCGACGGGGCATCTGGTCTCCAGGCTGACGAGAGGCCGGAACATGAGGATTGCTGTCTTCCTGGTCAAGCGCGCCTGCAAGCCGGATGGCGACGCTTCTCGCATGCGCCTCCAGACCTTCGGCCTGAGCCAGCGCAACCGCCGCAGGACCCACCTCGCCAAGCGCCGCGGCGCTCGCCTTGATCCAGCTCGTCCGCTTCATGAAGTCGTGGACCGAAAGGCCGGAGGCGAAACGGGCGGTGCCCCCGGTCGGCAACACATGGTTGGTGCCGCCGACATAATCGCCGAGTGCTTCCGGGCAGTCGCGGCCGATGAAGACAGCGCCGGCATGCCGCACGGCAGCGAATACCGGCTGCGGATCGGCGAGCATGAGTTGCAGATGTTCCGGCGCCAGCCGGTTCACGACGCGCGCGGCCTGTTCCCAGTCGCGCACCAGTATGATTGCGCCATGGTGTTGCCAGCTCGCTCCGGCGATGGCGGCGCGGGGCAGGGTCGGCAGGGCGCGCCGCACCGCGTCTTCAACCGCGTCGGCAAAGCCGGCGTCATTGGTAATCAGGATGGATTGCGCCAGCTCGTCATGCTCGGCCTGGGCCAGCAGGTCGATGGCGACGTGCTCGGGATGGCTGAGCGCGTCCGAGACGATCACCACCTCCGAAGGCCCTGCCATGCCGTCGATGCCGACGGCGCCGAACACCTGACGCTTGGCTTCGGCGACATAGGCGTTGCCGGGTCCGACAATCCGGTCGACCTTGGGGATGCTGACGGTGCCATAAGCCAAGGCGCCGACCGCCTGGGCGCCGCCGATGCGGTAGATCTCGCCCACCCCCGCGCGCCGCGCCGCGGCCAGCACCAGCGGGTTGAGAATGCCGTCCGGCGTCGGCACGCACATGGCGATGCGCGGCACGCCGGCAACCCGCGCCGGGATGGCGTTCATCAGCACCGAGGACGGATAGGCCGCCGTGCCGCCGGGCACATACAGCCCCACCGCGTCGAGCGGCGTCCAGCGCATGCCAAGGGTCAGGCCAGCCGCGTCCGCATGGGCGATCGCCGCGGGAACCTGCAACTGGTGGAACGACTCGATCCGCCTGGCCGCGAAATCAAGCGCCTCGCGCAAGGTGGCGGGCACTTCCCGGCAGGCCTCATCAATCTCCTCGTCGGTGACGCGAAGCCGTCCGGCGGTCAGCGTCAGCCGGTCGAAGCGGGCAGTCGCGTCGCACACGGCAGCATCGCCGCGCGCGCGCACGTCGCGCAGAATGGCGGCGACCGGAGCGGCGACGTCCGCCGCACGACCGCTTCGCGCCGTGAGCAGATGGTCCAGCGATGCGTCGAACCCGGCGGCGCTGGCGTCGAGCCGCCTCACCCGAGGTGATCTTCGCCGAGGGCGGCGCGGAAGCGCGCCAGCCAGGCGCTGATCGCTTCCGGCTGGGTCTTGAGCGCGGTGCGGTTGACGATCAGGCGGCTGGTGACGTTGGCGATCACCTCGGTCTCCCGCAGGCCGTTGGCACGCAAGGTCGAGCCGGTCTGCACAAGGTCGACGATCAGGCGGGAGAGGCCGAGACCGGGCGCCAGCTCCATCGCTCCGTTGAGATGGACGATCTCCGCCTGAATGCCGCGTGCGGCGAAGTGCCGCCGCGTGATGTTGGGATATTTCGTGGCGACGCGAACCTGCGACCAGCGCGCCGGATCGTCTGTCTCGGCGCAATCGGACGGCTCGGCGACACTGACCCGACAGCCGCCGATGCCGAGATCGAGCGGCGCGTAGATCTCGGGATAATCGAACTCCATCAGCACGTCGGCGCCACAGATGCCGATCTGGGCGGCGCCGTAGGCCACGAAAGTGGCAACGTCGAACGGGCGCACACGCACGACGTCGAGCATCGGCTCGGACGTGGTGAAGCGTAGCCGGCGGCTGTCCCCGTCGGCGCAGTCACGCGCGGGATGGATGCCTGCCGCGATCAGCAGCGACACCGACTCCGCCAGGATACGGCCTTTTGGCAGCGCCAGGACCAGCGGCATGATCGCGTCCGGCACGAGGTCGGCCGGTTTCCTCAGCGCGGTCATGCGGTCCTCGCTCGCTTGCAGCGGCGGCCTGTAGCATCTGGGGCTTGCGGCAAGCAAGGTTGAGCCAGGCCTTGGGTCACTCGCTCACGCGTTCGATACGCGCGCCGCAGCCGGTGAGCTTGCGCTCGACCGTCTCGTAGCCGCGATCGAGATGGTAGATGCGGTTGAGCACGGTCTCCCCGGAGGCGGCGAGACCCGCCAGGATCAGCGAGAATGAGGCGCGCAGGTCGGTCGCCATCACCGGCGCTCCGGACAGGCCGCCGACACCACGTATGATCGCCGACGCGCCGTGCACGTTGATCCTGGCACCCATACGGTTCAGCTCGGGGACGTGCATGAAGCGGTTCTCGAAGATGGTCTCCGTCATCATCGAAGCGCCCTCGGCGACCGAGAGCAGCGCCATGAATTGCGCCTGCATGTCGGTGGGAAAGCCCGGATAGGGCTCGGTCATGACATCGACGCCACGGAGCCCCGCGCTGCGTCGCACACGCAGCCCGCCTGCCTCCTGGGCGACCTCGACCCCGGCCTCCTCAAGCGCGCGAACCACCGCGCCGAGATGCTCGAGTTCGCCGCCCGCGAGGTGCACGTCGCCGCCGGTGATGCCGACCGCGCAGGCATAGGTGCCGCACTCGATCCGGTCGGGCAGGATGCGGTGGCGCGCTCCGTGCAGCCGCCGAACGCCCTCGATGGTGAGCCTGTCGGTGCCGACGCCCTCGATTTTTGCCCCCATCGAGATCAGGCAGGCGACCAGGTCGCCGATCTCGGGCTCGCGGGCGGCGTTCAGGATTTCGGTACTGCCGGAGGCCAGCGTCGCCGCCATGACCAGGTTCTCGGTGGCGCCGACGGAGGCGAAGGGGAGCACGATGTGCGCGCCAGCCAGACCAGCGGGCGCGCGCGCGTCGACATAGCCGCTCTCGAGGCGGATGTCGGCGCCCATCGCTTCAAGGCCCTTGAGATGCAGGTCGACCGGTCGCGTGCCGATGGCGCAGCCGCCGGGCAGCGAGACACGCGCCTCCCCGCACCGGGCCAGCACCGGACCCAGCACCAGGATTGAGGCGCGCATCTTCGAGACGATCTCGTAAGGAGCTTCAGTGCAGGTGATGTCGCCGCCCACGGAGACTGAGGGGTGCCCGCGGCCGGCGCTCTCGACGGCCAGTCCGTGCAGGCGGAGCAGGTCGCACATCGTATCGATATCGTCGATTTGCGGCACGTTGCTCAATTCCAGACGCTCCGAGGTGAGCAATCCGGCTGCGAGCAGAGGCAGAGCCGCGTTCTTGGCGCCGGCGATGGGGATCGACCCGTGCAGCGGGACGCCACCGTGAATCAAGAAACGATCCATGCTTCGAGCCTTGCTCCTGGTTGTCTCGGCTACATCCTTGGGGTGGCAACCCCGCGCTGGCCCATATATTTGCCCGCCTTGTCGGCGTAGCTGATCTCGCACGGTCCGGCTCCCTGGAGAAACAGGAATTGGCAGATCCCCTCGTCGGCATAGATCCGCGCCGGCAACGGCGTGGTGTTGCTGATCTCGATCGTGACCTGGCCTTCCCATTCCGGCTCAAGCGGGGTCACGTTCACAATGATGCCGCAGCGCGCATAGGTCGACTTGCCGAGGCAGATCACCAGCACGTCACGGGGAATGCGAAAATACTCGATCGTATGGCCCAGCGCGAAGCTGTTCGGCGGAATGATGCAGACGGGAACGTTACGGCTGACAAAGCTGTCGGCGCTGAAGTTCTTCGGATCGACCACGGCACTGTCGACATTGGTGAAGATCTTGAAGTCGCTGGCGACGCGCGCGTCGTAGCCGTAGGACGACAAACCGTAGCTGATCACGCCGTCCCTTCGTTGCGCGTCCACGAAGGGCTGGATCATCGCATGCTCGGTCGACATGCGTCTGATCCAGCTATCCGGCATCACTGGCATCGGCGTGATTCCTCGCGTATCGACGCGGCGTGCCGCGGCGCCACATCCCTAAAGCAGCGCTGTGGACAAAGCGAGCGGCTTGTCACATCGCGCGAGCACAACCCAGCCAGCAAAGAGCGGTACAGACGGCATGAAGACAATGCTTCCCGTGGCTGCGTTGGAACGCGCCGCCAGGCACGCGGCCGCTACATTGCAGACCCAGTTCCTGATCTGGCCGGTGCTGCTGCAGGCGATCGTGGTCCTGGTGCTGTTGCTGCTCACCCGGCTTGCGGCAACGCGGCTGCCGACGATGTTGGCGCCACGTCTTGCCCGCCTGCCGGCAGGCGCCGTTCGACGCAGCGGGGAGGTGTTGGCGCGGGCGGCCGCGTGGGTGCTGCTGCTGGTGGTGATCTGGTTCGTCGAGCGGATCTTCACCAGCTACGGGATGACGCCGCGCCTGTTAAGGTTGGCGGAGAGCCTGGTCCTGGCGTGGATCATCATTCGGCTGAGCTCGGGCCTGGTGCGCAATCCGCGCCTCGCGCGCCTGTTCGCCATTGGCGCCTGGAGCATCGCCGCACTGAACATCGCCGGTCTCATCGCCCCCGCAGCCGGCCTGCTGGATTCGATGTCCGTCACCATCGGCACGCTTCGCCTCAGCGCGTTGCTGCTGCTCAAGGGCGCGGCGTTGCTGGTGGTGCTGCTCTGGGCCGCCAACCTGCTTTCGCATTTTATCGAGAACCGGCTGCAATCGTCACGGGACATCACGCCGGCGATGCAGGTGCTGGCGGCCAAGCTGATCCGCGCGGCATTGCTGACGCTGGCGGTGGTCGCGGCCCTCGGCGCCGTCGGCATCGATCTGACTGCGTTTGCGGTGTTCTCAGGTGCCATCGGCGTAGGGCTCGGCTTCGGCTTGCAGAAGGTGGTCTCCAACCTGATCAGCGGCGTCATTCTGCTGCTCGACCGGTCGATCAAGCCGGGCGACGTGATCGAGATTGAGGGCACCTACGGCTGGATCACCAAGCTCAATGCCCGCTTTGTCTCCGTTGTCACGCGCGACGGCACCGAATATCTGATCCCCAACGAGGACCTGATCACGCAGCGGGTCATCAACTGGTCCTACTCGAACGATCTGGTGCGTCTGCACGTCGCGATCGGGGTGGCGTACGGCGCTGACCTGCACCAGGCTTTACGGCTCGGGCTCGAGGTGACGAAACAGGTGCCGCGCGTGCTCGACACGCCAGGTCCGGTCTGCCTGCTGACGGGGTTCGGCGACAGTTCCGTCAACCTGGAGATCCGCTTCTGGATTTCCGATCCGCGCAACGGCACCGCCAACGTCCGAAGCGACGTCATGCTCAAAATCTGGGACGCGTTTCACGAAGCGGGCATCGAATTCCCATTCCCGCAGCGTGACCTCAACGTGCGTAATCCGGAAGCCCTGGCAGATGCGCTGGCGCGGGCGCTGAACCGTCCGCCCCGCCACGCCACCACGTCCGCGGGGTGAGATTAATCGCGTGGCTCCTCTCGCGGCCGCTCTTCGGAGGCAGTCTGCACATCCGAGAAAGTCTGCGCATCCGCGCGCGCACGGCAGCGGGCCTGGTGCTTGCGCTTGTGCAGATTGTTCCGAAGTGCCGCCGCGCGACGCGCCTCGCGATCGTCGATGCGGCGTGCCGGTCTGGTCTGGTCCTCGCCATCGGCCATGTCAATCTCGCGGCTGGTGCTGCTGGACAGGATTGAACTGTCGACCTCTCCCTTACCAAGGGAGTGCTCTACCACTGAGCTACAGCAGCAAATCGTCGGGAGTGGGCCGCTACCTAGCTTGCAGGCCGGGGCGACGCAAGAGGATCCGCGCCATAGCCGGCCAGGAACAGCCTGACCGCGCCATGGACGACTTCATCAATCTCGGTGTGATCACTCTCGTGGGAGATTCGCAGCCTACGGCGGAGCGCGACCCTGGTCTGGCACAAGGCCAGGAACTGTTCGGCGGCGAAACCCGGATCGGACGCGGTGAGCTTCCCCGCCAGCACCTGCCGGCTGATCCACTCCGTCATGTAGGCGATCGCCCGTGACGGGCCGCTTTGCCAATACACCTCCGCCAGATGCGGAAACTTCTGCGCCTCCGAAAGCACGATCCGGTATAGTATGAGGCTTTCATCCGAAATCATCATTTCCAGCATGCGCAGCGCGATCGCATGAAGGGCCGCGGTTGGATTTTCCTCCTCTTCGACGGTATGAAAAATACGCATAAGCGTGTTGGCCACTTTCTGCTCGACGACGACAGCGAACAAGGTCGCCTTGTTGTCGAAATAATTATATAGGGTGCCTTTGGAGACGCCGGCTTCCGCGGCGATGCGGGACATGCTGGCGCCTTCATAACCGCTCTCGGTAAAAGCAAGCTCAGCGCCGCGTATGATCTGCTGGCGCTTGTCGGCCGAAGGATTATGGTGCTCGCTCACTGCGCGCGTCCTCGTATGTTCCGCAAGCCGGCTGCAGCCCAAGATTGACGATCAAAGCAAAGCGGATAGGTTGCCAACGCTGACCGAACGGGTCGGTCAGCGCAAGAGGGCGCATGTGTGCAGAGCAGAAGCATCATGACAGCGGCGCTTGCGGCGTCGCTGCTCGCGTCCGGCTGTTCGGTTGGCCCTAACTACAAACAGCCGCAACTATGGTCGCCGGCGCGTTGGTTTGGCGTGTCGCCACACCCCCAGGAGGCCCGGCTGAGCAAGGCTAGGTCGTCGAGCATACCGGTCAGTGCGCCGCCGACCCCAAGCTGGTGGAATCAATTCGGCGATCCTGAGCTGAGTGCGTTGGAAGCGCGTGTGGCTGGAGAGAATCTGAGCGTTAGGCTGGCCACCATCCGGCTGGCGGAGAGCCGGGCGCAGCTTCGCGAGGCGGCGGCGAGCCTCTATCCTTCACTGAGCGGCACCGCCAGGTACACGCGCGAGCAGATCAGCTCCAAGGAGGTCGAGCGGGGCCTTCAGGACAGTGTCAGCTCGGGCGCGCTGAACTCGTATCTGGGCAACCCCCAGGAGGTGAACGGCATCCGCCAGGAGGTGGGCTCGCTGCAAATCCCCGCTGTCGACCTCTGGCAGGACGGCATCGATGCGAGCTACGAACTCGATCTGTGGGGCAGGGTAAGGCGCTCGGTGGAGGCGGCGACGGCGACGTTGCAGGCCTCGGTCGAGGATCGCCGGTCGACGCTGATCGCGGAGTTTGCCGAGGTCGCCCGTGACTACATGACCTTGCGCGGCCAACAGGAGCAACTTGCCATCCTTCGAGACAATCTCCACGTGGCGCAGCAATCGGTCAATCTGACACGTGCCCGGTATCTCGGCGGCCTGACCACGGATCTGGATGTCGAGAACGCGGTCTCCCAGCTCGACAGTGTGGCGGCACAAATTCCCGGCGCCGAGGAGCAGGTCGCGACGCAGATCAACGCGCTCAGCTTCCTGCTCGGTGAGCCGCCACGTGCGTTGGCGGCGGAGCTGGCCACCGCAAAGCCGGTGCCGCCGGTGCCGCCGCTTGTGCCGGTAGGGGTGCCTTCCGAATTGGCCAGGCGCCGCCCGGACATCCGCGAGGCGGAGGCCAACCTCCACGCCGCGACCGCGAATGTCAGCGTTGCGGTTGCCGCCTTCTATCCACGGGTGACGTTGAGCGGGGCGCTGAACTTGGAGTCGCTCTCGTTTCGCGATCTCGGCTTCTGGGCATCGAACGCCTATACCTTCGGGCCTTCGATCAGCCTGCCGATCTTTGAGGGTGGACAGTTGCGCGGCGCGCTGCAACTCAACGAGGCACGTCAGAAGGAGGCTGCGGTCACCTATCAAAGAACGGTGCTGCAGGCCTGGGAACAGGTCGACAACGCGCTGACCGCCTATGCCGCCGAGCAGCGTACCCGCGCTGCGGACGAACGCTCTGTGCAAGCCTATCAACGGGCCTTGTCGCTGGCGCGGCAGCAATATGCGCACGGACTGCAGACGTTTTTGAATGTGCTCACGGCAGAGAGCGGACTGTTCAACGCGCGCGGTCAACTGGCAACCAGCACGACCGCGGTGTCGAGTGATCTGGTGCAGCTCTATAATGCCCTCGGGGGCGGTTGGGAGACCGCCTTTCCGCGGCCGCCCGCGCCGGCCACGCTGGCGTTGGCGGCGGCGGCCCAGTGACGCCGCATTTCATGTGTCCCTGCATTTTCCTGATTGACGTTATGGTGTGTGGGGCCTAGATCCCGGCTGC
>CAXTRK010000031.1:0-38787 GCA_964246745.1 uncultured Acetobacteraceae bacterium
GAAAACCGTTGTGCGTGCAAGCGTACCGTGGGTTCGAATCCCACCCTCTCCGCCAAGCGTAGTTGCGTCAACCATGCGATGTCGAGTGGCTGTTCCTGTTTCGTGCTGAGCAGGATCTCCCAGATGCGGGCAGCCATATTGAAGCCGGCGTAGGATCCGGCCAGTATCGTCCTGGTTGTCGATCGGCGTAGCGAGGCGATCCTATCCCGCTAACTGGTGATCGAAGCTCACAAATTGCATCAGCGAACTCCTACGAAAGGCAACGCTGGTTCAGCACGTTGACGCCAAGTCTCAGCGCAGATGATACGCCGAAGCTCATTCCGAATCTCTGTGGCCGAACCGCCAAGGTCAACGGTCGCAAATGTAATCGAATGGCCTTGGATAACGGCATGCTCGTAGAGTTCTGAGTCAACAGCCGGATGCAGAAGCAAACCAGCGGACGCGTCCCACCGAGGGTCGCGGCCTTCCTGAGAACGAAGGTAGGCGTACATCTGATAAATATATCCGCTCTTCAGACTGGCACCACCGAAGCGCCCAGTTCCCAAAATCGACGTGAACTTTGTGTCGATCACCAGTCTTCGGTCAGCGCCCGGCGCGTCGAGGATGATGTCGGTGACCATGCGCGGGAAGATTGTCGCGAGTTCCGCTGATTCGGATGAGAATTGCCATTCAAGGGGAGTGCTGCCACGAACGGACCACCCAAGCGGTTCCAAATCGACCCGCGCGAAGCCAAGGATCGCCTTTTCGAACAAACGTCGCACCCACGCCACTTCCCGATCGGGCGCAACAAGCGGCGTCGCGCCAGCGTCTTCGGTCGGAAGCGCCAAGTCGAAGGCCAGACGAGCAAGGGCTACCATGAACCGGTCGGGAGCGTCGTTCCGTCCGATTTGGTCGGCTGCAATTTCGGCGCGAGACGGGCGCCGCCCGCCAACACCAGCACGGCTGAGCGTGGCCGCCAAAGCACGACATTGGCGGAACAGGTCGTTGTCTTGAACAAGCCGCACCATCAACTCCAGCGCTGCACGAACAAGTCGATTGCGAGGCGTGTCTATAGTCAGCTCTTCGAAGCGGCAATGGACCTCGCCTCTGGATAGGAGCTGTCGCGATTCTGTTGTCAGAATTTCGATTCGGCCCCGGACTCGTGTGAGGGCTTTCTCGCGGTGCCGATAACCACGCGTAAAGTTCCGACGAAGGCGGCGTTCAACGGCGCCGATTAGAAGCCGCGCAATCAATTCCGGAATGTCGTGAATGTCTTTTTCGACGACTGCATCAAAGGCACCTCGGACGCGAGTCAAGTCAGACGCGTAGAGCATTAACAACCAGAGATTCCGAACCGGAATACGACCGATTAGCCGCTCTCCTGGTGGTGAGGCCGCATCATCCAAGGGCGATATCAACCCAGCCCCGCGAGCAGTTTCGCTCGCGCCGCCTTGGCCGTCTCGGGCGCGTCATACCAATACTCATCAAGCAGTGGACCGATTTCTGTCTCCACCCTGGCTCGGAACCATGCAAGGCCGTCGGTGATCGGGGCGTCGGTCTCTGGTGTCACATATGAGTGCCCAATCCGGAACTGAGGACCAAGCGAGATAGCCGCGGAAATCTCAGCATTTAGCACCCCTATGCGGTGTTCAATCTCGTATAGCAATGGGTTTTCAATACCCCGGTGCACACACCACGCCCGCCACGCGTCCCCAAGTCCCGGCTCAAGATCAATGAAGGCGAAACGCCGTCTTAGCGCGAGATCAACAATTGCAAGAGAACGGTCGGCGACGTTCATGGTACCGATTACGTATAAATTTCCTGGCACATGGACCCGCTCGCCCGGCTCCTTCCGATAGGCGAGTTCGATTGCTTCCGACCGTCGGCGCTTTGAGACTTCCAACAGCGTCAGCATCTCGCCGAAAATCTGCGCCGGATTCCCGCGGTTGATTTCTTCGATAACCAGCACAAACGGTCGGTCTGGCTCGCTCTCTGCGGCTTGGATCGCCTGCATCAATATACCGTCGACGAGTTCGAGCCGCCCGTCACCGGCAGGCCGCCAGCCGCGCACAAAGTCCTCATAGGCAAGTGAGGGATGAAATTGCACAACGCGCAATCGTGACCGCGCTGTCTCGCGGTCATTGGAGCCGGCGAGCGCAAATCCGAGGCGTTTCGCCAGCCATGTCTTCCCCGTGCCAGGTGGGCCCTGGAGAATAAGGTTCATCTTCAAGCGCCAGCGATCGAGAATTTCCGAGAGCTGTGCGCTGGTCAGAAAACATCCATCGGCAACGATGTCCTCTATCGAATAAGGAGACTCTTCCTCGACAATGTCCTCGTCTTCAGCAATCAAAGAGCTGTCGAAGATATCAGCTCCGATGGTTTCCGACTTGGCGCCATATTTCTCCAACCAATACGGCTGAGCGAGAAACCATGCATAATCCTGCGGTACTCCTCGGAACGTGAAATCGATCAATCGGCGACCGTCCTCCGCCTCCGGGTCAGCTTTAACGATAGTGGTTCGGTATGTGTAGAAATACCAGTCGCGGGGTTCTGCTGGCGGGTCCCAATCGACTTTCACCATCCGTCCGTCTCCCGTGTTATCCAAGACGGTGCCTGTAGCCTTTATTCTCATCACCGAGACGGACTTACCGCCGACATCGAATGGAACCCGCTTTTTTGCAAAGCTGGCCTTCAGTGCGATCTGATCGCCTGGCCGTATCCGCCGAACAAGATCCAAAAACTCATCTTCGTAGCCATTTTCCCAGATCCCTTGCGCGAGAAAGCGGGGGAGCTGGTCTTCGGTCCCGTTCCAAACTGCGCCAACAAACCAATACGACTTTCCAGCCTCTTCGCTCTCTCCAGCGGTACCCGGGGCAGGCGTATCTTCGTCGGCCTGGGTGGCGACAGGCCGGTTAGCATCGCGAATGCGGACATAGAGGTCCCATGTCTCTTCCGGCGAGAGCCTCCTTTCACGCCCCTCGGCGGTGAGACTCCACAGTCCGCGTTTTGCGTTACTGAGAAGACCGCCTTTTACGAGGTAAAAGCGGGCCCAATGAACATCGTTTTCGAAGATCGATTGTGTCCCGTTTTTTACAAATCTCGTCAGGTCTTCCGCCGGAACCTCTTCCTTCGCTCTGATCCAGGCCATTGCTTCGGTAGGGCGCATCGAGTTGGGACCGGCCGAGCGAAGCGCATCAAGCAGCAAGGGAAAGTATTTTGTAAATCGGTTGCTTTTCGCCTCGGCCATCTCGCACTTCCCCCGTGTAGCCACACCTCGATTGCGTGCCTTGTAACGGCGAGGTCATCGACCGTTTTGAACCTTGTTGTGTCAAACCCTAGACACCTTGTGGATACACTGTCGCCTAGAACTCAGCCACGGTGTCTTGATACTGCCGCGGCAGCCGACGGGATGGCCAGAAGATCCTTAGGTAGCCCTGTTGATGAACGCGCATGTTGGTCTGTCCACACTTCCACGATGCCAGGGCGGCCGAATTCGTCAGCAAGCCACCCGACCTGCCGTGTAATGCTCATCTTCATCGAGCGCGACCCGCCAACTCAGAACAGCCCGACTCCGATATAGCCGGATTTATGCCGCCGCAGGCTGAAAATGGTCAGAGTAAATCCTCCTGTGCTCCCATTCAACGGCCGTCTTTTTTCGCGACTTTGACGCGCCGGGCCGTCGCGCGCCGTTGTTGGCCCCGCCAGCCGCCGTCGATCCGGATGCGCTGCGGGCGGCTCTTGCGAGCGCGTGGCCGATGCGCGTGGACGGGACATTGCGCCATGATCGCGCGGAGCCTCCACGACCGGAACGGCCGATTTCTACGCCAGAGCACCCTTCCCCTTCCCGGAGGCAAAGCTCACGCCGCAGTACCGATTGGCGTCGCACGTTCGATCCGCTCGCGCTCGCGGGGGCTGTTCATCGCCTCCCACAGATCACTGCGCCGCTGCACGTTCAGCCAAAAGTCCGGACTGTTGCCAAACACGCGCGCGAGGATCAGCGCGGTCGCCGCCGTCACGGTCCGGCGGTCGTTGCACAGCTCATTGACGTGCTTGCGCTGAACGCCCATGGCCTCGGCCAAGGCGGCCTGGGTCAGCCCCATGGGCTGCATGAACTCCTCGACCAGGATTTCGCCGACCGTGGCCGGCTTGCGCTTCGTCGTCAGCATGGTTCGCCTCATCTGTAGCTGTGGTCGTCGAGATAGACGCCTTCTGCCTCGCCGCGGCTGCCGTCCCACCGGAAGATCAGCCGCCATTGGCTGTTGACGCGGATCGAGTGGAACGCCGCCAGATTGCCGCGCAGCTTCTCGAAGTGAGTGCTCGGCGGCACGCGCAAGTCCTGATCGGTCGTGGCGTCGTCGATCATCTGGAGCTTGCGGAACAGTCGGCTTTCAAGGTCGGACGGGATGTGCCGCGACCGCGTGTCCTCGACGAAGAACGCATGCAGCCACTCGTCCCGAAAGCTCACGATCATCCAGCGGCTCCGCCCATGTGTCTATGTACCGCTCATGGGTACAAAACGCAATACCGATGCCTCTATCAGGCGGATGGCGCTCGGCGCATTGCTATCGTTAAGCTTTCGGTCGGAAGCGCCGGCACTGGGTGCCCAGCGGGAATCCAAAAGGGACTGAACACGAACGTACTCCCTCACAGGACATCACTCGTGATCGAACCGCCCAGGTCGATGCCTCGGGGATCGTCCGTCGTGGCCCGCCAAGTCGGAACGGTCCAATCTGAAAACTCTGACAGGACAATTGCGCTGTTCGAGTGCTCGGAGCACCATACTACGGTGCTCGATTTCGGGGCATGCCTTGAGGCGTGGCGGCAGGCGGGCGAGAGTCAGATGACGTGTGTTGAGACCGTGGACAGCGAAATACGACGGTATGTCGAGCGCCCATTCGGCCTGTTCGCGGATCTTTACGGGCTGCAAGCGCGTGCGCGTCCCGACAAGACGGCGCTGATCTGCGGCGACGAGACCATCAGCTATCAGGCGCTGGACGCCTACGCCGACCGGATCGCCAGCGGCTTGCAGCGGGACGGCGTGAGGCGCGGTGACGCGGTGGCGCTCTGCGCGTCGATGTCGATTGCCTATGTCGCGATCTTTCTCGGAGTGCTCCGGACGGGTGCTGCCATCTCTCCGCTCTCGCCGTCGGCGACGTCTGATCAACTTCTCTCCATGATGCGGGACAGTCGTGCGACCTTCCTGTTCACCGACAGCATCGGGGAGGCGGGATTCGGCGAGACGTCGACTCACATCACCGCGCGGCGCCTCGCGATCGACGACGGCACCGAGGGAGAGCCGGTCAGCGGCTGGCTGCCAGCGCCGGGCGCCCGGCCGGCGCCAGTGGCGATCGCGCCCGACGATCCGTTCAACATCATCTATTCGTCAGGAACAACGGGCGCGCCAAAGGGGATCGTGCAGCCGCACTCCATGCGCTGGCCGCAGCTCCATCTGGTCGATCCGCCTGGCTACGGGCCGGATGCCGTGGCGATCATCTCGACGCCGCTCTACTCCAACACCACCCTGGTCAGCCTGTTGCCGGCGCTTGCCGGCGGCGGCACCGTGGTGCTGATGCCGCGATTCGATGCGCGCGGCTTTCTCGCGTTGAGCGAGCGGCACCGGGTGACGGCGGCCATGCTGGTGCCGGTGCAATACCGCCGCATTCTGGACGTACCGGACTTCGACCGCTTCGATCTTTCGAGCTATCAGCTTAAATTCTCGACATCGGCGCCGTTCTCAGCGGAGCTGAAATCGGAAGTCCTGGCGCGCTGGCCCGGCGGCCTGATCGAGTATTTCGGCATGACCGAAGGCGGCGGAAGCTGCATGCTCGTCGCGCACGACCGTCCCGACAAGCTGCACACCGTCGGTCAGCCGATCGCAGGCCACGAGATGCTCGTGATCGACGATCTGGGACAAGTACTGCCGCCTGGCATGGCGGGCGAGGTGGTCGGACGATCGCAGTCCATGATGATCGGCTATCACAACCAGCCGGCCAAATCATCGGAGGCCGAATGGTATAGCGCCGAGGGCCTGCGCTATATCCGCACTGGCGATATCGCCATCGTCGACGAGGAGGGCTTCTTCACCGTCATCGGGCGCAAGAAGGACATGATCATTTCGGGCGGGTTCAATATCTATCCGGTCGATCTTGAGCAGGTCCTGCGGGAACATCCCGATGTGGACGAGGTGGCTGTGGTCGGGGCGGCATCGCGGCGTTGGGGCGAGACCCCGGTCGGTTTTGTCACCCTCAAAGGCGCGGACGTTCCGGCGGCGGCTCTCAAGGAGTGGGCCAACCAGAGGCTCGGCAAGATGCAGCGCCTGGCCGCTGTCCATATTCTTCCCGAGCTGCCACGCAGCGCGATCGGCAAGGTGCTGCGGCGCGAGCTGCAGCAACTCTGCGAGCGGGAGCTGGTTGACTGAGACGATGCCCGTTGCTTGCTAATTCGGAACGTCAGGCGCACTCCCTGAGCCCAGAATCTTCCATAGTCCATCAGCGGTTGCGATGATCCGCGTCTGGAAGCGAAGCGTGCCACGAACAAACACCAGACTTCGTGTCGTGCGTGTGACGTTCACGTCCAGCTCGATAAATTCGCCTGGTTGGGCCGCATCCACGAATTGGAGGCCGAGGTGCACGGTGGCGACGGGTCGCCGCCCGACTTGCTCCCAGACCGCGAGACCCAGCGCGTGGTCCGCAAACCCCAGCAGCAGCCCTCCATGCACGACACCTCGATGGTTGACATGCCGCGCATCCGCGATCGCTGCATAGCTCCAGGCGTCTCCCTGTCGACGGCTCCAGAACGCGTCAACCAGATCAGCAAAGGCTGAACCGGTCGATCTCTGCTTCCAGCCGGCCCGCAGTGCTTCGTCCCGCGTCATGCGTCAAGCGTCTCCCGTGGCGTGAGCGGTTTCCTAACTCACCGGCGCAAAGGAAGTTTTTGCTTACTTCGTCCGGGCAGCAGAACGTGGATGAGCCGCAGCAGGGCCGCGCCTGCCACGCCGGCGAGGATGTCATCGGCCATCACGCCCGCGGCGTCGTGACGTCGGTCGAGCGTGGCGATCGGACCTGGCTTGGCAATGTCAAGCAGTCGGAAGATCAGGAACGCAGCGAGCGGCCAGAGCAGACGTCGCCGCCAGCCGGGGGCGGCGGCGAGCGAGGGCGTGCCCAGCAGCGTGATCCATTGCCCGGCGACCTCGTCGATCACCACCCAGCCATGATCCGCGCCGCCCGAGGCGCGCGGGATCGCCCACAATCCGCCGGCGCAGGCGGACAGGATTGCCACAGGCAGCGCTCCAGGCACGAGACCGAGCATGACGCCCGGCGCCAATGCGGCGAGCGAGGCCGCAGTGCCGGGAGCGCGTGGCGTCCAGCCGCAGCCGAAACCGCTGGCGATCAGCATCGCCGGGCTGAAGCGGCCAGCCTGCTTCATCGCGCCGCCACGCCGAAGGCTCTGCGCGGAGCGTGCGTCTTCAGGCTCGCGCGTACTTGATAGACGGTCTGGCTCTCCATCACCCGCTGCACGTAGTTGCGTGTCTCGCCGAACGGGATCAGCTCGATCCAGTCGATCATCGCGGTCTGGTCTGTCGGCAGGCCGTTCTGCTGCTGCCACAGCCGCACCCGGTTTGGCCCGGCGTTGTAGGCGGCAACCGCGAACGCGACGGTGCCGCCGAACTCGTCCAACAGGTTGGCGAGGTAGCGGGTGCCGAGCACCATGTTGGTCTGCGGATCGAACAGGCTTGCCGGCGCCAACGGGGACGTGGACAGCGTGCGCGCCGTCGCCGGCATAAGCTGCATCAGTCCGTCCGCTCCGGCTGGGCTTACGATGCTGGGATCGAAGCTGCTCTCCTGGCGCATGATGGCCAGTGCCAAGCCTGGCGGCAATGCCGGTGTGGACGGTGTCGCAAAGGGCCGCGGCCAGCCGGACAGCCCCAGCAGCAGCCCGTCCTGGCCGGCCTTGCGGGCGATCGCCACCGCTGCGTCCGGCACGTGCAGGCGGTCGGAGAAGGCGGCCGCGAGCGCGTGCATGGACGGGGTGGAGAGCCCGGCGTTCAGGCCCAGCAGGAACAATCGAGCATGCTGCGGATCGCCCCACGCCGCGAGCAGCGTCGCGGCCCGAGCGAAAGTGCGACCGGCGAGTTGGAGGGCCTCGCTTTCGGACCAGCTTGGGCCGCGCGCCTGGTTGATCGCCGCCGCGAGCAGGCGCTGATCATCCGGTGCGAGACGGCGGAACGCGGCCTGACCGTAGAACGTCGTCGGCCGCAGCGCCGCCTGGCGCCAGTCGCGTCTGGCCTCGGCATCGCGCCCCTGCGCCAAGCTCGCGCGTCCGAGCCAGTAATAGCCGCGGCTGCTGGTGATCAGCGAGTTGGAGGCCGCGAGCGTGGTGAACAACGGCCGCGCCTCCGCCGGCCGGCGCAGCCGTCGCAGCAGGATCCAGCCGGTCAGGAAATCGCTCTCCAGGCGCGCGGACGGGCTGGTCTGGACGCGGTCCCGAGCCAGGAACAGCGCGTCGCGGTCGCGGTTCTGGCTCAGCAGGTCGCGCGCCAGCGCGTCGCGTTCACGCCAGTAGGCGCCTCTCCGGGCGCTCGATGCGTCGGCTTCGGCGGCGAGCGCCTGGCCGTGCCACAGCGCAAGGGCGGCGTCATCCTGCTTGTCGCGACGCAGCCAGCGGGCGAGGTCGAGCAGCATCGCCGGGTCAGGCGTCGTCGTGGCAGCGCGCTGGAGGGAGGCCGCCAGCACGTCGGCATCGGCCTGCCCGCGATGCAGCGCCAGACGGGCGATGGCGAGCGGGCGGTCGGCGGCAGACAGACGCGCAATCTGGCGGGAGGCGCTGGCCAACTGCCCTGACCATTCGAGTCTGTCGAAGCGCTGCCATTGCTGCGCTGGGGTTGGCACGCCTTTGAACAGGCGGATGAACTCCGCCTCGCCCTCTGGATCGTCGATGCCTTCGACCCAGGCGCGGGCGGCGTCGGCGGCGATTACGGGAGGCAGCGCGCCGGGGCTGAGTGACGCCAGCGCCTGGGCGGTCGCGTCTTGCGGCGTCTCAAGGGCCGCGGCGCAGCGCAGCAGCGACAGCGGCGTGTCGGGCGGGTCGGCGAGGCACAGGGTGCGCGCGGTCGCTGTATCGGGTTCGACGGCGAGCGCCTGCTGCAGTCGCTGCTTGAGCAGCGCGCGCTCCGGCCAGTCCGGATTGTCGCGCAGGAAGCGGTCGATGGCGGCGGCCGGGGCGGCGGAGGGAATTTGCGCGCGCAGCCAGAACGCGAGTTCCGCCGTGAGCGGATCGTGGTCAAGCTCGGCCTCATGCTGCGCCTTCTGCGCGACCGCCATCAGGATGCCGGCTTGCGACAGCGGTGCTGCGCCGTTCGCCACAGGCGGCGCATTCCGTGCGGCGCCGCCATACAACACTACAGCGGGCAACAGAACCGCGGGCAGGAGCGCGAGCGTGAGTCGTGAGGGTCTCTGCATCTCCGCAGGGAACGGCGAGCCGGGGTCAAAACACAAGCACGTTGTCGTCCGCGCGGCACGGGTGCAGTTAATGCCCGCGGTCCGGCATCGGCCGCGTCCCGGTTTTCCGATTGGTTGGAGTTTGCCATGTTCCATGGCTCGATCACCGCGTTGATCACACCGATGCAGGGCGATGGCGGTCTCGATGAGGCGTCCCTGCGCGGCCTGGTCGATTGGCAGATCGGCGAAGGCAGCAGCGCCCTGGTGCCGACCGGCACCACCGGAGAAAGCGCCACCCTCACGCATGCGGAGCATCGCCGGGTTATTGAAATGGTGGTGGAGCAGGCCGCGGGCCGGGTGAAGATCCTTGCCGGCACCGGCTCGAACAGCACCGCGGAGGCGACGCTGGCCACCCGTCATGCCAAGCAGGCCGGCGCCGACGCGGCGCTGGTGGTGACGCCCTACTATAACAAGCCGACCCAGGAGGGCCTCTACCGCCACTATATGACGGTGGCCGATGCGGTCGATCTGCCGATCGTCATCTACAACATCCCGGCACGCTGCGTGATCGACATGAGTGTGGCGACGATGGCGCGCCTGGCACGGCATCCCAATATCATCGGCGTGAAGGATGCCACCGCCAACCTGCTGCGGCCGCTGCAGACGCGGGCGGAAGCGGGGCCTGAGTTCATACAGCTTTCCGGCGAGGACGGCACCGCGGTGGCCTTTCTGGCGTCGGGCGGAGTGGGCTGTATCAGCGTCACCGCCAATGTGGCGCCGCGCCTGTGTGCCGAGGTGCAGCGTTGCTGGGCAGCCCGCGACGTTGATCGTGCGATGGAACTGCAGGGACGATTGCTGCCGCTGCACGAGGCGCTGTTCATCGAGAGCAATCCGGCGCCGGTGAAGTATGCCGCAAGCCTGCTCGAGTTGTGCGGGGCGACCTGCCGGCTTCCTCTGGCGCCGCTTGCTGATCTGTCACGGGCCGCGGTTCGGGCTGCGGTCGAAGGACTGGACCTGGTTGGAAAGTGCCGCAATGGCTGACAAACGCAAGAGCGGCATGATCACGCACGGCCTGGCGGCCCAGAACCGCAAGGCGCGCTATGACTACACGATCAAGGAGACGATCGAAGCCGGCATCGTGCTGAAGGGACCGGAGGTGAAGAGTCTTCGTCTCGGACGCGCGACGCTGACGGAGGCGTATGCCGGCGAGCGGGAAGGCGAGATCTGGCTGTTCAACTGCTACATCCCGGAATACCAGGCTGGTGTGCTGTCGCGCTTCGAGCCGCGCGCGCCGCGCAAGCTGCTGATGCACCATAAGCAGATGGAGAAGATGCTGGGTGCGGTGGCGCGCGAAGGGCAGACGCTGGTGCCGCTTGACATCCATTTCAACGAGCGCGGCATGGCCAAGGTGACCCTGGCGGTCGGCGAGGGACGCAAGAAATCGGACAAGCGCCACGCCATTGCCGAGCGTGACTGGCAGCGTGACAAGGCGCGCCTGCTCCGGGCGCGTGGCTGAGTCGCGCAATAACGCTTTATTGACGATTATGCGTAGGTGACGTAACGTCGCGGCACACTGGAGGAACATTGCCGTGGCGCCTCGTGCCGTGATGACTGCGTGCGGACTGTGTCCGTCGCACTGAGTTGAACCAGATCATGCCGGCAAGCGCGGGCCGTCATGCCGCGCTGCTGGCGATGCAGCGCGCACTCAACTGCAGCCTTGACTTGCCCGGCAGCGGTGTCGAGGAGGCATTCGGCTGCCTGGTGTCGGCAGCGGCCGCGGTGTTCCCGGGCGCTGATCTTGTTGCGGTCGCCATACGCGATGGTGATGGCCTAGTGATCCAGGCGTCGAATGGCGAGGCCGGCGCTGGCATCAGGTTGTCCTTGTCAGGCTCGCTGCATGGCGTCTGCCTTGAGCGGCGTTCGCCTGTGCGCGCCGATGATCTCGGCACGTGCGGCGACGCCGGCGCCGCTGCGTGCGCGCTGCTTGGCGTGCGATCGCTGCTGCTCATTCCGCTGAGCTGGCCTGGCGGCGGCGCCGGCATCCTACAGGTCGGCTGCGCGGCCGCCGAGGGGTTTGTCGACGACGATGTTCTGGCTGGGCAGATGCTGGCTGGCATGCTGGCGTCGGGCCTGGCTTCAATCAAGCACGAGACGCCTGGAAGTGCCGCTCCTGAGGCACGAGTGCTGGAAGGCTGCGCCGACCGGGTCGAGATCATCGGCACGGACGGAGTCGTGGTTTGGATCAATCCGGCCGGGTTGCGCCTGCTAGGGACCGCTGCCGGTGCCCGGGTCATCGGCTCGACGTGGCTGGACCACTGGCCGACGGCCCACCATGCCGATGCGGCCGCCGCGATCGCCGACGCGCGCGGAGGCGGCGTGGGACGCTTTCGCGCCGCTGGCCTGGTCACGGGCGCCATCCGACGCTGGTGGGATGTCGTTCTCACCCGACTGCCGGGGCCGCCTGGCGCGATCCGGCAATTGCTGTCGATCGCGCGCGAGATCTCCGACTTGCAGGAGGATGCGGAGCGCACCAGCCTGGCGCTGGCGGCGGGATCGGTGGTGGGCATCGGCGCCTGGGAGCCTGGCGGCGTCTCGCTCGATGACCGGCTGGCGGAGGCTTTCGGCCTTCCCGCCGACCGCATGGCGGATCTCCAGCCGGCCGACTTCCTCCGCCGTGTGCATCCGGACGATCACGAGGCGCTTGGCGCGATGGGCCGCCGCGCGCAGTCGGCCTCTGGCGAGCTCTCGGCCTCGTTCCGACTTCGTGCGCCGACCGGCGGCATCTGGCGCTGGGTGGAGGCGCGCGGCATACGGGTGCTGGGCGAGGATGGCGCGATCAGCCGAATGACCGGAGTGCTGATCGATATCGACGCACGCAAACGCGTCGAGCTGGAGCTGGCGCAGAACGAACAGACCGTGCGCGATGTGGCCGACAGCATGCCGATCATGCTGGTCTATATCGCGCCCGACCGGACGTTGCGTTTCGCCAACCGCAGCTATCGCGGCGCCTTCGGCGAGACGTCAGGCAAAGCCGCGGGCGATCCGGTGCATTATCTGTTCGGCGCGGCGCTTGAGGAGGGGCCGGGCGCGCTGCTTGCCCGCGCCCTGGCGGGCGAGCGGGTCCGCTTCGACGGTCAGGCGCATACCCGTGACGCCATCCTGCTAGACCTTGATTTCGAGTACATCCCGCGCCGCGGCGGCACCGGCGAGTTTGATGGCTGCTACGTGCTCGGCACCGACATCACTCAGCGCAAGGAGGAGGAGCGGGCGCTGACCCGTTCGAGGCTGACGCTCGAGCAGAGCCTCGCGGTGGCGCAGCAGGAGAGCGCGCGGCTATGGCGGCTCTCGCGCGATCTGCTCTGCGTGCGGGACCGGCGCTGGCGTCTGCGCAGCGTCAATCCGGCATGGCACGTGGTGCTCGGCTGGCCGGCCGAGACGCTGCTGGGCGGTGACAGCCTTGAGCTGATCCATCCCGACGATCGGCGGCATTCTCTTGAGGTCCGTCGATCCCTGGGTATGGAGTCGGACGAGGCTGCCTATGAGAACCGCTATCGCGCCAGCCATGGCGGCTATCGCTGGTTGTCGTGGAAGGTGGTCAGCGCGGATGGGCTGATCTACGCCACCGCGCGCGACATCACACTCGAGAAGGAGGCGGCGCTGCGTTTGCAGCGTGTCGAGGAACAGTTGCGGCAGTCGCAGAAGATGGAGGCGGTGGGGCAACTCACCGGCGGCATCGCGCACGACTTCAATAACCTGCTCACCGGCGTCATCGGCAGCATAGAGATGATGCGCGGCCGCCTGCTGCAGGGCCGGCTGGACCAGCTTGGCAAATACATGGATGCGGCCTCCGACGCCGCGGAGCGGGCGGCTTCGGTAACGCACCGGCTGCTGTCCTTTTCGCGGCGGCAGACGCTGGAGCCGAAGCGGGTCGCGGCCGACCGGCTGATCGAGGCGACGAACGAGGTGATCCGTCGCGCGGCCGGGCCGCTGGCGCTTGTCCAGATCGTGCGTCACCGTGGCGTCTGGGAGATCTTCTGCGATCCGGCACAGCTTGAGACCGCGCTTCTCAATCTCGTCAACAACGCGCGCGACGCCATGCCGGACGGCGGCCGATTGGTGATCGAGACCGGCAATGCCGTGCTCGAGGAGTATCAGTCGGACGGTGAGATACCGGCGGGCGAATACGTGGCGATCTCGGTCACCGACACTGGAACAGGCATGTCGGCGGAAGTCGCGGCAAGGGCGTTCGATCCGTTTTTCACCACCAGGCCGATCGGCCGCGGCACAGGGCTGGGCCTGTCGATGGTCTATGGGTTTGCCCGGCAGTCCGGCGGCTACGCGCGGATCGTGAGCGCGCCCGGACGCGGCGCGCGTGTGACGATGTATCTGCCGCGCGCGCCGGAGGCGAGCCTGCCGGACGCCCTGGAAGCGCGTCCTGGCCGAGCCGTGCTGCTGGTCGAGGACGAGCCGATGGTGCGCATGCTGGTCGGCGAGGTGCTCGGCGCGCTCGATTGCGAGACCATCGAGGCAGTGGACGGCGCCGGCGGCCTGCGTGTGCTGCAGGGCGACCGCAGGATCGATCTGCTGATCACCGATATCGGCTTGCCGGGCGGGATGAACGGGATGCAGATGGTCGATGCGGCCCGGCAGAGCAGGCCCGAATTGAAGGTGCTGTTCATCACCGGTTATGCGGAAAGCAGCATCGCCGAGTTGGGGCAGCCGCGCGAGGGAATGCAGGTCATCGGCAAGCCGTTCACCATGGAGGGCCTGATGGAGCAGGTCCGCTCGATGATTCCACTGCCGAGCCCTGCCTGAATCTTCAGCCATGACGTCGTGCTGATTTCAAGCTGTTCACTCTATGGTTGCCGGAGTGATCGCCGCTCACGCGAGGTGAGATTATCTCTTTGATCCCGGCGCACTCACGACCGTGACAGGCGCGTCGCGACGACGGGCGTGAGCCAGGCGACAACTATGCCGAACAGGAGATGAAAGAAGCTTCGTTGGACGACGTTGACGGGCACGTCATTCCACATCGCGGGCCTCAAACCCAAGGCCGGCGCCAGGACGCCATAGCAGAGTGCATAGAAGCCCATCCCAAATCCCGCGCCCGCCAGCAGCGGCGGCGTATTCGCTGGCGCGACCAGCCCGTACAATCCGCCCGCCGCTGCTGACAGGGCCAAATGCCCGCCATGAGACATCACTTGTTCTCCGGCGTTTGGCCGCGCAGTCTCGTGCCTCTGGCTTCCGCCAATTTTTCCAAGGCTCAGTCGCCCAAGCCGCACGACTTCGGCCGTCTCTCCGGTCGAGGCCTCCATCCCGATCCAGGCGGCGGACAGCAAGACGCCGGCCGCTAGTCCTGCAATGGCGCCAGACGCTATTGGAAGTGTCTTTTTAAGCGGTGCTGGCATTGCGCAACCTCGTTTCACGGTTCAAGCGAAATCGGAAGGAAGCGGCGCCGCGCGCATCTCAGGCTTCCTCGATCTCGCGTTTCAGGCTTGCCATGTCGATGACATAGCGGAAACGCACCTCCTCATTCTTCACTCGCTTGTAGGCGTCGTTGATCTCCTGGATGGGGATGACCTGCACGTCGGGCGCGATGTTGTGCTCGGCGCAGAAGTCGAGCACGTCTTGCGTCTCCTTGATCGAGCCGATCAGCGAGCCCGCCAGCGTGCGGCGGTGCATAACCAACTCCTGGTTGTTGTAACCAGGCATCTCAGCCAGTGCGCCGACGGCGCAGTAGGTGGCGTTGCGCTTCAGCAGCGGGATGAACGGGTCAACCTTGTGTTTTTCGGGAATGGTCGAGAAAATGAAATCGAAGCCGAGTTCCAGCTCCTTGAAGGCCTGCTTGTCGCCTTCGAGCACGACGGCACTCGCGCCGAGCGCCATGGCCGCTTCAACCTTGTCCTTGTCCGTGGTGAAGACGGTCACATTGGCGCCCAACGCGACCGCGAGCTTCACGGCCATGTGGCCGAGGCCGCCGAGCCCGACGATGCCCACCTCGTCGCCCTGCTTCACCCCCCAGTGCCGCAGCGGCGAGAAGATGGTGACGCCGGCGCACAGGATGGGCGCCGCCGCCTCGATGGGCAGCGAGGCCGGCACCTTGACGACGAAATCCTCCTTGACGACGATGGTGTTGGAGTAGCCGCCGTACGTGTTGTCGAAGGCGTACGTGTTGGTGCCATCCTTGGTCATCGACGCAGGCTTCATCGGGCCATTATAGGTTGCAAGCCAGCTATTATGACCCTCGCACATATGCTCGTTGCCTTCGTGGCAGGGGGCGCACTGGCGGCAACTGTCGATCATGCAGCCGACGTGTTGCCCCAATCGTTCTCGGCTTGGTGAATCTCCGAGTGGCAGACGCCGCAATAGAGCACGTCGATCTGCACCTCGTTTGGCCCGGCCTCGGCGCGCTCGAACGCGAGCGGCTGAAGGCGGCTGAACGAGTGTTTGGCGGCGTAGCCCAGCGCTTTGATCATCATCGTTTCCTTGGCTCTTGGCCGATGCCGGCTTGCGGTAGGGGCAGCCATTCACGTGCGCGCGGAACTCGGCGGAGTGACGGTAGGTTTCCCGGCCGGCGCGGTTAATGTTGCCGAGCGGCTGGTGCGCGGCGATGCCGGTGCCGATGCTGCAGGCGTTCCTTGCCGGCTCTGCGGATGGTAGGCTGGGGGAATGACTCGCGCTGATTTCGTGCATCTGCGGGTGCACTCCGCCTACTCGCTGAGCCAGGGAGCGATCAGGGTTGCCGATATCGCGGCACTGGCGCAGGCGGAGCGGATGCCGGCGGTGGCGATCACCGATACCGGCAATCTGTTCGGGGCGCTGGAATTTTCCCAGGTTTGCGCCGGCCGGGGCGTGCAGCCGATCCTTGGCTGCCAGGTGGCACTCCAGGCGCGTGACGCCAAGCTGGGCGCGGACGCGGAGCCGCTGGTGGTGCTGGCACAGGATGCGCGTGGCCTCGATAATCTGCAGCGCCTGTCCTCGCTCGGATTCCTGCACGGCGATCCGGCCGACCCGCGCGTGTCGCGGCAGGATCTGTGCGGTCATGCAGAGGGCTTGATCCTGCTCACCGGCGGCATGCGCGGCCCGGTGGCGGGATTGCTTGCGGAGGGCCAGCAGGACGAAGCGCGCCGGTTGCTGGCTGAGTTGCGCGAGGCGTTCGGCGACCGGGTGATGATGGAGCTGCATCGGTTTGGCGAGGCGGCCGAGCGGGCGATCGAGCCAGGGCTGATCGCGCTGGCGGACGAGTTCGCGCTCCCGCTGATCGCGACGAACGAGTGTTTCTTTGCGGTAGCCGCAATGCATGAGGCGCACGACGCGCTGCTCTGCATCGCCCAGGGCCGCACGTTGGCCGAGCGCGACCGCTGGCGGGTAACCCCGGAGCACTGGTTCAAGCCGGCGTCCATGATGCGCGCGCTGTTCGCTGATTTGCCCGAGGCCTGCGACAACACGCTGGCCGTGGCGCGGATGTGCGCGGTGATGGTGGAGACACGCAAGCCGCTGCTGCCGGTCTGCTCGAAAGTGCGTGCCGGAAGCAACGAGGAAGAGACCTTGCGCGCGATGGCGGGCGAAGGCCTGTCCGCGCGGCTCGACGCCATCGGCGCGGAGGCGGAGACGCGGGCGCGCTACGCGGAGCGGTTGGCCTACGAGTTGGACGTGATCGCGAAGATGGGGTTCGCCGGCTATTTCCTGATCGTCGCCGACTTCATCCAATGGGCCAAGGCGCAGGATATCCCCGTCGGTCCGGGGCGCGGCTCGGGCGCCGGATCGCTGGCCGCGTGGGCGCTGACCATCACCGATATCGATCCGATTCCGTTCAATCTGCTGTTCGAGCGCTTCCTCAACCCGGAGCGCATCTCGATGCCGGATTTCGACATCGATTTCTGCCAGAACCGGAGGGACGAGGTGATCGCCTATGTGCGGGACGCGTATGGCGCGGATCGGGTGGCGCAGATCATCACCTTCGGCAAGTTGCAGGCACGCGCGGCGGTCCGTGATGTCGGAAGGGTGCAAGGCTTGCCGTTCGGCATGGTCAACAAGGTGGCTGAACTGATCCCGAATAATCCGGCGAAACCGGTGACGCTGGCGCAGGCGATCGAGGGCGAGCCACGGCTGGCGGAGATGCGTGACGGCGACGAGGCGATCCGGCGTCTGCTGGAGACCGCGTTGCAGCTCGAGGGGCTGTATCGCCATGCCAGCACACACGCCGCCGGCGTGGTGATCGGCGACCGGCCGCTCAGAGAACTGGTGCCGCTGTATCGCGATCCGAAGAGCGACATGCTGGTCACGCAATACAACATGAAGTTCGTCGAGCAGGCCGGGCTGGTGAAGTTCGACTTCCTGGGACTCACCACGCTGACCATCCTGCAGCGCTGCGTGCGGATGCTGCGCGAGCTTGGCACGGAGGTTGATCTGGCCCGTTTGCCGCTCGACGATCCGCGCACCTACGCGATGCTGGCGCGCGGCGACACCGCGGGCGTATTCCAGTTCGAGGGGGCGGGCATGCGCGATGCGCTCAAGCAGATGCGCCCGACCGGCATCGAGGATCTGACCGCCGCGGTGGCGCTGTATCGTCCGGGGCCGATGGCGAACATCCCGGATTACTGCCGCAGGAAGCACGGCGAACCCTGGACGCCGCCGCATGAGGAGCTACGCCAGATCCTGGCGGAGACCTATGGCATCATGGTCTATCAGGAGCAGGTCATGCTGATCGCGCGGAAGATGGCGGGGTATAGCCTGGGCGGCGCCGATCTGCTGCGCCGGGCGATGGGCAAGAAGATCCGTTCCGAGATGGATCAGCAGCGCGCGATCTTCACCGAAGGCGCGGTGGCGCGTGGCATCGCCCGCGACAAGGCGGTCGAAGTCTTCGAGCTGATGGCGAAGTTTGCCGATTACGGCTTTCCCAAGCCGCACGCGGCGGCGTATGCACTGGTGTCCTATCAGACCGCGTGGATGAAGGCCAATCATCCGGTGGCGTTCCTGGCCGCCTGCATGTCGCTGGCGCGTGAGCGCACCGATAAGCTCGCGGCATTGCGTCAGGAAGTGGCGCGGCTCGGCGCGCGGGTGCTGCCGCCCGACATCAACCGCTCGGGCGCGGATTTCACCGTTGAGGTGAGTGCGGACGGCACGCAATCGATCCGTTACGCGCTCGCCGCGATCAAGAAGGTGGGGCTTGGCGCGATGCAGTCGGTGGTGGCGGCGCGCGGAGTGCGGCCGTTTGCCGATCTCGCTGATTTTGCGTCGCGGCTGGACCCACGGCAGGTGGGCAAGATGCAGATCGAGAATCTGGCGCGCGCCGGCGCTTTCGACCGGCTCGACGCCAACCGGGCGCGTGTGTTCATGGGAGCGGAGATGATCCTGCGTCGGGCACAGTCGCGCGCCGAAGAAGTGGCGACCGGGCAGATCGGATTGTTCGGGGGCGGGGAGCCGGAGCGGCTGCGCTTGCCTGACATCGCCGACTGGCCGCAGATCGAACGTCTCGGCATGGAGTCCGATGCGATCGGCTTTCACCTTACGGCACACCCGCTCGACAGCTACGCGGGGTTGCTGCGTCGCCTTGGCGCCACCCCGTGCACTGGCCTGGAGGCGGCGGCGCAGGCGGGAACGCGCCGGGTGAAGATCGCCGGCTGCGTGGTGGATCGCAAGGAGCGTCCGACGCGCACCGGAGGACGTATGGCGTGGGTGAGGATTTCGGATGCGTCCGGGGCCTGCGAGGTGACCTTGTTCTCCGAGGTGCTGGTCAGGACCCGCGACATGCTGGTGGCGGGACGGCCGGTGCTGGTGACGGCGGACCTGCGTCTGGAGGGAGAGATGCTGCGCATCACCGCGCAGGACGTGATCGAGCTTGACCAGGCCGCGGCGCAGGCGGCGGCGGAGATGCGTATCTGGGTCGAGCGGGCGGAGGCGTTGGCGTCGATCCGCGCGATCCTCGGCCGCGAGCGCGGCGGCCGCGGCCGCGTGGTGCTGCTGCCCTGCGTCGATGAGGCGCAGGATCTGGAGGTGGCGCTGCCGGAGCCGTATCTCGTCACGCCACGGCTGGCGCAGGCGCTCAAGCTGGTCGACGGCGTCGCCCGGATCGAGGAGCGCTGAGGGCGGTGAGCGACGCGTCTCGTCTGTCGCCGCAACGGCCTTGGGCGCTGCCGTTTCCGGCCGAGGCCACGGAACTGGACATCTATCACTGCTTCCGTCTGCTGCTTGGGCGCAATCCCAACCGGGAGGAATGGAGCGGCCATTCGGCGATGGCCGGACAGCCGCTTCGTGGCGTAGTCAGGAGCTACCTGGAAAGCCTCGAATTCTCGCTCGGCGGCCTGCGGCGGGAAGAGGCTCCGGAGGAGATCGTGCTCGCAGAGCTGCCGGAGTTCCGGATGTATTGCGACACCAGCGATCCGGCGGTGGGGCGGCATATCCCGGGCGGCGGCTACGAACGCGAGGTCGCTTCCGTGTTCCGCCGGTTTCTGCGGCCAGGCATGGGGGTGATCGACATCGGCGCCAACATGGGCTTCTTCAGCATGCTGTCCGCGGCGCTGGTCGGCGAGGCCGGCTTCGTGCTGGCGGTCGAGCCGAACCCGGGCAACGCGCGCCTGCTGGAATGCAGCCGTCGGGTCAACGGGTTCGGCCAGATGCAGGTGGCGCAGGTGGCGGCGGGAGTGGGAACGGGAATGCTGGCGCTGCATACGTCGCACTCGACCGGAACCGCGTCCGCTGTCGCCGATGACCTCGCCGCAATGCTGGCCGCCCGGACCGTGCCCTCGCTCGCGCTCGACTGTCTGGTGCCGGCGGGCCGGTCGATCGACTTCATCAAGATCGACGTGGATGGCGGCGAATACCTGGCGTTGCTCGGATGCGCCGGCACAATCGCGCGCCACCATCCGCTCATCCTCAGCGAATTTGCGCCGGGCCTGCTGCCGGGCATCTCCGGCTTGGACGGCGAGGCGTATCTCTCCTGGCTTGGCGGTCTCGGTTACGAGGTTTGCGTGATCGAGCCGGACGGGTCGTTGCTGCCGATGGAGCAGCGCTGGCCGGATGTGCTGGCAGTCCATCGGGCACGCGGTACCGACCATATCGATATCTTGGCGATGCCGTCCGGGAACGGGAATGGGACCATGACATGAACGAAGAGCAGCCCCAAACCCGGCCACGTTGCGCCATTGGGGAACCGCCTACGAGACTGGCGGTATTGGGTCGCGTATGATCCGGACATCCAGATCATCGCGGGTGTCTTCTTCAAAACAGACGGCATCCCCGATCGGGTCTGATAGGGCCGCAACAGCTACGCACTTGCAAAATCCTGCAAGAACTCCGACGCGGGATGGACGGCGGAGAGCATCAGACGGTCTCGCGCCCGGGTGCAGGCGACATACAGCAGATGGCGTTCTGTTTCGTACACGTCGTCAAGCTCGACTTCGTCAGCCGCCACCTCCAGCCGCGATTGCAGCGGCAGCACGCCATCATCGCAAGCCATGACGGCGACGGCCTTGAATTCGAGCCCCTTGGCAAGGTGCATCGTGCCGATTGCGACGCTGCTTTCGGCCGCCTGATCGTTTTCGGACAATTCGAGCCAGGTGCGACCGGCAGCCTCCACAGCGCCGCGCGCACGGGCAAGCTCGGCGCGGGAACGCACGAACACGCCGATCTCGGCCGGAAGGATTCCGTCCGACAATGCCTGGCCGATCCAGGCGGACGCGGCGTTGATCTCCTCGGCAGGCGTCGCAAAAATCCGAATCTCGGGTGGCGGCCCGTTGAATACCGACACAGTGCGGTCCCGCTCGTCGGCGTTGCCGTCCACGTCGCGCACCGTGCCGGGCAGCAGGCGATCGGCAGTGCACCGTATCTGGTGGCTGGTGCGATAGTTCACGGTCAATGTCGAGGACCGGCCGCGCACATCGATGCCAAGCTCCTTCCAGGAGAAGGGTTGCTGGAAGATGCGCTGGCCGAGATCGCCCGCGAAAAACAGCGCGTCCTGCGAGGCCGGTGCGATCGCAGCCAGAAAGCGCAGCTCGGCGACGCCAAGGTCCTGCGCCTCGTCCACCACGATGTGCGTGAAGGGCTTGGTATGGCGCGCGGAATAATGGGCCGCGGCCCGCCCGAAAATCTCCGGCCAGGTCGCGAGGCCGCGCTTGGCGAGCGAGACGCGGGCGGCGGCGAACACTGGCCAGAGCCGCTCGCGTTGGCCGGCGCTCATGCGGTTCTTGCGGCCAAGGCGCGGCACCTGCGCGTACGCCTCGACATCGGCGATCTGCCAGGCATCCACGACGTGCCGCCATTCGGACAGCAGGAAGCGCGGCGTGAAGCCCTTGGCGCCGATCGTCTCGGCAGCCTTGGCCACCGCGTCGGCAACCTGTTCGTCGGACGCCACTACAGCCCGCCGGCCAAAGGCAAGCTGGTACAGCTCGTCGGCGACGCTGCGATACGGCGCCACCGTGATCCGCCGCTGCACCGGCGAGGCTGAGCCCAGGAGCACCGCCAGCTTGCGCGCGAGGGCGTTGGCGAGCGGCTGGGAGAACGTGGTCAGCAGCACGTGGCCGTGGGCGGTTTGGCGGGCGAGGCGTGCCGCCCGGTGCAGGGCGACGACGGTCTTGCCGGTTCCTGCCGAGCCGGAGGTCCGCGCGGGGCCGGCAAAGCTCCGGTCCACAACCCCCTGCTGAGCGGGATGCAGGAACACGGCCCATCGGTCCCACGGCGCATCGAGCGCCTGCGCCAGCTCGGCCTGGTTCTCCACTACACGGAATCGGCGGAGCGCGTCGGGGTGCGCGAACGGGTCGGGCGTCTCCACCGGCACGGGTGGCCGCAACCGGCCGGTGCCGACATATTCCAGCAGCGCCTCGGCCGCTTCGGCGGGGAGGTGGTCGGCCAGCGCCAGAAAACCGTCCTCGGTCGCCGCCTGCACGTCTTCTACCCAGTCCGGCGGCACGCCGACGGCGAGCAGTTCGTCGGCCGAGAGGGACCGGAACAGCAGGGCGGGGGGCGCCGGCGCTGGCTCCGATGGGACAGCGGGGGAAGCAATTTCCTCCACCCGCTCCCGGACCTCGACAATCTGGATGGCGCCGGTTCGGGGATGCGCCTCGATCCGCCGGCGCTCGGCCCAGCCATAGGCGTCATCGTGATGGCCGACATACGCGAGCAGGAAACTCGCCTCGGTCTTGTGGACGATGATGCGGATGTCGCCGCTCGCGCGCACCGACCAGAAATGCGGATCGCGCGAGCGATCGATGCGATGGAATTTCAGGCCGGGCGCGGACGGGTCCATCTGCAGGTCAAACGCCGTGGTTTTCGCCGCCTTCTGCTCCGGTGCCGCAAGACGCGCGAGTGCTGCGGTGAAGGTGTCAGCGATGCGGAACTCCAAGCTCATCGGACGGCGCTCACACCGTGAACACCTTCATCACCTCGTCGCCGAAGTGGTTGATCACCTTCACCGCGATTCGGCCCGTGGCGGGGCGCGGGAACGGGCGGGAAGTGTCGCGGTAGAGCGTGGCCCAGGCCTCCTCGTCGATCTCGGCACGCAGCGCTGTCTTCAGCGACTTGTAGGGATCGTTCGCGCCGAGGAAGTAGGCGTGGCGGACGTAGAAGCTTTCCTCGTTGTAGTCGGTGTCAATGAACCAGGCGGCGATGCTCTTGGTGTCGCCGGAGCGGATGTCGCCGGTCTGCGGATCGAACACGTCCACGCCGAGGATGCGGATGCGCACCTGGTCGGGATCGGCGGCCACGGGTTCCACCACTACGTCGGGTTCGCCAAACACCACGAACAGATTGCCCTTGCCGGTGTTCTTCAGGTCGCCCGACATGTGCAGGTCGGGGTTCATCCGCGCCTTCAGGATCGGCAGCGGCCCGAGCTTGGTCAGCTCGCTCGCATGGGCGTCGTAGTTGAAGGCGCAGGCGATCAGCGCGTCGAACCGCGCCTCAGACGCCTCGCGCGCGGCAGTGACGAGGTCCATGCGCGACAGGGTGCCGAATTCGGGGCCGATCAGGATGCCGGCACGCCGCTCCGTCTCGCTTTCCAGGAAGCGGCCTTCGGCGCCGATATACGCGCCGGGCCAGGGCTGCAGGCTGGTGAAGTGGATGCTGTCGGCGCGCCGCGCTTGATGCACGCCGGCGGAGCGCAGGTGGTCCAGCACCATGGCGGCGAAATCGACCGGCGGCGTTGCGGCGCGCCGGCGCTTGCTGGGGGTGTGCGGCCCCGCTGTGTCGTCGATGCCGAGCAAATCATCCTCGTCTGCCGGCACGACGCGGTGCGGAGAGAGACTTTCGACGGTGAAGGGGCCGGCGACGCGGACGCGCACGCGGTCCTCGTAGGGACGGTCGTAGAGGAATTCGATGTCGGCGCGCCGCGCGATGGAGGCGTCGATACGCCGCTGCCGCTCGATGCGCGCTTCCCACCAGGCGGCGTGGCTTTTCGCGATCTCGGCGGCCCAGGCGGGATCGGCCTTGCGCGGGATTTGCCACTCCTCCCAACTGGTGCCGAGTGCCGCGTTCAGCTTGTCCCGCAGCGGTTCGAGCGTCGCCTGCGCCTCCTCCCATAGCACGTCGATCTCGGCATTGTTGGCGATGGATTTCAGCGTGACGTGTGGGGCACGCTCGTAGACGAACCCGTGGCGCACGTCGTTATGGGTGGGCGTGTCGGGCTGGACCTTGCCGGAGACGGCCTGTTCCTCGGCGCGGCCGGCGACGCTGTCGGTCAGCAAGTAGTAGGGATACCTGGCGGCCATCAACCGGGTGCGGGCGAGTGCCAGGGCGACGCGGGAGGTGTCGATGGTGATCCAACGCCGGCCCCATTGCTCGGCGACGGTGGCGGTGGTGCCGGAACCACAGGTGGGGTCGAGCACGAGGTCGCCGGGATCAGTCGCCATGAGAACGCAGCGTTGGATAACCTCCGCTGTTGTTTGAACAACGTAGAGTTTCTCTGCGCTTACGAATCCACCTTGCGATATGTCGTCCCAAAGGTTGTTAATTGGGCGGACAGGAAAGTCTTCGATCGCGCGCACGTACCGGAGCGTGTTTCCTTTAATTCCTAGCCTCTGAGCATTCTTCAGCCGCGCCATGCCGCCATTGTTTGTCTTCCAACCACCGACACTTGGAGAGAAGGACCGGCCGAAAAAAAGGACCGGAATACGGGTTGTATCAGCGCCAGTCTGCGAAGTGAGATTATCGAGCGAGCAAGTCATACCAGCCTTTCCAGACGATGCGGGAAAGGTATGCCCAACCTCATCGCGGATATAGTCATATCCGGTGACCTCTTTGTGCTTTTTCCGATATAATTGCCTATACTTAATCGCCTCCAAATTTTTAGTGTACCAAAGTATGTAGTCTTGCGTCGCAGCGATGACTTTCGTCCCGATAGCAGGGCTACCCGCCCCGGTCGTTTTCTTCACCGTTATCGACGAAGCAAAATTCTCGCCCCCCAACACTTCGTCCAACACTGCCCGTACGCGATGCACATTCTCGTCGCCAATCTGCACGAAGATCGACCCGCTCTCCGTCAGCAACTCCCGCGCTACCGTCAGCCGATCCCGAAGATACGTAAGGTAAGAGTGTATCCCGTCCTTCCACGTATCCCGGAACGCCTTTACCTGCTCCGGCTCGCGCGACACGTCTTCCCGCTTGCCGTCCTTCACGTCGCGCGAGAGCGTGCTGACCTGCCAGTTGCTGTTGAACTTGATGCCGTAAGGCGGGTCGAAATAGATGCATTGCACCTTCCCGCGCAGTCCCTCGCGCTCGGCCAGGCTCGCCATCACCTGCAGGCTGTCGCCCAGGATCATGCGGTTCGACCAGTGCTGGTCGTGCTGGTAGAACTCCAGCCGCGCTTCCGGATCGTTCAGCCCGTTGAAGTCGGCGAACAAATCGGGCGCGTCGCTTGCTGCCTCCGCCCGGCTGCGGGCCTCCTTCTGCAAGCCGTCGATGATCGCCTTCGGGTGGACCTTCTCCTGGATGTAGATCGGCGGCGGGTTTACCACGAGGTCCGACCAGTCCTGCGTGTCCTTGCCGCGCCAGACGAGCTGCGCGTCGCCCAGCTCGATCTCGCCGGTCTCCCGCAACTGCGCCCGCTGAGCGTCCGTCAATCGGATGCGCGCGCCGCGCCAGATGATTTGCGGGTCGAGGTCCGCATTGCGCGGGCGCGTCTCGCCTTTCGGCAGCGACGTGGCCCGGGAATAGCGAGCGGGCGGAACCGGGGTGTCCTCCTCCATCCGCTGCGCGATGGATTGGAACTCGGCCGTCGGAATATTCCGGCGGGTGTCGGCATGGACAAGGGTTTCGATCGGTTTGGCGAGCTTGGGCAGCTTGGGCTGGCGTGGCATCCGGGTCCTCGAATTCAGGCGACTTTCGAACGCCGGACTGGAAGCGCCACTGTTTCCAGCATGGTGAGATCAAGCCGGGTCGAGGCGCGGTCGATATCGAAGCCGATCACGCCGCCGGCGTCGTCGAGGTCCACATTGAGGCCATCCGCAACAGTGCGGGTCTCAGCGCCCGGCCCAGGGCGCAGCTCGATGTACAGGCTGTCGGTCTCGGCGTAATAGGAAAGCCTCATGCTCCATCCTCCTGGAAGTCGCGGTCGAAGAAAGCGTTATGGACGGTCTCGCCATCACTGAGGGTCACGACGCGCAGATACCGCGTTTTGCCATCGGCCGTCGCGGTGACCTTGAGCCAGAACCGAATGCGCCCGTCCTACTGGACCGCGCGGTTGATCGGCCTGACCAGCGCCGTCTCGCACCAGGCAATCTCGATATATGGCCTTCGAGGCCGGACTTGTTCGTCGAAATAGCGCGTGGTCCTCAAGCTGCGGCGCCGGCTGCGGGCTCGAACGAGGCGATCAGCCGCGCGAACGCTGCCTCGATCTCGAAGACGTCGATGAACTCGGCAAACGCCCAGCGGCCGAAGCGGCCATGGTTGTTGACGCCGGGCACCCACAGCTTGCGCATCGCCTCGGCCTTCAGCTTGGCGTCGGTCTTGCGGAAGCCCTTGATCTCGACGACCAGATTGAGCGGGTCGCCGGTGCCGACATCCACCCGCACGATGTAGTCCGGCCAGTAGCGGCGCTGCTCCATCCCGTCACGGTAGGGCACCTCCAATTGCATGCCCTGGTTCTTGACGTAGGCCAGCACGCGTGGATGGGCTTCGGCGGCACGCGCGAATTCGGCCTCCCAATCGCTGTCCAGAACCGCGTGGTTCACGTGGCAGCGCTCCGGCGACGTGGTGTAGAGCGGCTTGGAGGTGGAGAAGTTGACGAAGCGGGAGCTGCCTTGCGGCGTATAGGGATCGAGCACGGCCAGAATCTCGGCGGCCGTTGGATCGGCCGGCTGGCAGGCCGTGTAGATCATCTGGGCCGCCCGGTCCGCCATCTCCCGGTAGGTCACCATGGCGGGCGTGGTGCCGCCCAGGCAGACGAGATAGCCCTCGTCGATCCAGCGCTTGGCCGCCCGCTTGATCTGCCCGAACAGGTGCATCTTCGGCGGTTCCGCCGGGTCGCGGAACTGGTTGTAGAGCAGGTGCTTGGCGAGGTGATAGCTGATCTCGCTCGGGCGCACGGCATCGAGCACGGCGGTCGTCAGCTCGACGCCTTCGCCGACGATGCCCTCCAGCAGCACGCGACATGGCCCGACATCCTCCGGCGTCAGCACCAGGCGGGAGTTCTCGGTGAACACCGCCTCGACCCGCTCATCCGGCAGGTTGACGCGGTAGCCCTCCACGCGAGGGAAGGTGATCTCTAGCGCCGCGCGTTCTTTCAGGGCCTGGACCCGCGTGGTCGGCTTGGGCGGCTTCGGCTTCGCGATGACGGGCTGCGCCGCGAAATCAAACGGGATGCCCATGATATCGGCATATTCCACGTCGAACAGCCCGTCGGCGTTCATCTCGTAGGACTGCCGGCGCAGCGCGCGCCCGACCACCTGCTCGCACAAAAGCTGCGTGCCGAAGGCGCGAACGCCAAGGACGTGGGTCACCGTGTTGGTGTCCCACCCTTCGGTCAGCATGGAGACCGAGACGACGCAGCGCACCGTCTCACCGAGCCGTCCCTTCCGGCCGACCGTGTTCATCACCTCTCGCAGCAGCTCGGCGTCGGCAATGGCCTCGACGCCAGCACCGGCACCTTCGCGCTGCATCTTCTCGCGGCGGAAGACGTCGATTTCCGGACCGACGGCGGTGCGAAAGGCAGGGTCAAGTGCCTCGCCGGAATCGACCTGCTCGCTGTCGATCAGCAGCGTGTTGGGCCGCGCCAGACGCGCGCCATACTCGTCATAGTTCCAGAACAGTTTCAGATGGCCGTCACGGAAGCGGTTCTCCTCGTCCTCGCCGTCGCGCTCGAAACCCGCGATCCACTCATAGACCAGCTCGGAAGTGGAGGTGTTGTTGCAGACAACGATGAACACTGGTGGCACCGCGATGCCCGCGCGTTCCCATTGCTCGAAGGTCTTTTCGTAATGGCCGTAGAGCGCATACAGCGCGGTTTGCAGCTTGTTCGGCAATGCGAGAGGATTGCCGCGGCCGCCCTTCGCCCGACCCATCTTGGGCATCTCCGTGCGGATGTGCATCCATAGGTTTCGGTAGATCGGCACGTCCGCGCCCGGCAGGTTGTCGGACACCGGGATGCGCGGCAGCTTGACGATGCCGCACTCGATCGCGTCCATCAGCGAGAAGTCGCTGACCGTCCATGGGAACAGCGTGCCTTCTCGATAGCCCGAGCCGCGCAGGAAGAACGGGGTGGCGGATAGGTCATACACGGCGGTGACGCCCAGCTTGCGCTTCACGGTCTCCAGCCCGGCGATCCACAGGCGGGCAGCGTCGTTGTTGTGACGGGCCTCTTCCCGCTCGTCGGCCGAGTACTCTTCCTCGGCATCCGGCTTTTCGCGGTAGCAGTGATGCGCCTCATCATTCAGCACGACGACGCCCTTGAAGCCGAGCAGGTGGTTTGCGATCCGGTGCAGCATCTGCCCGTCGCTCTCGGTCGTGTCCGGCGGCGCTTCCCGGCCTTGCAGGAGCGAGCGACCGGTCTTGCTGATCTCCAGCGTCTCACGTGGCTTGAAGGCGTGGTAGTTGGTAATGACGATTTTTGCCCGGTCGATGTCCGGCAGCATGTCGGCTGGCACCAGCTCCCGGCCGCGATAATAGCTGTCCGGATCGTTCGGCTGGAGGACGCGCAGCCGGTCCTTGATGGTGATGCCGGGGGTGACGATCAGGAAGCCGCGGCTGAACAGGTTGCTTCCCGGCGTGCGGACGGTGTTAACTGTTTGCCAGGCGATCAGCATGGCCATGACGGTCGTCTTGCCGCTGCCGGTCGCCATCTTCAGCGCGATGCGGAACAACTCGGGGTTGGCCTGTTCGTTGGCGCCCTGTAGGTGCTTGCGGAACTTGTCGTGACGGCGGTCCCGGCGCGCGACCTCGGCCAGCCAGATCGCGGTCTCGACGGCCTCCACCTGGCAGAAGAACGGTCGCACCGTCTGAAAGGGGTGATGGCGCCAGTGCATCAAGAGCCGTTGTGTGGCCGGGGTGACGCCCCAGTCGTTTGGGTTCGGAAGAGCGCGCCAGGCGGCAACGTAGCTGCGAATTTCGTTGATGATCGGGGTTGGATTGTACTCCTGGTCTGCCGTCGAGAGGTTTTGGGCGTCCGGCAGCACGAAGCTGGTTTGCGCCGACTTAAGCTGCTTTTTGCGAGGCTTCGGGACAGGGGTGATGTGTTCCGACCGGCGGCGACCCGGAACCGGCGGCTGTTCCAGCGGCTGCCCATCCGCGTCCAATGCGTGGTGCCGGGTGGGCACCTCGTAAGGAGAGTTGAGAATCGGCTGCTCGAAAAAACTTGACGGCATAAACGGAGGATACCTTGGCGAGTCGGGACACGGCCGCGTGAACATGGCTTGTTATACCCCAGCGGGGCACCGGCTTGAGACACTTTCCTGACCTCGACAGTTCCCTATCGTCTCGGCAGGGCGACGCCGGGCGACTTGGCGCGCAGCACGTGAGCGCGCCGGCTGGCGGCGATCAGCAGGCCGGTCAGCACCCATGCCGTCCAGAGCAGGATCAGACGGAGCGACAGGTCGCGAAACAGGATGGTGATGGTGGCAAGCTGCGAGGCGATCGCCGCCAAAGAGACCGCAAGCAGGAGCTGAGTCGGCAGCGGCAAGGGTGAGGCGGCGTAGGCGCGCGGATCCCGCCAGGCGGCTGCCGGCGCGCAGGCGACGGACAGGATCGCCGAGAGGCTGGCGCCCAGCGCGCTGACACGGATGATGCTGGCGACGTCGAGCCCGGCGATCAGCGGCGTGGCGCCGATCGCAGCCAGCAGCAGCAGCGGCCACATCGGGGCGCCGCGCCGGTTTGGGCGGCCGAAGACAGATGGCAGCCAGCCGTCTTGACAGACCAACAGGATGCTGCGGCTGCCCCAGAGCATATGCGTGTTGATGATGCCGAGCATGCTGATGATGCCGGCGCCAACACCGAACAGAGCGAGCGGCAGCGGGCGCATGACGCGTGCCGCCACCTGGTCGAGCGTCTGGCCGCGCAAGCCGGCGGGAGACGGGATGCCGGCCGCGATCAAGGCGATCAGGATATAGAGCAGGGCGGCAACAGCGGTGGCGCCGAGGATTGCGAGCGGGATATCGCGGGACGGCCGTCGCATTTCGCCGCCAAGCTCGGAGACCAGGGTGGCGCCGGTGATCGGATAGGTCAGCAGGGCGGCGGCTCCCAGCAGCGCGCTCCAGCCGTGCGGCAACAGAACGCAGAGACGACGCGGATCGACATGGGGCGCGCCGGCGGCGGCGAGCCCGAGCAGGGAGGCGACCACCGCGGCCGTGATCAGGATGCCGGCGCCGGCCGAGATGTCGGCGCCCAGCAGGTTGAGCACGAGAACCAGCGCCAGGGCCGCAAGCCCGGAGAGCCGCGCCGGGCAGGCCGGCAGCAAAGCGTGCAGCGTGGCGCCGAAGGTGGCGGCGTAGGCGGCAAGACCGACATGGGTGCTGAGCACCAGCCAGAACGCCATGAAGCCGGTGCCTGGACTGAGGAAGCGCGCGGGCCAGCGATACAGGCTGCCCGATACCGGATGCGCGGCTCCAAGCACGGCGTAGGGCAGGCTGACCAGGAGCACGACGACAGCGGCGAGCAGATAGGCCACTGCCGCGCCGGCGCCGGTCATCGAGATGGCGACGCCGGTGAGAACGATGACGCCGCCGCCGACCACCTGCTTGAGCGAGACGCAGAACGCCATCGGCAAGGTGACGGAGGCGCGAAGACCGGAGGCGCCAAGAGTGGGGGCGCCTCGCTCCACCGTTCAGACAATCCGGGTGCGCACGGTGCCAACGCCCTCGATTTCGCCTTCCAGCAGGTCGCCAGGCCGGACCGCGCCGACGCCCGCGGGCGTGCCGGTGAAGATCAGGTCGCCAGCATCGAGACGAACCAGCCGGGAGAGGGCGGCGATGGTCTCGGCGACGGACCAGATCATCTGCGACAGGTCGCCCTCCTGACGCAGCGCGCCGTTGACATGGAGCGAAATACGGCCGGACTGCGTGAGGACGGGCGCGAGCAGGCCGAGCGGAGCGGAGTGGTCGAAGCCTTTTGCCATGTCCCAGGGCCTGCCGCTCTTCTTTGCTTCGGCCTGAAGGTCGCGGCGCGTCATGTCGAGGCCGACGGCGCTGCCCCAGACGTGATCCAGCGCCGCGTCGGCGGCGATGGCGGCGCCGCCGGAACGCAGCGCCACCACCAGTTCGACCTCGTGTTCGAGGGCGGCGGTGGCGGGCGGGTAGGGCATGTCCGCGTCGCCGACCAGGACGGTGTCGGCGGGCTTGGAGAAGAAGAAGGGCGGCTCCCGTTCGGGGTCGCTGCCCATCTCGCGGGCATGGTCGGCATAGTTGCGGCCGACGCAATAGATCCGGCGGATCGGGAAGGGCGTGCCGAGGCTGGTGGGGACAGTGATCTGGCTCATCGCGTGACGATAGCAGGGTTGTGCGGGTTGTGCTTGCGCGCGGGCGCGGGTTTGGCCATATGCCGCAGGCCGACGGGCGCGCTCCGATCGGTAATTCGCACGCAAGGCGGTTCTGGTGTCCGTCATTGGACTGGCGCCTTGCGGAGGCACAACCAGAAGGAAAGGACACGCCGATGGCGATGCCCGATTTCACCATGCGTCAGCTCCTCGAAGCCGGCGTGCATTTCGGCCACCATACGAGACGCTGGAACCCGCGCATGTCGCCCTATCTGTTCGGGGTGCGTAACCAGGTCCACATTATCGACCTTCAGCAGACGGTGCCGATGCTCGACCGGGCATTGCGCGCGGTGCGCGACACCGTGGCTGGAGGCGGACGCGTGCTGTTCGTCGGCACCAAGCGCGCGGCCGCCGAACACGTGTCGGATGCCGCCAAGAGGTGCGGGCAATATTACGTCAATCATCGCTGGCTCGGCGGCATGCTGACCAACTGGAAGACCATCACCGGGTCGATCAAGCGGCTGCGGCAGATCGAGGACATGCTTGGCGGCGACACCCAGGGGCTGACCAAGAAGGAGGTCCTTGAGATCACACGCGACCAGGAGAAGCTGGAGCGGTCTCTCGGCGGCATCAAGGAAATGGGCGGTCTGCCGGACATCCTGTTCATCATCGACACCAACAAGGAGAAGCTTGCCGTCGAGGAGGCGAACAAGCTGGGCATCCCGGTGATCGCGGTGCTGGACAGCAATTCGGATCCGGTCGGCGTCACCTTCCCGATCCCGGGCAACGATGACGCGATCCGCGCGATCACCTTGTATTGCGACCTGATTTCTTCCGCCGTGCTTGACGGGATCAGCGCGGAACTTGGAGCCTCCGGGCAGGATTACGGCGCCGCGGAGGAACTGCCGATCGAAATGGCGCCCGAACTCTCCGCCTCTGAGCCAGTGTTGCCGGCGGAGTCCGGCGAGATGGCGACTGAGCGCGTGGCTGCTGAGGAGAGAGGTTGATGGCCGACATTACGGCTGCCCTGGTCAAGGATCTGCGCGAGAAGACCGGTGCTGGGATGATGGACTGCAAGAAGGCGTTGGGTGAGACTGGCGGCGATGTCGAGCAGGCGATCGACTGGCTGCGCAAGAAGGGTCTTGCCGCGGCGGCAAAGAAGTCCGGGCGTGTCACCGCCGAGGGGCTGGTGGGCGTCGCCTCCGCTCCACGTGTGGCGGCAATGGTCGAGGTGAACGCCGAAACCGATTTCGTCGCGCGCAACGACGGCTTCCAGGCGTTCGTGGAATCGGTGGCGAGGGTTGCGCTGACCGTGGGCGACGATCTGGACGCGATCAGGGCGGCGTCCGTGCCGGGGTCGGGTCGCACCGTTGCCGAGGAGATGACGCATCTGATCGCGACCATTGGCGAGAACATGTCGCTGCGACGGGCGCGCGTGCTGCGGGTCGGCTCCGGAGTGGTTGCGACCTATATGCATGCGGCGTTGCGCCCAGGGCTGGGCAAGATCGGCGTGCTGGCGGCAATCGAGGCCGCAAACGAAAGCGAGGCGCTGGAGCTGCTCGGCCGCCAGGTTGGCATGCATGTGGCGGCAACGCGCCCTGCGGCGTTGGATATTGACAGCGTCGATCCGGCGGCGCTCGAGCGGGAGCGGGCGGTGCTGGTCGAGCAGGCGCGCGCCTCCGGCAAGCCGGACGCGATCATCGAGAAGATGGTCGATGGCCGGATACGGAAATACTATGAGGAAGTGGTGTTGTTGGAGCAGGTCTGGGTGCATGACGGCGAGAGCCGTGTGCGCGCGGTGGTAAAGAAGGCGGGCGGCACGCTTGCCGGCTTCGATCGCTTTCAGCTCGGCGAGGGCATCGAGAAGGACAGCAGCGACTTCGCCGCCGAGGTTGCCGCCGCCGCCGGCACGGACAAGCCGAAACAGGACTGACGACAGCGCAGGCGTTTTCCAATGGATTGGGAAGCGCCCGCCATCGTTCTGTCTGCCGGTCCTTACGGGGAAAGCGGGCTGATCGCGCATGTGCTGAGCGAAACGCATGGAGCCTATCGTGGGCTTGTGCGTGGCGGTGCGTCGCGCAGGCAGGCAGCCTTATGGCAACCAGGCAACCTGATCATGGCGCGCTGGTTTGCCCGCCTACCTGAGCAGCTTGGCACGATCACGGCGGAGCTGGTGCATCCATCGGCGGCACGCGTAATGGATTACCCGCTCAATCTTGCCTTGCTTGCGGCCTGCTGCGCGGTGGCCGATGACGTGCTCCCGGAGCGCGAGCAACATTCCCTTATCTTTAATGGATTGTTGCGTCTGCTGACCCTGTTGAGCGCGGATATGGCGGTGGGAGCCAGCTCCGGTCCGGCGGCGTTGGTGCGTTGGGAAGCGGAGTTGCTGGCGGACCTGGGCTACGGTCTTGATCTTACACGTTGCGCGCTGACCGACAGGCGCGAGGGTCTGGCTTTTGTCTCACCACGGAGCGGGCGCGCCGTGTGCGACGATGCCGCCGGACGCTGGCGGGAGCAGTTGCTCCCGCTGCCGGCACTGCTGCTGGATGAGCAGGCGCCGGCGAGTGCGAAAGATTGGCAGAACGGCCTGCGTCTTACCGGGCATTTCCTCGCGCGCGAGGCGTTCGGCCAGCGCCACCGGCCGCTTCCGGCGGCACGGTTGCGGTTGCTGGATATGGTGGAGCGGCTGGCATCGGAAGCGGGTTATCCCGGGTAGTCGGCGCCGAGCGTCACTTGCTTCCAGGCATCGAACTCCGACCGCAGCGTGTCGAGTTTCTTTTGCGCCATGTCGAACGCGGGCTTGCCGAGCAGCAGATGACGCGGCGGATTGTCGGAGAGCACCGCCGTGATGATTGCCTGCGCGGCACGGACCGGATCGCCGGGCTGGTTGCCGGAGCGCTCGGCGGTCTGCTTGCGACGCTCGCCGGCGGTCTGGTCGTAATCGCGGATTCGTGTCTCCGATTGCTTGATCGAACGGCCGGCCCAGTCGGTGCGGAACGGGCCTGGTTCGACCGTAATCACCTTGATGCCGAGCGGCTCGGCTTCGATGGCGAGGCTCTCGGACAGGCCTTCGACGGCGAACTTGGTGGCATGATAATAGCCGGTGGCGCCGAAGCCGACCATGCCGCCAATCGACGAGATGTTGACAACGTGACCGCTGTGCCGCGCCCGCATTCCGGGCAGCACGGCCTTGGTCATGTCGACCAGGCCGAACACATTGGTCTCGAACATTTCCCGCACCGGACCGTCTTCACCTTCCTCGATGGCGGCGAGATAGCCGTAGCCGGCATTGTTGACCAGGACATCGATGCGGCCGAAGCGTGCCTGGGCCTGCTCGACCGCCTCGTTGATATCCTGCTTGCTGGTCACATCCAGACGGACCGCGAGCGCACGCTCGGCAAAGTCGGACGCGATATCGGAGAGCTTCGACGGGTCTCGTGCCGTGACGACGACGCTGTCGCCGCGATCGAGCGCGGCTTTTGCCAGCTCGCGGCCAAAGCCGGTCGAGCAGCCGGTAATCAGCCAAACCAAAGGTGCGGTATTCGCCATCTCTGTTTCTCCGTCTAGGATGACGGATACAGCATCCCGCCGCTGCACGAGTTCCCCTGTTGATGGCGGTGCGCGAAAGGGTGAGCACGCGATGAAGCGGTTTATCAATGATCCCGGCTCCGTCGTGCGCGAGGCCGTGGACGGGATGGTGAGGAGCTCTGGCGGTGCGCTCTGCCGGATTGATAATCCGGACATGGCGGTGGTGCTGCGTGCGGACTGGGACCGCAGCCGCGTGGCGTTGGTCTCCGGCGGCGGCTCCGGGCATGAGCCGGCCCATGCCGGCTTCATCGGCGAGGGCATGCTGACCGCCGCGGTGTGCGGAGAGGTGTTCGCCTCGCCCAGCGTCGAGGCCGTGCTGTCGGCGATCGTGGCAGTGACCGGCGACGCGGGATGTCTGCTGATCGTCAAGAATTATACCGGAGACCGGCTGAATTTCGGTCTTGCGGCGGAGCGGGCCCGGTCGATGGGTCTCAGGGTGGAGATGGTGATCGTCGGAGACGATGTGGCACTGCCCGATTGGGTGCAGCCTCGCGGCATTGCCGGCACGTTGTTCGTGCACAAGCTGGCCGGAGCCGCGGCGGCATCGGGAGGCGATCTGGCCGGGGTGGCAGCGGCCGCGCGTGACGCTGCGTCGCATGTGCGGTCGGTTGGATTGTCGCTGTCGGTCTGCCATGGCTTTACGGCCGAGACCCCGGAGCGGATCAGCTCGGGCGAGGCGGAACTCGGGCTCGGTATCCACGGCGAACCAGGGGCTTCGGTCGTGCCGATGGCGCCGGCGCGGGTGCTGATGAGTCGAGCCGTGGACCTGCTGATGCGGACCGGGCACCGTCCGGAGGCACGCTACGCGGTGTTGCTCAACAACCTGGGCGCGGTGCCGACGATCGAAATGGCGGTGCTGACGCAGGCGCTGGCGGAGACATCGCTGGCCCCGCAGCTCGTGTTGATCGTGGGGCCGGGATTGTTCATGACCTCGCTCGACATGAACGGGTTCTCGCTGTCGCTGCTGGAGCTTGACCCCGCTCGCGAGGCGGCGCTGCTCGCCCACGCGGCGCCTGCGGCCTGGTTGCCGGCGCGGCGATTTGGCGCGGCGGGGCTGATCGCGGCACCCATGCTCGGCCAAGCCACCGCCGCCGCTTCGTCGGCACCTCGTGTGCGTGCGCTCGTGTCGGCGGGGGCTGCCTTGTTCGTCGCGATCGAGGCCGACATCAATGCGCTGGATGCCGAAATCGGCGACGGCGACACCGGTTCCACCTTCGCGCAGGCCGCGGCGGCCGTGATCGAGCGGCTCGACACACTTCCCTTTGCGGAGGGAGACAAGCTGCTGGGTACGATTGGCAACCTGCTGCTGCGCAGGACTGGCGGGTCAAGCGGCGTGCTGTTGGCGACGTTCTTTACCGCTGCTGGGAATGCCTACGCAGCGGAGGGCGGCTGGATCGCGGCCTGCGAGGCGGGGCTGGAACGGATGAAGGCCTACGGAGGTGCGACGCTTGGCGATCGCACAATGATCGACGCGTTGGAGCCGGCCTTGCGGCGACTGGCCGCGGGTGGATCGTGGCAGGACGCGGCAGTGGCGGCGCGAGGCGGCGCGGACGCGACACGGACCATGCCGGCGCGCGTGGGTCGTGCCAGCTATGTGCCGGAGGCGAAGCTGGCTGGTGTCGCCGATCCGGGCGCCGAGGCGGTGGCGCGGCTGTTCGAGCGTCTCGCTGCGGTCAGATGAGGCCGGCGTCATCGCGGGCGCGCAGCGAGAGCGCCGAAAAATCGAGTCCGGCCTCGTGCTTTGCGGTCATTGCCAGGAAGCGGTCGCGTAACAGCGAGCCCATCGGCACCGGGACCGAGAGGGCTTCCGCGGCTTCGAGCAGCAGTTTTGTGTCCTTGGCGGCGAGCGGCACCGCGGAACCGGGCGGCGTGAAGCTCTGTTCGACGATCAGCTTGCCATAGTTCTTGTGCACGGGGGCAGTGAAGAAGCTCTCGGTGAAGATCTCGAACAGAGTGGCGGGCGCGATGCCGCCCTTTTCATTGAGCGCGAACATCTCGGCCATCTGCTCGATCGTCGAGAAGATCATGAAGTTGAGCGACAGCTTGACCAGGTTCGCCTGTGCCGGATCGTCTCCAAGGGTGAAGACGCGCTGGCCGAGGCAATCGAGCGCTCCCGCGACCTTCTCGCGGGCGGCGCCGCCGCCGGCCTGTACGATGAACAATTTGCCGCTCTCGGCCGCCGGCGGACGGCCAAGCATGGTGGCGGCCATATAAAGCTGGCTCCGCTCGTGGTGAGCCGCGTTGAAGCGGGTTGAGAGCGTGGGCGAAATCGTGCTGCACGAGGCGTGCACGCTGCCCTGCGGCAAGCTTTCGGCGATGCCGTCGGCGCCGAGCGTGAGTGCTTCGGAGGCGCGGTCATTGGCCACCATGGAGAAGACGATGTCGGCGCCCGCTGCCGCGGCGGCCGGGGTGTCCGCGCGTCTGGCGCCTGCTTGGACCAGGGCGTCGGCGCGGCTGGCCGTGCGATTGAAGACGCGAAGTGCATGCCCGGCATCGAGCAGGCGCCTGGCCATGGGAGCGCCCATGGGACCTAGTCCGACGAAGCCGATTTCCATGACGTCACTCCTTCAGGCTTTGGCCAACGCCGGTTCACGCACGAACACGGCATAGATCAGGGCGGACAGCACTGCTATTCCAGAGGCGAGCAGCAGTGCCGGTGTGAACGATCCGGTGAACTGGACGACGCCGCCGGTGATTGCCGGCGCAAGCCCGGCGCCGACCGAGCCGCCGACGTTCTGGATGGCTTCGAGTGTCGCAACCCGGTCCGGGCTGGTGGCCACCGCGGCCATCGACCAGCCGCAGGAGGAAGCCAGACTGGCGGCGAACAAGGCGATGCTGATCAGCAGGATTGCCATCGAGACGGAGTGTACGAGCGCGGTTCCGGCGGTGCAGAGCGCGGTCACCAGCATGCCGGCGATCAGCGGCAGCTTGCAGGCGCCAAGCGGGGCTATGCCGCGACGCGTGAGTTGCCTGGCGGCCAGGCCGCTGAGCAGGGCGCCAAAGAAGCCGCAGGCTTGTGGCACCGTGGTCCACAGGCCAGCGGCCCCGACGCTGAGGTGCCGCTCACGCTCCAGATAGTCCGGCAGCCAGGTGCCATAGAGCCAGGTGATGTAGATGACGCCGCAGAAGCCGAACGCCATGCCCCAACTCGTCGGCTGCCGGAACAGACTGGCCCAGCCACCGGGATGGAGCGGAATGTCGTCATCCTCGGAATGGATGGCGCGCCGCTCCGCCTCGGACAGGCCATACTGTTCCGGGTCGCGGTAGAGTAGTTGCCAGAGTATCGCGATGACCAGGCCGGCGGCTCCAATGATGAAGAACATCGGGCGCCAGCCGTAATGCAGCAGCAGGATGGTCAGGATGCCGGGAGCGATGGCGGGTCCGAGTGCCGAGGAGGCGTTGAACAAGCCGATTGGCCAGGCGCGTTCGGCGCGGGCAAACCAGTTCGTGCAGACCTTGGTGCCGGCGAGATACATCGGCGACTCGCCGACGCCGAGGGCGCAGCGCGCGGCGATGAACTGCGGCAGGGAACCGGAGAAGGCGGCGGCGCCCTGGGCGCAGGACCAGAGCAGCAGGCTCGTGCCGAGCACCAGTCTTGGTCCGTAGCGATCGATCAGGACGCCGACCGGAAGCTGCGAGATGCCGTAGGCGATGGCGAACACCGAGAGCAGCAGCCCCATCTGCGCGTCTGACAGATGCAGATCGGCGCGGATCGCGGCGTTGCCGATGGAAAGAGCGGAGCGGTCAAGATAGTTGACCGTTCCGGCGACCATCAGCAGGGTCAAGGCGATGATGCGCATCCGTCGGGAAGCGGTGGACCTGAGTCTGCGTTTCATGGTTTGTTCTGGATCGTCGGGGAGAGTGCGATGGCGGCTGATCCAGGTGGGAGTGGAG
>CAXTRK010000032.1:0-34226 GCA_964246745.1 uncultured Acetobacteraceae bacterium
AATCAGACTTCAGACCGCGCCGGAATCCCCGAACCGTTCAAGCGATTGCCCTGGATCGAACATAAGTGATGGCTGGCGTTCAGCGCACCGTCGTCGGCCGGGCCGGGGGCGACTCGCTCTTGCCGACATGACGAAACCCGGTGGCCAGGTAGTCCCATCCGGTGACCAGGGTCAGCAGCGCCGCCACCCAGAGCATCGCACTGCCAAATCCCGCCACCGGCAGGAAACCCAGGTGCAGGAGCCTGGCGGTGCTGTCGCCGGCGAGCAGCAGGCCGATCGCGGTCATCTGGCACGCGGTCTTCCATTTCGCCAGCCGCGTCACCGGCAGGCTGACGCGCAGCGCCGCGAGGTGCTCGCGCAGGCCGCTGACCAGGATCTCGCGGAGCAGGATGACGATGGCCGGATACAGCCCCCAGAACGGCAGGCGCTCAAGCCCGGCCAGCGCCATCAGCGAGGCGCCGACCAGCAGCTTGTCGGCGATCGGGTCGAGCATGCGGCCGAGATCGGAGAACTGCTGGCGGGAACGGGCGATGTGGCCGTCCAGATAGTCGGTGATACCGGCGCCGATGAACACCAGGCACGACAGCGCATCCGTCACCGGCCGGCTGGCGACCACCAGCGCCACGAGCACCGGGATGGCGACGATCCGGGACAAGGTCAGCAGGTTAGGCAGGTCGGTCAGCATGCCGTGCACCTCTCGCGCCGCAACCAGCTTAGCGCACGCGGCCGCGGCGCTCCCACACGAAATGCGCGCGCCCGCTCAAACCGCCCGGTCAAAGCGCCCGCTCAAACCGCCCGCTCAAACCGGATGAAAATGTCCGTACACCGCCCGCGCGGTCTCCCGGCTGATGCCGGGCGCCGCTTCCAGATCGGCGAGTCCGGCCTGCTTCACGCCGCGCGCCGAGCCGAAATGGTTCAGCAGGGCGCGCTTGCGTGCGCTGCCGATGCCGGGGATCTCGTCCAGTTCTGAACGGCTGATCGCCTTTGAGCGGCCGGCGCGATGGGTGGTGATGGCGAATCGGTGCGCCTCGTCGCGCAGACGCTGGAGGTAATAGAGCACCGGATCGCGGGGCGGCAACTGGAATGGCGGCCGGTCGCCGGTGTGGAACCACTCGCGGCCGGCGTCGCGATCCGGCCCCTTGGCGATGGCCACCAGCGTCACGTCGGTGACGCCCAGATCGTCAAGCACGGAACGCACCGCCGAGAACTGTCCGGCGCCGCCATCAATCAGCAGCAGATCGGGCCAATCCGGGTCAGGGTCGCCCGGCCTTGCCGCGCGTTCCTTCAAGGCGCGTCCGAAGCGCCGTTCCAGCACCTCGCGCATCATCGCGAAATCGTCGCCCGGCGCGATCGGGCCGCGTATGGCGTATTTGCGGTAGGCGTTCTTGGTGAAGCCCTCCGGGCCAGCCACGATCATCACTCCATAGGCGTTTGCGCCCATGATGTGGCTGTTGTCGTAGGTCTCGATCCGCGCCGGCGGCGCCGGCAGGCCGAACAGGCTGGCGACGCCTTCAAGCAGCCTGGCCTGACCGGCCCCTTCCGCGAGCCGTCGCTCCAATGCCTCGCGCGCGTTCACCGCCGCATGCTGCACCACCTGCCACTTCTCGCCGCGCTGCGGCACCGCGAGTTCAACCTTGCGATGGCCCTTCAGGGAAAGCGCTTCCGCGATCAGCTCGGCCTCCGGCGTCTCCTGGCTGAGCAGCACGAGCGGCGGCGGCGGCTTGTCGTCGTAGAACTGGGCGATGAAGGCGCCGAGGATGTCGCCCGCCTCCTCGCCGCGGGCGCCTGCCGGAAAGAAGGCACGGTTGCCGTTGTTGCGGCCGCCGCGAATGAAGAACACCTGAACACAGGCCTGCCCGGCCGCCTGCCAGAGCGCGATCACGTCGGCATCCTCGATCGAGGCGGGGTTGATCACGCCGCTGCTCTGCACGTGGGTCAGGCCGCGGATGCGGTCGCGCAGCGCCGCCGCGCGCTCGAACTCGAGAGCCTGCGCCGCCTGCTCCATCTCCGCCGCGAGCTCGCGCTGGACATGGCCGGCCTTTCCGGACAGGAACGCGCGGGCCTGGCCGACCAGGCGGGTGTAGCCGGCTTCGTCGATGCGGCCGACGCACGGCGCGGAGCACCGCTTGATCTGGTGCAGCAGACAGGGCCGCGTGCGCGAGGCGAATACCGTGTCGGCGCAGGAGCGCAGCAGGAACACCCGCTGCATCGCCGTCACCGTCTGGTTCACCGCCCAGGCGGAGGCGAACGGCCCCCAATAGGACGCCCCCTTGGCGGGCTTGCCGCGATGCTTGGCGATTTGCGGAAACTCGTGATGCTCGGACAGCATCAGCCACGGATAGCTCTTATCGTCGCGAAGCGTGATGTTGTAGCGCGGCTTCAGGCGCTTGATCAGGTTGGCCTCAAGCAGCAGCGCCTCGGCCTCGGTATGGGTGGTGACGATCTCCATCGAGACCGTCTCCGCGACCATGCGCCGCAACCGCTCCGGCAGCCTTCCGACCTGAGTATAGGAGGCGACACGCCGCTTCAGGGCGCGCGCCTTGCCGACGTAGAGCGCGTCGCCCTTGGCGTCGAGCATGCGGTACACGCCGGGCGACAGCGGCATGGTCAGCAGCGCCCGCTCGATGGTTTGCACGCCCGCTTTCTGGACGCCCGCCATCGCGATCGTTGGCGGCTGGTCGAGTGTCGAGGTTTCGGCGTCGGACATCATGGCACATCTAGTGCGTGCCCGGGGTGCGGCGGAAGGGCGGGTTATCAACCAAACATGTGGAGAAGCCTGTGGAGCGCGGCGGCGCGCGCTGCAACTTCGCGCCGCCGCACTGCCGCTTCCGCGCTCTGCCTGCAAAACAGGCGGGTATGGCTGGGCCGCGGGCGCGGGAGTGACGTTTTCAACGATCCACCGTTTCTGTGGATAAGTCTGTGGGCGAGACAGTTAAAGATCGCTGCGCGTGGCGGCAAAGCTGGGCCGCACGACATTGCCCAGATTTCGGGCACTCCTATCAACCCATTGTTTTTAAACAAGACCAGCCGATTTGTCTGTCTTCGTTATGACATACTTCCGCATTGTCTTGGAAACAAACGGAGTCAATCCCCGGGGGTGGACGAAATCCACAGGCACTGGCGGATCAGCCCCACACATGAGCCGCAATCCGATAAATGTTAAATTTCCGTCATGAGCGCGGTGGCTCGGCAATCTGCTCGGCGCAACGCATCAGGCGAAGGAAATTGCCGCTCCAGAAGGCGTCAATCTCAGCGTGGCCGTAGCCCCGTCGAACCAACTCGGCGGTGACGGCGGAACTCTCCGAGGCGTCATTCCAGCCACTGATGGCGCCGCCGCCATCGAAGTCCGAGCTGATCCCGACATGGGCGGCGCCGATGCGTCGGACGACATAGTCGAGATGGTCGACAAAATCCGCGACGCTGGCCTGCGTCGGACCTGCCTTTGGCTTCAGGAAGGACGGCATCGCGGTGATCTGGATCAGCCCCTCGGTGTCGCGCAGGGCGTCAAGCTGGGTGTCGTCAAGATTGCGCGGATGGTCGCACAGGGCGCGCACGCAGGAATGCGTTGCCACCACCGGGGTACGCGAGCGCATCGCCGCCTGCAGCATGGCCTGCCGCGACAGATGCGACACGTCGATGAGCAACCCGAGTCGGTTCATCTCCGCCACCGCCTCATGGCCGAGTGGACTGAGGCCGCCATGCAGCGTCTCCGCGTCGCCGAGATCACGTCGCGGTATGGACGAGTCGGCGAGCGCGTTATGGCCATTATGGGTCAAGGTGACATAGCAGGCGCCCTTGTCGCGGCAGGCGCGGAGCAGTTCGAGGTCCTCACCGATGGCGTGACCGTTCTCCACCGCCGGCACGATGGCGACGGCGTCGTCGCGGTGCGCGCCTTCGATCGCGTCGGCGCTGGCGCAGACCCGCACGCCAGTCGCGTCCCGCCCCATTCCGACGATGGCGTCGAGCATGGCCAGCACCCGGTTCCGCGCCGCCTCATAGCCTGTCGCGTCACGCCTGCCCTGCGGAATATAGGCGGCAAAGCAGCCGGCGCGCAGACCGCCGCGTCGCATCTTCGGCAGGTCGACCCGCCGCCGCGAGGTGTCCGCCAGGAAGTCGTCTTCCGGACCGCCCGGCCAGGGAATGTCGATATGGCTGTCCAGGGTCAGGATCGAGCGGTGCACGTCTGTCGGGTCGGTCATGTCGGAAGGCAACGCCAATGCCTCCGGTTCCGCAAGCCTCTTGCCAGGATGCGGCGCTTGCGCCAGGCGACACGGTCATGCGCATCGCCACCTGGAACATCAACTCGCTGCGTCTTCGCCTCGATCACCTGCGTCGACTGGTGGACGAACTGTGTCCGGACGTGATCTGCCTGCAGGAGACCAAGGTGCCGGATGCGCTGTTTCCGCGCGACCAGGTGGCGGCGCTGGGCTATCCACATATCATCCATCACGGCATGAAGGCCTATAACGGCGTGGCGATGCTTTCGCGGGAGCCGCTCGCGCGCGACACCGGCACACCGGACTGGTGCCTCAAGGACGATCGGCGCCATGTCGCGGCGGTCCTGCACAGACCATCCGGGCCGGTCGCGCTGCACGATTTCTACGTACCGGCGGGAGGCGACATTCCCGACGCGGCGCTCAACCCGAAATATGCCCACAAGCTCGCCTTCGTCGAGGAGGTGACACGGCATTTCGCCGGGCAGCCGCCGGTGCGCAGCATTCTGGCCGGCGACCTCAACATCGCGCCTCTTGAGCAGGATGTCTGGAGCCACCGGCAGTTGCTCGGCGTGGTCAGCCACACGCTGCCCGAGGTGGAGCGGATGAATGCCTGGATGCAGACCGGGTTCACCGACGCCATGCGGCACTTCGTTCCAGCGACGGAAAAGCTCTACACATGGTGGTCATACCGCAACCAGGATTGGACGCGCTCGGACCGCGGACGACGTCTGGACCATATCTGGGTGACGCCGGACCTGGTCGCACGCCTGCGCCGGCTGGTGGTGCATCGCGAGGCGCGGGACTGGCCGCTGCCGTCGGACCATGTACCGGTGATGATCGAGATTGATCTATAGGGAGCGCGATGCGGCTGAGCGGGCTGTTTGTCTATCCGGTCAAGTCGATGCGCGCGGTCGCGGTGCCGCACGCGGCCGTCGAGCCCTGCGGGCTCGAAGCGGATCGACGCTGGATGGTGGTCGATGCGCAAGGATGCTTCCTCAGCCAGCGGCAGCTTCCGCGCCTGGCCCGGTTCGCGGCGCATGTGGAAGCAGACGGACTCTGTCTTCGCCTCGATGCGCAGCGCTTGCGCGTCACGCGCCCTGATGCCCGTTGCGAACGGATCATGGTCTCGCTGTGGCGCAGCCATGTGCTGGTGTCGTGCGCCGGAGCCACTGCCGATGCGTGGCTCTCCGAGCAACTAGGCCAGGCCTGCCGACTGGTCTATCTCGACGATCCGCATGCCCGACCGATCGAGGCGCCGTACGGCGAGCGAGGCGAGCATGTCAGCTTCGCGGACGGCTTTCCGGCGCTGCTCACCACGGAGGCGTCGCTCGCGCGGTTGAACGACGCGCTTGCCGCCCCGATCGGAATGGATCGGTTCCGGCCCAACCTCGTCGTTGGCGGCGCCGCGGCCTGGGCGGAGAACAGGTGGCGGCAGCTCAAGATCGGCGAGGTCGCCTTCCGCGCGCCAAAACCCTGCACACGCTGCGTCATCACCACCATCGACCAGTCGAGCGGCGGCATCGCGCGGACTGGGGAGCCGCTCAAAACGCTGGCGCGATTGAACCGGCGTCCTGAGGGGGTGGTGTTCGGCTTGAACCTGACGCCGCTTTCTGCGGGCGTGCTGCGGATCGGTGACCCGGTCACGATCCTGGAATAGCATGGTGAGCGTTGCCGCAGCCACAGGAGCAAGGCATGACCGACCAGCAAAACATCAAGACCGCTTTCGTGGTGATCGCGGAGTTCACCATCCGGCCAGGGTGCATGGCGGCATTTCTCTCGCTCGCCCGGACGGACGCACGGGACTCGCTCGCAAACGAGCCAGGCTGCCAACATTTCGACGCCGTGCAGCCGGAGGCCTCACCCGACACCATCGTGCTGTATGAGGTGTATGACGATCGCGCCGCCTACGAGGCGCATCGGCTGACGCCGCATTATGCTCCGTTCCGCGACGGCACGCCGCCGCTCACGGTCGGAGCACCCGTCGTGCGATTCTGCACGCGGCTAGGATGACCCGCCCGGCGCCAGCGACGCGAAGGCGGCAATGGCCGCGTCGCATACCGTCTCGTCTTGCTCCGGTGTGCCGCCGGAGCAGCCGACGCCGCCGATCACCGCTCCATCGTGGATGATCGGCAATCCGCCGGCCACCGGCAGCCGACCAGGAAATGCCAGCATTTCCAGGTTCTCATGCACCTGCTTTTGCAGCTCCCGGCTTGGCACACGCGTAATCGCGGCGGTGCGCGCCTTGAGCGGCGCCACTTCGGGCGTATGGAACCGTGCGCCATCAAGCCGCTCCAATGCCAGCAGCACGCCGGCCGCGTCGACGATGGCGATGCTGACCTCAAATCCGCACTCTTCCGCCTTGGTCCGCGCCGCCAGCATCAATCGACGCACGTCTTCAGCAACCAGAATGGTGTTTGTCTGCATAGTGGGCGTTCCATAAACGGTGACGTGCGATCCTAACGCACGGGACGAAACCGCTGTTCACCGCCTCACCGACCAGCATTTCGTGAGCCACATTGTTTGGGGACGCCGTTACCGTGACAGCAGCCATTCACGCACCTGCCCCGAGGGCAGCGGCCGGCACAGATGGTAGCCCTGCAGCCGATTTGCGCCGAACGCGCGCAGCATCGCGCATTGCCGCTCGGTCTCGATCCCTTCCGCGGTCACGTCCAACCGTGTCGCGCGTGCGATCAACAGCACCGCCTGGATGATGGTGGCCGCCGCCTCGCCCGGCTCCTGGACGAAGACCTTGTCGATCTTGATGGTGTCGATCGGCAGCGTCTTGAGCAGGGCCAGCGAGGAGAAGCCGGTGCCGAAATCATCCAGCGCGAGCCGCACGCCGCGCGCGCGCAGCTCATGGAGCACCGGCAAGATGCCGAAGTGATCGGCGGCGAAAACGCTCTCGGTGATTTCCAGATGCAGCCGCGCCACTGGAAGACCGGACAGACGCAGCGCCGACGCGACATCGTCGAGCAGTTCGCCAGACAGGATCTGCGCCACCGAGACGTTCACGGATACCGCCGGCGGGTCGGCGCCTCCTGGCCAAGACGGCGGCCAATCCCTGGCGGCAAGACAGGCTTCGCGCAACACGAAGCGGCCGATGGCGGCGATCTGTCCGGATTGCTCGGCGACGGGGATGAATACATCCGGCCTGATCGCGCCGCGCTCGGGATGGGTCCAGCGCAGTAGCGCCTCCATGATCTCGCAGCGTCCGGACGACGCATTGAAGATCGGCTGGTAATGCACCGACAAGGTGCCGGCGGCGAGCGCATCGCGCAGACCCAGTTCGAGGAAACGCTGCTCGGCCGCGTGGGCGGCGAGCGCCTGGTCGAACAGCTTGACCCGGTTTCCGCCCTCCTTCTTGGCGGAGTACATCGCGAGATCGGCGGCGCCGATAAGCTCGTCCTGCGACCCGCCATGCGCCGGGTAGAGCGCCATGCCGATGGTGCCGCTGACGCGGATCGCCATCGGTCCGATCTCGACCGGGACGCTGAGCGCGTCCAGGATCGTCCGCGCCCGACGCTCCGCTTCGCTTTCGTCCAGCGATCCGCAAAGCAGCACGACGAACTCGTCGCCGCCCCAACGGGCGATGTCGGCATCTTCAAGGCAGAGTCGGCGCAAGCGCTCAGCCACGATGCGGAGCACCTGATCGCCGCTGCCGTGATCATGCAGATCATTGATTTTCTTGAAATCATCAAGATCGAGAAACAGCACCGCCGCGGTCGAACCGGTCTCCGGCGCCGCTGCCAGCAACGCCGCCAGCCGCTCGGACAGAGTCGCACGGTTGAGCAGGCCGGTGAGCGCATCATGCGATGCCAGATGGGCGAGAGCGCTCGCAGTGCTCCGTCGCTCGGCGATTTCGTTCCGCAAGGCCTCCGTCCGCTCCGCGATCCTGGCTTCGAGCGACCGGTTGGCTTCGTGCAGCGAGGCTCTGGCTGACCGAGCATGCGCAGTCAGCATCTCGTTCTGTCTGGCGAGCCGGATCGCCTTCATCACGGCACGGTAGTTCACGCGGCAGACTGCGGCCATGATCACGAAGCTGACCAGGCCGAGGCTGCCGAGAAGATGCGACTCGCGGCCGGGCTGCGACAGGAACAGCACCGAGAACGGCACCAGCAGCATGACGCAGTAGCTGATGGCGAGCGCGGGTGCGGCGCCAAGCACCGCGGCACTGCCGCCAGCCATGGCCGAAAACACCACGGCCGCAACGACCCTGGCGTCGTTGCTGAAGGACGCGAAGAACAGCAGCGGCAGCAGCATCCACAGCAAGCCGACCGCGACGACGCCGGCCGCGTAGCGCAGGATCTCGGTCCGTGCATGCCAGCCTGCAAGCAGCCGCCGCTTGCGCCAGACCAGGACATCAAGCGATCGCGCGCCCACAGCCAGCGTCATGCCGCCAAGCCAGATCAGCAGGCCGGTCCGGTTACGCGGATTTTCGACCATCAGCACGAGAAACAGGCTGGACGCCGCCGTCATGCCGAGACCGGCCCGCGCATGCGCGTAGAGCAGGCTTGCGCGATCCCGCATCAAGAGCGTGTCGAGGCGGACTTCGTCTAGGCCATCCCCTGTTTCGACGTGGGACAGGACGCTCTCCAGATCACGCGAAGGCTCACGGCATCAATGAAGGTCTAACGACATTTTAACTTCCGACAAGAGAAGAAAAAGATGAAGAAGCTGAGGATGCTCGAATGCGGCCCAAAAGCGCCGACCTCAGGTCAGGACGTGCTCTCCAGCCCGACGCCGACGCCGCGCAACGCATCCCAGAAGCCAGGATAGGTCTTCGCCACGCATCCCGGATCGAGCACGGTGATGCCGCGCACGCGCAGCCCGGCAAGTGCCAAGCTCATGGCGATGCGGTGGTCGCGATAGGTCTCGATGCGTGTCGGCAGATGCTGGCCGGAGAGGGACGGATCGGCGGCGACCAGCAAGTCGTCACCCTGCTCGCGGCCGAGGCCAGGGCGTATCCGCGACAACTCGACGGCAAGCGCCCGCACCCGGTCGCATTCCTTGACGCGCAGATTGGCGATGCCGGTGAACCGCACCGGGTTGCGGTTGAACATCGCCAGCACCGCGAGCGTCGGCACGGCATCCTGCATCTGCGCGCCGTCGATCACCACCGGCATGTCTGGGAAGCGCGCGATCAACCCGGCCGCCTTGGCGTCCGGCTGGGTGAAGTCGGCGGCGTCGATGCCGAGGTCGATCGACCCGTCGGTCAGCGCCGCCGCCGCCCAGAGATAGGTGGCAGCCGAGGCATCCGGCTCGACCACGGCGTGGGTCGCGCGATAGCCCGTCGGCGGCACCGACCAGGCGCCGTCCTTGCCAAAGCGGGGCTCCGCGCCGAAGCGGCGCATCGCGGCAAGGGTGAGGTCGACATAGCCGCGGGCGCCGATCACCGGTCCCGACAGCGACACCTCGATCGGCGCTTCGCCGCACGCCCCCAGCATCAGCAGCGCGGAGACATACTGGCTGGACAGCCCGGCATCGATGGTGACGCGTCCGCCTGCCACCCGGCCGCTGCCCTCGATCGTGACGGGTGGGCAGCCGGAGAGCGCGGTGGCCTTGACCCCGAGTGCCGCGAGCGCCTCGATCAGCGGCGCGATCGGACGCTTGCGCATATGCGCGTCGCCATCCAGCACGACGCGGCCGTGCACCAGCGCGCAGGCGGCGGCAAGGAAGCGCATCGCCGTGCCGGCATTGCCAAGCCAGAGAGGCGACGATGGCGCGGCGAGACGGCCACTGCCTTGCACGACGAAACTGGTTGCGTCAGGCTCGTCGATCGCCACGCCCATCGCGCGCAGCGCCTCGGCCATGCGGGCGGTGTCGTCGCTCTTCAGCGCGCCTTCCAGGTGGCTCTCGCCGCGGGCGAGCGCGGCCAGCAGCAGCATGCGGTTGGTGATCGACTTCGAGCCTGGCGGCCTGACCGCGCCGCGCAGCGGATGCGGTGGCGGCACGACGGTGATGGACGTGGCCGCGTTCCAATCACCCTGCTCCACCGCGCGTCCTCCTAGTCAGGAACCTGGATCACATCGGTTGGCCGAACGCCTTGAGACGCAGCTTCTCCAAGCGCTTTTCCCCTCCGGGAAATTGCGGGTCCAGCGAGAGCACATGCTGCCATGCCTTGGTGGCAGCCGTCCAGGCGGACCGCTCGGCCTCAACGTCGGAGAGAGATTGCCAAGCCAGCACATCATCCGCCGCACGCGACAGCGCCACGCCAAGATCGGAGACGGCGCCATCCAGATCGCCAACCGACGCGCGTGCATGGGCGCGCTCGCGCCAGAGCACCGGATTGTCGGGTTGTAGGGTGAGCGCATCATCAAGGTCGGCCAACGCGCCACGAGCGTTGCCCGCCGCACCCTGCCGCCCCGCGTGACGCAGCAACAGACGCGCCGCCGGCTCGACCGATTGCAGGCGCAACGACTCGATCTCCGCCTCGAGCTGCACCGCCTGGCCTTGACCGCGCGCGTGGGCGAGGTCCGCGGTGAGTTCCGCGAGCTTGCCGTCCGGAGCAGCCGCGAAGCACAGCAGCAGCGCCGGCAGGAACCAGGCAGGTCCGAACCAAGCGCGCACCGGGCCTGCTTGCACCGCCTTTGGGCTGGCGCCGGCCGGCAGTCTCAGCCCTGGCGGGCCTTCATCCGCGGGTTCTTCTTGTTGATGACATAGACCTTGCCGTGGCGGCGGACGACGCGGCAATCCTTGTCGCGCGCCTTCGCCGACTTCAGGCTGTTCCTGATTTTCATCACACGACCTTGCTCAGACGGCCCAACCGACGCACCCGCGCACCAAGGCACCGTAAAGAGCGGGGGCATACCGACGCCGCACCGGCGGGTCAAGGGTTCCGACTCTGGCGCACCCCCTCTGGCGCTCCCCGGCCAGCTTGATCTTGCCCAACTTGATCTTAGGTACCGCGCGCTCTATCCCTCGCCGCACCATGGCACCGATCGCTGGCCTCAGATGCACCGTCTGCCGTTCGCCTGATCTCGGCTTTGCGCATGACGCCATCACCTGCGGACAGTGCGGACAGGAATGCCCCATCCTCGGTGGCGTGCCGGTGATGTTTGAGGCGGTTTCGGTGAAGACTGACACGCCAGACAGCGTCGACACGACGGACGGGATTGCCGCCAGCCAGGTGCTTGCGGCGTTCGGGCTGGCCGACGATCCGCTCTCCCGCCTGCGCATACGCACACTGATGCGCAAGCAGGTCACGTTCGGCGGCGCGCTGATCCAGGTCGAGAGCCGCCAGTTCCTCGAGCGTGTGCGCAACACCGGCCACGCGATCGAGGCTGGCGAGAGCACGGGCAAACCTGCCGGCCGCGAGACCCGCGACCTGGTGACGGTGCCGCGCTACGGCTGGAGCAAGACCTACGTGCCCCGACGGATCAGTCCTGGCGACGCACAACTGGCGAACGTGCGGATTGAGAATCGCGGCGTCGTGCCGCTGTTCCGGGCCGGCGCCGGCCGGGCGATGCTGGCGCAGCGCTGGGAGCATCGCGACGGCAGCCCGGCCGCGACGCTCGACGAACGCACCCCGCTGCCGATCGACCTTCATCCCGCACAGTCGGTGACGGTCGCGGTGCGCCTGGCGCCGCCGAGCCGGCCAGGCGCCTACAGGCTCACCCTCACGCTGGTGCAGGAGCAGGTGCGCTGGCTTGACGAAGATTGCGCCACGTTCGCCGTCAAGGTCGATCCCGAGGCTCCTGGCGCGGTGCCGGATGGCTGGAGCGTGCGGCCGGGTCCGCCCACGGATTATGACGCCGACCATGTGCGCGGCCTTGCCATCATGGGCGAGTGGCTGCGCCAGCATGCGCCGGAGCGCCCGCGCGTGCTTGAGGTGGGCGGCAACGCGCTGCCGATGGCGGCACTCCTCGATCAGGCCGCGGATCTCGAACTGGTCAACGTCGATGTCGACCTGCTCGGGCTGCAGGTCGGCCATATGCTGGCTCGACAGCACGGCCGGCGTGTGACGCAGCTCTGCGCCGATGCCTTCGACCTGCCGTTCCCGGCCGGCTATTTCGACGCCATTGTGCTGTTCGCCTCGCTGCATCACTTTCCCGATCCCGCGGCGCTGCTCGACCATCTGCGCCGCAGGTTGCGTCCGGGCGGCTTCATCGGCCTGTTCTGCGAGCCGGTCGGGCATATCTGGCCGGGCGCGATCACCCCGGCGTTCCTGGCCGAACTGGAGCGTGGCGTGAACGAACAGAGTTTCTCGTTGCGCGAATACGAGCTGATGTTCCGACGGGCCGAGCTGATGCCGACGGAGGTGGTCGTGGACGTCGACTCGCTCAAGGCGCGGCTGGTGCATGCCGCCACGGACGTCGCGCGATGAACCAGTTCAGCCCGGCCCGGCCGCTTTCCGAGGACGAGTTGCGCGCCGCCTTCGAGGCAACGCTCGATCGCGAGGATACAAGCGGCACGCCCCCGTCCAGGCACACGGGAGCCGGGCACAACGCACCTGGGCAGCCGGCCGCGCGGGCTCACGGAGCGACGCCGCTCGACATCGCCGCGATGATGGAACTCGATGACCGCGCCTTCATCGAGACGGCCTATTCGGAGCTGCTCGGACGCGACGCGGACGAACCGGGCATGCGGCATTTTGCCTCCGCCCTGGCGCGCGGCCATAGCCGGATCATGGTCCTGGGCGAGCTTCGCTACGGCAGGGAAGGCCGCGCGCACGGGCGGCCGGTGCCAGGCCTTCGCCGACGTTTCCTGCTGCACCGGCTCTACCGTCTGCCACTGCTCGGACGCATCCTGCGCACGCTGACGGCGATCGCCGCCATGCCGGCAATGATGCGCGACATGGCGCAGCTCGCGGGCGAAGTGCGGCTGCTGCGCGCGCAGACTGAATCCAGCCACAGCTCCATTGAACACGAGGTACGCAGCCGGGCCGAGGTCGCCCAACACGACCTGCAGCACGGACGCAGCATGCTGCGCCAGATCGAGAGCAGGCTTGATGCGGCGCTGGGCAGGCTCGACACGGTGGCACGCCGCACAACAGAGGAGCCCTGGGCGGATCCGCTGATCGCGCTGGCGGAACGCCTCGAGGCGCAGGCGGAGGGGCTGGATCGTCTCTCCGGCGCGGTCGAAGCGGAACGGCTCGGATGGCCGGAACGGGATGCGGAGTTCGCGCGCCGCTTTGCGGATCAGTTCGCCGAGCAACGCAATCTCGCCGCGCGCGCCCTCTCTCGTGCGGAGGACAACCAGTCCGCCCTGCGCGACCAGGAGCGTCGGCTGTCCTTGCTGCTCGCCGAGCTGCGCGGCTGGATGGCGCGGGCGGCCGACGGGGCGGCTGACGGGGCGGTCGATGCGGCGGCGGATGCGGCGGCGGCGCGCATCGACAGCGAGCAGGAGCATCTGCTCGATCCGCTCTACGTCGCCTTCGAGGACCGCTTCCGCGGCTCGCGCGCCGACATCAAGCAGCGGCAGACGGTCTATCTCGACCTGCTGCGCGAGGCCGGCGCCGGAACCCCGGCGCGGCCGATCGTCGATGTCGGCTCCGGCCGCGGCGAGCTGCTCGAGATGCTGGGCGAGGCGGGGCTTGCCGCGCGCGGCGTCGACCTCAACCGGAGCATGGTTGCCGTGTGCGCCGCCGCCGGTCTCGACTGCGTGGAAGATGACGCGGTCGCCTATCTGAGCCGGCTCGAGCCGGGCAGCCTTGGCGCCGTCACCGGCTTTCATATCATCGAACACCTGCCGTTCGCGCTCATGGTGGCGCTGTTCGACGCGAGCCTGAGAGCGCTGGCTTCGGGTGGCGTGGTGGTGTTCGAAACGCCGAATCCCGCCAACCTGCTGGTCGCCTCGCGCTGGTTTCATCTCGATCCGACCCATCGCAACCCGCTGCCTGCCGAGATGGTGGCGATGATTGCCGAGGCGCGCGGCTTCGTGCGCGTCAGCATACGCGAGCTGCACCCGATGCAGCGTCGCTTCGAGGCCAGCGACACGGTGCTGGCCGCCCAGCTCGACGCCATCTTCCACGGTCCGCAGGACTATGCGCTGATCGCACGTAAACCCTGATCATGCGCGTGCTGATCGCCAATGTGCAGACGCCGTTCGTGCGCGGCGGCGCCGAGATGCTGGCGGAAAGTCTGCGCGATGCATTGCGCGAAGCCGGGCATCCGGCGGAAATCGTCACGATGCCGTTCAAATGGTATCCGGCCGCGCGCATCGCCGACGGCATGCTCGCGGCCCGGCTGATGGAAGTCGGCGAGTGGTGCGGCGGCAGCGTCGACCGGCTGATCGCGCTCAAGTTTCCGGCAACCCTGATGCGGCACCCGAACAAGGTGCCATGGCTGCTGCACCAGTATCGCGGCGCCTATGACATGTGGGGCTCGCCGCTCGGCGACCTGAGCAACGCGGCCGACGGAAGGCAGGCGCGCGACGCGATCCGGCTTGCGGACCAGGGCATGGCCGAGGAAAGCCGGGCGATCTTCACGATCTCGCGCAACGTGAGCGAACGGCTGAGGCGGTTCAACGGCATTGCCAGCCAGCCGCTCTATCATCCGCCGCCACATGCGGGGAGTTTTCGCAACGCTCCGGCGGAGGATTTTCTGCTCTGCCCCGGCCGCATCAACGAGAGCAAGCGGCAGGATCTGGTGGTGGCCGGCCTGGAGTTGTGCCGCGAGCCGGTGCGCGTGGTGTTCACCGGCGCGCCTGACTCCGACGACTATGCGTCCGGACTGCGCCAGCGCTGCGCGCGGAACGGGTTGGGCGATCGCGTGCTGTGGCGTGGCCGTGTCGCCGAGGCGGAGAAGATCGAGCTCTATGCACGCTGCCTCGGCGTGGTGGTGCCGCCGCTCGACGAGGATTACGGCTACGTGACGCTGGAGGCGATGCTGTCGGCAAAGCCGGTGCTGACCGTAAGCGACAGCGGCGGCCCGCTCGACTTCGTGGAGGATGGCGAGACCGGCCTGGTCTCCGAGCCCGAGCCGCGGGCGATGGCCGAGGCGATGGACCAGCTCTGGCGCGACCGCGCCCGCGCCCGCGATCTGGGCCAGCTCGGGCGCACGCGCTATGACTCGCTCGGGCTTGATTGGTCCGGCGTCGTCGCCCGGCTGCTCGCCTGATGCGCGTGGGACTGCTCACGGTGCAGATCCCCTTCGTGCGCGGCGGCGCCGAGATGCTGGCGGAGAGCCTGCAGGCAGCGCTCGAGCAGGCCGGCCATGAGGCCGAGATCATCTCGATGCCGTTCAAATGGTTCCCGCCCGACCGGATCGCGCCGCAGATGCTGGCGGCGCGCCTGCTCGACGTGACCGAAAGCTGCGGCCGCCCTATAGACCGCGTGATCGGACTGAAGTTTCCCGCCTACCTGATCGCGCATCCCGACAAGGTGCTCTGGCTCCTGCACCAGCACCGCACCGCCTACGATCTGTGGGGGCACGGCTTCGGCGACCTGCATGGCCAGCCGGGCGGCGAGGCGGCGAGGCAGGCGATCGAGGCCGCCGACAGCCGGCTGATCCCGCGCGCAAGGCGCGTCTTCACCATCTCGTCGACGGTAAGCCGGCGGCTGGCACGGCATAACGCCATCGAGAGCCAGCCGCTCTACCATCCTCCGCCGCTGGCGGAGCGGTATGTCTGCGGTGAGGCCGAGGACTATCTGTTGATGCCAAGCCGGATCAACGACGCCAAGCGGCAGGATCTGGTGATCGACGCCTTGTCCCACGTGCGATCGGACGTGCGCGTCCGTATCGTGGGACCTGCCGACGTGCCGGGCACTCTGGCGCGGCTGCGCGCACGCGCCGAGTCGCTGCCGGCCGGGCGGGTGAGCTTCGAAGGCGGGGTCAGCGACACCGCGAAAATCGCGCTCTACGCCGGAGCGCTGGGCGTGCTGTTCGTGCCGTTCGACGAGGATTACGGCTACGTGACCTTGGAGGCGATGCTCGCCGCCAAACCGGTGCTGACCTGCGCCGACAGCGGCGGCGTGCTGGAGTTCGCGGTTCACGGCGAGACCGCCCTGGTCTCTCAGCCGGAGCCGCGGGCGCTTGCCGACAGCATGGACCGGCTCTGGAACGACCGCGCGTTCGCGCGCCGCCTGGGCGCCGCGGGCCGCGCCCGCTACCAAGCGCTCGGCATCGGCTGGGACACGGTGGTGGAAAGCCTGCTCGGATGAAGCGACCACTCATCATCGACATCTTCTCGCCGCTGCCGCCGCTGCCAACGGCGATCGGCTACCATACCGTGGCCGTGCTGACGGCGTTGCGCGAGCATGCCCGCGTGCGGGTCTGGACATCGCAGGACGGGCCGGTCGCGCTGAACCTCGCCGGCGTCGAACTGTTGCGTTTCAAGCCCGACACGCTGCCCGTGCCGATGCTGAACCGGGCGGACGCGACCTTCTTCAATCTCGGCAACAACGCCGCCTTCCACCGCGACATTCACCTGGTCGCACGACGGGTGCCGGGCATCGTCATCCTCCATGACACCAGGCTGCAGCATTTCTTCGCAGCCTACGCCGAGCACGCCGGCCCCGACCGCGCCTACTATCTCGACCAGCTCGGACGCATACATGGCCGCGCCACGCGCACCTTGGGCGAGACCTACCTCGAAGGCCGGGCGCCGCTCGACGCCCTGGTCGACATCGCGCCGATGACGCTGGCGGCATTGGACGGCGCGATCGCCGCCATCCTGCACAACGGCGACGAACAGCGTGCTCTCGCCGGAAAGACGCATGTTCCGGTCTATCACCTGCCGCTCTGCTCTCACTTCGGCCCGGCGCCGGCGCGCGAGGCGGCGACCCCGCGCGATCCCCGGGCGCCCAGCCGACTGGTGATGTTCGGCTTCATCGGCGAGAACCGGCGCCTGCTTACCATTCTCGCGGCACTCGCCTCGATGCCCGACCGGGAGAGCTATCGGCTCGACATTTACGGCATGGTCGAACAGGCGGAGGATGTCGACGAGGCCATCGCGGCGCATGGCCTGGCCCCGCTCGTGACCCGGCACGGCTTCGTCGAAGAATCGGAGCTGGACGCGGCGTTGGCGCAAGCGGACCTCGCCTTGAACCTGCGCTGGCCCAGCATGGGCGAGGCGTCGGCAAGCCAGTTGCGTATCTGGTCGGCGAAGCTGCCGGCCCTGGTCACGCGGGTCGGGTGGTATGACCAGCTTCCCCCGGACACCGTGTTCATGATCGATCCGGACCAGGAGGTGCCGCAGCTCACCGAGCATCTGCGTGCGTTGCGCGCGACACCCGCGCGCTACCGACAGGCCGGCGAGAACGGTCGCCGCGTGCTGGAGCAATTCCATTCTCCGGCCGCCTATGCCGAGGCGCTGATCGCAATCGCATCCGAGCACGCCGGCCACCATGCGCGCCGCGTCGGCCACCAACTTGCCGAACGCGCCGCCCGGCTGCTGCTGGAGCTGGGCCCGCAGGGGCTTGCCCGTCCTCTCGGCGGCGAGCTGTCGCGCCGCATCGCCGAACTGACCGGGTCCTGATCAACACACCCCTGTTTTCGTCCGCACGGCTGCGTTACAAACTCGTTTGGGAAGATGATCGTCTCCGGCGCCGACGACGAGATCGGCGCCATCAACGCACCCTCGTCGCCCGCGGCCCGTGTCTGGCCCACGGCGCCTCTGAGGTTCAGAACACACGCTCTGCGTCGCGGGCTGGTCTCGGCCGGATTCCTCACGCTGTGCCTGCTTGGTCTCTATATGAGCCTCTGCCATGTCACCGCGGCGATCGTGCCCGACTCCGATCTCGCCGATCCGGTGATGCTCTGGCAGGGGATACGGGCGCACGGACTTGGGTTTTTGCGCGGCTGGTACTACAATCCAGACAATTATCTGCTGTCTCTCATCCCATTCACGTCGCTGGCGCTGGAGCTCTTCGGCGCACGGCCGGGAATGGTTGTGGGCTTCGGCTGGGTGATCCTGGTCGGCTGCGCGGCGCTTGCGACCCTGATTGCCTGGACCGTCACCCGTCATCGACAGGCGATGCTGGTGTTCCCGCTGCTGCTGCTCTTCAACCAGGACGCGATCGGCAGGATCGGCTTTCTCGGCTATGCCGTCACCCACACCATCTCGCTGCTCTGGGGATTGCTGAGCCTGCTTGCGGCGCTCGACTGGCTGCGCCGCAACAAGCGCACCAGCCTGGCTGTCTCAGGGATCACGCTGTTTATCGGCACCGTGTCCGATCCATGGCTTGGCGCGGCCGCCGCCCTGCCACTGATTGGATCGGACGCCGTGCTGCTGGCCTCCGGCGGGGCCGGTGCGCGCGCGCGCCTGGGCCGGCTGCTGGCCGTGCATGTCACGGCGTTCTGCCTTTCCGGCAACCAGGCCTTCGGTCTGCTCGGCTTCCTGCCGCCGCCGCTTTATCCATGGGCAAGCTGGAGCGTCATCTGCGGCAATCTGCTCTGGATGGGACGCGTGCTCACGCTGGTGTTCGATCCCCTGCCCGGCCCAGGCATGTATCTCAGCTACAGCCCAAGGCTGATGCTCGCGATACTGACGCCACTCTGCCTCGCTTTGCTCTGGCTGGTGGCGGGCGCGGTTCGCAGATGGCGGTTCTGGCACGAGCCTACGCGCTTTACCGCGTTGGTCTGCGTGCTCTCCTGCTGCGGGACGTTGTCGGGCTTCCTGCTGGTCAACCTGCCGCAAGGGCCATGGATGGGCCGGTTTTTTGTCAATCTCTACGTCATGGCGCCGGTGCTTGGATGCCTGGTCTGTCTGGCGCCTCTCGACGCACGGGCGCCGCCCGGCTTGAACAGGCACGTGGCGGCCGCCTGCGCGCTCCTGGCCGGGATCGCCATGCTCGGCGGCGCCTCGAACGCTTCCGCCTGGATTTCAGGCCCGCGTCTGCTCCCGTCAAAAGCCGGCGGGCTTGCGCGCTTCCTTGACGCCGCCCGCCTGCACTATGGCTATGGCGCCCACTGGGCCTCAGAGGCCGAAGCCGTCACCTGGTTGTCGCGCGGCCATGTGGTGATACGGCCCGTGGTGTTCGACCGGGCCAGCGGACGCGTCTCGCCGCAACGCACCCAAAGCTCGCCGCTCTGGTACCGTCCGTCCGACAGTCCCGCCGGCCCGTTCTTCGTTGTCGTGGGTCAGGACCCGCTTGAATGCCGCGACATGCGCGTGTGCATCAAGGGCGTGCTGGAACAGTTCGGCAAGCCCGCGCGCGTGCTGCCCTACCAGGATCTGCAGATCCTGGTGTGGAACGCTCGTCAATGAGGCTGATCGGTCTGCTCGGCGAGCGTGCCGCGATGCTCGCGCGCCGCGATCAGATGACGAAGCGCCACGAGGGCCGCGCCAAGGCCCGCGGCGGCGCCGATGGCGAGTGCCGCGCGTGGGCCGAACCGGTTGGCAACCCAGCCTACGGTCGGCGCGCCGATCGGTGTGCCGCCGAGGGCCACCGCCAGGCGGATCGCCATCACGCGTCCGCGCATGGCGGGCTCGGTCGATAGCTGCATCAGCGTGTTCGTGGCCGTGGTGACGGTCAGCGCGGCGGCGCCGATGACGATCAGAGCCAGGCCGAACAGCCAGATGTCGGGCATCAGCGCCGCGAGCGCGCAGCCCAGCCCGAAGATCGCGCAGCCGGCGAGAAGGATGGTGAAGCTGGTCTGCTCCCGCCGCGCCGCAAGCAGCGAACCCGCGACCGAACCCGCCGCCATCATCGACGTCAGGAAGCCGTAATGGCCGGCGCCGACATGGAAGGCGGTGACCGCCATCGTCGAGATGAAGATCGAGAAGTTGAGTCCGAACGTGCCGATCAGAAACAACATGACCAGCATGGCTCTGAGATCGTCGCGTCCGCCGACGTAGCGGAAGCCCTCGACCAGGCTGCCGCTGGTCCGCGCGGCTCTCGCGCCCTGATGCAGCTCGCGGACCCGCAGCAGCAACAGCGAGCAGAGCACGGCCACGAACGAGGCGGCGTTGATCAGGAATGCCCAGCCCGTGCCGACCGCGGCGATGAGCAGGCCGGCGACAGCGGGACCGATCATGCGCGCGGCGTTGAATGAGGTCGAGTTCAGCGCCACGGCGTTGGCCAGGTTGGCGTCGCCCACCAGGTCCGAGACGAAAGTCTGGCGCGCCGGCGCGTCGAACGCGCTCACGCATCCGAGCAGGAGCGCGATCAGATACACTTCCCACAGGCGCACCAGACCGGTGATGGCGAGCAGGCCCAGGACCAGGGCCAACGTGCCCATCATCGCCTGGGTGGCGATCAGCAGCTTTCGTCGGTCGAAATGATCGGCGGCAAAGCCGGTCCAGGGCAGCAGAAGCAGCTGCGGGCCGAACTGCAGCGACGAGACCACTCCGACCGCGGCCGCGTTGTGGTGCGTGAGCTCGGTGAGCACAAGCCAGTCCTGAGCGATCCGCTGCATCCAGGTTCCCACGTTGGAAACCAACCCGCCGGCTGCGTAGATGCGATAGTTGAAGCCGCTCAGCGAGCGGAAGGCGCCACTCATGGCGTGCAGGACGCCTCAGGCTTTCTTCTTTTGCATCGGGCTGGTTTAAAGCAGGACCGTGTGCGGGGGAACGCCTCTCGCGCGCCTCGATCGCAGAAGGACGCGGCCATGAACAAGGCGCTGGCTCTGGCCCTGGCGGCCGTTTTTCCGCTCTGCGCCGCGGCCCCGCCGCCGCCATCGACGCCTGCGTCGGGGCCGGGGCTGGGGCCGGCGCCCCAAGCTTCGCCCGCAGCCAAGCCCGTCCTGTCCAGCGAAATCCCGGCGCACTTCACGCAACAGATGTCGGGCTTCGACTACACCGAGCGCAGCGTGATGATCCCGATGCGCGACGGCGTGAAGCTGCGCACCGTCATCCTGATCCCCAAGGGCGCGCATGATGCGCCGATCCTGCTGACGCGCACTCCCTACGGCGCCGCCGAGCGCGTCAGCGAGCATCCCAGCTCCACGCTGTCCGGAGTGCTCGGCGACAGCGACGTGGCGGACGACCTGGTCATCAAGCGCGGCTACATCCGTGTGCTGCAGGACATACGCGGCAAATACGGCTCCGAAGGCGGCTACGTGATGACCCGGCCGCTGGTGGGGCCGCTCAATCCGACCCAGGTGGACGAGTCGACCGACGCCTGGGACACCATCGACTGGCTGGTGAAGAACACGCCGGAGAGCAACGGCCGCGTCGGCATTCTCGGCATCTCCTACGATGGCTGGACGTCGCTGATGGCGCTGTTCCATCCGCATCCGGCGCTGAAGGCGGCGGTGCCGATCAACGCCATGGTCGATGGCTGGATCGGCGACGACTGGTTCCATCAGGGCGCCTTCCGCACCGGCTCGCTGGCCTACATCTACGACCAGGAAGCCACGCGCGGCAGCACGCTGCACTGGTGGTCCAGCGCCTACGACGAATACAACGAACTGATGCAGGCCGGCTCGGCCGGCAATCTCGGACGCGAACACGGCCTGGACCAGCTCGGCTTCTTCGACAAGCTGGTCACCCACCCCGCCTATGACTCGTTCTGGCAGGATCAGGCGGTCGATACGCTGCTGGCGGCACAGGCGCGCGCCGGACATCCGCTGAGCGTGCCCACCATGCTGGTCGACAGCCTCTGGGACCAGGAGGACATCTACGGCAACATCGCCGTCTATACGGCGCTCGCTCCTTACGACAAGGCAGGATTGCTGCACCTGGTGATCGGTCCCTGGTTCCATCACCAGGAGCGCTTGGAGGGCAGCGCGATCGGCCCGATCCGCTTCGGCTCCGACACCGCCGCGGCGTTCCGGGAGAAGATCCTGGCTCCGTTCCTGGAGCGCGCCCTGGAGGGCGACAAGCACGCCTTGGGGGTGGCCCCGGTCACCGACTTCGTCACCGGCGTCGATCGCTGGGAGCGGCGGGCTGCCTGGCCGGGGCCAACGCAGCCCGCGATCCTGCATCTCGGACCGGGGCCGCGGCTCGGCTTTACCGCTGCGGCATCGGGGGCACCCGACCGTTCCTATGTCTCCGATCCCGCGAACCCGGTGCCGTTCCTGCCGCGTCCGGTGCATCTCTCCGGGCTGGCGGGCGAGCAGCGCTGGGCGACGTGGCTCACCTCGGATCAGCGCGCCGTCTCCGGCCGTCCGGACGTGCTCACCTATGTCTCCGACCCGCTGTCGGCGCCGCTCAGGATCAGCGGCCGGCCGTTGGCGCATATCGATCTCTCCACCACCGGCACCGACGGCGATCTCGTGGTCAAGCTGATCGACGCCTATCCGGAGGTGATGGGACGCGAGCCGGCCCTGGGCGGCTACGAGCTGATGGTCAGCGCCGATATCCTGCGCGGACGCTACCGGCAGAGCTTCTCCAACCCGCAACCGCTCACCCCCGGCCAGGTGCAGCCATGGCGGCTAAGCTTGCCGACGGTGAACCATGTCTTCCTGCCCGGCCACCGGATCATGGTGCAAATCCAGTCGAGCTGGTTTCCGCTGTACGACCGCAACCCGCAGAGCTACGTCCCCAACATCTTCCTCGCGCAACCCTCGGACTACCGCAGCGCCGAGATCCACATCGAGGACAGCAGCACGATCACACTGCCGATGACGATCCAGTCCGGAGAAAAATAAGGCAGTGCAGCATTTTCCGTTGGAAGAGCGAGAGCGGCACCCCATACCACTGGAGCGCTGAAGGCCGGACTTTACCGTCCGGTTTTGTTTGTGCCGTGATCATGAGGGAAATCAGCATGCTGACCATTGGCGACAATTTTCCGAGCTTCGCGCTAAAGGCGGTCAAGGGGGGCTCAGCCGGTCTCGATCTCAAGAGCGCGTTCATCGACATCACCGACCGCAGCGACGCGGGCAAATGGAAGCTGGTGTTCTTCTGGCCGAAGGACTTCACCTTCGTCTGCCCGACCGAGATCGTGGCGTTCGGCAAGCTGGCCCGCGAGTTCGCCGATCGTGATACCGTGGTCTATGGCGTCTCCATCGACAGCGAGTTCGTGCATTTGAACTGGCGGCTCAACCATGACGATCTGCGGTCGCTTGAAATCCCGATGATCGCCGACGTGAAGCGCGAACTGACCACCGCCTGCGGTGTGCTCGACAAGAACGAGGGTGTGGCCTTGCGCGCGACCTTCCTCGTCGACCCGCAAGGCATCATCCGCTTTGCCAGCGTCAACGATCTCTCCGTCGGCCGTAACCCGCAGGAGGTCCTGCGCGTGCTCGATGCCTTGCAGAGCGACGAGCTATGCCCCTGCAATTGGAACCAGGGCGACGAGCATCTCAAGCCCGCCGCTTAGAGCGCGATCGCTTCAGGTTGACTTCAACCTGAAGCGTGAATCGCCCTCGCAAACGACTCCACCAACACACCGCTCCATCACTGATCTGACGCACCGAGGCCAAAGTCATGTCCATTGAGACGATCAGGAGCTGGATTCCTGATTACGCGAAGGATCTGCGGCTCAATCTTGGCTCGCTGGCGAGCGAGACGCTGCTTACCCCACAGCAACAGGCCGGCACGTTCATCGCCTCCGCCCTCGCCTCACGCAACGCAGCCGTGATCAGGGCGATCATGGCCGAGTTTGCGCCAAAGCTGAGCGCCGAGGCGCTGACGGCGGCCAAGGCCGCGGCCGCGATCATGGCAATGAACAATGTCTATTACCGCTTTGTGCATCTCGCCGGCGGCGACTATGCCGCCATGCCCGCGCGCCTGCGTATGAACGTGATCGGCAAGCCGGGTGTCGAGAAGGTGGATTTCGAACTGTGGTCGCTCGCCGTCTCCGCGGTCAACGGCTGCGGCATGTGCATCGAGAGTCACGAGAAGGTGGTGCGCGCCGCCGGCCTGACTACCGAGCAGGTGCAGGCGGCGGTCAGGATCGCGGCCGTGGTCCATGCCGTGGCAGCAATCGTCGAAGGCGAGGCGGCGTCAGCGGAAGCCTGAAGACAATCATGTCACCGGCAGCGGTGTCCGCGATCTCAGCCGCAGCCGGCGAGAAGACAGGCAAGCAGGATAGACCGCGGCATAAGCGCGGTCACGGGGTTGGGCGTTCGGAGTTCATTGTCACTCCATGGCCGAGCGGTCCGTGTCCGGCGCCAAGGCCGGGAGCGGCGAGCATCGCCAGGCGCAGATAGGCGCGCGCCCGGACGATGGCGTCGCGCAAGCCTAGTCCCTGGGCGAGACCCGTGGCAATGGCGCTGGCTAGAGTGCAGCCGGTGCCATGGGTGTGCCGGCTGTCGATGCGTGGCGCGGTGAACGCTTCGGTGCCATGCTCGGTGGCAAGCAGATCAACCACCTCCGCCCCCGGATAGTGACCGCCCTTGAGCAGCACCGCGGCGGCACCCACCGTCAGCAGTTGTTCGGCCACGGCGCGCATGTCGGAGAGGCTCTCGATCACGCGCCCGGACAGCGCCTCCGCCTCCGGCACGTTCGGGGTGATCACGGTCGCATGCGGCACCAGGCAGCGGATCAGGCTTGCGGCGGCCTCCGGCGCCAGCAGACGGGCTCCGCCTTTGGCCACCATCACCGGATCAAGCACGAACGGCAGGTCGGGCCGGGTCGCGATGCGCTCGGCGACCGTCTCGATCACCTCCGCCCGGTCAAGCATGCCGGTCTTGAACGCATCCGCGCCGAGATCGCCGAGCACGCAGTCGATCTGCAGACGCACGAAGGCGGCGGGCACCGGGAACGCGCCATGGACGCCCACGGTATTTTGCGCGGTGAGCGCGGTCACCGCGGTTGCGGCATAGCCGCCGAGCGCGGTGATGGTCTTGATGTCGGCCTGGATACCGGCGCCGCCACCGGAATCGCTTCCGGCAATGACCAGCACGCGTCCGCTCACGCGGCGATCCACACCCGGCGGATGGCTTCGCAGACGCCGTCGACGACCGTCTCGACCAGCGTCGGATCTTCCGCCTCCGCCATGACCCGCACGAGCGGCTCGGTGCCGCTTTCACGGAGCAGCAGCCGACCTGAGGCGCCGAGCAAATCCTCCGCCCATCGTCGCGCCTCGATCACTCCCAGGTCACGCAGCGGGGATGCGCCACTGAACCGGACATTGCGCAGCAATTGCGGAAGCGGCTCGAACATCCGGCAAACCTCGCTTGCCGGACGTCCCTGCTCGACCAGGACGGACAACACCTGCAAGGCGGCCAGCAGCCCGTCTCCGGTGGTGGCAAAATCAGACAGCACCATGTGGCCGGATTGCTCTCCGCCGAGATTCATGCCCTGCTCGCGCATCCGTTCGACCACGTATCGGTCGCCGACCGCAGTACGTTCCAGCCGCAAATTGAGCCCGTTCAGCATGCGCTCGAGACCCAGGTTGGACATCACCGTCGCAACCACGCCGCCGCCGGCGAGACCGCCGGTCTGCTGCCAGGACCGCGCAATCAGCGCCAGGATCTGGTCGCCGTCAACGATCCGGCCACGTTCGTCGGCGATCACAAGCCGATCGGCATCACCGTCGAGCGCGATGCCGAGATCGGCGCGATGCTCCATTACGGCGGCGCGCAGCGTGTCGGGACTGGTCGAGCCGCACTGGCGATTGATGTTCAGGCCGTTCGGCGAGCAGCCGATCGGGATCACCTCGGCGCCAAGCTCCCACAGCGCGGTTGGCGCAACCCGGTAGGCGGCGCCATGCGCGCAGTCGATGACGATCCTGAGCCCGTCCAACCTGCGCCCACGCGGAAACGAGGATTTGGCGCTCTCGATATAGCGTCCCGCCGCGTCAGTGAGCCGGGAGGCACGCCCGATCGCGTCGGGTGCCGCAAGCTGATCGGCGCGATCGGACTCCATCAGCGCCTCGATCTCGGCTTCCGCCTCGTCGGAGAGCTTGAATCCGTCGGGGCCGAACAGCTTGATGCCGTTATCCTCGAAGGCGTTGTGCGAGGCGGAGATCATCACGCCCAGATCCGCCCGCAGGCTGCGTGTCAGCATGGCGATCGCCGGCGTCGGCAACGGCCCGACCAGCGTCACGTCCACTCCCGCGGACAGGAAGCCCGAGACCAGCGCGCATTCGATCATGTAACCGGATAGACGCGTATCCTTGCCCAGCACGACCCGATGGCGGTGGCCGCCGCGCCGGAACCGCAAACCAGCCGCCTGGCCGAGCCGCTGCGCGATTTCGACCGTCATCGGCTCGGTGTTGGCGGTGCCGCGTATGCCGTCGGTGCCGAACAATGTTCTCGTCTTACTCATCCGGCAACTCCGTCGCCCAGCGTCATTGATCCGCACTCGCTCAGCCCTGAACGGACTGCCAGACGCGCAGCGCCTGGATCATTCCAGCCACATCATGGACACGCAAGATGCAGCCTGGAAACACCAGGCCGGCGAGGCTCGAGGCGATGCTCCCCGGATCGCGCGCGGCCGGAGTCTCGATGCCTGTGATGCGGCCGATGAAACGCTTGCGCGACGTGCCGAGCAGCACACGGCAGCCAAGATTGGCGAGGATCGGCAAGCGACGAAGCAATTCAAGTGTTTGCGCCTCGGTCTTGGCGAAGCCGATGCCAGGATCGACGATGATCCGCTTGCGGGCAATGCCGGCGGCGACCGCATGCTCGATACGCTCCGCCAGTTCGCGCACGACCTCGGCGGCCACGTCGTCGTAGCGGGCAAGCCCCGTCATCGTCGAGGGCGTTCCACGCATGTGGGAAAGCACCACTGGACATTCCGCCGCCGCCAGCACCCGTGCGGCATCGGGATCATGCGACAATGCCGAGACGTCGTTGATCAGATCAGCCCCTTGATCAAGTGCCGCGCGCATGGTCGAGGCGTTGCGCGTATCGACCGAGATCAGTGCACCCTGGCCGCGCAGAGCGGAGAGGATCGGCAGAATGCGTGCCTGTTCATCGCCTGGGGCTGTCGGCCTGGCGCCCGGACGGGTGCTTTCGCCACCGAGATCAATGATGTCCGCGCCGGCCGCGATCATCGACCGCCCGCCAGCGGCAGCGGCCGCCCGATCCAGATAGGCGCCCCCATCGCTGAAGCTGTCAGGCGTTGCATTGAGGATGCCCATGACCAGAGACCGGACCGGCAATCCAGCATCGGGAGGCGGTTGCGTGACCGGGTGCAGGAGTGTGCGCCAGCTCGCTTGTATGTCCGCCGCGGCAACGACGCGATATGGCCCCGCCCCGATCAAGCGGCAGAGCCAGAAAGCCGCCTCGGCGCCTTGAAACGGCAGCGCGTATCCAGAGCTCAGAGCCGAACGCGCCGACGATCCCGTGATGACGCCAATCGGCTCGATCAGCCGTCTATCCATGACCGAGCGGTGAAGCGGCGCTTGTTCAGCCCGGCTGAGGCGCCGGATCAAGACCGCCGCCGCCGGACGGAGGCGCCGGATCGGGACGAAAACCGCCGGTGCTCGGCACCGAGGCGCGTCGGTTCTCGGGCATCGGGTCGTCGACCACGGCACGGACCACCTTCTCGCCGCGGAGGATCTGGCGAACCTCGGCGCCAGACAAGGTCTCGTGCTCGAGCAGACCATTGGCGAGCTTATGCAGCTCCTCGATATGCTCGATCAGGATTTCCTTGGCGCGGTTGTAGCCGGCATCGATCATCGCCTTGACCTCCGCCTCGATTTCTCGCGCGGTCGCTTCGGAGACGTTCTTGTTCTGCGTCACCGAGTGGCCGAGGAACACTTCCTGGCTGTTGTCGCCATAGGAAATCATGCCTAGCTTGTCGCTCATGCCAAGTTCGGTGACCATCATGCGCGCCACACGTGTCGCCTGCTTGATGTCGCTGGCGGCGCCGCCGGTGACCTTGTCGGCGCCGAGGATGATCTCCTCCGCGACCCGGCCGCCCATGATCTTGACGAGCATCGCCTTGAGGTAGGCGCGGCTTTCGGAAAGACGATCGTTCTCCGGCAGGCTGAAGGTGACGCCGAGGGCGCGGCCGCGGGGAATGATGGTGACCTTGTGCAACGGGTCGCTCTCGGGCTCGTAGAGCGCACACAGCGCATGACCGCCCTCATGGTAGGCGGTCAGCCGCTTCTCCTCCTCGCTCATCACCAGGGAGCGACGCTCAGCGCCCATCATCACCTTGTCCTTGGCGTTCTCGAACTCCAGCATGGCCACCGTGCGCTTGCCGAGGCGGGCCGCAAGCAAGGCGGCTTCATTGACCAGGTTGGCGAGATCGGCACCTGAGAAGCCCGGCGTGCCGCGTGCGATCACCTTGGGCTCGACGTCGCTGGCCAGCGGCACCTTGCGCATGTGCACGCGCAGGATCTTCTCGCGGCCGTTCACGTCCGGATTTGGCACCACGACCTGGCGATCAAACCGGCCGGGACGCAGCAACGCGGGGTCGAGCACGTCGGGGCGGTTGGTGGCGGCGATCAGGATCACGCCCTCGTTGCTCTCGAAGCCGTCCATCTCGACGAGCATCTGGTTCAAGGTCTGCTCGCGCTCGTCATTGCCGCCACCAAGGCCGGCGCCACGATGACGGCCGACCGCGTCGATCTCGTCGATGAAGATGATGCAGGGCGCCGACTTCTTGCCCTGCTCGAACATGTCACGCACGCGAGACGCGCCGACGCCCACGAACATCTCGACAAAATCCGAGCCGGAAATGGTGAAGAACGGCACGTTGGCCTCGCCGGCGATGGCCCGCGCGAGCAGCGTCTTGCCGGTGCCGGGAGGGCCGATCAGCAGCACGCCCTTGGGGATCTTGCCGCCCAGCCGCTGGAACTTCTGCGGGTCCTTGAGGAACTCGACGACTTCCTGCAACTCGCCCTTGGCCTCGTCGATGCCGGCCACGTCCTCAAACGTGATGCGTCCCTGCTTCTCGGTCAGCATGCGGGCGCGGGACTTGCCGAAGCCCATCGCCCGGCCGCCGCCGGATTGCATCTGACGCATGACGAAGAACCAGGCGCCGATCAGCAGCAGCATTGGCAGCCATTGCAGGAGATACCGCAGTAGCGGGTTGACGTCGCTTTCCTCGGGCTTGGCAATCACCTCGACGCCCTTGCCGGTCAGCCTCGAGACCAAGGTGGGATCGTCCGGAAGGTAGGTCTCGAACGTGGTGCCGTCGGTCAGTGTGCCAGTGACGTTGTGCTCCTGGATGACGACAGAGCGCACCCTGCCGCCGTTCACGTCGCCGATAAAGTCCGAGTAGGCCAGTTGCTGCGAGGCGTGCTGCCCACTGCCTGGCTGGAAGACATTGAACAAGAGCACGAGCATCACCGCGATGATGACCCAAAGCGCCAAGTTCCGGCCGAAATTGCTCATCACTCTTCTATTTCCACATCCGCAACATCAACTGGTCCGACTGAACGCGTCACGGTCAGCGGTTTGACACGCAAGAGCCTAGCGGCTCAAGCCAAGGCGGCGCCAGTCCGAACGCGCGATTACCCGAACGCTCCACTAAATAGGGAGCCGCCACCGGCAGCGCACCCCCTCATCGTAGCCGCGATAGTTCTCTAAATGGTTACTCGGAGTCTTGGTTACCCTGAACCGGGGGCCGCAAACAGCGGGCGGACACAGGCCGGCAGGCAGGGCTCGAAGCCGAACCAGAAGTGATCAGACGCGAGGCCCTTGGCAAGCATCGTCCCGTCCGCACCGCGAAGCGCCGGCATCACCGACAGCACGGCGTTCGGCAGGCCGGTGTGGTCACGCGCGGCGGCCACGTCGGCGCCCATCGCGGTGATCACGGAGCCAGGCGGCAGATCGCGCGATGGGGCATGCAGGCGGAAGCGGGCGTCCCAAAGCATGCCGTGCCTGGCGGCGATGGGCGGCTGCATCTGCGCGGCCTCGCGCACCAACAGCCAGCCAGGGCCGAGCCGACCGGCCGCAATCAGCCGCGCGCCGGCAAGCGTCGCCGCTCGTGGAGCGCGAACCAGGGATGCCACCCGTTCCGCCATCGGCAGATAGGCGGCACCGGTCACCGTGCGGATCAGGGCAGCCAACGCCCGCGCCTCAAGCAACGCCGGCGGCAACAGCGCGAAGCCTTCGGGACGCAGCGTTGCCGATGCCGCCAGCAGCCGCGCCTGGTCACCGTCGCGGATGCCCCTGGCCCGCCCTTGGCGTGCCGCCTCGCCCAACAGGTCGGCGGAGACGCCGGCTCCCCCCGGCTCCGCCAGTTCACGCCTCAGCCGCGTGCGCAGCGCTGCCGGGTCCTGGTTCGAGGGATCCTCAACCCAGTCGAGACCGAAATCCCGCAACGTGCGCCTGAGCCGCTCCGGGGCTAGCGGGAGCAAAGGACGCAGCAGCCGGATGTCGGCCGTCTCCGACAAGCAAGCCATGCCGGCCAGCCCGTCGGCGCCGCTGCCGGCGCGGCGACGCATCAGCATCGTCTCCGCCTGATCCGCGGCGTGATGGCCGATCAGCAGATCGACAATCCCGTGCAGCCGGCAGCAGTCCGTCAAGGCGGCGTAGCGCGCCTCGCGCGCCCGTTCGGCAAGGCCGGCACCGGGGATCAGTCCCGCCAACGCCAGGATGCGGGACTCGATGCCATGCGCGGACAGCCGTTCCGCCGTCGTTGCGGCTTCCCGGCCGGAGGACGGGCGCAGACCATGATCGACGATCAGCGCCAGCACCGAGATGCCGCGCGAGACACCCCAACGCGCCGACAGCATGGCAAGGCAGAGCGAGTCCGCACCCCCCGAGACGGCGACCGCGATGTGCGAGGCGCCCGGCCAGGGACCGAGCGGCTCGACCAGCGACGCGAATTCCTCCGGCGAGACCGGACCGGAGGAGGCTCCTGGAAGTGCGGCGCCTAGCGGCAGCCGGCGCGTCCGCGCAGCGTGGCCGCGGCAGTGCGCACGTGCGCCGCCGGATGAGGGTACGAGACCGCCAGCTTGCGCAGCGCCTCGCACGCGTCGGACTTGTCATGCAGCGCCAGCAGCGAGGCGCCGACGCCGAGCAGCGCCTCGGGCGCGCGGCTCGAATTCGGGGAGTGGCTATAGACGTCGTAGTAGGCCGTGGCCGCCTGCTGATAGTGACGCTGGCCGGCCAGGGATTGCGCGAGCAGGTAGCGCGCGTCGGCCTGATGGGCGCCCGCGGAGGCGGCGAGTGCCTGGTGCGCGTCCGTCTCGGCGGCGGCAAAGTCGCGACGGCCGAGCGACGCCTGCCCGCGCCGCACGAGCTCGTCCGAGCTGAGTCGGCCGGCGGATTGTGGAACTGGCGTCGTGGCCGGCGCGGGCTCCGAGGCGGCGGCGGGATGGCCTTGCTGGGCGGCAAAGCTCAGGTCGCCGATCTGCTTGGCGAGCGCCGCGTTCTGCTGCTGCACCTGATTGGTCAGTTGATCGACCTGGCCGCGCAGGCTGCGCACTTCGTCCTCGAGCGTGGTGACGCGTTCGAGGAGTTGCGGGGTCAACCCGGAGCCGGGCTGCGGCTCAGTCGCCGGCGGGGCGCCGATCGGCGGCGCCCCAATCGGCGGCGCGACTGGCTCGCCGCCGCCCGACTGCTCGTTCATGCCGCGCTGCTGCAGCTCATGCCGCAATTCCAGGATCTGATCCTGCAGCGAGATCGCCTCGCGGCTCTCAAGCTGGGCTCTCGCCGGAGTCGTAAGCCAGAGTGCCGCGAGAAGCCCGGCGCAGAGCAGTGCCGCAAACCGCATGAAAAGCCATCCTCGATCCGCCATCAGAGAGGCGACCTGTAGTTCAGATCACCTGTCCGGGTGAAGCGAAGTCGCTGATGACCGCCCCCTGATCACTTCACCGCGGTGATGGCGTTGCGGTTCTGCTGCCAGGCCTGCGGATTGTCGCCGAGCGCGGTCGGACGGTCCTTGCCGTAGGAGATGGTGGAAATGCGATCGGCGGAGATGCCCTTGGCCACCAGGTAGTCGCGCGCGGCATTGGCGCGCCGCTCACCGAGGGCGATATTGTATTCCTCGGTGCCGCGATCATCGCAGTTGCCGGCGATCTGGATCATCGCCTGCGGGTAGCGTTGCAGCCACTCGGCCTGGCGATCGAGCGTCGCCTGTGCATCGGGAGAGAGCGTGCTGCGCGCGGTCGCGAAATAGACGCGGTCGCCGACATTGGCGACCAGATCGCCTTCGCTGCCGGGCGCCGCGGCACCGCTCGGAGCCGCTGAGACGCCCATGCCGGAGGAGGCGCCGGTATTGGCGCCCTGATTGTTGCCGCAGGCGGCCAGCAGGGCGGCAAGGCCGAGAGCCGCGATGAGCTTCATCTTCATGGTCGGGGTTCCTGGACGATTTTGGGAGACACGGGAGACGGGATACGCGCGCCGATTACGATCTCGTTTCGCTTCCGGTCAAGTCGGATCGACAAAATTACGCAAGCCGGCGGATTTTTTCGCAAGCCGCGTTGCAATCCGGGCACCGCGCCCGGGAATGCGTGTTCACCCTCCCAGCGGCGACCAGGCCGGATCAGAAGCGCCCATCGGCGTTCTGAGCGGACGGTCGTTGAAGCCGGCGATGTCGATGGTGGCGAGCGACGAGGAGAAACCGGCGCCACCCTCGCCCGCCGCGGTCTGCCGATCATAGGCCAGCACCCGCCCATTCGGACAGAAGCTTGGGCTTTCGACGGTGAAGCCCTGGGTGAGGATGCGCTCGCCGGTGCCGTCCGGCTGCATCACGCCGATCGAGAAGCCGGCGTTGCCGATCCGGATGAAGGCGATCAGGTCGCCGCGCGGCGACCATACCGGCGAGCCGTACTGGCCGCTGCCGAAGCTGATCCGCCGCGCGCCGCCGCCCGAGGCACTCATGATGTAGAGCTGCGGCGAGCCGTCGCGATCGGAGTTGAAGACGATCTGCGAGCCGTCCGGCGAAGCGCACGGGCTGGTGTCGATGGCGCCGGAGTCGGTCAGTTGCTGACGCGAGCCGCTGGCGAGGTCGAGCCGGAAGATGTTCGACCCGCCGCCGCGTGTGGCCGAGAGCAGCACGGAGGCGCCGTTCGGCGCAAAGCGCGGAGCGAAGCTGATGCCGCTGAACTCGCCGAGCACCTGCTCCTGCCCGGTCGCCAGATCGAGCAGATAGACACGCGGGCGGTTGTCCGCGTAGCTCATGTAGGCGATCTGGTCGCGCACCGGATTGAAGCGCGGCGTCAGCACCAGCCAGCGTCCGCTGGTGAGATAGCGGTTGTTGGCGCCGTCCTGGTCCATGATCGCCAGACGCGTCACCTGACGCCCGCGCGGCCCGGAACGGGCGACATAGGCGATGCGTGTGTCGAAATAGCCTGGCTCGCCGAGCAGGCGCTGATAAATCACGTCGGCGACCTTGTGCGCGATGCGGCGCCAGTTCGCCTCCGAGGTGGTGTAGGCGGTGCCCTGTATCTGCTGGCCGGTGAGCACGTCCCAAAGCCGGAACTCGACCCGTATGGTTCCCGAGCCGGAGACGCTGCCCACCGCCAGCGCGTGCGCGCCGATGCTCTTGTACGTGGCGAAATCCGGCACGGCGCCCGATCCTGGCGCGGGCCCCGTGGCGCCGAGCGGATTGAACAGGCCGCAGCCGCCAAGATCGCTGCTGATGACCTGTGCAATCTGATCACCCAGGCCGGGACCGAACGAGGGCAGCGCGATCGGGATCGGCGCGTTGTGTGCGCCGGCGACGGTGATCTCGGCCGAACCCGGGGCGCCTGACGGCGGCTGTTGGGCAAGTGCGGCGAGCGGCGAGATGGCGAGACCGGCACCGGCCGAGCCCGCGATCAACTGCCGTCGGCCCAGACCCAGCTTGCTTGCGGTGATGTGGCGCATCGTCACTGTTCTCCCTGTTCCGGCACGGTCACGGCCGGAAGACGAATTTGAGGTCGTGCACCCGGCCGAGATCGGATGGCGGCAGCGGCAGTTTGGCGCAGAGCGGACTGAGCACGGCGTCGCGGGCGCGTTCGGCGAGGGCCTCGTAGGACGGATCGGATGCCATGCGCGCGCGATCCGCGGGCGAGAACGCGACCTCGCGCGCCACACCGTCCGCATCCACCGTCACCACGAGGTGCGCCTGGAACTGCGCGTAGTTGCGCGCTTCCGTGTCCTCGCCGTAGCAGCGGCGCACGTCGTTGGCGATCGCATGCTGTTCGCCCGCGGTCAGCGAGGCGGTGATGTTGCGCCCGCGCGACGGCGCGCCGCCCTGCGCCGGATTGGCATGCGCGCGCGGCGGATGGGTCTGCGCCTGGTCGGCACGGAACTTCTCCAGGGTCGCCAGCAGGGAATGCGTGTCGACGGCGGCGTTCCTCGTCTTGTTCGGCTGGGTCAGGTGCGACGGCAGCGTCATCTGCGGCAG
>CAXTRK010000033.1:0-33709 GCA_964246745.1 uncultured Acetobacteraceae bacterium
TGGCGGTCTGCGCCGCGATGCGGCCGAAATCGATCGGCGGCAGCGGATCGACCAGATGCTCGCCGACATTGATGTCCGGCTTGAACTTGCGCGCGATATTGACCGGAATCTGGGTCTCCTCGTTCTCCACTGCTTCCACCGCTTCGGTCCAACGCGACAGACGCACGTCCCCAGAACGGCGGTCAATGGTGGCGCGGATATCCTTCTCGTGGCCGTATTTGGCGCGGCCGGCCTTCTGGATGGCCTGCTCCATGGCTTCCAGGACCTCTTCGCGGTCGATGGATTTCTCGCGTGCGACCGCATCGGCGACCAGCAGCAGCTCGGGGCGGGAGACGGCAGTGTCCATGGTGATCCTCTCGTGCGTCTAATGCGTCTGACGGTTCGGCTTCATCATCCCTGCTGCGGCCTCGATCAGCGCATCGGTCAAAACGAGGCGGGCACGCCGCAGATCGTCCAGCGGCAGCAAAACCTCGCTCCCGTCCTCCAGACGCATCCTGGCAAGACCGTCCGCGGCCCCCATCGCCATCCCGGTGAACCGCTTGCGGCCGGCGATCGGCGTGTTCACTTCCGCCTTGGCCTGATGACCGGCAAAACGGTTCCAATCCTTTTCGCGGGCCAGCGGACGGTCGATGCCGGCGGAGCTGACCTCCAGCTCCCAGGCGCCGGGAATCGGGTCCTCCACGTCCAGCACGGCGCCGATCGCGCGGCTGATCGTCTCGCAGTCATCGACACCGATCAACGTGCCGTCGGCGCGGTCCGCCATGACCTGCACGGTCGGCCGGTCGCGGCCGAGAACCGCCACGCGCACCAGTTCGTAGCCGAGGTCGGCCATGGCGGGAGCAATGACCGATGCGATACGGGCCTCAAGTCCGATCAGTTGGGGACTATCATCGTCCAAAAGCAGAAAAGGCGGCCCGTTAAGGCCACCCCCCGACGAAACGGAAGATTAGGAATACTCCATTATCTAGGCCGCTCGGCCAGCCAAGGCAAGAGGCTTGCTCGCGTCGTCGATCGACGGCGGCAGCACGCCGGTCGAGCCGGCCGGCGCGGATTGCCGGCTCATCTATCGCTGTCCGTCAAGCCGGCTCCGATCCAAGGCAGAAAGCAGGCGAGAGACTCGATCAGGCAGGTAGCGGTTGATCCGGCTCCGGCGAGAGGATGCATTGCCGCCCGCCTGCGACGTTCGCGGCGGCCGACGCTGGGTCGGGTCTTACCAACGTAGCTGCCGTTGCCGCTCAATCAACCTGACCGGCTGCTTTGCGCCAGAAGCGGACGGGCGGCTTAGGAGCCTGCGACGACGAAGGGCCGCCGAAACTTCTCGCATCTCAGATCATTTGAGCCTATCAATTGCTCAAAGGAGCATCGCATTGGCCCATGATACTGGTCCCGTAACGCGCACCCGCCGACCGAGGGCTTCTCCCTTAGATGCGGGAACGATGTCTTGCATCGGGGTATTCAGAGCCGAGCCGGTGCAGCGCATCGACATGATCAAGTCCGGCATTCCCGCCTCCGAGGCTAAGCGGATTCTGGCAGACCTGACCGTCAATCAAGCCGCAGCATACCGCGCCCTGGACATCTCCCCGGCCACCATGAACCGCAAGGTCAAGGACAAGGGCAGGCTCCCCCCGGCGGAAAGTGAGCGTGTCCTGGGCGTGGTACGGCTCGTCGGCCAAATTCAGGCGATCGTGGAGGAGTCAGGCGATCCCGAGGGCTTCGATGCGGCCGCATGGCTGTCGCGGTGGCTGAATGAGCCGCTTCCGGCTCTGGGCGGCGTACGCCCGCTCGACATGCTGGACACCATCGAGGGCCAGAGTCTGGTGTCCGCCAGTCTCGCCCGCATCCAGGGCGTCGCCTACGCGTGACGTGGACCGTGTGGCGAATCGCCACCGACGCGCCGACCTACGCGGCGGATGACATGACGGGCGCTGGCGCGAAGCTCACGGGCGGTCGATGGAACGAGAAAGGTGTAGCGGTGGTCTATGCCGCCGGAAACCGCTCGCTCGCGTGCCTGGAGACAATCGTCCACTTGAACGCGGGGGGCTTGCCGCTGAACCGCTACTTGGTCGAGGTCACCATCCCTGACGATGTTTGGGATGCCCGGGAGGAGATCAACGCGATGAAGCTGGTCGGGTGGGACGCCCGCCCCGCAAGTCGGACCAGCATCGGGTTCGGCACCGAGTGGGCGCGCAGCAGGCGAACGCCGATCCTGGTCGTTCCATCCGTCGTGGTTCCCGAAGAGGCCAACGTTCTCGTCAACCCGCTGCACCCGTCAAGCGCGTCCCTCATCGCGCGCAAGGTGCGTCTCTGGAGCTACGATCCAAGGGTGGCGAAGGTGATGTAGCAGGGGCACGCCAGGCGTTCGATCGTAGACGATCGGGCCTCCATAGTGGATCGCGTCATCGGGATTTTCAGCGTCGTTCACGACCGTATGCTGCTAAAACCAGCGGCACGCCGGGCAGGACGGCTCGGGACTGGCGGATACCGCCGCCTGCGAGGCTGATCGTGGCCGATGCGAGGCCCGCTTATGGGAGCGGATGCTGAGCGGTGAACGCTTTTCTTTCCTGGTTCACCGCGCTTGCGGAGAGCGGCTTGCCGCGGGCGTCGGCGATCTCGGCGGCGGTGATCACCGGCATCGGCTTGGTCGCCCCCTTGGCGGACAGCCAATTCAGGATCGAGGCGGTAGCATCGTTGGAGAGAGACGGGAATGCCGGCATGTAGCCGACATAGCTCTGTCCGGCGGCCTCGATCTGGCCTGTCATGCCGTGCACCAGAACATCGGCGAGATACTGCCTGCCGGCTTGGCTGGCGGCAATCTTGTCGACCCGCCCGGCGAGCGGCGGATATTGTCCGGCCACGCCCTCGGCGTTCGCCTGATGGCATACGGCGCAGTTGCCGGCATAGAGCGACGCGGCGGAGGCGGCGCGCGCGGCCACGGTGGCGGCGATGATGGCTCCCTGGGCGAGGCAGGTTGCCGCAAGGATGAGGGCTGTTCTCATTCGGCCATGCCGACGATGACGGCGGTCGAGCAGTTGTCCCATCAGCGATCTCGCTCCATAGCACCAGATGATGCCGTTAGTGGATTGCGGCGCGTGTCGCTAATGATTGTCGCGCGGCAGCCCCTTGGTCTGCGCGATACGCTGGTAGGCGACTGACGGCTCGAGCACGGCGCCAGTCTGGAGTTGGCCTACAACATTGCGCTGCATTTCCTGCCATGGAGTCTGGCTCGCGGGATACCGGTAGCCTCCCGCTGCCTGCAAGGCGGCGCGTCGCGACGCGATCTCCGCCTCCTCGACCAGCATGTCGACCCGGCCCTGGCGCATATCCACGCGCAGGCGGTCGCCGGTGCGCAGGATGGCGAGATTGCCGCCGGCCGCCGCCTCCGGCGAGGCGTTCAGGATCGAGGCTGAGCCCGATGTGCCGGACTGGCGTCCGTCGCCGATGCACGGCAATGCCGCGACGCCGCGCGTGATCAGGTAATTCGGCGGACGCATGTTGACCACCTCAGCCGCTCCCGGATAGCCGACCGGGCCCGCCCCGCGCATCACCAGGATGTCGGTCTCGGTGACCGCGAGCGACGGCTCGTCGATGTGGGCATGATAATCCTCCGGCCCGTCGAACACCACGGCGCGTCCCTCGAACGCTTCGAGATCCTCGGGATTGTCGAGGTAGCGCGCACGGAACTCGTCGGAGATCACGCTGGTCTTCATGATCGCGGACTCGAACAGATTGCCGGTCAGCACCAGGAAGCCGGCCTTTTGCTTCAGCGGATGGTGGTAGGGGCGGATCACCCGATCGTCCTGGATCACGGTATCGCGGCAGTTCTCGCCGATGCTGCGGCCGTTCACGGTCAGCGCGTCCTCATGGATCAGGCCTTGCCCCATGAGCTGGTTCACGACCGCCGGCACGCCGCCCGCGTGGTAATAGTCCTCACCCAGATACTCCCCGGCCGGCTGCAGGTTGACCAGCAAGGGAATGTCGCGGCCGGCCGTCTGCCAGGTTTCGATCGCAAGCTCGACGCCGACATGGCGGGCAAGCGCGTTCAGGTGGATCGGCGCGTTGGTCGAACCGCCTATCGCCGAATTCACCCGGATCGCGTTGATGAACGCCTCCCTTGTGAGGATCTGCGAGGGCTTGAGGTCTTCGCGCACCATCTCGACGATACGGCGGCCGGTCTCGTAGGCGCATTCCTGCCGGTCGCGATAGGGCGCCGGAATCGCCGCGGCCCCCGGAAGCTGCATGCCCAGCGCCTCGGCCAGCGAGTTCATCGTCGTGGCGGTGCCCATGGTGTTGCAGTAGCCGGTCGATGGCGCGGACGAGGCGACCAGCTTGACGAAACCGTCATAGTCGATCTCGCCGGCCGCCATCATCTGCCGCGCCTTCCAGACGATGGTGCCCGAGCCGGTGCGCTCGCCTTTGTGCCATCCGTTCAGCATCGGCCCCACCGAAAAGGCGATCGCCGGGATGTTCACCGTGGCCGCCGCGGTGAGGCAGGCCGGGGTGGTCTTGTCGCAGCCGATGGTCAGCACGACGCCGTCGAGCGGATAGCCGTAGAGCACCTCGACCAGGCCGAGATAGGCAAGGTTGCGGTCGAGCCCCGCGGTCGGACGCTTGCCGGTCTCCTGGATCGGATGCACCGGGAACTCGATGGCGATGCCGCCGGCCTCGCGAATGCCCTCGCGCAGACGTTCGGCGAGTACGAGATGGTGCCGATTGCACGGCGCCAGATCCGAGCCGGTCTGGGCGATGCCGATCACCGGCCGGTCCGATTGCAGCTCCTTCTGCGACAGGCCGAAATTCATGTAGCGTTCGAGATAGAGCGCGGTCATATCCGGGTTGTCGGGGTTGTCGAACCAGGCGCGCGAACGCAGGCGCCGCTTGGTGTCTGGAACAAGGCTGTCCGGCATGACGGTCTCTCTTGCAGGCGGTGACGCGGATTGCTCAGACAATCAAGTGGGCGTCGCAGGCCCGCAAGATCAAGCGGGAAACGCTGCGATGACGCGACCGACGTCGTCATCGGACAGATCGGGGTGGATCGGCAAAGCCAGGATTTGGTTCGAAAGGGCTTCAGCGACCGGCAGCGGCGCGCCGTCATGATGCTTCTGGTATGCCGGTTGATGATGCAGCGGCCTTGGATAGTAGATCGCTGTCGGCACGCCAGCCTCGCGCAGCAGCCTTTGTGCCGCGTCGCGGCACGCGGCATCAGGCAACAGCACCGAATAGACCGCCCAGGCGCTGGTGCTGTCCGCAACCCGCCGCGGAATCGCCGCGCGGCCGGCCAAAGCCTCGTCATAGCGGCAGGCGATCCGCTCGCGCAGCGCCAGTTCGGCCTCGAACACCTCGAGCTTGGCCAGCAGCACGGCGGCCTGCAGCGTGTCGAGCCGGCCGTTCATGCCGGTCCGTATCACCTCATAGCGGGTGTCGCCCTCACCGTGCGTGCGCAACGAGCGGTACAGACGCGCGCGCGCGGGATCGTCGGTGAGCAGCGCGCCGCCATCGCCATAGCCGCCGAGCGGCTTGGAGGGAAAGAAACTGATCGCGGTGGCATCCGCCTCGCGTCCAAGCTTGCGTCCCATCAGGCTGGCGCCGAAACTCTGCGCGCAGTCGTCGAGCAGGAACAGGCCTTCGTCGGTCGCGATCCTGCGGAGCGCGGGCCACGGCGCCGGCTGGCCGAACAGATCGACGCCGACGACGGCGCGCGGGCGCAGCCGGCCGGCCCGACGCACGGTCTCGATGCGGTCGCGCAAGGCTTGCGGGTCGATCTGGAAGGTTCGCGCGTCAACATCGACAAACACCGGCGTCGCGCCAAGCAGCAGCGGCACCTCGGCGGTCGCGGTGTAGGTGAAGGCAGGCAGGAACACCGCGTCGCCAGGTGCGATGCCTTCCGCCATCATCGCGATCTGCAGCGCGTCGGTGCCGGAACTGACGCACACGCATTCGGCGGCGCCGCAGGCGGCGGACAGGGCCGCCTCCAGTTCCCGCACTTCCGGACCGAGCACGAACTGGCAATGCGCCAGCACCGCCTCCAGCCGCGGCCGCAGATAGGGTGCGATCCGCGCCTGCTGCGCCGCGAGATCAAGGAAGGCGATCGGCGGCAAGCTCATCGGGCGATCGTCTCCAGGCTTGATCCGGAACTGCGCAAACCGGCGGCGGCTCCGGCGGAATTATGCGCAAATTCAGGCACCAGCGCTTCGAGCAGCCGTATTGCGCCAGCCGCATCATCGGCTCGGCACGCCGCCTCGATCGCATCGATGGCGAAGCCGACCGCGGGACGGTCGACCGTGCGTGGGCTCGCCATCAGCAGGCCGGGATGACCGACTGCTGCCAGCGGCTCGCGGCCGTGAAACAGCTCCTCGGCAAGCTTCTCGCCGGCACGCAGCCCGGTGAAGCGGATGGCCACATCCTGTTCCGGACGCAGACCGGCGAGCCGGATCATCTGCCGCGCCAGCTCGACGATGCGCACTGGCTTGCCCATATCAAGCACGAAGATGCCGCCTTCATGCACTGTGCCGGCCGCGCCGAGCACGCTCGCCTGCAGCACCAGTCCGACCGCTTCCGGCACGGTCATGAAGTAGCGCTGCATCTCCGGATGGGTGACGGTGAGCGGGCCGCCGCGCTCGAGCTGCCGGCGGAACAGCGGCACCACCGAGCCATTGCTGCCGAGCACGTTGCCGAACCGTACGGTGACGCAGCGCATCGTGCCCGCATCCCGGCGCCGCGCATCGATGTCGAGCGCCTGGCAATACATTTCGGCCGCGCGCTTGGAGGCGCCCATCAGGCTGCTGGGATTGACCGCCTTGTCGGTAGAGATCAGCACCAGGGTCGCGGCTCCGGCGCGCTCCGCGGCATCGACCACGTGCCGGGTGCCGACGATGTTGGTCAGCAGCCCCTCACACGGGTTGAGCTCGACCATCGGCACATGCTTCAGAGCCGCGGCATGGAACACCAGTTCCGGACGATACTGGCCGAACACCTTATCCATGCGCGCGGCGTCGCGTGTATCGGCGATCACCGCCGCGCGCGCCACCCCGGGCGCTGTCTCGGACAGTTCGAGGTCGATCTGCCAGAGCGCGAACTCGCCATGATCGAGCAGCACCAGTTGGCCGGGACCGAGACTTGCCACCTGCCGCGACAGTTCGGCGCCTATGGTGCCTCCGGCGCCGGTCACCAGCACCCGCCTGCCGCGCACCAGACGCGCCATGCCGTCGCGGTCAAGCGGCACCTGCGGCCGGTTGAGCAGCTCCTCGATCGCCACCGGACGCAAGGCGACCCGGTCGGCGGGCGACAACGCCGTCGGATTGGGCGCGCGCCGCACGGCGATGCCGCGCCGCTCGGCGGTCTCGATCAGGGCTGAAAGCGCTTCGCCCCTGAACTCCGCCTCGGTGATGACGAGTGCCTGCGGCCGCTGTCCGGCCTCGATCAGCCGGTCGAGCACGGCGGCCGCGTTGGCGGCCGTGCCGAGGATGCGGTGCCCCTGGATACGGCGCCCGGTCTGATGGCCGCCTTGCGCGAGCAGCCCGATGATGCGCAAAGGCGAGGAGCGGTCGCGACGCAGGGCGTGCAGGAACAAATCCGCCGCGGTGTCGGCGCCGACCAGCAGCACCGGCTGGATGGCTTCCGCCGACAGCCGCACTCGTTGCGCTTGGGACAGCCGATAGCCGATGCGCAAAGCCCCCAGCATGAGCAGCAGGGTCATGGCCAGGATCGCCGGAAAGGTGGCGCTGGGCAGCGGGAAGCCGGTGAGATGGAACAGCAGCGTGAACAAGGCGGCGCTCACCACGGCGCCTCCGGCGATCGCGAACAGGTCGCCCACTCCGGAGAAGCGCCAGTATTGCAGCGGCATGCGGAAGGGAACGCCGCCGACCAGCAGCGTGATGGCGCCGCTGGCGATGAACCAGAGCGGATGGATCAGTCCGCCGCCCGGATCGGCCAGATAGCGCGCGATCGGCGCCGCCGCTCCGGCGGTGGCGCCGTCAAGCGCCATGTTCACCAGGATACGGGTAAACGGCCGCATCCGGCTTCGCCCGAGCGGGAGCCGCGCGGGCGGGATAGGCGATTGGTCAGCGCGTTGCGAGGCCATGATCGCTCGCCTATAGCCCAGCCCGCCCAGGGCTAGAAGGAGCCGCGATGCGCATGACCCACGCGGCCGTTTCCTATGCGGCCGGCTGGCCGCAGATGCTGTGCCTGTGCCTGGTGGCGGCGCTGTTTTCAGCGCTGCTCGTGCGCGCCATGATCCGGGCAGGCCCGCTCGATATGCCGGGCCATCGCAGCGCGCATGATCGGCCGATTCCCCGCGGCGGCGGCGTGGGCGTGATGATATCGTTCCTGCTCGGCGTGCCAATCGCCCTTTGGCTGCATAACGGCGAAACGTACGGCGCCGCCGCCATCCTGGGCGGGATCGCCCTGCTTGCCGTGGTCGCATGGCTTGACGACCTGCTGCAGTTCCGCCCCGCGCTGAAGCTTGCGGCGCAGGCGACCGCGTCACTCCTGGTGCTGCTCGGAGCGGGGCCGCTGCCCGGTCATGCCTGGGGCGTCGCACTTGGTTTCATCTGGTTGATGTTTGTCACCAATGCATTGAACTTCATTGACGGACTCGACGGCCTTGCCGCGGGGAGCATGGCGCTCAGTGCCTTGTGCATCGCCATCACCGCGCGAGGCGTCCTGGAAATGGACGCGGCTTGTCTGCTTGCCGCCGGACTCCTGGGCTTCCTGCCATTCAACATGCCAAAAGCCAGGATTTTTCTGGGCGATGTCGGCAGTCAGGGCGCGGGCCTGGCGATCGCAACCTTGGGCTTGCTGCGTTGGCAGCAGCCGACACCCGGTTCGATCCTGGTGACGCCGCTCCTGCTCGGCGGGATCCTCTATGACGTTGCCTTCACCTTGTGCCGGAGGCTGGCCGCCGGAGAAAACGTGACCGAGGCGCATCGCGGCCACCTGTATCAGGTGGCGTTCCGCAGCGGTGTCTCGGCAACCTCGGTCACCCTGCTCTTCTGGGGCTTCGTGCTCTGGGGAGAAGCGCTTGGAGCCGCATTGACACAATCCCTGATCACCGCATGGACGGCGATCGGGTTGGACATCATCCCGCAAATCGCCTGGACCATTGTGGTGTGGCGCCGCGCCGGAAATCAGATGGTCGGCCGCTGGTAGGAAGCGTGGCCGCTCCTACCAGCGCGTAACGCCTATTGCGGCTTGAGGGTCAGTTCAATCCCTTGGGCGCCGCCGGCAAGCCGGGCGCCCTTGGTGATGTCAGTGATGCGCAACTGCACGCCGTTGCCATTCTCGAGAAAACGTCCGCCGACCCCATGCGCGATCGTCGCCTCTCCGTTAGCGGCGCCATACGTTCCGTTGAAGTCATGCAGATGATGCAGATTGTAGACCCGTCCGTGTCCGACGATCTTGGAGTATCCGACCGCCGCGACGTCGAGACCCTTGACGTTGAAGTGGTAGATATGGCCGTCGTAACGGAGCACGCCATCGCCCCACGTATATCCCACTCCGACGTCGGCGGATTTGGCGGCGATGGTGACGTAGCCATCGACGGGTCCTGGGCCGCCGGAGTTTCTCGCATTCGCGGGTGGCGCATTGCTGGCGTTCTCCGCGAAAGCGGGAGTTGCAAGCAGGGCAAGGCCGGCGGCGAGAGTTGCCATCCGCATGAGAGGTTCCTTTCGAGCGATTGAATACCGGCCGCGACATGATGTCGGCTCAGGTGAGCCATAATCGCTCGAGAAGGTTCCTGGTTTCCCGATACTTCAAGCGGCTGGAGCACCCACCCGCCTGCCTCGCGAATGGGCCGGTGCTTCAGCTCGCCGCGCGGCGGGATGCGCTTTCGGCGGCATGACCGCTCTTGCGTGCGGCGCTCGACGCTTCATTCATGATCGACCGGAGTTCACGCAGATAGGCGGCGCCCTTCAGGGTCCGTTGCACCAGGATCGACCGGCGATCCATCGGGTCTACCTTGCGTCGCGCGAGGTCGAGTTCGCCGAGACGGTCGAGCGCTCGCGTGATCGCGGGCTTGGAGACGTTAAGCTCCGCTGCCAGGCCGCGCACCGTATGGGCGCCATCCTGCAGGTAGCAGGTCAGGAACACACCAAGCTGGCGGGCGGAGAGATCAGGGCCGTCGCGGCGCACCATCGAGACGACGGTGTCACGCAGCGTGCCGACAAGCTGGTCTGAAGCAGGAGCCTGAGCCATGGGAAAATCCTTTGTTGAGCGTTACGATTTTTCCGGGCACGCGCCCGGGAGGCCGGAGAAGCCTGGCAGAGATCCAGGCGGCGATGTCTCCATACTATAGACGTCAGAAACGAATTGGTTCAGTCGCAATTACGTTACCGAGATGTTTTATACCGGATCAAAGATTAAGGATTTGCAACAATCCGTGATGGAGCGCGCGTAAGCCCTGCGTGTCAGCCCCCTCCGGCCGCCCGGGACGGCTCGAGTCGCTCCAGGCATAGGTGTCGATATGCGCCCAGGAGACGCTTTCAGAGACAAAGCGGCGCAAGAACAATGCGGCGATGACAGCGCCGGCCATCGGTTTGGATGAAACATTATTCAGGTCGGCGACCGAGCTTGCCAGCCACGGATCGTAGGCATCGTGCAGCGGCAGACGCCAGAGCGGATCATGCAGCGCCTCGCCCGCGCGCGTGAGCGATGACGCCAGCCTATCGTCATTGCAGAACAGCGCCGGCAGATCGGGTCCGAGTGCCACACGCGCGGCGCCGGTCAATGTCGCCGCGTCCAGCAGGATCGTGGGCGACCGCTCGCACGCCTCCGTGAGCAGATCGCACAGAACCAGCCTGCCTTCCGCGTCGGTATTGCCGATTTCGACAGACAGGCCCTTGCGGGTTGCGATTACGTCGGACGGGCGCATGGCCTCGCCGGAGATGCTGTTCTCGACGCAGCCGAGACGCAGCTCGAGCCGGACAGGAAGGTTGCGCTGCATGATCAGCCTTGCCAGCCCCAGCATGATCGCAGCCCCGCCCATGTCCTTCTTCATCCGCAGCATGGCGGCGGCAGGCTTCAGATCGTAGCCGCCGGTATCGAAACAGACGCCCTTGCCGACCAAGGAGACCAGCGGCGAATCGGGTGCCGCATCCGGACCCGACCACGCGGCACGCAACACCAGCGGCCGGCGGCGCGAGCCGCGCCCGACCGCCTCGATCGCCGGGTAGGCTTGCGCCAGGCTGTCGCCGGAGACGATCGTGGTCATCGCGCCGAACTGGCCGCAAACCTGGTCCGCCGCCGCAGCAAGCTCGTCCGGGCCGAGCAGATTGGCGGGCGTGTTGATCAGGTCGCGCGCCAGCCAGATCGCGCGCGCTTCGGACGCGCCAGCACCGTCCGCGTCCGCCACCAGCAACGCCGGCTGGGCGCAGTCGCGTTCGTTATTGGACTGCAACCGGGCGAACCGGTAGGCGCCGAGACAAAAGCCGAGCACCGCCGCCTCCGCTCGCCCGTCGATGCGCCAAGCCCCGCCGGGCAGGGCAGCCGGCAATCCGGCATAATCAAACGGGCACGCATCTGCGAGGCCAGTCGCCGCGCTCACGCCGAGCAGAGCGGCGGCAACGCCGTCCGCGCCCGGCAGCAACGCGATCTCCCCGGGGTCCGCCGCAAAACCGGTCTGCGACAGCCAGGCGGCGGCGCCATGCGCCTCGGCGATCTCCGGCAGCGATTCGGGAGTCACCGGAATGACAGGTCGGGCGATGCGGGCGCCGTCCGTTGCTTCGGGAATCAGGCAGTCGAGCGGTCGATCAAACATGGACGAACTCCTTTCCAAGACGTAAGCGCCGGCACACCCCGAGCGTTGGCGATCGTGTGGCGGTTCGCAAGCCAGGGGGCGCGCTCTTGCATTCGGGGCCGACGCACCCGACCATAACTTCCATGTCGGGCCCCGCCTTTCGAGCTCGAGTCCCAGCCAGCTCCGGTCACGATGCCGGACGCGAGCCCTATCGCCGCGTCAAGGCGGTGCTCGGACCCACCAATACCGGCAAGACCCATCTCGCCATCGAACGGCTGCTGGCACACGGTTCCGGCATCATCGGCTTTCCGCTCCGCCTGCTCGCGCGCGAGAACTACGAGCGCATGGTGGCAGCGAAGGGAGCGCGTCACGTGGCGCTGATCACCGGCGAGGAGAAGATCGTGCCCGCCGAGGCGCGCTACTTCTCCTGCACGGTAGAGGCCATGCCGCTCGACCATGCGTCGGAGTTCGTCGCCGTCGACGAGATCCAGCTCTGCGCCGATCCCGATCGCGGCCATATTTTCACCGACCGCCTGCTGCATGCGCGTGGCCTGGTCGAGACCATGTTCCTGGGCGCGGAGACGATCCGGCCGCTGCTGGCCCGTCTGGTGCCGGGCGTCCTGATCGAAACCCGGCCGCGGCTGTCGCAGCTCGCGTTCACGGGTGCGGCCAAGCTGACCAGATTGCCGCCGCGCTCGGCCGTGGTGGCGTTCTCGGCGGCCGAAGTCTATGCCATCGCCGAGCTGATACGGCGCCGGCGGGGCGGCTGCGCGGTGGTGATGGGACGGCTGTCGCCGCGCACGCGCAACGCCCAGGTCGCCCTCTACCAGGACAAGGAAGTCGACTACCTGGTCGCCACCGACGCGATCGGCATGGGCTTGAACATGGACGTGAACCATGTCGCCTTCGCCGGGCTCTCGAAGTTCGACGGCTCCCGCCCGCGCCGGCTCAGCGCCCCGGAAGTGGCGCAGATCGCCGGACGCGCCGGACGCGGCATGCGCGACGGCAGCTTTGGCACCATTGCCAGTTGTCCAGAGCTCCCGGAGGACATCGCGCTCGCCATCGAGGCGCACCGGTTTGATCCGATCGAGCAGATTGCCTGGCGCAACAGCGATCTTGATCTGTCCAGTCCCGACGCCCTGCTCGCCAGCCTGCTGGCCGCCCCGCCGCGCGCCGGGCTGGTCATGGGACGCGAAGCCTCCGACCTGCAGACGCTCGACCAGCTCTCCCGCGAGCGGGAAATCCAGGGTCTGGCCCGCGGCGGCAAGGCCACCCGGCAGCTCTGGGAGGCCTGCCAGATCCCGGATTTCCGCAAGCTCGGCGACGATAGCCATACCCGCCTGTGCGCCCGCGTGTTCGGCCATGTGGTGCGGGACGGCAGGCTGCCGTCCGAGTGGATCGCTGGACAGATCAACGCTCTGGCCCGCGCCGACGGCGACATCGACACGCTGATGCAACGGCTCTCCGGCATCCGCGTCTGCTCCTATATCGCGGCACGGCCCGACTGGCTGGAGCAGGCGGAGCACTGGCAGGAGCGCGCACGCTCGGTCGAGGACCTGCTCTCGGATGCGCTGCACGAGCGGCTGACCGCGCGATTCGTCGACCGGCGCGCCGCCACCCTGATACGCAGACTGGACGATGCCGACGGCCAGGACATGCTCTCGGCGGTGACCGGCCAGGGCGAGGTCGTGGTCGAAGGCCACTCGGTCGGCCACGTCGCGGGCTTCCTGTTCCAGCCCGATCCGCTCGCCGGCGCCGAGAAGCGGCTGGTGCTGCGCGCGGCGCGGCGGGCCTTGCGCGAGGAGATGCCGCGCCGAGTTGGGGCACTCTCGCAGGCGGCGGACGACGCATTCGCGATCAGCGGCGATGGCCGCTTGCTGCTGTGGAACGGAGCGCCGGTCGGTCGTCTGCGCGCGGGCCCGGGCCTGCTGCGGCCGTTGACCGATGTGCTCGACAGCGAGTTCCTCGACGGCGCCCAGCGCGAGCGGGTGCGCGTGCGTCTGCAGACATGGCTCGATCAACGTATCGCCCGGGTTCTGGCCGCCTTGTTCGAGGCCAAGGCGCGGGCGCAATCCGACCCTCGGCTGCGCGGGCTGCTGCACCGTCTGGCAGAGCAAGGCGGGCTGCTTGGCGACGTCCAGGCGCTCTGCATCACGCCTGAGCTGCGGCCGCTGCTGAAGCGGCTGGGCGTGCGCGTCGGCCGTCACGCGCTGTTCATGCCGGCCCTGCTGAAGCCGGCGCCGAGCGCGCTCCGCGCCGTGCTGCTGGCCACGCTCGCCGGTATCGCCGTGCCGCGCCTGCCCAACCCCGGCGCCGTCAGCGCCGCGCGCGAGGCCGGCGAGCCGGACGCGGAGTTCCTTGCCCGGCTAGGCTGGGTGGCGGCGGGCCCGGTCTGGCTGCGGCTGGACATCGCCGAGCGGATCACCGCCGAACTCGCCTGGATGGTGCGGCAGCATGCCGCGGCGCTGCCGCCCGACCTCGCCTCGCGCCTGTCGGTCCGGGCTGAACTGCTGCCGGCGGTGCTGCGGGCGCTCTCGGTGCGTCTGCGGCCCTCGTCGCCGCTGCCGGAGGGCCAGTTAGGGCCGCCGTCGCCGACGATGATGACGATGGCGCGATCGCCCGCCGCGCGGCCGCCCGCACCCGACACCGGTCGGCCGCTGCGGCCGGACAGCCCCTTCGCGGCCCTGGCGGCGCTGCGTGCCAGCCGCTGACGCCGAATCAAGACTGGATCAGAGCTGGCAGAGGCTCGATGTCTGGCTCTGGCACGCGCGCTTCCTGCGCGCGCGAGCCGATTGCGCGCGCCTCGCCGCCGGAGGCCTGATCCGGGTGAACCGACAGCCTACCGACAAGCCGCACGCGCGCCTTCGCACCGGTGATGTGCTGACCGTTCCAGTGGGGAGTGCGGGTGTGCGGGTGATTCGTATCCTGGCGTTGGCCCGGCGGCGCGGGCCGCCAGCCGAGGCACGCCTGCTTTACGAGGAAATCGCCGAAGCCCCGGCCGGCTTGCGCTAGGGGTCAAACATCCGCATATGTCCGGCCCCAAACAGGGAGATGGCGATGACCTACGTGGTCACCGAAAATTGCATACGTTGCAAATACATGGACTGCATCGAGGTCTGTCCGGTCGATTGCTTCTATGTTGGTGAAAACATGCTCGTGATTAACCCGGACGAATGCATCGATTGCGGCGTCTGCGAGCCCGAATGCCCGGCCGAGGCAATCCTGCCGGACAGCGACGACCGCGCCGGCGCGTTCGCCGAGTTGAACACGACCTATTCCAAGACTTGGCCCAACATTACCCGCAAGGGCGAACCGCCGGCCGATGCGGACGAATGGAAGGACAAGCCGGGCAAGATGGAGTTGTTCTCCGCGGAGCCGGGAAAGGCGAGCTGAGCGTCTATTTGCCGCAACAAAAAAGGCGCCCCAGGGTGGGGCGCCTCCGCTGCCGCTCAGTTGCTGTTACGCGTTCCAGTAAGCTGCAACATGAACTGGAACAGGTTGATGAAGGTCAGGTAGAGCATCAGCGCGTCATAGACGCTGCGCTTGCTGGCCTGATCAACACCCTCATAGGCAGCGAACTGCGCATACGTGAACTTGATCCGCTGCGTGTCGTAAGCGGCAAGACCCGTGAAGATCAGCACGCCGAGCACGCTCACCATGAGCTGCAGGCCGGAGCTGTGCAGAAAGATGTTCGCGACCATCGCGATGATGACGCCGAATACGCCCATCATCAGGAACGAACCGAATTTGGTGAGGTCGGTCTTGGTGGTGTAGCCCCAGATGCTCATCCCCGCGAACGTCGCCGCGGTGACGAAGAATACGCTAGCGATCGACGTGCCCGTATAGATGATGAAGATGTTGGTCAGGCTCACCCCCATCAGAGCGCAAAAAGCCCAGAACAGACCCTGCACCGCCTGCCTGGAAAGCCGGTTGATGCCGAAACTCAACACCATCACGAAACCGAGCGGTGCGAAGATCGACAGGTAGCCCAGTCCGGTCGGGCGCACCGCCATGCCGACGGGGGTCAGCACCTCGTGGAAAAAGACGTCTCGCACGCCCGGCGAATAGGCGATCGCCAGAGCGACGATTCCGGTCAACACCAGACCTGACGTCATCCAGTTATAGACGCGCAGCATGTAGGCGCGCAGACCGGCATCGATGACCCCGGCCTGGGCACCCGCGCCTTGAGCGCGGGATACGCTTCGGAAGTCGGGATTGAAGGCCATGTTCGAAAAATCTCCTGATACCGGTAGATCCGGATCGTTTGGATCATTTGGTCAATTGGCGCCTTAGGTCAAGCGCAACTAACCCCTGGCTACAAGGGTTTAATTATCTACAGGGCTCCGCCCTGACCCGCTGGGGCCTTGGCCCCAGACCCCAATTCGTTGAACGCACATCACTCGCTGCGTAACAGCTCGGCAGGACTGGCTTTGAGCGCCTGATGCGTTGCAGCGACGCCCGCCAGCAGCATCAGCGCGACCGCGCCCAGAAGCGTTGCGGCAAGCGTGCCGCCTAGCAGGACCCAGGCCGCGCGCAGCACGAAATGCAGCACCAGCCAGCTCAGCAGCATGCCCGCGCCGGCGGCGACCAGGCCCGCGGCCGCGCCGAGAACGCTGAACTCGACCAGCCAGGCGGCACGGAGCTGGCCGCCGGTGGCGCCCAGGCAGCGCAGGATCGCGGCGTCCCGTCGGCGCTGACGCTGTCCGGAGGCAAGCGTGGCGGCAAGCACCAATCCGCCTGAAAGCAGGGCCACGCCACCCATCGCCTGGAGCACCGTGGCAAGCCGATGCACCAGTCCCGCGATCTCGCCCAGCACGTCGGCGACGCGGATGCCGGTGACATCGGGCAATGCGTCGGTCACCGCGTCCAGGATCGCGGCGTCTCCGGCCGCGCCGCCGCTGGAGGCGACGGTCGCCACCAGCGTATGCGGCGCATGGGACAGCAGCCCGGGCGAGGCGACGAAGGCGAAGTTGAGCTGCAGCGAACGCCAATTGATGTCGCGCAGGCTCGCCACCCTGAGCGCGATGTCGCGGCCAACCACGTTCAGCGTGATGGTCGAGCCGACATGCACGTGCCACCCGCGCGCGATCGCGACATCGAACGAGAGCAATGGCGGCCCGTCATAATCCGCGGGCCACCAGGCGCCGCGCGCCAGATGCGTGCCCGGCGGAGGTGTGTCGGCCAGGGTCAGGCCATGATCGCCGCGCAGCATCCAGCGCGTTCCGGCAGTGGCGGCAATCTCGCTCGCGGCAACGCCGTCCACTGAGACCACGCGTGCCCGCAGGCTTGGCAACTGGTGCACCGCGCCGGCTGTCGGCTGTGCGCGGACGACCGCGTCGAAGCGCGCGGCTTCGCTCGGCCGGATGTCGATGAAGTAGAATGACGGCGCGTGCGCCGGAATCTGGCTCAGCACCGCGTGGCGGATGTTGCCCTCGATGAGCGCGATCGCGGCGAGCGTGGTGAGCCCGGCGCCGAGAGCGAGCAGCAGGGCTGACGCCGGCGTGCCGGGCCGGTGCAGCGCGCGCAGACCAAGCCTGAACCAGACCGCGCCCCCGGCACGGGGCGAAATCCCGCGCGCCAGCAGCCGCAGCAGCAGGGCGGCAAGACGAAACAAGGCGAGCACGACCCCCGCCCCCGCGCAGAAGCCGAGAGCCAGACGCGGCGACGGCGAAGTGAGCGTCGCCATCGCCACAAGGGCCGCGACCAAAGCGAGCAGCACGAGACGCAACCCCCAATTGGAGCGCGCCCACTTGGTAGGCTGCTCTGGCTCGACCGCGCGGAACAGCGCCGCGGGCCGCGTCCGCACCGCCCGCAGCACCGGCGGCAGCGTGAACAGCACCGCCACCAGCGCCCCGAAACCGGAGGCAAGGAGCAGCGGCGCCAGATGCACGGCATGGTCCGGACTGACCGGCAGCACGCCGGACAAAGCGCGGATCGCCAGGATCGGCAGCAACAGCCCGGCCACGCCGCCGGCGAGAATGCCGCCGCCGCAGAGCAGGCCGAGCTGGAGCGAGATGATGCCGGCCACCGCGCGCGACGAGGCGCCGAGGCAGCGCAGCACCGCCAGCGTCGAGGTGCGCGCCTCCAGCCAGGCCGCGACTCCCGAGGCTACCCCCACCCCGCCAAGCAGCAGGGCGGCGAGGCCGATCAAGGTCATGAACTCGGAGACCTGTGCGACCACCTGGGTCAAAGCCGGCGCCGCGTCGTTCACGTCGCGGAACCGCAGCGGCTGGTCGCTGAAGCGGCGGGCGATGTCGCGTCTGAGCGCCGCGGCACTGGCCTCACGCGCCGCTGGCGTGCCGATCGCCGGACTGTTCGCCGGACTGTTCGAAAGGGCGATATGCAGCGTGTACTGCACCAAGGCCCCCGGCGCGATCAGCCCCGATCGGTCGAGGGCTGCGCGCGAGACCATCACCGTCGGCGCGAGCGAGGCGCTGCCGGCGGCGTCCGGCGCCGCCTTCAGCAGCGCCGCGAGCAAGAAGGCGTGCTCGCCCAGGCGCAGGCTGTCGCCGACATGGACGTGAAGGCGGTCGGCGATCAGCGGTTCCACCAGCAGGCCGCGCTTGAGCGCGCTCGCGAGCGGCAGCGAGGGCGAGAGCGCAAGCGTGCCCACCAGCGGGTAGCCGGCGCCGACGCCGCGCAGTTCGACCAGCATGCGCTTGCCGTCCGGAGCGTAGAGCATCGAACGCAGCCTTATTGTCTCCGCGAGGCGCAGGCCGCGCCCGCGCAAACTGGCGACCAGTCCGGCCGGCAACGGGTCCGGGCTTTCGATGCTGAGGTCTCCGCCCAGCAAAGCCCGTCGCTCTGAGGCCACTCCGCCCTCTATTGCCGCGCGCAGCGAGCCCACGGTGCCGATCGCGGCCACGCCAAGCGCCAGGCACAGCAGCACGATGCGCATGCCGGCCAGACTGCCGCGCATGTCGCGCAACGCGACCCGCCACAGGTTCATGCCGTGTCCGCCGCAAGACGGCCATCCGAGACCGACAGGACACGGTCGCAGCGGCGCGCCAGCCGCGTGTCATGGGTGATCAGCAGCAGGGTGGTGCCGCGGTAGCGCTGCAGACCGAACAGCAGGTCAGCCACCTTATCGCCGGTGCGCAGGTCAAGATTGCCGGTCGGCTCGTCCGCCAGCAGCAGACGCGGACCAGGGGCGAAGGCACGCGCCAGCGCCACGCGCTGCTGCTCGCCGCCCGAGAGCTGACCCGGACGATGCCCCAGGCGATGGGCAAGCCCGACCTCGTGGAGAGCGGCGCTGGCGGTGCTGACCGCGTCGGCGCGGCCGGCCAGCTCCAGCGGAACCGACACGTTCTCGAGCGCGGTCATCGTCGGGATCAGGTGGAAGGACTGGAACACGATGCCCACGTGACGGCCGCGGAAGCGCGCGCGCCCGTCTTCGGACAAGGCGGCAAAGTCGACGCCGTCGATCACCACGGAGCCGCGGCTGGGCCGTTCGAGCCCGGCCAGCAGCATCAGCAGGCTGGTCTTGCCGGAGCCCGAAGGCCCGACGATGCCCACCGACTCGCCAGCGTGCAGCGCCAGCTCGGCGCCACGCACGATGTGCAGCGCGTCACCCGCCTTGCCCGACCCCGAGTTGACCGCGCCTGGACGGGCGGGCACGGTCAGCCACAGATCGTGCGCGGTAAGCAGAGGGGCTGTATCGGCGACGAGGGGAGGCGCCGGTCCGTGCATGTTGTCTCTCCCAGGGTCGCCTTGTGGATGCGGCGGAGCACATTGTCACTGATCGGCCTTGCGGCAACGTGGCTGGCGACGGCGGCAGGTGGTGCAGCGCCGGTGAGGATCATGGCGCTCGGCGATTCGCTGACCGCCGGATACGGTCTGCCGCACGCGCAGGGCTTTGTCGTCCAGCTTCAACAGGCGATCGACGCCGAGCATCTCGATGCACAGGTCCTGGATGACGGCGTCTCCGGCGACACCTCCGCCGATGCGCTGGCCCGGCTGGACTGGGCGCTCGGCGGTGATCCTGCAAGCCGGCCGAACGCCGCGATCGTCGAGCTTGGCGGCAATGACGGGTTGCGCGGCCTGTCTCCCGCGCGCATGGAGCACAACATCGGCGCCATCCTCGACACCCTGCGCGCGCGCCACATTCCGGTGCTGCTGAGCGGCATGGTCGCACCCCCGAACATGGGCGCACGCTACGGCGATGCCTTCCGCGCCGTGTTCGACCGGCTCGGCAAGCGCCCCGGCCTGATCTACGATCCGTTCTTCCTGCAAGGAGCGGCGCTGCACGAGTCGCTCGAACAGGCGGACCATATCCATCCGGACGCGGCGGGCGTACGCGTCATCGTGGCGCGGCTGATGCCGGATGTCCGCGCCTTGATCGCGGACGCCCGGGCGCGCGCGCCATGAGGCTGTTCGTCGGCCTCGATCTGCCGGAGCAGCAGCGAAGCCGCCTGGCTGCGCTCTACGGCAGCCTCGCCGGCGCGCGCTGGACGCCTCCCGCCAACCTCCATCTGACGCTCCGCTTTATCGGCGAGGTGCCAGGTCATGTCGCCGAAGAGATCGACCATGCGCTTTCCGCGATCCAGACCAAGCCGTTCGAGCTGAGGGTGAGCGGCGTCGGCGTCTTCAATCGCGGCGGCCGCGGCGCTGCCCAGCCAGGCTCGCTCTGGGCGGGCATCGAACGTAACGAGCGGCTTTCGCACCTGCACGGCAAGATCGAGACCGCCTTGCAGCGCGCGGGCCTGCCAGCCGAGCGCAAGCGCTTCGTGCCGCATGTCACACTCGCGCGTGTCGACGCGGTGGCCGAACCGGTGCTTGCAGCGTGGCTCGCCGCGCACAACCTGCTTCGCTCCGAAGGCGAGATCAGGCATTTCACGCTGTTTTCCTCGAAGCTCGGCAAGGAACAGCCAGTCTATAACGCGGAGGTAGAATATGGGCTGGCTTAGGATGGCGGCGCTGGCGGTTGGCGCGTGCGGGCTCCCGATGGCGGCTCTGGCGCTCACCCAGCCTTCGGGTCCGATCACGATTGGGCCGTCGGTGGCCAACGGCGACACTCGGAACCACGGCGCCAATCTCTCCACCATGGTGACCAACCAGGGCGACCTGCCGGACCGGCTGATCAACGTCTCCTGTCCGACCGCGGGCAACGCGAACCTGCTCAACGGCCATCCAGGCGAGATCAATGGCGAGCAGCGCAACGGCCTCGACATTCCCGCCGCCTTCGGTGGCAAGGCGACGCCGGTGCCGGTGCAGATCGGCCTCAGCAATCCCCGCCAGCCGATGACGGACGGCACGATGGTGCCCTGCTCGCTGTTTTTCCAGCATGGCGGACAGCGCATCGTCGTGTTCATGCTCGGCGAGCACGAGCGCGCCTCCGACGAGCCGTGAGCGCTCCGCGTTGGAGACCGCGCTGGATCGTCTTGTCGCGGACGTGCGCGCCTGCACGCGTTGCGCGGCTCACCTGCCGCTGGGGCCGCGGCCGATCCTGCATGTCTCGCCGACCGCGCGGCTGCTGATCGCAAGCCAGGCGCCCGGCACCGCGGTGCATGCGAAGGGGATTTCCTTCTGGGACGCCTCGGGCGAGCGGTTGCGTGGCTGGCTGGGAATGGACCAGGAGACGTTCTACGACACCAGCCGGGTCGCGATCCTGCCGATGGGCCTGTGTTATCCCGGCCGCCTGGCCGCCGGGGGCGACAATCCGCCCAGGCCGGAATGCGCGCCGCTGTGGCGTGACCGCATCCTCGCCTTGATGCCCGACATCCGGCTCAGGCTGCTGATCGGCGGCTATGCCCAGCGCCATGTGCTGGGTCCGGGTGCCTTGACCGAGCGGGTGCGCCAATACCGCCGTTTCCTGCCACACGCCTTTCCGCTGCCGCATCCTTCCTGGCGCACCGGCGTGTGGGAGCGCCGCAATCCCTGGTTCCAGGAAGAGGTGGTTCCCGCCTTGAAAGCAGAGGTGGCATGCGTCCTCGACATGGCGCGGAACTGCCGATAGATCTCGGCAGGTGAGAGCGCTGTGCGGAATTGTCTACCTTGTCACGGCGATTGGGCTGGCGCCAGCCATGGCGCGCGCCGATTGCGGCACGGTCGTGCTGCCGCCCGGCATCGGCCAGAGCGATCCCTCGTCAGTGACGTCTCTGAACTGGATGCTGTCGCGGTCGGTTTACGACACCGAGGCGATCTACCAGATCTATCGGCCGTTGGTCTGGCTGGACCGCAACCAGAACTACGACCCGGCGATGAGCGTGGCCGGCAGCGTGGCGACCATCGATGGCGGCCAGACCTGGCGTCTGGCGATCAAGCCCTGGATGTGGTCCGATGGCGTGCCGCTCACCGCGGACGACGTGGTGTTCACCTTTGACCTGATACGCAAGCTCGGCTCAAGCTATGCCTGGGTTGGCGTCGGCGGCATGCCCGAGCTGCTCGACCGCGTGACTTCGGTGTCGACGCACGAGGTCGAAATCCGGCTCAAGCGGCGGGTCAATCCGGACTGGTTCCTGCGTCTGGGCCTCGGCAACCTCATCAAGCCGCTGCCCGCGCACATCTATCGCGGGCTTGGCCTGGCGGCACTCCGGGCGCGGCAGACCGATCCCACTTTGTTCGCCGTGTCCGACGGCCCCTTCCTGGTGCGGGAGTGGGATGTGGCGCGTCACCTCGTGCTGGTGCCCAATCCACGCTTCGGCGGACAGCCTCCTGCCATCCGGCGGCTGGTGCTGGATTTCCTGCAAGGCGGCAATGCGCTGCAATCGCTGCGCGCGGACGAGACCGACGCCGCCAACGTGCCGTTCCAGTTGTGGGACCTGGCCAGCGCCCTGCCCGGCTTCCGCGCCCAGGCGATGGGCGGCCCGTTCGGCTACATGTCGATCATCCTGAACTTCCGGTCGCGGCATGCGGCGTTCCTGCGCGATGTGCGCGTGCGCCAGGCGATCGCCGCCGCGATCAACCAGAACGAGATCAACGCGCTGGCCTTCCACGGGCAGGCGCGGGAGATCCACGGTCCGGTGCCGGTGGCGATGACGGCGTTCCTTTCGCCGCGTGCCAAGGCGGGCTACGCCGAGCTGCAATACGATCCGTCGAAGGCGCGCGCGCTGCTTGATCAGGCGGGCTTCAGGCCCGGACCGGACGGCATACGCGTGCGCGGCGGCGAGCGCCTGGCGTTCGACGTCGCGGTGTCCGCTGGCGTGCCGGCGCGGATGGTCGAGCTGCAGGTGGTCCAGCGCAACCTGGCCGCGATCGGCATCGCGATGACCATACGCGGCATCGAGTTCAACCAGTTGCTCGCCATCCTGGACGGCAACGGCCAGGAATGGGACGGCATCATGATCGGCTGGACCGTCGAGAATTTTCCGGACATCGAGGAATTCTTTGCGGCCGGCGGCTCCGCCAACTACGGCCACTATCACGATGCGCGCATGGACCGGCTGACCAAGGCGGTGGAGACCACGCCAGGGCGTCAGGCGTTGGACGCGGCGCAGGACTACGCCGCCCTGCAACAGCCCTTCATCTTTCTGCCGGAAGGCCGCATCTCGGCGCTGAGCCGTACGGGGCTCGACGGCATCGCCCGAATGTCGAGCCCGAACGGCACCTGGGCGCCGGAATACCTCCGTCTCAGCGGCAAGCTCGCCTGCCCGGCGGCGACGCGGCGTAACGCGGCTCTCGCGGCCGCTCCCTGACTTCGGTCCGGTTCACGCTTCGCCGGGCCAGAAATTCTCATCCATGATTTGTTCGAACGTCCACGGACAGGTCTGGGCAAAGGCCGCTTCGGAAAGGCCGATTTCACCGATCGCTGCGAGCCTCGCCTCGCGGTATGCCCGGTGCAGCGCTTCCGGAACATGGGCTTGCAGACTTGGATTATCGTGCAAATGGTCGCCGAGCGCATTGCGCTGGATTCGAACGCTCGACTGCCAGCTTTTGCACCGGCGGCTCGGCTGGAACTGCCACTTGAGCAGATGGTGGAGAAGCACCGCGAGCCGGCTGACCAGCTCCCGCCTTTCGGATTTGCCCATGCTCTCGATCTCTTCGGCGACATGTTCGATATCCGCCTCGGACCAACGCCCGGCCCGCAGCAACGCCGCCTGTTCATTCGCCCAGGCGTGGAAATCCTGCTCATAGAGAGTTGCGTTGCTCATCCTGCATGCCTCAAGGCTGCCGTCCTGTATCCATGCCGGCAAGCTTAGGCCGGTGCGGCGGCATGCGCTATGGACGCGGGCCCCCTGATCGAGGATGCGACGTGCTGCTCAGAGTTTTATGCCTGGCCGTGATGTGCGGCCTCGCTCCATGCGCCGCGAGCGCTGCCTGCGGCACCGTGGTGCTGCCGCCGGGCATTGGCGCAGACGAACCCGCTGCGGTGACCTCGCTCAACTGGATGCTGTCGTCATCCATTTATAACGCGGAGGCATGGGAGCAGATCTACCGGCCGCTGGTCTGGCTGGACGGCAACCTGAACTACGATCCGCGCATGAGCCTTGCGAGCCGCGTGGCGACCCCGGACGGCGGCCAGACCTGGGACCTCGCGCTGAAGCCCTGGCTCTGGTCGGACGGCGTGCCGGTCACCGCGAGCGACGTGGTGTTCACCTTCGACCTGATCCGCACGCTTGGCCCCGCCTACGCCGAATATGAGATAGGCGGCATTCCCAACCTGGTGGACCGCGTCACCGCCCTGTCGCCGCACGAGGTCGAGATACGCCTGACCCGTCGGGTCAATCCGGCCTGGTTCCTGCGCCTCGGCCTGGGCAACACCATCCTGCCGCTGCCCGAACATGTCTTCCGTGGCCTGAATGTCACAGAACTCCGCGCGCGCCAGACCGACCCAAGCCTGTTCGCCGTCTCCGACGGACCGTTCCTGCTCGAGAGCTGGAACGTGGCGCGGCATCTCACTTTCGTCCCGAACCCGCGTTTCGGCGGGGAGCCGCCGCACATCAAGCGGCTGGTGCTGGATTTTCTGCAAGGCGGCAGCACCCTGCAAGCGGCGCGGGCGCGGGAGACCGATGCCGCCGATGTGCCGTTCCAGCTCTGGACCATGGCCCGCGCCCTGCCCGGCCTGCATGCCGAGACCATGGGCGGACCGCTCGGCTTTGCGTCGATCATCCTGAATTTCCGCTCGCATCATGCGCCATTCCTGCGCGATGTGCGGGTGCGTCAGGCCATCGCCGCGGCCATCGACCAGAAGCAGATCAGTGTCCTCGCCTTTCACGGACAGGCGCCCGAGATCCATGGTCCGGTGCCGCCGGCGCTGACCTCGTTCACCTCGCCGCAAGCCAAGGCGGGCTACGCCACGCTGGAATACAACCCGGCGCACGCACGGGCGCTGCTCGCGGCAAGCGGCTTTACGCCAGGCGCCGGCGGCGTTCTCACGCGCGAGGGCCGGCCGCTCGCCTTCGATGTCGCGGTCTCGGCAGACGATCCCAACCGTCTGATCGAGCTGCAGGTGGTGCAACGCAACCTGGCAGCAATTGGCATCGTCATGTCGATCCGCGTCATCGAGTTCAACCAGTTGCTCGCCATCCTGAACGGCAACGGCCTTGAATGGGACGGCATCGTGATCGGCTGGACGGTCACCAGCTATCCGGACGTGCAGCAGTATTTTGCCACCGACGGCGTCGAGAATTACGGTCATTACCATAGTGCACGCATGGACAAGCTCACCGACGCGGTGATCACCGAGCCGGGAGGTCAGGCACTCGATGCGGCGCAGGATTATGCCGCCTTACAGCAGCCCTATATCTTCCTGCCCACGGCACGCGTCTCGGTGCTGGTACGCAACGGGTTTGACGGCGTCACCCGAATGGCGATTCCAAACGGCAACTGGGCGCCGGAACATCTGCGCCTCAGCGGTGAGATGCGCTGCGCCAAGCCGCGGCAGGAGACCGCTGAGGCGGCCGATCACCTGCGGTGATAAGCGGGCGCTTCCGGCCGCTTGGGACCGGAAGCGGGGGGTGTCAGCGGGCGAGTATCCAAAGGCCGTCGGGCAGCGCGCACCGAGTGCCGTGACCTCGCCGAACTGGCTGCTGACGGACTCTGTCTCGGACGCCGAGGCAATCAACCAGATCTATCGTCCGCTGTTCTGGCTCAACCGCTCTCTCGACGACAAGCCGTCGATGAGCCTCGCGAATTCGGTCGCAACCACCGACGGCGGACAGACCTGGCGGCTCGCGCTCAAGCCGTGGCGGAGCATCAGCCCTTGCGACACGGGCGCATAGAACCAACCGGGGCGGCACCGACCAGCCCGTCCGCTCCCGCTTTGGCAACAAGGGTGGCATGCGCTATGGACATGAGCGGAACCCGCCGATAAGTCACGGCTGGTGAGAACACTGCTCAGTTTTTTGTGCGTAGCCGCGTTCCTTGGCCTCGCGCCGCACGGCGCCGCGGCGGCCTGCGGCACTGTCGTGCTGCCTCCCGGCACCGGCGCGGGTCCGCCGGGAGCGGTCAGCTCGCTGAGCTGGCCGCTGTCGAATTCGCTCTACAACGACGAGGCGATCAGCCAGATCTACCGTCCGCTGGTCTGGCTGGATGGCAACCTCGATTACGACCCGTCGATGAGCCTGGCCAGCGAGGTTGCGACCACCGACGGCGGACAGACCTGGCGCCTCACGCTCAAGCCCTGGCTCTGGTCGGACGGGACGCCGGTCACCGCGCGCGATGTGGTGTTCACCTTCAATCTGATCCGCGCGCTGGGTCCCAACTATGTGCACTATCGGACCGGCGGCATTCCCGACCTGCTGGATCATGTCATCGCCCTCTCCCCGCACGCGGTGGAGATCAGGCTGACCCGCCGGGTCAACCCGGACTGGTTCCTGCGCCTCGGCCTGTCCGAAAACATCAAGCCGCTGCCGGAGCATGTCTATCGCGGCCTCAGCCTCGCGGCACTCAGGGCGCGCCAGACCGACCCGAGCCTGTTCAGGGTCTCCGACGGCCCTTACCTGCTCGCCGGCTGGAACCTCGCCCGGCATCTCACGCTGGTTGCCAACCCGCGCTTCGGCGGCAGGCATCCGGCGGTCAAGCGGCTGGTGATCGACTTCCTGGAGGGCGACAACGCGCTGCAGACGCTCCGCGCCGGCGAGACCGATGCCGCCAACGTGCCCTACTCGCTCTGGGACCTGGTCCGCACCCTGCCCGGCTTCCGTATCAAGACCATCGCCGGCCCGTTCTCGTTCGCCTCGATCATCCTGAACTTCCGCTCCCGTCATGCGCCGTTCCTGCGTGATGTACGGGTGCGTCAGGCGATCGCTTCAGCCATCGACCAGAAGCAGATCATCAAGCTGGTGTTTCACGGCCAGGCGCAGGAAGTGCACGGCCCGGTTCCGGCGGCGATGACCCGGTTCCTCTCGCCCGAAGCCAAGGCCGGCTACGCCGAACTTGAATACAACCCGGCGCATGCGCGGGCACTGCTCGACCAGGCCGGCTGGACCCCTGGCCCGGACGGCGTCCGCGCGAACGGCGGCCAGCGCCTCGCCTTCGATGTCGGGGTCCCTGCCGAAGGCAACGGATTGCTCACGCTGCAGATCGCGCAGCGCGATCTTGCCGCGGTCGGCATCGCCATGTCGCTGCGCACCATCGAGTTCAACGAGCTGCTCGCCACGCTGGATGGCAACGGGCAGGACTGGGACGGCATCTCCATCGCCTGGACTGTCGAAAGCTTTCCCGACAGCACGCAGTTCTTCTCGACCACCGGCGACGCCAATTACGGCCATTACCGCGACGCCCGCATGGACGCGCTCGATGCCGCCATCGTCTCCGAGCCCGGCCTCGCCGCACTCTACGCCTCGGAGGATTACGCCGCCGAGCAGCAGCCTTTCATCTTCCTGCCGCAACCTCGCGCCTCGGTGCTGATCCGCGACGGCGTGGACGGCATCGCCGACATGGTGGCCCCGAACGGCACCTGGGCGCCGGAGAAGCTCACGCTGAGCGGCGGCATGGCATGTCCCGCGCGTTCGTTACGAACCGTACAGGAGGTGGGCCATGCGTATCCTCGCGGCCATTAGCCGGCGCATCGGCAGCGCCGCGCTGTCGTTGGTGATCCTGATCACGCTCACCTTCATCCTGGTCAACGTGGCGCCCGGCAGCCCGGTTTACGGGATCCTCGGACCCAAGGCGCCGCACGCGGCGATCGTCGCGCTCACCCACGCGCTGGGCCTCGACCGGCCGTTCTGGTGGCGGTACTTCCACTGGTGGGGCCAGCTTGCGCAAGGCAATCTGGGCTATTCCTATCTGGTGCAGCAGCCGGTCACCCAGATGATCGCCAGCTACGAGCTGAACACGCTGGCGCTGCAAGCGGTCTCGCTCGCCGCAAGCCTGCTCATCGCCTTCGGCCTCGGGCTCGCGCATGGCGTCACCTACAACCGCGCCGCCGGGCGCATGATCGGCGGCTTCGAACTGGCGTTCTATGCGCTGCCGTCGTTCTTCACCGGCGCGCTGCTGATCCTGTGGTTCTCGATGGATCTCGGCTGGTTCCCGGCCGGCGGCGTCGAGAACCTGCGGCTCGCGCACCAGACCTTCGCCTCCACCGCAAGCCATATCGCGTTACCCGCCTTCACCATCGTGCTGTTCACGGTGCCCGTGCTGTCGCGCTATTTCGCGCAGTCCGTGCACGAGGAACTCGGCCGCGACTATGTGCGCTCGGCCGCGGCGCGCGGCGCCTCTCCTGGACGCATCCTGATCCGCCACGTCGTCCGCAACGCGCTGCGCCCGCTGGTCACCGTGCTCGGCCTCTCCTTGCCCTCGATCTTCGCCGGCGGCGTCGTCGTCGAGACGGTCTATTCGTATCCGGGCCTCGGCTGGCTGCTTTGGCGCTCGGCGCTGTCGCAGGACTACCCGGTGCTGATCGGCATCGTGCTGGTCATCGGCATTCTCACCGTGCTCGGCAACCTGCTGGCCGACATCACCAATACGCTGCTCGATCCCAGGACCGCCTATGCTTGAAGCGATCACCATCGAGCCGCCGGTCCATACCGGTCCCGCCACCTATCTTGCGCGGCTGCTGCGCCTGCCGCGCGGCCAGGGCACACTGGCCGCAGGCCTGGCTCTGGCGGCGGCCATTCTGCTGTTCTCCGGGATCGGACCGATCCTCTATGGACGCGATCCGTTCGCGCTGCACACCCTGAGCGTGCTGAGCGGCCCGAGCTTGCGCTTTCCGTCCGGCACCGACGATCTCGGCCGCAATGCCTTCGCCCGGCTGATGGTGGCCGGCCGCTCGACGCTGTATGTCGCCATTCCGGCCGCGGTCATCGCCTTCATCGTCGGCACGCTGTACGGACTGATCTCCGGCCTTGGTCCGCGCCTGCTCGACCAGGCCTTGATGCGCCTGCTCGACGCGGTGCTGGCGCTGCCGGGATTGGTGGTGCTGATCTTCTTCGGCGCCATTGTGCCGCTGAACGATACCAGCCTGATCTTCCTGCTGGGGCTGATCTCCTGGCCGGGGCTCGCCCGCCTGGTACGCAACGAGACCCTCGCCCAGCGCGAACGCGACTTCGTCCACGCCGCGCGCCAGCTCGGCGCCGGTTTCGCGCATATCGCGGGCACCCACCTGCTGCGCGTGATGGCGCCGATCCTGGTGGTCAACTTCACCTTCCTGATCGGCGACATGATTTTCGCGCTTTCCGCGCTGTCCTTTCTCGGCCTCGGCGTGCAGCCGCCGCATACGAGCTGGGGCGGCCTGCTGGAGCAGGGCCTGCAACTGGTGGCGCTGAACGCCTGGTGGCTGATCGCGCCGCCTGGCCTGATGATCTTTGCCGCGATGCTGGCGACCTCGCTGATCGGACAGGGGCTGCTCGCGCGCAGCAGCAGTGGCGCCCGATGACGCCACCCATCCTGGAGTTGCGCAAGCTCGGCGTCAGCCTGCCGACGCGCGGCGGCGCCGAGCGGCATGGCGGCATGGTCTCGGTGCTGGACGACCTCGATCTCATCGTCGCTCCCGGCGAGATGACCGCGCTGGTCGGCGAGAGCGGCTCCGGCAAGACGATTGCGGCGCTGGCCGCCATGCGCCTGCTGCCGCCGGGGGCGCGGACCACCGGACAGGCGCGGTTCGACGGCGAGGACCTGCTGGCGCTCGACGAGAAGCGGATGCGCGCGCGTCGCGGCAGCATCGGCATGATCTTCCAGAACCCGCTCTCGGCACTTAATCCGTCGATGACCATCGGCCGCCAGATTGGTGAAGGCCATCGGCTGCATGCGGGCGCCAGCGCCGATGCCGCGCGTCGTTACGCGATCGAGCTGCTGGGCGAGGTCGGCATTCCGAGCCCGGCCGAGCGGCTCGACGACTATCCGCACCAGTTCTCCGGCGGCCAGCGTCAACGGGTGATGATCGCGGCCGCCCTGGCGTGCGCGCCCAAGCTGCTGATCGCCGACGAACCCAGCACCGGTCTTGATCCGATCGTCTCGCGACAGATCCTGCAATTGCTTGCGCGTCTGCGGCGCGAGCATCGCATGGGGCTGCTGTTCATCACCCACGACCTCTCCATCGTCGAGGAGTATGCGCAGTCGCTCTGCGTGCTCTATGCCGGGCGCCAGGTGGAGTGGGGCGAGGCCGGACGCTTCTTCGCGGCGCCCCGCCACCCCTACAGCCAGGCATTGCTCGGCGCCGTGCCGCGGCTTGGCCAAGCCGAGCTGAACGGCATCCCGGGCAGCCTGCCCGAGCCCGGAATGCGGCCGCCCGGCTGCCGTTTCGAGCCGCGCTGTCCGCAGCGCCGGCCCGACTGCACCCTCTCCTACCCGCCGCCAATCGGAGACATAAGCGAGGCGGCCGCCTGCCTGTATCCCAAAGCGGCGCCGCCGCTCGCCCAACGCCCCGCCGAGGAGGGCGACTTGGACGTCGGCGATCCGGCCCTCGCCTTGCTTCGGCTCGACACCGTCACCATCCGCTACGGCAAGCGCGCCAGCCTGTTCGGCGCAAGCGGCGTTGTGGCGAAGCCCTCGCTCGACCGCGTCAGCCTGCATCTGCGGCGCGGCGAGTGCCTTGGCATCGTCGGCGAGAGCGGCTCCGGCAAGTCCACGCTCGGACGCGCGATCCTGCACATGCTGCACTACGAGGGCAGCATCCTGCTGGACGGGCGGGCGCTGTCCACCTTGTCCTCCGCCGACCGCAGGCGTGAGCGGCGGCGCGTGCAGGTGGTGTTTCAGGACCCGCGCGAGTCGCTCAACCCGCGCATGCGCATCGGCGCGATCATCGGCGAGGCCTTGCTGCTCGGCGGCATGCGGGATCGCGGCAGCCTTCGCGCGCGCACGGCGGAACTGCTGCAACGCGTCGGATTGCATGCCGGCCTCGCCGACCGGCTGCCGAACGCGGTCTCCGGCGGCCAGGCGCAGCGCATCGCCGTTGCCCGGGCGCTGGCGGCCAGGCCCGACATCATCGTGCTGGACGAGCCCACCTCCGCGCTTGATGTCTCGACCCAAGCCATGCTGCTCAACCTGCTGCGCGATCTGAGCCGCGACGAGCATCTGGCCTATGTGATGATCAGCCACGACATCGCCGCGATCTCCTGGCTTGCCGACCGCATCGCCGTGCTGCGCGACGGCCGCATCGTCGAGACCGCGCCAACATCCCACTTGATCACGGCGCCGGCCGATCCCTATAGCGCTGCCCTGATCGCCACCGCGCCCAGACTGTAGGGCCGCACGGAAGACGCATCATGACGCTGGTCAAGTGCCGACTGATCAATCCGAAGCTGAAGCCGCGACGCACCAAGCTCGAAGTCCCCGGCTGGGCCGGCCAGTCGGAGCAGCGGGCCGACGGCGCCCGCGAACAGGCCTGGCATTGCCTGCCCTTCACCGAGGCGGCCAGGGGAGGCATCGAATTGTTCTACCCGCATGAAGACGAGCTGCGTGTCGCCAGGCGCCAGGACACAATGTGCTTCGAGGGCGACTTCGGCGAACAGGACGAGCGCCGGCCGCCGTTCCGCAGCTTCGGGCCGGACTATTTCACCTACCAGATCCTCATCGACCTCAAGGTCGAGGCCGGCCTGGCGCTCAAGACCGAACCGCATCCGCGCTTCTACACCGACACCACCGGAGAGGTGCCGATCGCGGTGCCGGCGCTGATCCGGCACTGGTGGCCGATGATCTACTTTGTTGTCTTCAAGGCGCCCGCCGAGGGGCAGACGCACGTCTTCCGTCCGGACGAGCCGTTCATGCAAATCTCGATCGTCCAGGCTGACGACCGCCTGGAACTGATCGAGATGTCCGAGGAAGAGGCGGCCGAGCGCGAACTACAGTCGCAACGCATTTACCAGAGCCGGGAGACTCTGGGAGCGGATTCCCGGTGGACCTCCTCGACCGACACGGTGTTCGACGGAACCTACCGACGCATCCTCGCCGCCGCCAAGACCACGCGGAACGGATAGCCCACGCCGATGCCTCAGGACTGATTATGGTGGTGATGGTGATGATGATGGTGGTGATGATGATAGACTGGGGGCCGGTGATAATACCGACGATAGTAGCGATGATGATGGTGATGATGGTGGACAGGTACCGGCACCACGAACTGCGCCTCCTGCAGCGTCGCCTCAGTCCCGGCCTCTCGCGCCCGCATCAGCGCCAAGGCATCGGGGATCGGCTTGAGGAGATCGGCATAGGACGCAGCGTCCATACTGCGCTCCGGGGAGGATGACGCGACCCCGGCCTGCGCGGAACCCGCCGCCAAGACTCCCACCGCCCCGAGAACGCCCGCCAGTTTCTTGTCCATTCGTGCCTTCCTCTACAATCATACAGTAGCCCAGAGTGCCTCGCGATATGGGCAAGATTACGGCGCCGCCGTCTCGATCCTTCTTGCCCATTCAACGCCGCCGGGCGCGACTGCGGCCGAGCCAATGACGTGACTCCGGCGCACGCAATGCGGCTGGCGCCGCGTCGGGAGCGGACATCGCGCACGCGGCGGCGTCGCGCCAACTTGCCGCCGCCTGCGCCGGGTTGCGGCACGGACGCAGGCCGAGCAGGAACTCCAGGCCGTCCCGCTCGGTATCGCGGAACAGCGTGCACTCCAAGGCGAGCACGCCGAACCAGGCGAGGTCGGCGAACAGCAGGCACATGCTGGAGGGCGTGAACACCCAGCAATGCACGTCCTGATAGCGGCCGCTCTCGTGCACCTCGCCGCAGACCGAGGCCGCCCAGGCATAGCGCCCCGCATCCACCACCGGCGGCGGCGGCGGACGGCCGGCCCAGACCGCGGCGGCGTCAACCTCGACCACATGCAGGAAATAGTCAGCGATGCGCGCGAGCGGCGGCGTGCGCGGTCCGGCCACCTGGGCCGCCAGCAGATCGGCGAGCGTGCTGAGCGCGCGGTGATGATCGAAACAGAAGCGCTTGTCCGGCACCACCAGCCGGATTTCGCCCCGCGCCGACAGCGCGCGCGCGAGCGCCGCGAGCCAGCCGAGCAGATCCGGAACGTGCTCGGCCACGTGCGAGGCGATGATGTAGTCGACCGCTCCGTGGCGGCGCGCCAGCCGGTCAAGCCCATCCTCGTCCCAGACATGATCGATCGGCGCGAGCCGCTCCACGCGCACGCCTGGATCGTCGGCGTATTTCGCGCGTAAGGTTTCGGTGTCAACGTGATCGACGTAGAGCACGCGCCCCATCGAGGGCGTGATGATCGGACGATCGAGCGGACCGATCTCGACGCCCAGCAGCTCCTCGGTCGCCAGTCCGGCAAGCAGCGCCTCGTTGCGTCCGGTCACGGTCGAGGCGTCCGTTCGACGAAGCGCGCGCGCCTCCGGCGGTACGCGCCGGCTTCAGGCGGGTGCATGGAATTCTCGCCCGGATTGCCGCAAGCCTGCGGCGGCGGTGAAACTTTCATGGCAGTGCGGATCGCCGGGTGACGTGAACGGCGCGGCGACGTATCGAAGCTGCATGCTGATCCATCTGGCGCCCGCCTCGGGCATCGTGGTTGCGATGCTGATCGCCTGCTTCGTCATGGTGATGGCGTTCGAGGCGACCAACGGCTTTCATGACACCTCCAACGCCGTCGCCACCGTGATCTACACAAACGCGCTGCGACCAATACCGGCCGTGATCAGCTCCGCCATCATCAAC
>CAXTRK010000034.1:0-32977 GCA_964246745.1 uncultured Acetobacteraceae bacterium
TGGTCGCAGGCGGCGGCAACACCACCCTCACCGGCGGCGGCGCCGGCGCCGCCCTGTTCGGCGCCGCCCACGGTGAGAACGTGCTGATCGCAGGTCCCGGCCGCGACAGCCTGATCGGGAGCGCCGCCGGCACCAGCATCATCGGCGGCGCCACCATGGCCGCGGTGATCTTCACTGGCGGCGACACGACCGTGACCGGGGGTGCGGCTGGCGGCGACACCGTGGTCGGCGGCGGCGGCAGCCTCGCCATGACCATGCACAGCGACGCCGTCTTCGCTGGCAGCGGCGCCACCTCGGTCGCGACCGGCGCCACCGGCGCCGACTCGATCATCGGCGGCAGCGGCAGCCTCGCCGTGAACGGGCAAGGCAGCAACATGATCGTGGTCGGCGGCTCGGGCGCCTCGACCATCGACACCGGCAACGGCGCCAACGAAATCTTCGCCGGCGTCGGCAGGATGACTGTGCACGAAGGCGCCGGTCCGTCGACCGTCGTCGCCGGTTCCGGCACCGCCACGATCCAGGAAGGCGCCGGGGCGCTCATGCTTGATTTCGTCAACGGGTCCGCCGGCGGCGCCCTCACCCTCACCGGCTACCGCCCCGGCATCGACCAGATCGCCCTGTTCGGCTACGGCAACACCACCGCCAGCGTGCAAACGTCCGCAGGCAACAGCGCCATCAGCCTTGCCGACGGCACCAGCATCACCCTGCTCGGCGTCACCGCCCCCGGGCACTTCCTGACATCATGACCGAACGCGTCTGGCAGCGGCTTACCGGCCGACGAAATCCTCCAGCCAATGGATCGTGTAGTTGCCGGCGCGGAATTCCGGGTCGGCAAGGATGCGCTTATGCAGCGGTATCACCGTCTTGATGCCGCTGATGACGCACTCGTCCAGCGCGCGCTGCATTCTGGCGATCGCCTGATCCCTGGTCGGGGCGTGGACGATGAGCTTGGCCACCATGCTGTCGTAATAGGGCGGCACCACGTAGCCGGCGTAGAGAGCGCTGTCGATGCGCACGCCGAGGCCGCCCGGCGGGTGATACATCTCGACGCGGCCGGGGGTCGGCATGAAGCTGTCGGGATCCTCGGCATTGATCCGGCACTCGATGGCGTGGCCGGACAAGCGGATATCGGATTGCGCGTAGCCGAGCGGCGCGCCGGAGGCGATGCGTATCTGTTCGCGTACCAGATCGATGTCGCAGACCATCTCGGTCACCGGATGCTCGACCTGCAGGCGCGTGTTCATTTCGATGAAGGCGAACTGACCATCCTGGTAGAGAAACTCCAGCGTGCCGGCGTTGCGATACCCTAACGTCTTGAGCGCGGCGGTGGAGACCGCGCCGATCTCGTCGCGGGCGGAGGCGGTGAGCGCCGGTGAACCCGCCTCCTCGAGCAGTTTCTGGTGGCGCCGCTGCAGCGAGCAGTCGCGCTCTCCCAGGTGCACCACCTCGCCATGGCTGTCGGCCAGTATCTGCAGCTCGATGTGACGAGGACGATCGAGGTACTTCTCCAGGTACACCTCGTCATTGCCGAAAGCGGCACGGGCCTCGGTGCGGGCGATCCGCCAGGCTTCCTCGAGGTCGGCGGGATCGGCCGCCACCTTCATGCCGCGTCCGCCGCCGCCGGCAGCCGCCTTGATCAGCACCGGGTAGCCGATCGCGGCCGCGATCTCTCTGGCGCTCTCCAGGTCGGGCAGCGCTCCGTCCGAGCCCGGCACCAGCGGCACTCCAAGCGAACGCATCGCGCTCTTCGCGGTGATCTTGTCGCCCATCATGCGGATATGCTCGGCAGAAGGGCCGATGAAGGTTAGATCGTGCGCCTCGACCGTCTCCGCGAAATCGGCGTTCTCCGAAAGGAAGCCGTAGCCGGGATGGATCGCGTCCGCGCCGGTGATGGTGGCCGCGGTCAGGATCGCCGCGACATTGAGGTAGCTGTCGCGAGACGCGGGAGGGCCGATGCACACGCTCTCATCGGCGAGACGGACATGCATGGAGTCCGCGTCCGCGGTCGAGTGCACCGCGACCGTCCGTATGCCAAGCTCACGGCAGGCGCGCAGAATGCGCAGCGCGATCTCGCCACGATTGGCAATCAGGATCTTGTCGAACATCGGGACCGTCGGCTCACTCGACAATCGCCAGCACTTCCCCGAATTCGACCGGAGCGCCCGACTCCACCAGCAGCCGGGCCAGGGTTCCGGCGCGTGGCGCCTTGATCTGGTTGAAGGTCTTCATCGCCTCGATCAGCATCAGCGTCTGCCCGGCGGCGATTTGCTGGCCTTCGACGACGAAGGCGGCAGCGCCTGGCTCCGGCGAGAGATAGGCGATGCCGACCATCGGGCTCGCGATCGCGCCCGGGTGCTTGGCATGATCGACCGCCGCGTGCGTCGCTATCGCCTGCAGCTCGGCCGCGACGGACGGGCTCGGCGCGGATGCGGCCGCCATCGCCTGCATCACCGGCGGCGCGCGCACAACCCGGATGCGGCTGTCCTTTTCGGCGATCTCGATCTCGGTCAGGCCGGTCTCGTTCAAAATGTCGGCCAGGGCGCGGATCGCATCCGCATCCACGAGCATCCGGCTCATCGGTCGTCCTCGTCCATCACTATGTCCGCCATCGCCGTGAGCGCCAGCGCGTAGCCACGCACCCCAAGCCCGCAGATCACGCCCAGCGCCGCTTCAGAGACGTAGGAATGCCGGCGGAACTCCTCGCGACGATGGATGTTCGACAGATGCACCTCGATCACCGGAAGCTCCACCGCGAGCAGCGCGTCCAGCAGTGCCACCGAGCTGTGGCTGTAGCCCGCCGGGTTGATGACGATCCCACGCGCGCGTCCACGACACTCCTGCACCCATGAGATGAGTTCGCCCTCGCCATTGGTCTGTCGGAAATCGATGGCGACATCTAGACGCTCGGCCGCCTGGATGCAGACTTGTTCCACATCGTCGAGCGTTGCGCGTCCATACACCGCGGGCTGTCGCAGCCCGAGCAGGTTCAGGTTTGGTCCGTTCAAGACGGCAATCAGCGGCGGCCCCATCGCGTCCGGCGTTAGCATGACCCCGTGCACTCTCCAAGCGATCTCCCGCACGCTGGCGGCGCGAACCGCACGAATGGACGGCTCCGGCATAAAACCAGGCAACAGAGCACAACAACCTTGGCTGGTCCGCGACTATACTCCCGGCAACACTGTTGCGGCCGCCGCCGGATCTGTGCGGAGACACGAGGGACTTGAGTCTGGATTGTCGGTCTTTGCCATTTGAGCTTGATTTTTGCAGCCGGATCGTCCCCTCATGCGCCAGCACCGCAGGACGTAAACCCGACGTGACATTTTTCCCACGATCCTCCCCCCGCCGTCGGCGACCTGGCCGGGCGCTTGCCTGCCTGGCGGCATGCGCCGCCATCAGCCTTGCTCCGGGCGGCGAAGCGAGCGCGCAAACCATACGGCAGGCGGCGTCGCCCAATTCCGCCGCGCCGCATCCGGTGACTGCCTGGGCTGCCTCCGTGCACGCCGCCTTGGCCAGACAAGCGCGCGAAGCCCGGCTGGTGGTTCGTCACAGCTTCATCGAAAGCGGGCTGGCAAGCTGGTATGGCCGTGCCTTCGCGGGCAAACCTACCTCCAGCGGCGCCCGCTTCGACCCGATGACGCTTACCTGCGCGCACCGCACGCTGCCGCTTGGCACTCGCCTGCTGGTGACCTCGCGGACGACGGGTCGCTCAGTGGTCGTCACCGTCAACGACAGGGGTCCCTACGCTCAGCGAAACCGGATCATTGATCTGTCTCGCGCCGCGGCCTCGCGGTTAGGCATGGTGCGGGAGGGTCTGAACCAGGTCACGGTGCAACGCGTCGAACCGTCCGACGCGAGCGTCGAAGTCGCGCAGGCGGCGAGCGGCGACACCAGCAGGCAGGCCGCCCTGGAGGCGGGACGCGACACTGGCGTGGGTCGCTAAGGCCTTAATCGCCCGCCACGTTGTCGGCGACTGACGCGCCGCGGCTGCCCAGCGGTTTAGGCTCCCCGGTGGTGCTATCCTGAGCGGTCTGCAACTCGAGTTCAGCGTTCAGTTCGGCGCCGAGCAGCACCACATAGGCCGTCACAAAAAACCACATCATGATGCCGATCACGGCGCCGAGCGGACCGTAGGTCGCATCGTAGCTGGCGACATGGCCGACATAGTACGAGAACCCGGCGGAGGCGATCAGCCAGAGCAGCGTCGAGACGACCGCGCCCGGCGTCACCCAGTGCCAACGCGCCTCACGACGTGACGGGCCAAAACGGTAGAGCAGCGAGAAGGCTGCCACCACGAACAGCACCATCAGCACCGGACTGCCCAGTCGTATCATCGTCTTGGTCTGCTGCTCGAAAATGGTGATGTGGAAATGCTCGGGCACGAAATTCAGCATGACCGGCAGGAACACCAGCAGCGCCAGCGTCAGCACAGCGCCGATCATGCCACCCAGCGTCATGCTGAGGGCGGTCGCCTGGTAGCGCAGAAAGGAGCGCGTCTCGCGCTCGTCATAGGCGATGTTCAGCGCCGCCAGCATCGACTTGGTGCCAGACGTCGACGACCACATCGTGATCGACAGGCTGATGATCAGGCTGAGGGTCAGCGTGCCGCCGCTCTTGCTGACCAGCGAGTGGATGCGGTTGTCGATCAAGGTGTACGCTGTTCCCGGCAGCAGGTGCTGGAGAATACGCAATTGCGGCTCCACGGTCTGCGGGTCGAAGGCCAGCCCGTAGAGGGAGATCAGCATGGTGATCGCCGGGAACAGCGATAACGTGCCGTAGAAAGCGCAACCGGCGGCGGCCAGGCCGATACGGTCTGAAATCATTTCCGCTACGGTGCGTCTGAGCACCTGCTTCCAGCCGCGCCAGGGGATTTGCGCCGGCGCGTGCGCATGCCGGCCCAAGGACGCTTCCTGATGCGGAGCCTTGTTGCTCTGGCGGTCAATCATCCCACCCATGCCGAGCCGCCCTCCTTGCCGCCGATCCCGGGCTTTGAGCGTTATATAGGACTCGGCCGTGATATCAGCGTGCGGAAACAGCTTTAAGGCATCCTGGCGATTTTCAGTTGCATCCACGGTCGTGTGCCCCCATATGGTCGGCACGCAGCAACGCACGTGCCACTGGCCCTCTGAGGTTACGCAACGACGTCAAGCGTTCTGGCAATCGGGAGCCCTGCACCGCCTGGCGGTGGGCTTCCAGTCTTGGTCGCTGGTCCGTTAGACCGTTTCGCAACACTTCCATCGCCTTCTTCAGGTGGATGCTACAGAGAGGAGCTGGGGCGCGATGACTCCCAAAATCGCCCGCTATCTGGCTGATTGCACTCCGGCGACACCGTGTCTGGTGGTCGACGTCGAGCGTATCGAAGAACGCTACCGGACGTTGCAGGCGGCATTGCCCCTGGCCCGCATCTTCTACGCGGTCAAGGCCAACCCGGCGGCGCCGGTGCTGGGACGGCTGGTCTCGCTCGGCTCCGCTTTCGATGCGGCCTCCTGGGAGGAGATCGATCTGTGCCTTGATGCCGGCGCGCGGCCGGAGGCCATCTCATTTGGCAACACCATCAAGAAAATCTCGGCGATCCGGCAGGCCCATGCGGCTGGCGTCTCGATCTTCGCCTTCGACAGCGATGAGGAGCTGGATAAGTTGGCCCGGTTCGCTCCGGGCAGCAAAGTGTATTGCCGCATCCTCGTCGACAACGGGGGCGCCGACTGGCCGCTGTCCCGCAAGTTCGGCACCAGCCTGAAGCATGCCCGCAGCTTGATGCTGCGGGCGTCGGAGCGCGGCCTTGATCCGTATGGGCTCTCCTTTCATGTCGGCAGCCAGCAGACCGGCACCGAGGCCTACCAGGCGGCGATCGGCAAGGTCGGGATGCTGTTCACCGATCTTGCGCGCGACGGTCTCGATATCCGCATGATCAATCTGGGCGGCGGCTTTCCCGTGCGCTACCGCGACGACGTGCCTGAAATCGACCAGTTCGCGCAGGCGATTGCGCGCGCGATGACTGGCACCTTCGGCAACGCGCTTCCGGAGATGATGATCGAACCGGGACGCTTCATCGTCGGCGACGCCGGCGTGGTGTCGTCAGAGGTGGTTCTCGTCAGCCGACGCGGCCTTGATCCGGCCGACGAGGTGCGTTGGGTCTATCTCGACATCGGCCGCTTCGGCGGCCTTGCCGAGACCGAGGGAGAAGCGATCCGCTACCTGATCCGCACGCCGCATGAAGGCGGACGCACGGGGCCGGTGATGATCGCGGGACCCACCTGCGACGGCGCCGACATCCTCTACCAGCACGCCGACTACCGTCTGCCGCTCGATCTTGCCTGCGGCGACCGGGTCGAGCTGCTCTCCACCGGCGCCTATGTCTCGACCTATTGCTCGACGCGCTTCAACGGTTTCGCGCCGCTCGCCGAGCATTATATCTGAAGGGCGCCCAGCGGACCTAGCCAAGGCTCGTAGCGGCGCCAGACCGCGACCCTGGAGGCGGAAATCCTCTGGCGGGCCTGCCATTTGCTTGGCGTCTTGATGACGCGGGCATTGTGCTCAGGGGCGAGACAGGCCTGGTTCCAGGCAAGGCCGCACGCCGCGACCAGACGGCGGATCGTGGGCTCGGGATACGAGACCAGCGCTTCGTAGTCGATTTCGACAAACCGGTCGGAGGGCAGCACCGCGCTCCAGTGCTCGCCCAGGCGGCGTGCCGCCCGGACCGCCGCGACCAGGGCCGCGCCGCCTGTCGGCAAGGCCGCATGGTGATTGAAATAGGTGCGATGGATCGACAACGCCGTGTCCAACGGATGGCGGCGGCAATGGATAATGGTCGCTCGCGGCAAAGCCGTATGGATCAGCCCGGCCCAGAACAGGTTGAGCGGCATCTTGTCGGTGACGCGGGCGGCGTCGGGCGCCAGAGCGCGCAGCAGTCGGCTGTAGTCGGCCGCGGCTTCGGCGCTGGCCGCGCCGCCGGGCTCGCAGGCCGCGCCGCGCTCGGTCCAGAACCCCAACTCGCCCGCGGCATGCAGGTCCGGATGGCAGGAGAGGATCTGCTCGATCAGCGTTGTGCCGGACCGCGGCAGACCCACGATCAGAACGGGAGTCGGATCAGCGCTGCCGGTCTCGGCCGCGCGCGCAATCGTCGCTGGCGTGAACGACGCGATCAGCCGGTCGATGCGGCCCACGAATTCGGCCGGATCGAACGCGCCAAGGCTGCTTCGCAGGGTGTCGGCCGCATCGAAATGCGTCATGGCCAAGGCCGGTTCGTCGAGATCGTCGGCGGCCTTGCCCAACGCGAGGTGCAGCTTCAGCCGGGTCTCGCCGTGCAGCCCAGGCGTGGCAAGGGCAGCGCGCATCCGACGCAGCAGTTCCGCGTCGTCCGTGGTGACGCGGCGGCAGCGCACCAGCTCATAGTAACTGCCGCATAGGCTTGGCGCCGCCGCGATGGCGCGCTCGTAGCATTCGCGAGCCTTGTCAAAGCGTCCAGCGTTGGAGAGCACGGTGCCGAGCATATCGCGCGCCACGGCATTGTCCGGTTGCGACGCCAGGAGCTGACGCAGCGCGCTTTCAGCCTCGTCGTCGCGGTCTTCAGCAAGCAGCGCGCGCGCCCTGGAGAGGCGGCCGAAGCTGGTCTCTGGCGATGCTGCAGCGGCGCCGCGGAATGCGTCCAGAGCCTCGCCTCGACGGCCGAGCGTGTCGAGCAGAGCGCCGAGGCGATACCCCGCTTCGACCAGAGCGGGCTGCATCGCGGTGGCGCGGCAATAGGCCTGGATGGCGGCGGCCTCCTTGCCGTGCGCCTGCAACGCCATGCCGAGACGCAGCCAGGCAAGGGCAAAGCCTGGATTTGCCGAGAGCGCGGCCTCGAACGCGGCGATGGCCTCGGAGAGCTTGCCGAGACGCAGGCAGACCAGGCCCAAGTCATGGTGGATGGCGGCATTGCCCGGCTGCAGCGACGCCGCCTGCCGCAGCGGCGGCAACGCCCCGACCAGGCGACCGGCGCGCACCGATCGATCGGCCTGTTTCAGCAAGGCGAGTGTCCGAGCGGAACCTGGCGAATGATCGTTTGGCGGCATCAAGAGCTAGGACTACCCGGAACCATGGCCTTGGCCGAAGTCCGGGCGCTTGCGCGCCCGGCTTGCGGTCAGTCGTCGCTGTCGGCGCTCTTCTTATGCGATGCGGCGGCCACCAGGGCTGCCGGCAACTGGATTTTGGACTCGCCAGGATAAGGGCGCTTCCAGTTGGTGGCGGAGTACCAGATCGCGTGGTTGAGGAAATCCTCGTCCACCGAGTCCGCCTTGCCTTCCTTGCCTTTGGTCATGAAGTTGGATGCGACGTTCCAGGCCTTCTGCATCTTTGTCATGTTCATGGTGTAGTTGACGCCGCCAGTACCTGCGATCGGCGTGCCGCCGGGGCCGATATTCAGCGGCGTGCTCGCCGGAACGTGGGTGAATGGCGCGTCATCCGGCGTGTTCTGGAAGCAGTCGAACATCGGCGCCGCGACGGTGTCGAACTGGGTCAACGGCGGCAGATCGAGGATGTTCTCGATCGTGCGGTTGATGTTTTCCGCGGTGTAGGTGGTGTCGATAACCTTGCCGACGCCGGTCGATTGCGGGGCGACGGCGTAGGGGCTGATGACATAGGCCGGCATGCGATGGCCATCGACATGGTCGACGCCGTCTTGCGCGTCGTCTTCCTCGACGAAGACCGCGGTGCTGGACCAGGTCTTGGTATGGCTGATCGCCTCCACCAGGCGGCCGAGCGCCAGGTCGTTGTCGGCCTCGTAGTTGATCGGCAGCGGATGGCCGGAGCTGGTGCCGTCGGTGTGGTCGTCGGGCAGCCAGAGGATGGTCAGGTTCGGCACCTTTCCGGCAGCGTCCTGCGCCTGAAGAATGGGGATGTAGTAGTCCATCCGATACTGGTCAGGGATGTCGAGATTGAACGACGGATAGTGCTTGTCGAGGATCGCGGTCACCGAAGGGATCATCGCCGACTCGGTGTCGGTATTGTCCGGCACGATGTTCTTGCCTTCCTTGCCGCCGGTTTCCTTGTAGAGGGAGGTGTTGTACCAATCAGCCCAGGTAAAGGGGCCGCTCACTCCGTCCGTTCTCGGCGCGATGGTGTAGCCGGCGCTCCACTCGCCATACATCTTGACGTTGAGACCCTGCTTTTCGGCGTTCGACCAGAGGAAACCCTGCGGCGTGTAGGTCAAGGCGTCGTTGCTGTTGCCGCCCGGATAGCTGCGTATCCAGTCCGGCGAGAGGATGTCGTTGGAGTAGAACGATCCGGACTCGACGATCCAGGGGTGCCCGTCCGCGGACTGCCGGCTCGGCGCGTAGATGTTGTCGAGCAGCGGAAAGCGCGTGAGCAAAGCATGCTGGTTCGGCACCGCGGAGGCGAACACGGCGAGGCTGGGGTCGCCGTCGCCTTGCGGCACGTCGCCGAGCATCTGATCATAGGTGCGGTTCTCCTTGATGATCAGGAAGACGTGCTTGATCAGCGAGGGCTCGCCGATATGCGCCGGGACGGCGACCGGGGCGGCGTTCGGGTTGGCGTATTCGGGGCCGACATCGACGTATTTGCCGTGCCAATGGTTGTTCTTGATCACCCGCTTGGTCATCGTGGCCAGTTCGGAGGCCGAGGGCAGCGGAATCAGGCTGACGGCGCCGCTTTCGTGGTGGGTGTTGTAGCCGCTGGCGCCTTCCGCCTTGCCGATCGAGCCCTGCGCGCCGACGCCCTTGTCGTCGAGGACCACGAGCTGGTTGTGCGCCTGGTCATAGGCGATCGAGGACGGAAAGTAGGCGGTCGGAATGTAGCCCAGCACCGCATTGGTGGAGTCGTTGGTCAGGTCGACCACGGCGACGGCATTCGACTGGCCGAGCGACACGTAGGCGCGGGTGCCGACGACGACGAGGCCGTTGGGACCGGAACCAAATGCGCCGCCCTTGACCGGCACGCCGACACTGATCGTGCGCATGACCTTGTTGATGCCAGTGTCGACCACCGAGATGGTGTCGGAATAGGAGTTGGCGACATAGAGCATTGATCCGGAGATCGCCATGCCGGCGGGATGCAGACCGACGTCAATGGTCGCGGTCACGGCGCCGGAGCGCAGATTGATCACCGAAACGGTGCCGCTTGTCGCAAAGGCGTTGGTCTTGTCGACGACGATCGGGGTTCCGTCAGACAGGTTGGTGAAGTCGGACGTGGTGGCCGTGCGGCCGCCCTCGTTGCTGACATAGGCGAAGTTGCCCTTCACCACGATGCTGTTGGGGGCGTTGCCGACCGGGATTTGCGAGACCAGCGTGTTGTTGGCGAGGTTGATCACGCCGACCGTGTTGTTCGCGTTCAGGGCGACGAGCCCGAGCGAACCATCGACATCGACAAGGCCGCCGGCGTTGGCGGAGAAGCTGTTGTAGAGGTTTGGATTGGCGGGCGGCGACGGCAACGGCACGCTCGCCGCCGGAGTCAGCTCGCCGCTGAACGGGTCGACATTCGCCACCGCGACGAAATTGTCATCCTGACTGAACAGCAGCTTGGAGCCGTCAGGAGAATAGGCGATGCCGTTGAAGGAGCCGGTCGGGTCGGCGGTGGGGGTCGTGCCGTTGAGCATGGTGGGCACGTAGCGCTGCAGCACGGCGCCGGTCTTGGTATCGAAGACGACGACCGAGGCGTCCGCGTCCATCAGCAGGGCGGCGCCGCTCTTGGTCCGGGCGATCGGGTTGACCGCCACCGCCTTGGCGACCACTGGCGAGCCGAGATAGACGAGCTTGCCGGCCGGCGTCAGAAGCTGGTTGTCCGAAGCCACGATCGCGCCGTTCGGCTGCGGGCCGACGGTGCGCGTCAACGGGTCGGCCGCATGCGCCAGCAACGGCGCCCCCAGCGCCAGTGCGAACAATCCGGCGAATGGATGCTTTCTCAATGAAATCTTCACGTGCACTCCTGTGTCCATGTCGGAGCGGCGGACGCCGCGCGCCGAGCATTGCCCGGGTGATAGGTCCCGTCTGAATTCTAACCAATCGGACAGAATTGTGCAGAGCCGAACAGTGACGATTTCATGAACAAATGCCGCGAGCTGAGACAGAGCAAGGGTAACGCGCGGCCACTGTTCATGTGGCACAGAGTATGTCAGGTTCTTGTCAGACTTCTGCTTGGCTATTCCCATGCCTGGGACTTGATCATTATTTCGATCAGACGTGCCGCCCCGCCTCAATGCTCTGCGGCAACACCATTCGTATCGTGCAGGTGGAGGCTTCCTCGAACTTGATATGGCCGCCATGGGCCTGGATCACGGCGCGGGCGATCGACAGGCCCAACCCGCTTCCGGACGTTGATTGCGCGCCCTTGCGGAAACGTTCGAACAGCGTCTCCTGAACATCCTTGGCAATGCCAGGCCCCTCGTCGCTGACATCCAGCACGGCTTGGCCCGACTGCCGTTCCAGGCGGATGCGGATCAGGCCCTGTCCGTGCGCCAAGGCGTTCTCGACGAGGTTGCGCACCACGTCACGCAGATCGTCCGCGTTGCCGGGGACCTCCAACTGGTCTGGCAGTTCGACCAGCAGCCCGCGTCCGGCCTGCCGCACCAGCGGCTCGACATGGGCCGCGGCCTCGCGGACGATTCGCGGCAGGTTGAGGTTTGTTGACAGCGGCCGGCCGGCTTCCTTGCGGGCGAGATCCAGCAGCCCCTCGATCAGCCGGCGCATCGCGGCGAGATCGGCGTCGATGGCCAGCCATTCGATCCCGTCCGGCTGGCTGCGCGCGCGTTGCAGACGCAGGCTCAGCACGGCGAGCGGCGTGCGCAACTCGTGCGCCGCGTCCGCGGTGAAGCGCCGTTCCGCCTCGTAGGCGAGTGTCAGCCGATCAAGCGCCTGGTTCACCGCCTCGACCAGGGGAGACAATTCGCTCGGCAGGTTTGCCGTTCCGATCCTGGCGTGCGGGTGGCGCGGACCCACTGCCGCCGCCTCTTCAGACGCGCGCAGCACCGGCCGCAGGCTCCAGCCGGTGACCAGGCCGATCAGCGCCAGCATCACCACGCCGCCCGGCAGCAGCACGGCCAGGTCCTGCCAGGGCTCGGGCAACTCGTCGCCGAGCAGCACACGGCCGAGCCGGCCGCCGAAGTCATGGGCGCCCTCGACCCCGTGCAGGACCGCGATCAGCGCCAGTCCCCCAAGCAGCAGGAGCGTCATCGAGCCGACCAGACGGTTGCGCAGGCTCTTGCCCATCATGCTCGGAGTCAGGCGCCCTCCCGGACCGCCAGCCGATAGCCGATGCCGCGGATCGTCTCGACCACGCAACGCGACGCGGCCTGCGCCAGCCTGCGACGCAGGCGCGACACCACCGCCTCCAGCGCGTTGCCGCTGACCGGCTCGCTCAGGTTCCAGAGCCGATCCTCAAGCGCGTCACGCACTACGGTGCGGCCGCCGGCGCGTATCAGCTCGTCGAGCAGCGAGATTTCGCGACGGGTGAGGTCGAGCGCGCACTCCCCGATCAGCACTTCGCGTGCCTGCGTGTCAAAGACGAGATCGCCGAACCGGAGCACCGGATCACGACGCAGCGCCGGCCGTCGCAGCACCGAACGCAGCCGCGCGTCGAACTCTCCCAGGTCGAACGGCTTGAGCAGGTAGTCGTCGGCGCCGGCATCAAGGCCGCTGACCCGGTCGCCGACGCTGTCGCGCGCGGTCAGCACCAGCACCGGAACATCGGGCGCGATCTCCGCGCGGAGCGTGCGAAGCACGGCCAATCCATCCTGGTCGGGCAACCCGAGATCAAGGATGACCACGTCATAGACAACGGCGCCGGCAGCTTCGATCGCCTCGCCGCCACGCCCGACGCTGTCGGCAACAAAGCCGGCCTCGCGCAGATGCGCGGTCATCATCTCGCGCATGTCGGCATGGTCCTCGACCAGAAGCACACGCATGTCCGGCTCCCGGTTTCCGTGGTTGAATGATCTCAGACTGCGCAATGATGTGCCGCGGCTCAACCGCTTCGAGGAAAAGAATCGATGATAGTTTCGATCAGGCGGTCGCTCGCCGGCGCCCTCCTCGCGGCACTCGCGGGCGCTGCGGACGCCGCCCCCGCCAGCACCGGCGCACTGCCCTCAGGCCAGCGCGTCACGCCCACCGCCACTCCGGGCGCAGTGTTCCTGAACCTCAATCCCCGCCTGGCAAACCATCCGGACTATCTCGCCGGCCAAGCCATCAGCGCGGTCGCGAGCCCCGACCACAAGACGCTCGTGGTGCTGACCAGCGGCTACAATACGATCCAGACGGCGGCCGGCGCCTTCGACTCGGCGGCCTCGTCCGAATACATCTTCTTCTATGATATCGCGTCGGGCGCGCCCAGGCAGACGCAGGTCATCCAGATCCCCACCGCCTATGCCGGGATCGCGTTCTCGCCCGATGGCCATAAGCTTTATGTGGGCAGCGGCGGCGGCGACAGCATCACTCCGTACGCGGACAGCGGCGGCGCCTGGAGGCAGGCAGGCAGCCCGATCGCGCTTGGTCATAAAACTGGCGTAGGCAACAAGCAGGGCCCGAGCACAGCCGGCCTTGCGGTGAGCGCCAATGGGGCCACCCTGATCGTGGCCGACATCTACAATGATTCCGTCTCCGAGGTGGATCTCGCCACTGGCAAGCGTGTCGCCGAGCTTGATCTGCGTCCCGGCGTTGAAAATCCGGCCGACGCCGGCAAAGCCGGGGGCGAGTCGCCATTCTGGGTCACGATGGTCGGCAACAACACCGCCTATGTCACCAGCCAGCGTGACCGCGAGGTCGACGTGCTGACGGTGGGAAGCGCCGGCGCAATAGTGAAAGCGCGGATACCGATCAAGGGCACGCCCACGGAAATGGTCGCGAACCAGGCAGGCAGCCGCCTCTATGTCGCGGCCGACAATGATGACAGCGTCCAGGTGATCGACACCGCGGCCGACAAGGTGATCGAGCGCATCCCGGTCGCGGCTCCGCAGTCTCTTCGAACCAGGATGCGACGCTATCCCGGGGCGGCCCCGAACGCGCTGGCGCTCTCGGCGGACAACAGGACGCTCTATGTCAGCGATGGCGGCGAGAACGCCATCGCCGTGGTGTCGCTGAGAGACCCACCGTCCACCGCCGCCCTGATACCGACCGGCTGGTATCCGAACTCGCTGGCGCTTGCAAACGGGTGGTTCTATGTCGTGAACGGCAAGAGCGATCCCGGCCCGAATCCCGGCCACTGCCAGTCAAAGATCCGACGCGGCCGCCCGCAGCCTTACGAATCGTTGTGCAAGCCGAACCAGTATATCCTGCAACTCGAGGCGGCCGGCCTGACCGCGGCGCCGATCCCGAGCAGAACCGGCACGCTCGAGGCGCTCACCCGCCAGGTTGCCGACAATGACGGCCTGCTCGCCAAGCCGGATCCCGCCGACACGGCGATGATGGCGGCGCTGCATCGTCGCATCAGGCACATCATCTACATCGTCAAGGAGAACCGCACCTACGACCAGATCCTCGGCGATCTCGGCCGCGGCAACGGCGATCCGGCCTTGGTCGAGTTCGGCCAGGCGATCACGCCGAACTTCCACGCATTCGCAAGGAATTATGTCGATCTCGATAACTTTGAGGATCCCGCCGAGGTCAGCGGCAATGGCTGGCAGTGGAGCACGGCCGGGCGTGAGCCGGACTTCAACGCGAAGACGATTGCTCTCGAATACTCCCGCCGCCAGACCAACGCGCCGTACAATTCCGAAGGCCAGGTGCGCGACGTCGATGTCGGTCGTGGCTCGATCGCGAGCCGCAAGGAAGCCGAGCCCGCCTATCCGGACGACCCGAACCTGCTGCCCGGAACCGGCAGCGACGACGAGTCGGACGGGCCGTTCGGTGATGCCGGCGACCGGCGCGGGGATGGATATATTTGGAACGCGGCGCTCGCCTCCGGCCTCACCGTACGCAACTACGGCTTCTTCGAGGATCTCGATCGTTACGCAGCACACCCGAAAGACTTTGGCCGAAACGACACGCAGATTGTGGAGGACGCAACCCCGTTCCGGGACCAGGTGGTGCAGGCCTATCCCGAAAACCCGACATTGATGGGCCGCACGGACGCCTATTTTCGCGGCTTCGACAATGCCTATCCGGACTATGATCGCGAGAAGGAGTGGGCGCGCGAGTTCTCCCGCTATGAGGCGGAAGGCGACTTGCCAAGCCTCACGCTGCTTCGCCTGATGCACGATCACATGGGCACCTTCTCGACCGCGCTGGACGGCGTCAACACGCCGGAATTGCAGCAGGCGGACAATGACTACGCGGTCGGGCTTGTCGCCCAGACCGTCGCGAACTCGCCCGATCGAGGCGACACGCTCATCTTCGTCGTCGAGGACGACGCGCAGGACGGTCCCGACCATGTCGACGCGCATCGCTCGACAGCCTATGTGATCGGGCCGTATGTCAAACACGGCGCCGTGGTGTCGCATCGCTACACCACGATCAACATGCTGCGCACCATCGAGGATATCCTCGGCACGCGGCATCTTAGCCTCTATGACGCCAACCAGCCGCCGATGACGGACGTGTTCGACCTGTCGCAGTCGCGCTGGACCTACAAGGCGACACCGTCGCGGTATCTCTATGGGACGACATTGCCATTGCCCACCCGCCAGGCGGATGCCGGGCCGATCCCGCGCAGCACGCATGACGCGGCCTGGTGGACGGCGCGGACAACGGGCTACGACTGGCTGCATGAGGATCAGGCGCCTGCCGTCGCCTTCAATGAGGTCGTCTGGCACGGCTTGTTCGGCGAGCGCCCCTACCCGACGATGCGAAGCGGGCTCGACCTGTCGCACGTGCGCGCCCTTCATTAAACGGGTCGGTGGATCGCGCACCGAAATGGAAAACTAAACGTGATCTGCAAACATACTGTTAGAAGCGTCATTGCATCGCTCCTGATCAGCGGGCGGTGCGGCTTCATCGGATCATCACGCGATCGCTCCGCAACGCGCAGATCCCGGTTTCACAAAACCGTGATACCGTCCGGTTGTGGGATTTGCGTGAGACTCTGAGATCTAGTCAAGGCTAAGCAGCAAAGTCAACGCTTCCAACAGTTTTCCAGGACCAATCGTCGGCGGGATCGAACCCGCACCAGCGCAGTCTCAAAATTGCTGCGTCGCTTGAACATTCCTCACGCCAGCTTGAAAGCATCAAAGGTGCATTTCTGAAGGCGACAACAGGATTCAACAGCTAAGAAGCACACGCTTGGGCTGCTGTTAGGAAGCATATAGAGCCTGTGTCGGTTTTTTTAAAAGATTGAGACAGGCGTAATTTGAGTTGCAGTCCTGAAAACCAATGGAATAGCTAAGCGCTCAGGTGAGTGCACGGCGTCCGCGTCGAACTGCGGGACCTTGGACGTCTGCGCGAACTGTCTAACCAGAAGGATATCTCATGGCTGTCGTGACCGTGGTCGGAGCTTCTGGCTCCATTGTTCCGGTAAGCGTCAATGGCGCCGCGGCTTTGACGCTGGCTCAAAGCTATGCCGCCGCAGTCAATGGACTGGCGTTCAGCGATGGATTGTTCGCATCGAACCTGACAGCGGGCGCGACGCCGGCTGCCGTGCCAAGCGGCGCGCTTGGCGAAGGTGTGGTCTCGGCTCCGGGCAGCTACACGTTCCCGACCGGCTACAGCTTCCTGACGAACAATGCGGCAGGCGGGGTGACCATCAACGCTGGGTTGACCGCGTCGTCGACGAGCGTGCTCTCCGGCATCGGCGGCACGACGCTGTATGGCGGCAGCGGCGGCGGGTTGTTTGTTGCGGGCGGCGGCAACAATGAGTTCGATGGCACCAAGGGCAGCTACGTCGTCGCCACCGGCAATGGCAACAGCAGCATCTATGGTGGTTCTGGAAACGACGTGATCTCTGATGGGGTCGGCTCGAACCAGATCTTCTCTGGCACGGGCAGTGATCTGATCTTCTCAGTGGGCACTGATCAGGTCCACCTCGGTAGCGGAACGAACCGGGTCGTCCTGTCGGGATCCAGCAGCAGCGTTTACGGCAGCAGCGGCTCGAGCCTGGTCGTCGATCATGGTGCAAACAACACCTATTATGGTGGCCAGGGTTCCTCGGTTGTCTTCGACGGCAGCGCGACTGCCGATTATCTGGCCGGCACGAGCACAGTGATCGGTGGGACCAACGACACCATCGCCGCGTCCGGCAACACCACGGTGTTCGGCGGCTCGAACACCACCGCGTTTGAGTACGGCACTGGCACCCTCACCTTCATTGCCAAGGACGGTGTGACCACCACAGTCAGCGGGGGCGACAGTTCTGTTTCCCTGTTTGGCGCGACCGGGGCGGATGCCAAATATCTCGGCGGCAGCGGCACAGGCACGATGGTTGCCGGTGTCGGCACTCAGACCCTCGACGGATCGATGTCGACGGGGTCCGTGCAACTGTTTGGCAACGGCGGCGGCGCAAGCCTGATCGGCGGCTCTGGCGCGGATACCCTGATGGCTGGCGTCGGGAACAACACGTTGACCGGCGGCGCCGGCAGCGCAAAGAACCTGTTCATGTTCTCCTCGACGGAAGGCGGCGGCCAGGCCACGATCACCGATTTCGGCAGTGCCGCTGGCAACATGGTTGGCTTGTTCGGCTATGGCGCCGGAGCAATACAGGCCGCGTTGGGTTCCGCCAAGGCAACCAGTAACGGCGGCTCGATGATCACCTTGTCCGACAAGACCACGATCACCTTCAACAATGTGAGCGTGACGCAACTGCAAGGCGACACCAACCACTTCTTCTCTACCTAGCAAGTAGCTTCCCTATCGCTCAGTCCCGCGTGCCGGCCGAATTGCCCGGGTCGCGGGATTGATTTTCTGACGGCTGGCCTTTTGAAAACCAACGTATAATAAATGGATTCTCAAGGCTCAGCCTTGAGCGGGTGCAGGGCAGCGCCCTGCCCTTGCTTATCTTGAGGGGAGACCGCCATGAGGGCCAGCAGCGTCCTGGAGACCATCGGCAATACGCCGCATATCCGCCTCAGCAGGCTATTTCCGGAGTCGACCGTCTGGATCAAGTCCGAGCGCGCCAACCCCGGCGGCTCGATCAAGGACCGCATTGCGCTGTCCATGGTCGAGGCGGCGGAGGCGTCCGGCGATCTCAAGCCGGGCGGCGTGATCATCGAGCCGACTTCCGGCAACACCGGCATCGGCCTGGCCATGGTCGCCGCGGTCAAGGGCTACACGCTGATCCTGGTCATGCCGGAATCCATGTCGGTCGAGCGTCGCAGGCTGATCCAGGCCTATGGCGCTCGCTTTGAACTGACCCCGAAGGAAAGCGGTATGACGGGCGCCATTGAGCGTGCCCATGCGCTCGCCTCCGACATCCCGGGGGCCTGGATCCCGCAGCAGTTCGAGAACCCAGCCAATATCGAGGTGCATGCGCGGGCGACGGCGCAGGAGATCCTGGCCGATTTCCCCGACGGCATCGACGTGTTGATCACCGGCGTTGGCACTGGCGGCCACATCACCGGCTGCGCCGAGGTGCTGAAGCGGAAATGGCCGACGCTCACGGTGTTCGCGGTCGAGCCGAGCGCGTCGGCGGTGATCTCCGGCGGCCCTCCAGGTCCGCACCCGATCCAGGGCATTGGTACGGGCTTCCTGCCGAAGAACCTGCACACGGCAGCGCTCGACGGGGTGATTCAGGTCGAGGCTGAGGAGGCGCGCGAATTTGCCCGCCGTTCGGCAAGCAAGGAGGGACTGCTGGTCGGCATTTCCTCGGGGGCGACGCTGGCGGCGATCGCGAAGAAGCTGCCGGACTTGCCAAGGCACGCGACCGTGCTCGGCTTTAACTACGATACCGGGGAGCGCTATTTCTCCGTGCCGGACTTCCTGCCGACATAGGCGGCGACCGGACCGGTCAGGGCGCGGCCCCGCACCAGACCGCGCAGTTCGTCCAGGCTCACGAGTCGGGCACCGACGATCTCTCGATTATCGAGCCGCAGCTTCGGCAATCGGTCGAGCGTGAGCCTGAACAGATGCACCGTGTCACGGCGTCCGTCCCAGAGGCCGTGGATCGTGCCCGCCATGGTGAGCGGCCCCGCGTCCAGACCGATTTCCTCGAGCAGTTCGCGTCGCGCTGTCGCCTCCGGCGTCTCCCCGGGCCGCACCCCGCCGCCCGGAAAATTCCAGGCCCGGCGATAGGAGGAGGCCAGCAGCAGCACCATGTCGCCGACATGGACCGCCACCAGCGCGCCTTGGTGATCGCGCCGGCGCAGGCGCCACCAGATCAGCGCCAGCGGAAAGGCGATCCGGTAGGCTGTCCGCCAGCCGAGATCCGCAAGCCTAGCCAGAGGCGGCGGCGCCGGTGACCAGGACGCGCTTGTCGTCTAGATGAAGGTCCATGACGGCCTCTCCTCCCCATCGTTCGGACGCCAGACTGTCGGCTCCCGCCGCGTCGCGCAACCGCGCGCCGATCGCGGCAGTGCTGCGCTCCTGGCTGCCGGAGGCCGGCCTGGTGCTGGAGGTCGCCAGCGGCTCTGGCGAGCATGCCGTCTGGTTCAGCGAGGCGCATCCCGCATTGACCTGGCAGCCGACCGACTGCGACGCGGCGGCGCTGGCGAGCATTGCGGATTACGTCGCCGCGGCAGGCCGGCCCAATCTGCGGGCAGCCTTGCCGCTCGACGCGTCGGCGCCGGAGAGCTGGCCGATCGATCGCGCGGACGCGATGCTCGCGATCAACATGATCCATATCGCGCCGTGGCGTGCGACCAAGGGCTTGCTGTCCGGAGCCGGGCGCGTGCTGCGGGCCGGCGCCCCGCTGATCCTGTATGGGGCTTTTCTGGAAGCGGGGCTGGCCACCGCGACGGGCAACCTGGCGTTCGACGCCGATCTGCGCGCGCGCAATCCGGCCTGGGGCTTGCGCGACCTGCGCCGCGTCACCGGCGTTGCCGAACAGCATGGGCTGGCGCTTGCCGCCCGCATCGCCATGCCGTCCAACAATCTGTGCATTGTGCTGCGTCGGCGTTGACAGGGCACGCCTCGGCTTCTACGGGAAACGCTCATCGACACGTCGCTCCGCGAAGGCTCGCGCAGCGGCGGTTTTGTGTTTCACCGCTTGATGGACAGGGATAGGGCGGATGTTCGACAGCCTGTCAGGCAAGATGACTGGGGTCTTCGACCGGCTGCGCACGCGCGGCGCGCTGTCCGAGGCGGATGTCGCCGAGGCGTTGCGCGAAGTGCGCCTGGCGATGCTCGAGTCCGATGTGGCCTTGCCGGTGGTGAAGGATTTCATCGGCCGCGTGCGTGAACGCGCGGTGGGTGCGGAGGTGCTGGAGAGCATCTCGCCCGGCCAGGCGGTCGCCAAGATCGTCAATGACGCGCTGATCGAGGCGCTTGGCGGCGCCGGCGCGGTGCCGCTCAACCTCAATGCCGCGGCCCCGGTGCCGATCCTGATGGTGGGCCTGCAGGGCTCCGGCAAGACCACCACCTCGGGCAAGCTGGCGTTGCGTCTCGCCGGCCGCGAGCGGCGCCGTGTGCTGCTGGCCAGCCTGGACACGCAGCGCCCCGCGGCACAGCTCCAGCTCGCGCAGTTGGCCGAGCGCGCCCGCGTGCCGTCGCTGCCGATCGTGGCCGGGCAGACGCCGACGCAGATCGCGCAGCGGGCGATGGACACTGGCCGTCGCGAAGGGTTCGACATCGTCATCCTCGACACCGCCGGCCGCCTGTCGATCGACGAGGCGCTGATGGACGAGGTGCGGCAGATACGCGCCGCCACCAACCCTGCCGAGACGCTGCTGGTGGTTGATGCGATGACCGGCCAGGACGCGGTCAACACCGCGCGCGCCTTCAATGAGGCGGTCGGCGTCACCGGCATCGTGATGACCAGGATGGACGGTGACGCGCGCGGCGGAGCGGCGCTGTCGATGCGCCACATCACGGGTGCTCCGATCAAGCTGACCGGTTCGGGCGAGAAGCTGGAGGCGCTGGAGGAATTCCATCCCGAGCGTGTCGCCGGACGCATCCTGGGTCTCGGCGACCTTGCCGGCCTGGTGGAAAAAGCCTCTGACACGCTCGACGAGGAGGAGAGCGAGAAGCTTGCCCGCAAGATGCTCAAGGGCAAGTTCGACCTCGACGATTACGCGTCGCAGATACGCCAGATCAGCAAGATGGGCTCGATCGAGGGGATCATGGGGATGATCCCCGGCATGGGCCAGATGAAGGACCAGCTCGCCGGCAAGAACCTGGATACCACCGTGCTCAAACGGCACACGGCGATGATCTCCTCGATGACCAAAGCCGAGCGGCGCGCGCCCGACATCATCAAGGCGAGCCGCAAGAAGCGCATCGCGGCGGGGTCTGGCGCCACCGTGCAGGAAGTCAACCGTCTGCTCAAGCAGTTCGATGACATGTCGACGATGATGAAGCGCATCAACAAGATGGGCGCCAAGGGGCTGATGCGCCACGGCCTTGGCGCGATCATGCCGAAGGGCGTGGGCGGTCCGAGGGGGCCGGGCCCGCGGCCGTATTGAATTTGGGTCTGGGGCCTGTGGCTCCAGCGGGTCCTAGAGAGAGGTTGTGTGCATGAGCCTGAAAATCCGCCTAGCCAGAGCCGGCGCGAAGAAGCGTCCGTATTACCACATCGTTGTCGCCGACAGCCGTTCGCCGCGCGATGGCCGCTTCATCGAGAAGGTGGGCAGCTACAATCCGATGCTGCCGGCCGAGCATGAGGATCGTGTGCGCCTGGTCGGCGACCGGATTACCTACTGGATGTCCGTGGGTGCGCTGGCGACCGACCGCGTGGCGCGCTTTCTCGGCAATGCCGGACTGACCGACAAGCCGGCCTGGCGCGAGCAGCCGGTGCAGTCGGCGCCGAAGAAGAAGGCCCAGGAGCGTGCGAACGAGCGTGCCAAGGAGCGTGCCGCCGCCGGCACCGCCGCGGCCTGACACTTGCCGGATGAACGAACGGCGTATCCTGATGGGCGTGGTCGGACGGCCGCATGGCGTGCACGGCTTGCTGCGGGTGCACAGCTACGCGGCGGTGCCGGCCGATCTCGCGTCCTATGGGCCGTTGCGGGACGATCGCGGGGGCGACTGGACGATTGCCTGGCGCGGCGATGGGATTGCCGAGTTCACCGACGCCCATGGGAAGACGCTGCAAGACCGTGACAGCGCGCAGCATCTGGTCAACCGGCGTCTGTATGTCGCCCGCGACCGCCTTCCGGACGCAGGCGAGGATGAGTTCTATCTCTCCGACCTGATCGGATTGTCGGCGCACGAGCGCACCGGCGGGATGGAGCGTTCGCTCGGCACGGTGCTGGCGGTGCATGATTACGGCGCCGGCGCCAGCCTTGAGATCGGCCATGTCGGGCGCAGCGTGGTGCTGCCGTTCACGCGCGTCTGTGTTCCGGAAATCGACCTGGCGGCCGGCCGGCTTCTGGTGGTGCCGCCGGAAGAGATCGAGCTTGCGGAAGACCAGCTCGGATGAGCTGGCGCGCCACCGTGCTGACGCTGTTCCCGGAGATGTTCCCGGGTCCGCTTGGCATGTCTCTGTCCGGTCGGGCGCTCGCGCGCGGCGTCTGGTCGATGGAGGCGCACGATCTGCGCGCGCACGGCATCGGACGGCATCGCGCCGTCGATGACACGCCGTTCGGCGGGGGCGCCGGCATGGTGCTGCGCGCCGATGTCGTCGACGCGGCGGTCTCGGCGCATGTCCCGTTGCACGACCCGCGTCCGCTGGTGTGCCTGACGCCGCGCGGGCGGCGCCTCGCGCAGCGCGATGTGCGCAGGCTGGCGGGTGGTCCGGGGGTTGTGCTGCTGTGCGGCCGCTATGAGGGGATCGACGAGCGTGTGCTTGAGGCGCGCGGCTTCGAACAGGTTTCGATCGGCGACTACGTGCTCTCTGGCGGCGAGACCGCGGCGCTGGTGCTTCTCGACGCGGTTGTCCGCCTGCTAGCGGGCGTGATGGGCGGCGCCGACAGCGCATTGGAGGAAAGCTTCGCCGACGGCCTGCTTGAGTATCCGCACTACACCAGGCCGGCGGATTGGCTTGGCCGCGCGGTCCCGCACATCCTGCTGTCCGGCGACCACGCCGCCATCGCCGCCTGGCGGCGCGCGGCCAGCGAAAGCGACACGCGTGCGCGCCGGCCCGACCTCCATCTCGCCCGCCTTGCCGAACATGGCGGCGCGGCGTAACTGACCGTACCGAAAGGACACTATCATGAACATCATTCAGCAATACGAGGCCGACGAAGTCGCCCGCCTGACCGCGGCGCGTCCGGTGCCGGAGTTCGTCCCGGGCGACACCGTGCGGGTGATGGTCCGTGTCGTCGAAGGCGAGCGCAGCCGGCAGCAGGCCTATGAGGGTGTGGTGATCGCACGCTCGAACAAGGGGCTGAACAGCAACTTCACCGTGCGCAAGATCTCGTATGGCGAGGGCGTGGAGCGCGTGTTCCCGCTGTATTCGCCGACCATCTCGGAGATCGCGGTGGTGCGTCGCGGCGATGTGCGTCGGGCGAAGCTGTATTATCTGCGCGGCCGTCGCGGCAAGTCGGCGCGTATCGCCGAGCGCGCGCGCGACGTGGCGCCCGCCGCCGCCGGCTAGCGTCATGCCACAGACCTTGTTCGACAAGATCTGGCAGCGCCATGTTGTCGAAACGCCGGGGGAGACGCTCGGCGACGGCACGGTGCTGCTCTATGTCGACCGTCATCTGGTCCACGAAGTCACCAGTCCGCAGGCCTTCGATGGTCTGCGCCTAAGCGGGCGGCGCGTCCGCCGACCTGAGGCCACCATCGCCGTCGCCGATCACAACGTGCCGACCGGCGACCGCTCGCATCCGGTCGAGGAGCCGGAAAGCCGGCTGCAGATCGAGACGCTGGAGCGCAACGTCGCCGAGTTCGGCGTGCCCTATTTCCCGCTGCGCTCGGCCGAGCAGGGCATCGTGCATATCATCGGTCCGGAGCAGGGCCTGTCGCTGCCGGGCATGACCATCGTCTGCGGCGACAGCCATACCTCGACGCACGGCGCTTTCGGAGCCTTGGCGTTCGGCATCGGCACTTCCGAGGTTGAGCACGTGCTGGCGACGCAGACGCTGGTGCAGTCTCCGGCGAAGAACATGCGCGTCAGCGTCGAAGGCGAGCTGGCTCCCGGGGTCGCCGCCAAGGACGTGATGCTGGCGATCATCGGCCGCATCGGCACCGCCGGCGGCACCGGGCACGTCATCGAGTTCGCGGGCTCGGCGATACGAACGCTGTCCATGGCCGGGCGCATGACCATCTGCAACATGTCGATCGAGGCCGGCGCCCGCGCCGGATTGGTGGCACCCGACGAGACCACCTTCGCCTACGTCAAGGGTCGCCCGTTCGCGCCCAAGGGAGAGGCGTTCGAACGCGCCCTCGAGGCGTGGCGCACGCTCGCCACCGAACCCGGCGCGCACTTCGACTCCGAGGTTCGCCTCGAGGCATCGGAGATCGCGCCGCTGGTGACCTGGGGGACCAGTCCGGAGGATGTTGTGCCGATCACCGGCCAGGTGCCCGACCCGGAGGCGCTCGACGATCCGGCACATCGGGCGCGGATGCGGCGCATGCTCGACTATATGGGGCTGCGCGCCGGCCAGCGGCTCAGCGAACTGCCGGTCGACGTGGTGTTCATCGGCTCCTGCACCAACGCCCGGATCGAGGACATGCGCGCGGCGGCGGCGATCGCCAACGGACGCCGCGTGGCGGACGGCGTCCGCGCCCTGGTGGTGCCCGGCTCCGGCCTGGTCAAGCTGCAGGCCGAACGCGAGGGCCTCGACCGTATCTTTCGCCAAGCCGGCTTCGAATGGCGAGAGGCGGGCTGCTCGATGTGCCTCGGGATGAACCCTGACAAGCTTGCTGCCGGCCAGCGCTGCGCTTCGACCTCGAACCGCAATTTCGAGGGGCGCCAGGGTCCCGGCGGACGCACCCACCTGCTCTCGCCGGCGATGGCGGCGGCGGCGGCGGTCACCGGGCGGTTGACCGACGTGCGCGCGCTGGCCTGACCATGCAGAGCTTCACCACGCTCACCGCGATCGCCGCCCCGTTGCCGGAGGCGAATGTCGACACCGACAAGATCATTCCGTCGCGCTTCCTCAAGACCATCACGCGCTCCGGCCTGGGGCGCCACCTGTTCGATGCGTGGCGCTACGAGAATGGCGTCGAGCGTCCGGACTTCGTGCTCAACCGCGAACCGTATCGTCACGCCGGCATCCTGGTTGCGCACGAGAATTTCGGCTGCGGCTCATCGCGCGAGCATGCGCCCTGGGCGTTGCTCGATTTCGGCATACGCTGCGTGATCGCGCCGTCGTTCGCCGACATCTTCTACAACAATTGCTTCAAGAACGGCATGCTGCCGGTGGTGCTTCCACGCGCGGTCTGCGACGCGCTGATCGAGGACAGCGCAATGGGCGGCAACGCCCGTCTGACCGTCGACCTGGAGCGGCAGGTGGTGGTGCGTCCAAACGGCGAGGAAGTCGCCTTCGAGATCGATGGCTGGCGGCGGCATCTGCTGCTTCTAGGTCTCGACGACATTGCCCAGACCATGCGGCACGAAGCGTCGATCGCGCGCTTCGAGCAGGCGCGCAGCGACGAGATGCCCTGGATGCCGGCCATTCGCGTCGGCTGATCGGCGCCCCACCCGAACGTCCAGAGGCGATGATGCCGTCCAACAAGAAGCTGCTTGTCCTGCCCGGCGACGGCATTGGTCCCGAGATCATGCGCGAGGTCGGCCGGATCGTGAACTGGCTGTCGCGTCGTCGGGGAATCAGCTTTGACGTGACCGAGGATTTGGTCGGCGGCGCCTCGATCGAGGCGTATGGCGTGCCGATCAGGGACGAGGTGGTCGCCGCCGCGCGCGCGGCGGACGCGGTGCTGTTCGGCGCCGTCGGCGGCCCGCAATGGGATCATGTCGGCTTCGACAGGCGGCCGGAGCTGGCGATCCTGACCTTGCGTCGCGAGCTTGGCCTGTTCGCCAACCTGCGGCCGGCGCTGGTGCTGGAGCCGCTGATCGATTCGAGTCCGCTCAAGCCGGAGATCGTGCGCGGCCTCGACATCATGATCGTGCGCGAGGCCACGGGCGGCGTCTATTTTGGCGAGCCACGCGGCATCGAGACACTGGCCGACGGCAGCCAGCGCGGCGTCAACACCGAAATTTACACCACTCACGAGATCGAGCGCGTCGCGCGCGTCGCGTTGGATCTCGCACGCAAGCGAGGCGGCGCCGTCTGCTCGGTGGAGAAGAGCAACGTCATGGAGAGCGGGTTGCTCTGGCGGCAGGTGGTGACCAGGCTCGCCGGGCGCGAGTATCCGGACGTGACGCTCACGCACATGCTGGCTGACACCTGCGCCATGCAGCTCGCGCACAATCCGCGCCAGTTCGACGTGATCGTCACCAGCAACCTGTTCGGCGACCTGCTGTCGGACCTCGCGGCCATGCTGACCGGCGGCCTTGGCATGCTGCCCTCGGCGACGCTCGGCGCGGTTGACGAACACGGAAGCCGCCCGGCGCTGTATGAGCCGGTGCATGGCAGCGCGCCCGACATCGCCGGTCGAGGGTTGGCCAATCCCTTGGCGCAAATTCTCAGTTTCGCGATGCTGCTGCGTATCTCGCTCGATCTGGAGCCGGAAGCGAGCGCGATCGAGGACGCCTGCACGCGCGTGCTCGCCAGCGGCCTGCGCACCGGCGACATCATGAGCACCGGCATGGCCCGCGTCGGCACCCAGGTGATGGGCGAGTCGGTGCTGCGTGAGCTTGAGAAGCTCGACGCCTAGGATTGATGCTCAGCGGGATCGGGCCACGAAACGGATCAACGGGCAGTGCCTCAAGCTTGCTTAAAGCTGTGGGCATCGAAGTTGTGGCTTGCGCCGAATTTGCATTACACGATAGCAATTCTTGTCGATGAGTGTGATCATGTCTTGTCTCGATCCCTCCCGCGCCCGGCTTCATGTATGCATTACCTTCCTATACCGGAAGGAGAGAACGCGGTTCCTGTTCGACAGCGTATTGTCACTGTTGCGCTTCAACGTCGAATCGGTTGAGATTGTCATCTGCACGGACTCTGATGATTCCGCCATTCTGGCTACGCTGAACCGCCTCTTTGAGAAGCTTGTCGATGATCGGTTCAGCGTCCGCATCGCAAGCTTCCCGGAGGTGCACGACCGCAACCCGCGTGAGCTGGCCTGGGCGCACAAGCCGGTGCAGCGCGCGGCCTTTGCCCAGGAGGCGCCGCGTTACACGCATTTCATTACCTTGGAAGACGACATTCTTTTCACCGAGGCGAACTTTCGTTACTTTTGCCACCTCAGGGAGCCGCTCGGCGCCCATGGCCTGCTCCCCGGCTTTGTGCGGCTTGAGTTCAACAATCGCGAGGCCGACATATTCGCCTGCGATCAGCATGGCACCCAGACGATGCTGGACCGACCGTTGCTCGCGGTTTGCGGGCTCGACTTTGTCCCCCTTACTTTCCCCTACATGGCAATGTATGTGCTCGATCGCACGCTTATGCGGGAGTATGTCGACAGCTTTTCGTTCGACATGCACGCAAGTCAGCAGCGGACAAGCTGGGGGCTGATGGAGCGCGCGGTCATGGGTTTGACCTGGGAGCGGGTGCCTGCGACGTTCCTGAGCCGACAAGTCGTGCCGCTCAAGGGCGGAACCCTCATGCCGCACCCGATGAGCTGGATCTATCACGGACCAAGCAACTACACGAACGACTATAGTCCCGGGCCTAACTATGTCTGTGGAAAAATCCGCATGGACCAGATTTTCGAGGGGGCGCAACCGAGACTCATCGAGGCATGAAGAGGGGTATCGGCACTCCGTCCAGGGAGGTCCTGATCGGCTGTCTCTGGCGCTTCTCCCATGAGACCGGTCATCTCGGCGCCGCTGCGATGCGGCTGTCACCCGACGGAAGGCTTGAGAACTACGATCATCCCAATGAGCGGCAATGGCGGATCAAGGCCGGCGCGCTCGAGTTGCTTTCGGAGACTGGCCTGATCAGCGTGCGCTTCGACGAGGTGCTGGAAGCAGCCGAGGGCCGAATACGCTTGCGTGGCGTCCACCGGCTTGATTCCAGCGGCACCATGCTGCTCCTGGAGCAGCGCCGCTGGGGCGACGACCAGGCGCCGTTCGCGGCACAGACGCGGCTTCATATGGCGCATCAGATCGACCATGCCGGATGGACGATCGGCGCGCACAGCTATGGCCAGCCGCTGGTCTACGCGCATGGTCCGGAGAAGCTGCATATCGGCCGCTACTGCTCGATCGGCGAGAGCGTGACCATCGTGCTTGCAAACCACCGGCCCGATTTCGTCACCACCTACCCGTTCGCGCAACATCGTGCGAGCTGGCCCGGCGCGCCGTGGCAGGCGCGCGATCACGCCGGCAAGGGAGACGTGGTCATCGGCAACGATGTCTGGGTCGGCCATGGCGCGCTGATCACGAGCGGCGTGCGTATCGGCGATGGCGCCGTGGTGGCCGGACAAGCGGTGGTGACAGGCGACGTGCCGCCTTACGCCATCGTCGGCGGCAACCCGGCCCGCCTGTTGCGCTACCGGTTTGACGAGGCGCGCATCGAAACGCTGCTGTCGCTGCGCTGGTGGGACTGGCCGGACGAGCGCGTCGAATTCCTGACCCCTCGCCTGCTTTCCAATGATATCGACGCGTTCATCCGGGAGGCGAAGCGCTTGCGGTCGCGTGACCCCGGTGGCGCATCGTGAGGCTCATGAGAACGGGGCAACTCCATGAACACTGGCAATCCCTATCGGCCATGGATTGAGGGCTTCGCCGAGGCGCTGCGCGTGGGCGAGGCAATCGATGCCACCGCGCAGCCTCGGCCGGCACCGCCGAAGCCGGCGCCGGGGGCAGCCAAGGCGCTGATCTTTTCGCCGCATCCGGATGACGAGGTGATCATCGGCGGATTGCCGCTGAGGCTGATGCGCGAGCTGGGATGCGAGGTGATCAACGTCGCCGTGACGTTCGGCAGCAACAAGGACCGGCGGGCCGCCCGCTGGGGTGAGCTGCGGGCGGCCTGCGAGCAGATCGGTTTCGCGCTGATGACTCCTGACGCGAACGGCCTGGAGGGGATCAACCTTGAACAACGTGAACGCCAGCCCGAATGCTGGGCGGCCTCGGTCAATGCCGTGGCCGCGATCCTCGCCGCCGAACGTCCCGCGATCATCTTCCTGCCCCACGCGCAGGATTGGAACCTCACCCATGTCGGCACCCACCATCTGGTCCTGGACGCCCTGCGTGGACAACCCGGCCTCGCCTGCCAGGTGGTCGAGACGGAATATTGGAGTGCGATGACGACCCCGAACCTGATAGTCGAATCCTCGGCGGCCGACGTGGCCGATCTGGTCGCAGCCTTGTCGCTGCATGCCGGCGAGGTCGCGCGCAATCCGTATCATCTTCGCCTGCCGGCCTGGATGATGGACAACGTGCGACGCGGCGCGGAACTGGTCGGCGGCCAGGGCGCGCCGGCACCGGGCTTCGCCTTCGCGACCCTCTATCGCCTGCGCGGCTGGGCCGAAGGCGGCTGGCAAGAGGTGCTGGAGCAAGGCCGGTCGTTCCCTGCCGCAAGCAGCCTGCGCCATTTGTTCCCGACAATGACGCAGGGCGGCTCCGGGTGGAGACATGTCCGGCTGCAAAGTCGGTAGAATTAGGTGGAAAACGTGGACGATCTGCAAGCATTCGCACGAGAAGTCTTCAACTCACAGCCCTTCAGTCTGTTCATTGGCGCTCAGTTGACAAGCGCTGGTCCTAAAGATGCCGAGTTGACCTTGCCGATCACGGACAACTTGAAGCAGCAGCACGGGTTTGTTCATGGCGGCGCAATTAGCTATCTCGCCGACAATACTATCACTTTCGCCGGTGGGCTGGCACTCGGAGGCAATGCGCTCACCTCGGAGTTCAAGATCAACTACCTGAAGCCCGCACGCGGCTCACATCTCGTCGCGCGGGCGCAAGCAAAAGGCATCGGGAAGCGCCAAGCCGTGTGTCAATGCGAAATCTATGCGGTCGAAGACGGCGAAGAAAGACTTTGCGCGATTGCTCAAGGCACTGTCGTTGCTTTCTTGTAGGTTAGAGTGAAGCCGCCAGCGTACTATGAACGAACGGGTCCAGGCCGTCACGCGCAAGCGTGCCTTTATGGGCTGAGTTCCAGGGTCCGAGAGTCATCCGACATGTCCGTTCTCGCAGACTTCAGGCTGGAGACCTATTTTTCCAAGTGGGAGTTCTCGGCCCGCTATCACATGACGGCATCCGACGTGCAGAGCATGAGCCTCAAGGATCTGCTGGCGCTCGCGGACGAGGACGATCGCGCCGCCTTCGAGAATTCATGGCTCGGCTATACCGAGACCTTCGGAGCCGCGGACCTGCGTGCGGTTATCGCCTCGACCTACGACACGATCAGACCTGCCGAAATCCTCTGCTTCGCGGGAGCCGAGGAGGGCCTCTATGCGGCGATGCACGCGCTCCTCGACAAGGATGACCACGCCGTCATCGTGACGCCCAGCTACCAGTCCGCCGAGACCGTGCCGCTCGGCATCTGTGCCGCGACCGGCGTGCCGCTCGACCCCGAGCGAAGCTGGACGCTCGACATCGATCAGGTGGCCGCCGCGATCAGGCCGAACACGAAGCTCGTCTCGATCAACTTCCCTCACAACCCGACCGGCAAGATCCTGGAGCGCGACCGCTTTGACGCCCTCGTCGAGCTTTGCCGCTCGCGTGGCATCTGGCTGTTCAGCGACGAGGTCTACCGCCTGATCGGCGTGAGCGGGACACCTCACCTGCCCCAGGTCGCCGATGTGTACGAGCGCGGGCTCTCGCTCGCCGTGATGTCCAAGGCCTATGGGCTTGCAGGCTTGCGGATCGGCTGGATCGCCTGCCGGGACGCTCCGCTGCTCGCGCGCATGGAGCGGATGAAGCATTATCTGTCGATCTGCAACGCCGCCCCGAGCGAGCATCTGGCGAGAATCGCGCTGAAGCACCGCGACAAGATCCTTGCCCGCATCGCCGGCCTGATGCGCCATAATCTCGCCCTGCTGGACCGCTTCTTTGCCGACAATTCCGGGCTTTTTGAATGGTACTGCCCGGATGGCGGCTGCGTCGCCTATCCACGCTATCTCGGTGCCGAAGGCGTCGAGGCCTTTGCCGCGGATCTTGTCGAGCGCACGGGTGTGCTCCTGCTTCCGGCGAGCATCTATCGTTCGGAGCTGAACCCGACGCCAGGCGACCGTTTCCGCATCGGCTACGGGCGGGCGCACTTGGAGGAAGGCCTCGACGTGCTCCGCTCCCATCTTCGCGGCTCGCGGAAGGCTTAGCATGGCGCTCGGTGGCGTGAAGGCGTTGCTCTTCGATGTGTTCGGGACGGTGGTGGACTGGCGGAGTGGTATCACCGCGGCCGCGGCCGAGTTCCTCGAGCGGCATGGCGCGGAGGCTTCGGATGCGCCGGCTTTCGCCGATGCCTGGCGCGCGCTCTATTCGCCGGTCATGGAGACGGTGCGCACCGGCAAACGCCCCTTTGTTCGATTGGATGTGCTGCATCGGGAGAACCTCGAGGCGATCCTTCCCCGGTTCGGGATCGCGCCGGCCGCGGTCCCAAAGGCCGAACTCGCTACCCTCAATGAGGCTTGGCATAGGCTTGAGCCTTGGCCCGACGCAGTGCCCGGGCTGTCGCGTCTCAAACAGCGGTTTATCATTGCGCCACTCTCCAACGGCAATATCGCCCTGATCTTGAACATGGCGAAACGGGCCGGCCTGCCGTGGGACGCAATCCTCGGGGCGGAGGTGGTGCACGCCTACAAACCCGCGCCGGAGGCGTATCTTCGCACCGCCGATGTGCTCGGCATGCGGCCCGATGAATTATGCCTGGTGGCCGCGCACAACAGCGACCTCGCGGCTGCGCGCAACTGCGGTTTCCTGACAGCCTTCGTGCCGCGTCCTTTCGAGCACGGTCCAGGGCAGACCACGGACTTGATGGCGGAGCAGGCATGGAACGCGACGGCGCCGGACCTGGTGGCGCTAGCCGATGCGCTCGGGGCGTAAGCGAGAACGGTGCCATTGCCTTGACTTGGCCCGCGCTAACGCTGAGATCGACCACTAGCGGAGGTTGGCGAGGCACGGCTAAGCTCCGTCTCCGCCGAAGATGTTTGGGAGTGCCTTGAGTGCCGTGGCTGCCGCTATACCTTTTTGGAGACGATCCCGACGTCATTCTAGCAATGCTCAATAACGATGCTGAAGTGGCTTTCATTGTTTCGGATGGAGTAGGTCGCTGGCAGGCCGTGGCAACCCTGCCAAAATTAACCGAACGGCGCCATGCCATATGGCACGTGCCAAGCGGACCATAACCCTGCTTGCGGCCGTGTCTGGCGACCCTGACGGTGAGGTGACCGACCCGTGGCTGGGTTGGGCCGAGAGGCGCGCAGGCGCAGACTCGTCGACACCCTACTTTGGGGCCGGGCATCCGGGAATTATCTGGTTTAACTTGAAGAACCATTGTCAAGCCAGCAAACGCCCGATCGGCCTATCAAGCTTCGGATGGATAAAACATCGATACGCGAGGATTCTGCGTCCGGTAGACCCAGCTACCGGCAGATGGTGGAAACGATCGACCGAACGGCTTCGACGACTTGGTTCCAAAGTCCCTCGTGACTCATTTTTGGCGACTCTCAGCAAGCCCGAAATATACGCGCTGCCAGGTGCGCTCCGGGCGCTTGGCCAGGACAAAGAAGCAGACGCGAACCCTTGATGGCAGTGATCCCGGTTTCGGCTTCAATTCGGTCTCCGTCCGCCCTTAACAAGCCTCCTTGATCACTTGATTGGCGGAACTCCATACATGCGGAAGCTGGCGTTGCACCGTGCGGCTGGACCAGGAGCGGTTCTGGCGCGCAGAGTGGTTGTGGCGATCGATCAGTCATTCGACCGGCCTGATCATGACCGGTGAGTAGTAGCTGTGAGTGATTTTCATAACTTATACCAACCAGCGCAGGTTCTGACTCTCTCTGAACGCTGGGGATTCCCATGCTCG
>CAXTRK010000035.1:0-31327 GCA_964246745.1 uncultured Acetobacteraceae bacterium
GCCGCAGCCAGTGCCGGCGCCCCCGGTCGCCCGCGCCGCCAGGCGCAGGACGCCGCTGCCGACCACGCCAGTAGCCCCGCCGACGACGACCCGGCAAGCCACGATGCCGACGGCGCCGGTCGCTGAAATCGTTCCGGCGCCGGCCGTCACCATGCCGCCGCCAGGTCGGGCGCGCCGTCAGGTGCACCAGTTCCACTCCGGCTCGGCGCCGGGCGACGCCATCACCAACGCCATGCTGCTCACCCGCATGGCGCTGCGCGGGCTCGGCTATGAGAGCGAGATTTTCGCAGCCCATCTGGCGCCGGAGCTGGCCGGCGATATCCGTCCGATCGAGGCGTTGCCCGCGCATGACGACTACGTGCTCATCGTGCGGCACTCGATGGGCTTCGACAGCTTCGACCGGATCGTGGCACTGCCGGCGCCTAAAATCCTGTTCTACCACAATATCACGCCCGCGTCGCTGCTCGGGCGGCAGCCTGGACTCGCGGCCTATGCCGAACTCGGCCGCAAGCAGTTGGCGGGTTTTCGCGGCCACGTGCACGCGGCGCTCGCGGACAGCGAGTACAACGCCATCGAGCTGCGCCAGCTCGGCTTCGCGCCGGTGCGCACCTGCGCCATGCTGTTCGATATCGACGCCGTGCGCGCGCGCGCCGAGGCGACGACGATCGACCGCGGCGCGGTTTTCACCATTCTGTTCGTCGGACGGATCAGCCAGTCGAAAGCGCAGCTCGACCTGATCGCCGCCTATAACGCGTTCCGTACGCTCTATCACGCGCCGTCGCGGCTGGTGCTGGTCGGGCGCGATGACGGCGCGCACGACCCGTATGCCGCGTCGGTCGGACGCGCCATCGCCTGCAGTGCCGCGCCTGGCGAAATCATTCGCACCGGGCTGGTCACGGACGACGAGCGTGACGCCTGGTATGGGCGTGCCGATCTCTATGTCTCCTTGTCCCGTCATGAGGGGTTCGGCGTTCCGCTGGTCGAGGCGATGGCGCACGGGGTTCCGGTGGCGGCGCTGCCGAGCGGCGCCGTGCCGTACACGCTGGGCGATGCCGCCTGGCTGCCGGAGGCGGCTGGAGCGGGCGAGATCGGCGCCATCCTGGAGGCGCTCGCGTGCGACCCCGCACGGCGCGAGGCGATGGCCAGGGCGGCGCGCGCGTTGCTGGATCGTTTCAGGCTCGACCGGCAGACCACCATCCTGGCGCAGGCGCTGCTGCGCGCCGGAGCGGCGATGCCGGCCGCCCACGGGTCGAGGGCGACGCTTGCCGCCAACCTGCGCTTCGCCGTCACCGGCCATGTCAACAGCAGCTACAGCCTGGCCGCGATCAACCGCAGCCTGGCGCTGAGCCTGGAGGCGGCGCGGCCGGGCCGCGTGCGGCTGATCCCGATCGAGGGCGTGTTCACCACCGACATCTCCGGGGTGCCGACGGTGGATGCGCCGAAGATCGCCGCCCTGGCGTGGCGCGCCGCTCCGCTGACCGGGCCTGAGCTGATCATCAGCCAGCACTATCCGGTGCACGTGCCACCGCGCGCCGAGGGCCAGATCCGGCTGGCGCTGCTGTTCTGGGAAGAGTCGCTGCTGCCGGCGGAGACCGTCGAAACCTTGCAGCAGGGCTTTGACGGCGTGGTCGCCCCCACCCGGTTCGTCGCCAAGGCGCTGCAGGATTCCGGGCTGCGGCTGCCCGTCCGGGTGATCGCGCATCAGCCCTCGCACTCCGCGTTCCAGGCCGCGCGGCGGGAACGCAAGCCGGGTGCGCCGCTCACCTTCCTGCATGTCTCGTCGGGTTTTCCGCGCAAGGGGGTGGACATCCTGCTTCGCGCCTGGGCCGATGCCTTCACCGCGCGTGATCCGGTGCGGCTGCTCATCAAGACCTTTGCGAACCGTCACAATACTGTCGCGGATGATGTTGCGGCGCTGCGCGCGGACCATCCCGACGCCGCTCCGGTCACGCTGATCGAGCGGGAGCTGGATCAGGACGAACTGGCCGGGCTCTATGCGGAGTCCGACGTCATGGTGCTGCCCAGCCGCGGCGAGGGCTACAACCTGCCGGCGGCGGAGGCGCTGGCCGCCGGGCTGCGCCTGATCGTGACCGGCGCCGGCGGCCATATGGATTTCTGCGATGCCGGCGACCCGCGCATCCGCCTGTTGCGCTATCGTCACGCGCGCTCCGAGAGCCACCTGGCGACGCCGCATTCACTCTGGCTGGAACCGGACCCCGACGATCTTGCCGCGGCGCTGCGCGAGGCCGCGGAAGCGCCAGGCGACAACGCGGAAGCGCCACCGGGCCAGCCGTCGCCCAGCCTTGAGCGGATCGACACGGCCGAGGCTTTGGGCGGGTTCGGCATCGACTTGCTGATGCGTCCGCCCGCGGCTCCGGTGCGTGTCGCCTGGGTGTCGAGCTGGGGGCAGCGCTGCGGCGTCGCCGAGTATTCGCGGCTGCTGCTGGGGGCACTTGCGCCCGACGCGGCGCTCGATGTCACCGTGCTCTGCGACAATCGCACGCTGGACTTCCCGCCGCTTCCAGGCACGCCGCCGCATCTAGCCTGCTGGCAGCTCGGCGATGAGCCGATGGAGGGCCTGCTGGCCGCGATCGAGCGTGTGGACGCCGACGCCGTCATCGTGCAGCACCAGCCGGGCCTGATTTCCTGGCCATACCTGGCAGTGTTGATCGATCAGATCGTCGCGCGCCGTCGCGTGCTGACGGTGACGTTGCATACCACGTACTACCTTCTGGAAATGCCTGCGGCGCAACGAGACGCGCTGGTCGCGGCACTCGGGCGCGCCGACCGCGTCGTCGTGCACACGATCGCCGATCTCGACCGGCTGTCTGGTCTCGGCCTCAGGCATACCGTCACCTTGTTTCCGCATGGCGTGGCCGAACCGCTGTCGGCGCGGGCGCCACGGCCGCTCACCGCCGCGGACGCGCCGATCATCGGCAGCACCGGTTTCTTTCTGCCTGGCAAGGGCATCGACACCCTGATCGAGGCGATGGTGCTGCTCCGCGAGCGCTGGCCAGGAGTGCGGCTCCATTTGGCGAATGCCGCCTACGGGGGGGAAGAGTCCGACGCGGAAATCGTCCGCGCACGCCGTCTCGCCGAACCGCTCGGCGCGGCCGCGCAGTTCCTGACCGGCTTCCTGCCTTACCGGAACCTGCTCGAATCGCTCGCGCAATGCGACGTCATCGTGCTGCCCTACCGGCCGTCCAAGGAGGCATCCAGTGCGGCGATGCGTACCGCGTTGGCCAGTCTCGTGCCCGTCGCCGTCAGCGGGATCGCGCTGTTCGACGAGGCGGAGGATGCGGTGCTGCGGGTCGATGCCGCGACAGCCGAACGGCTCGCGGACGGGCTGGATACGATCCTCAGGGATTGCGACGGGCGCCGCCGCCAACAACAGCGCGCGCTGGATTGGATGCAGGCCCGAAGCTGGCCGCCGCTCGCGCGCCGCCTCGCCGGCATGGTGGTGGGCCTGGTCAATTCCCGCGCGCCAACGGAGTGAGCAAGACGGACAGCGTCAGCTCACGGGCACGTGATAGACGGAGATGGATTATCACTGATGAAAGCTGCATCTACGTTCGCCGATGGTGCGTATTAAGCTCGTCCATTCCGGAGAGCGATCTATGTTGTATCAAGAAACTGAAAAAGATGCGTCAACAACACAAACCGTGGACGTGTCGGGGCTGGAACGGCGGTCTTTGTTCAAGAACGCAGGCGCCGGGCTCGCCGGAGCGGCCGCGGTCAGCGCTTTATCGGGTGGCGCCCTGCTTGGGTCCGGTGCCCGCGCCGACGCCCAGACGGCCTCTATCGATGACGCCGACATCCTGAATTTTGCGCTCAACCTCGAATACCTCGAAGCGCAATTTTATCTGGTCGCCGCGACCGGAAGCTTCCTTGCCGCCAGCAATACGGCCGGCACCGGAACGCGGGGCTCGGTCATCGGCGGCAGCATGGTGCCATTCGTCAGTCCGGCGATCGCTTCCTACGCGCAGCGGATCGCCGTGGACGAGCAGGCCCATGTGATCTTCCTGCGCACCGTGCTCGGCAGCTCTGCCGTGGCGCAGCCGGAGATCGACCTCTCGACCAGCTTCACCACGCTGGCGCTTGCCGCGGGCCTGATTTCCTCCGGGCAGACCTTCAACCCGTTCGCCGACGATGTGAGCTTCCTGCTGGGCGCCTACATCTTCGAGGATGTAGGCGTGACCGCCTACGCCGGCGCCGCCGCCCTCATCACCAACAAGACCTATCTGACCGCCGCGGCCGGCATTCTCGGCACGGAGGCCTATCATGCCGGCGCCATACGCACCCTGCTCTCCGACCTTGGCGCAGGCACCGTCACTGATGCGATCTCCAATCTGCGCGCCAAACTTTCCGGCGTCGACGATGACCAGGGCACGCTGCTGCAGGCTTCGGGCTACACCAATGCCTACGATTTCATCCCCAACGACAGCAACAGCCTGGTCTATCGCCGCACCACGAGACAGGTGCTGAACATCGTCTATGGCGGCGTCAATGCCACCAAGGGCCTGTTCTTCCCGAATGGTCTGAACGGCGTCATAACCTCGTAACGATTCGCGGCGCCCCCAGACGGGTTTGTTTACCGGTCGGGCGTCATCTGGACACGGAGGATCGGGCGGGAACGCCCGGTCGCCGTGAACAGGATACGCGCCGCCCTCAGCACTTCAACACGGTAAAATTTGTTCAGCCGAGGCGTGCGCGAGTGATAGTCGCCGACCGCTCGCAGCAGATCGCCGCCGCTGTCATCGAGATCAGTGCGCATGATCGCGCCTGCCGCAGCAATGTTGTAACAAGCATCATCGCGTAGCCGCCGGAACACCACCGCGCCCGCGCTGTGGGTATATCGCTCGAGCGGCAGCAGCCAGCGCGTATTGATCTGCATCACCCCCAGATCTAGGGTCCCGTCCGCGTTGAGGTGGATGATGCCAGGGTGTCCACCCTCGACGACCTGGATCGCGGGCAGCACGCGCGGCGGCAGATGATACAATGAGGCAACCAGCGTCATGCAGGCGAGATACGGAACCGGCACAGACCCCTCCAACACGTCGCCACAGGCTAGCACGAAATCGCCATCCGACCAGGGTTTCACCCTCATCGAACTGCTTGTCGTCATTGCCATTCTCGGCTTGCTGGTGACTCTCGTCGCACCCAGGGTGCTGAATGTTCTGGGGGGCGCCAAGGTATCCATCGCTCGCGACTCGATCGACCGGCTCGAGTCGATCCTCGACATGTACAAGCTCGATGTCGGCGCCTATCCCAGCACGGAGGACGGTTTGCAGGCGTTGCTGGCGCGCCCAAGCGACGCGGATAACTGGAACGGCCCCTACGTGAAGAGCAGCGCCTCCCTGGATGACCCCTGGAACCATCCGTTTGTCTATCGCGACCCGTCGCAGCGTGAGGGCCTTGATTACGACCTCTGCTCGCTCGGCCCCGGCAATCCGCCCGATCCCAGCCGCGAGATCTGCAACAAGTAGGTCTACGAGGAAACGCGCATTACCCCGCGTGGCGAGCGGGGCGTCTATATCAAGGCGAGCCGTCGCGGCCTGGATCGCGTTCGCGTGCATCCGCCCGAGCCATGGCCCCGTAAAATGCTCGAACACCAAGTGAGCGTGACCGTATGCGGCATCGTCCGGAGCTTCCGTCTCGCTCCAAGCTCGACGGTTTCCACTGGAACGCTCCGATAGCGAGCGCCGCAACCGCTGCCCTCCTCCTGGCGATCCTGACCCCCGAGCCCGCGAGCGCCCACGTGAAGTGGTGCACGGTCACCAACGTGCACGACACGCCGATTTCGATCGCGACCGTCCTTTCCCCTGCCTTCCTCGTCGTGCTCGCCGCCTTCACAAGCCTCGTCTTTCTCGGCTTCCTTCTCGACGGCGCCGTTGCTCGCCACTTTCCCCGCCTCGTGGGGGGCAGCCTCGCCTATGCGGAACAGGAGGAACGCCTCGTCCGCACCGCCGCTGGCGCCTACTTCATCTGCACCGCCTATGCCAGCCGCACGATCCTTACCCCCGAACTCCATACGAGCGACCAGCGCATTGCCGTTCTCCAGTTCGCGATCGCCTTTGCCCTCGCCTGGCGTCCAACCTGTGTCCTCGCTGGCCTCGGCATCCTCGCCCTCTACGTCGTCGCGATCAGACAATACGGCGCCTTCCATCTCACCGACTATGTTTTCGTCCCGTGCCTCGCCGTCTATTGCATTTCTCTGTCGATCCGCTCCCGTCGCCTCCGCGCGATCCGCGAGCCTATGCTCGTCGCCGGCCTCGCCTTCAGCCTGGCGTGGACTGCGATCGAGAAGTTCCTCTATCCGCAATGGACCGCTGCCGTGATCGCGATGCACCCGCAGGTCGCCCTCGGCTTTCCGGTCCCGCTCGTGACGGTCATCGCCGGCTTCGTCGAGTTCACGCTCGCCTTCTATCTCGTCACCGGGCGCGGCTTGCTTCGCCTCGGCGGCGCCGGCTACGCGCTCATCTTCATTGCCGCGATGCCCGCCTTTGGCCGCATCGACGTCTACGGCCATCTCATCATCCTCAGCATTCTCGCGATCGTCGTGCTCCGCGGCGCCACCCCCATGCAGGACGCGCTCCGCCTCACCGGTGGCAGCCTCGTCGCGGACTCTGCGCGGATTGTCGGATTCTATGCCACGTCGCTTATCGTCTTCTTCACAGCCTACTACATCATGCAACAAACCTGACATGCTTGACCGACAAACCTGTCTCCTTCGTTCGCAGACGGATGGCGACGCTTGCACTTCCTGCCCGCGTGCCGCAATCGTCCGGAAATGAGCGAGATCCTCCAACCACCGGTCAGCGGCGCTCTCCAACGATGCGCCCATCACCACCAGGGTCTCGCGCGTGATCTTGCGTCATGAGATCGTGCCCGCCGCGTGCGGCGCTCTCGACTCACAACGTTGAGAATCAGCCGCCTCCCTTCGAGGACCGCAATCTCGCCCTGAGCGATCCGGCCCTGCTCGACGCCGCGCGCGCGGCGGCGGGCGCGTGGGTCGAGGCGCCGCTGGTTGCCATGGGCGCCGAGGCGGGTTCAGCGGAGATGTTTGAACTGGGCGTGCTCGCCAACCGCAATCCGCCCGAACTGGCGAGCTTTGACCGGTGGGGCCGTCGTCTTGACGAGGTGAGCTTCCATCCGAGCTATCATGCCTTGATGGAACGGGCCATGGCCCACCAGATCCATTCCATAGCCTGGGCTGACCCCAGGCCCGGCGCCCATGTGGCGCATGCGGCTTTGCTGGCGCTGATGACGCAGGCAGAGGCCGGAACACTCTGTCCGATCAGCATGACCTACGCGTCGGTGCCGGTGCTCCGTGCCGAGTCGCGGGTGGCGGCGGTCTGGATCCCGAAGATTGTGGGCGGAACCTATGACGCGCCGCTGCGTGCCATCGCCGAGAAGGCCGGCGTCACCGTCGGCATGGCGATGACCGAAAAGCAAGCTGGCTCGGACCTGCGCGCCACGACGACGCGCGCCGTGCCGGACGGCGGCGACTGGCGGCTGCACGGGCATAAATGGTTCTGCTCCGCGCCGATGTCCGATGCCTTGCTGACGCTGGCGCAAACCGCGGAAGGTCTCACCTGCTTCCTGGCGCCGCGTGTCACGCCGGATGGCGCGCGCAACGCCATCCACCTGATGCGCCTCAAGGACAAGCTCGGCAACCGCTCGAACGCCTCGGCCGAAATCGAGTATCATGACGCGTTCGCCACCATGATCGGCGAGCCGGGACGCGGCGTCGCGACGCTTATCGAGATGGTGCATCACACCAGGCTCGACACCGTGGCCGCCACCTTGGGAATCATGCGCCGCGCGCTCGCCGAGGCGGCGCACCATGCCATGCATCGCCGCGCGTTTGGCGAACGGCTGATCGAACAGCCGGCGATGCGCGCCGTGATCGCCGATCTCGCCGTCGACTATGAAGCGGCCTGCGTGCTCGCGATGCGGATCGCGCGCGCCTTCGACGGCGAGGATGCGCACGCGCGATCGTTCGCGCGCCTTGCGGTGGCGCTGGCGAAGTTCTGGATCGCAAGCCGCGCGCCGAACTTTGTCTATGCCTGCATGGAGTGTCTCGGGGGCGCCGGTTATGTCGAGGAGGCGCCCCTCGCTCGGCTCTACCGAGAAGCGCCGCTGAACAGCATCTGGGAGGGGTCTGGCAACGTCATCGCCCTCGATGTGCTGCGCACACTTCGCCGCGACCGCCTGGCACTCGACGCCTATCTAAGCGAAATTACCCCAGCGCGCGCCGGCGACGCGCGGATCGAGGCGGCGCTTATGGCGCTGCTCGCGGATTTACGGCAAACCGGCGCCGATGCGCCCTCGGAGGCCAACGCGCGTTGGCTCGCGGAGCGCATGGCGCTGCTGCTGCAGGCGGCCCTGCTGATCCGCGGCAGCGGACACGCCGTCGCGGATGCGTTCTGCGCGCGCCTCGCCGGCGGCGGCGGACGGACCATCGGCTCGCTGCCATCCGGACTCGATGTGGCCGCGCTGCTGGCGCGGGTGTTTGGCCACACTCCGTAGCATCCCCCGGTCACAAGGGAGCTTCTATGCGCGCACACCGCTTTCGTACCATCGCACGCGCAGTGGCGTTGCGGCTCCCGCCGATAAAACGCCTCCATGCGGAGCGGGAACGACTGCTGACCGAGAATCAGCTTTTGCGCGATGCGGCCTGTGTCCCGCTTAGAACCGAAGCAACTCGGATCGAAACTCTTTGCACGGTCGTCGACCCGGCACACTACCAAAACGCGGAATGGCTGTCGCTGCATCACGACCTTGAACGGTATTCGATCGACAAGCATTGCTTTCAAAGCGCGAGCGGCGAGATCTACCGGAAGGGCTGGGAATGGACGCACTGCCTGTTCGGTCTGCGGCGGCTCGGCATGCTTGCGCCCGCGCATAAGGCGCTGGGCGTCGGCGTCGGTCGGGAATGCGTGATCTTCTATCTCGCCGGCCACATCGCCTCGGTGACCGCCACCGATTTGTACGGCGAGGCGGCGTGGAGCGGGGGGCGCGGCAAGGAGGCGGATCTCGCCTTGCTTGAGGAGACCAAGCGAAACTGCCCGGCTGGCGTGGAGCTCTCCAGGATCGTGTTTGAGAATCAGGACGGGACTGCCCTGAACTATCCCGCCGCCAGCTTCGACTTCGCCTGGAGCCTGTCCTCCATCGAGCATTTCGGCGGTCACGCGGCGGCGCAGCGGGCGATCGGCGAAATGGCGCGCGTGGTGCGTCCGGGCGGCATCGTGGCGGTCGCCACCGAAATGCTGCTGCTGGAAGAATACAGTCATCCGGAATATTTCACGCCATCCGAGATCATGGACAGGCTGGTCGCGCCATTCCCGCACCTGGCGCTGGTCGATCCGCTCGAACTCCGCACGCTGCCCTACGAGTACCTGGTGGATAGCATCGTGGTGGCGGCGGGGGGGGGCCCCCCCCGGGGGCCAGTCGGGCTGGACGCCGGCGGGCGGGAGTGGGCGGGCGGGGGGCGAGCCGCTCTACCTCCGCCCGCGGCCATAGGAGTACGTGGTTGATCGCTTGGGGGGGCGGGGGGGCGGGGACCGCCGCCGGCGGCATGTCGTGCTGAACGACGGCTCGATGCAGTGGACCTCGGTGATGCTGTTCTATCGTGTACAGGCTTAACGCCCGAACGCCGCCAGCAGCCAGCAGCCGAACGACGCCGCGGCGAGCCCTGGCCCGAACGCGATCCGCCTGCGCGGGTCCGGCAGCCTGCGTGTCCATAGCGCCTCCGCCAGCACGACGAGCAACGTCAGTCCGGCGGCCAGACCGATGACCAACGGCAGGGCCGATACGCCAAGCCAGGCGCCGGCCATGGCCAGCAGCTTGGCGTCGCCAGGGCCGAGCCCCTCACGGCCGCGCAGCCGACGATAGAACCAGGCGATGCCGGTGAAGCAGAGCCATCCCGCCAGGCACGCCGCGGCATGATCCATCAGCAGCGACGGAGACAGCCAGGCGGTGGCCAGCAGGCCCGCCAGCAGCAGCGGCAGGGTCAGCGCATCGGGCAGACGAAAGTGCCGCGCGTCGATCAGGGCCAAGGTGAGGCAGCCCCAGCCGAGCACGCAGCCGCACAGCAGCGTCTCAGGCTCATCTCCGGCCACGACGACGACCAATCCCGTCACCGCCAGAGCTCCCAGCTCGATCCCCGGATGAAACCCGCCAATACGCGCACCGCAGCCGCGGCAGCGGCCACGCAAGGCAGCAAAACTCAGCAGCGGCACCAACTCGAAAGGCGTCAGCTCCCGCCCGCAATGCTCGCAGGCGGAGCGCGACCAGGTCCAGCTCCGGCCCGATGGCAGCCTGCGCACCAGCACGCCCAGAAAGCTGCCGACGAACGGAGATGCCAGCAGCGCCAGCAGCCCGGTCCGGTTCATCCCGCCCCCCTTCTTTCGCAGACGCATCGCGACGCTTGCACTTACTGCCCGCCCGCTGCAATCGTCCGGAGATGAGCGAGCTTCTCGAACCGCCGGTCAGCGATAAACCCATCGATCGCCTGAGCCATATCCTGCTCGACACCGGCCAATGCGATCAGCGCACCCTCGATCGCGGCCGGCGCGTGGCCGATGAAAGCGGCAGCCGGCTCGACGTGGTGCTGCTGCAGCTCGGCCTGGTCTCCGAACGCGGTCTCGCCGATGCCTACTGCACGCTGCTCGGCCTCCGCCTGGCGACGGCCGAACGCTACCCGGCCGAGCCGCTGCTCACCGAGCGGCTGACGGCGCGCTTCCTGCGCGAGGTCCGCGCGCTGCCGGTGGCGATCGAGCGCGGCACGCTCATCGTCGCCTGCGCCGATCCGCTCGACCGTTTCGTGCCCGCCGCGATCGCCGCCGCGACCGCGCATTCCGTGCGGATCGAGGTCGGCGTGCCGATCGAGCTGGAGGCGGCGTTCGACCGGCTCTATCCCTCGGAGAGTGATCAGGGTCCGGTCACCGACGACGACGCGGCGCCGCTCGAGGAGGACGCCGAGCGGCTCAAGGATCTGGCCAGCGAAGCGCCGGTGATCCGCCTGGTCAACCAGATCATCGCCCGCGCCGTCGAGACGCAGGCGTCGGACATCCATATCGAGCCATTCGAGGACCGGCTGCGCGTGCGCTACCGCCATGACGGCGTGCTGGCAGAGGTCGAAAGCCCGCCGGCGCGGCTGATCCCGGCGATCATCTCGCGGGTCAAGATCATGGCACGGCTCGATATCGCCGAACGACGCCTGCCGCAGGATGGCCGCATCAAGCTCGCCGTGCGCGGCCAGGAGATCGATTTCCGCGTCTCCACCATCCCCTCGCTGCACGGCGAGACCGTGGTGCTGCGCGTGCTCGACCGCTCCGCCGTCACCTTCGACTACGCCAAGCTGGGCCTCGCGCCACAGGTGGTGGACAAGCTCACCGAACGCCTCGAACTGCCCAACGGCATCGTCCTGGTCACCGGCCCGACCGGCTCCGGCAAGACCACCACGCTCTATACCGGCCTGCTTGGGCTGAACGCGGTGACGCGCAAGGTGGTCACCGTCGAAGACCCGATCGAATACCAGTTGCGCGGCATCAACCAGATACAGACCAAGCCGCAGATCGGCCTGACCTTTGCCTCGCTGCTGCGCTCGATCCTGCGCCAGGACCCGGACGTGATCATGGTCGGCGAAATCCGCGACCTGGAGACCGCGCAGATCGCCGTTCAGGCGGCGCTGACCGGCCATCTGGTGCTCTCCACGCTGCACACCAACTCCGCCGCCGCGGCGATCACCCGGCTGCGCGACATGGGCGTCGAGGACTACCTGCTCACCGCCGTGCTGCGCGGCGTGCTGGCGCAGCGCCTGGTGCGGCGGCTCTGCCCCGACTGCCGACAGCCGTTCGAGGCGCCCCCGTCTCTGATCGACCGCTTCGGCCTTGAGCGACGCACCAACCAGCGCCCGATCACCCTGTTCCACGCGCAAGGCTGCACGAACTGCCGCAACACCGGCTATCGCGGCAGGCAGGCGATCGCCGAGTTCCTGGTGCCCGACGCCGCCATCGAACGCCTGATCTTCGCGCGCACCGACCACAGCGCGATCGAACGCGCCGCCATGGAAGCCGGCATGATCACCCTGTTCGACGCCGGCATCGAGGCGGCCCTCGCCGGCAGCACGACCCTGGAGGAAGTCGCCCGCTCGATCCGGGCGGAAAACTGAATGACCGCCTGGCGCTTCACCGCGATCAACCCGTCCGGCGCTCTGGTGCGGGGACAGACCGAGGCGGCGAGCGAAGCCGAGGTGGTGGCCTACATACGCCGTCAGGGCAATATCCCGATGCGTACGGAGACCGCGAAGAGCACGGCCAGCGTGTTCGACGCGCTGCGCGGCTTCGAATTCTCGCGCAGCAACCTGCGTCGCAGCGAGGTGGCCCATTTCACCCGCGAGCTTGCGGTGATGCTGGGCGCCGGGCAGGACCTTGACCGCGCGCTGCGCTTTCTCGACGAAACCGCGCCCAATCCGCGGGTGCGCGCGGTGATCACCTCGCTGCGCAACCAGGTGCGCGACGGCGCCACGTTGCACGCGGCGCTGGCCAGGCATCCGGGCAGCTTTCCGAAGCTGCATATAGGACTGGTCCGCGCCGCCGAAGCGGGCGGCAATCTGGCGGCGACGCTTGAGCGTATTGCCACGTTGCTGGAGCGCGAGCGCGCGCTGACCGCGACCGTGCAATCGGCGATGATCTATCCAGCCATGCTGACCATCGCCGCGATCGGCGCCATCGTGCTGCTGCTGACCGAAGTGCTGCCGCAATTTACTCCACTGTTCGAGCAGAATGGCGTCGCCCTGCCGCGTTCGACCCAGTTGCTGATCGATGCCGGCGCGGTGATCAGCCATGGCGGCGTGTGGATTCTGCTCGCTGTTGCCGGCCTCGGTTTGCTGCTGCGCGAGGCGCTGCGTCGGGAGGCGCCGCGCACGCGGCTCGACGGGCTGCTGCTGAGATTGCCGATCGTGGGGCCGCTCGCGCGCGAGGTGCTGGCATCGCGTTTCACACGCACCTTGGGCACGCTGTTGCTTAACGGTGTTCCACTGCTGGCCGCCATGGCGATCGTTCGCGACGTGATCGGCAATCGCGCCGGCATGGGCGCGATCGAGCGGGCTACGGAGAGTGCCAAGGGCGGCGCTGGATTGTCGCGTATGCTGGACGATGCCGCGGTGTTCCCGCCTCGTATGATCCACCTGCTGCGGCTGGGCGAGGAGACCGCGCAACTTGGCCCGATGGCGCTCCGCGCGGCCGAGATCCACGAGGAGAGCACGCGCATACGGGTGCAGCGGCTGGTGGCCCTGCTGGTGCCGGTGATCACCGTGGTGATGGGAGCGGCGGTCGCCGGAATCGTCTCATCGCTGCTGCTGGCGATGCTGAGCCTGAACGACCTTGCGCAATAGCCATTTCGACGCAGGCTTTACGTTGATCGAGACGCTGGTGGTGCTGGTGGTGCTGGCGCTGATGGTGACCGTGCTGATCTCGCGCGGGCCGACACGCTCGGCCACGATCGACCTCAGGGCGGCCTCGCGGACGCTGACCGATGCGCTGCGTCATGCCCGCGGCGAGGCCATCGCCAACGACCGGACGGTCCGTGTCAGCGTCGCCGATATGCGTGAGGCGCTCGACCGCACTGCCCGGCACGACCAGGCCGGCGCGATCAGCCTCGCTTTGCACACTCCGGCCGACGATCCGCACGAGGACGGCATGCTGCGCTTCACGCCGGATGGAAGTGCCAACGATGCGCGTATCGTGCTCGGCGAAGCGCATGAGCAGGTCAGCATACGGGTCGAATGGCTGACCGGCCGCATCGTCCAGGGAACGATCCAGCGCGATCATGACTCCTAGAGCGCGATCGCTTCAGGTTGACTTCAACCTGAAGCGTGAATCGCCCTCGCAAACGACTCCGTTCGGCGTGCGGCCGGGGCAGGGCGGCTTTACCCTGCTTGAAGTGCTGGTTGCCTTCATCATCGCCGCCCTGGCGCTTGGGGTGCTGTTCAGGGGAGCGATCGAAGGACTGGCCTCGGTGCATCTGGCCGATCGCACGAGCGAGGCGATGACGCTGGCGCAGTCGCACCTTGCCGCCGTCGGCCACGGCATCGCGGTCTCACCCCAGACGCAGGAGGGCAAGGATGGCGGCGGCTTTTCCTGGTCGTTGTCGATGCGTCCGCTGCAATCGGCACCGCTGATCCAGAATGGCGGCGATCCGCTGCATCCGGCGCGCGAGACGCTGTTCGAGGTGCGCGTCAGCGAAAGCTGGGATACCGGGCGCGGCAAGCGCGGCGCCACGCTGATCGCGCGGCGGGTCGCGATGACGCCGCCCGCGCCATGAGACAGGCAGGCCGGGCGGCGGACGCCGGCTTCACGCTGCTGGAGATCATCGTCGCCCTGGTGGTGCTGGGCGTGCTGCTGGTGACCTTGTCGCAAGGGGTGCATTTCGGCTTCACCGCCTGGGGGCGTCAGGATAGCGCGCTGCGGGTCAGCGAAGCGTTGCAGGCCACCGACCGCACTCTGCGCCGGCTGGTGGTGCAGCTTGATCCCGGCACCCCCCGCGATGCCGGCAAGCTGGTCGGGCGGCCGCACGCCATGGCGTTCACGGCGCCGCTGCCGATCGGGCGGAACGGCGGCATGGAACAGGCCGATATCAGCCTTATGGTGGACCATGACGGCCAGTTGATTCTCTCCTGGCTGCCGCATCTGCACGTGGCGCGCCTGAGCTCGTCGCCGGCGCCCGACGTGGTGGTGCTGCTGCGGCACGTGGCCACGCTGCAGCTCAGCTACTGGTCGAACGGCAACGCGAAATGGTCGAGGAGCTGGAGCGAATATGCGCTGCCTGACCTGGTCCGTATCCGCATCGATTTTCCCGAGGGCGACGGTCGGCACTGGCCGGACATCGTTGCAGCCCCGGTGCGCGAGCAGCCGCCGAGCTGAGTGGGGGTGATCACGAGCGTGATTGATTTCCGCGCAACGGAGGCGTCAATCTCGACGCGCCTTCGCATACGGCCGCAGTCGACCCAAACCAGACATCCGCGCCAATCTTTGCCTTACCGTATGGATGTCGCCACAAGACGGTTGCTGGATTCACCTTTAGCGGACGAACCAGGAGTAGCGTTGTCGTGCCAACTCCCGGCCTTTAACCCAATAACAACTATTGGCCTTCAGAATTGGAGGCGCGCCACGCCGAGTTATTATGTCAGTCACATCACACGCCGACGTCCTTCTAGACCGTATGAGGCACATGAGTGCTGCGGACATCTCGGTCCTTGAGGCCGCTGTTAGTGCTCCTGCTGGATCTGGATTGACCACCATGCCGGGCAGCCCCAACGATGTCCTCTGGACCGCCATGGAACGCGGGGGATGGATGACCTCGTCGACGTTGGACATACCTGCCAACGGTATTCAGTTGCATATGAAAGTGTTCAAGCTCGAGGAGACCGGGCGAGCACCAATAATGGACCTTCTGGAACACCTCAGGCCGGCCGCACCTGCGGCAGATGGTCAAAGCATTTTGCAGCGGGTCGCTCCTCAGCTTGACGCGATCTCTAACGAGATGACGCCCCGTCTCATCAACACGGTCAAAGAGGCTGGCGGTAACGGATCGCACATAGTGTTCGCGCTCTCCCACATCGTGGCCCGCGTTGTCCGCCGGACATTCAAACTGGAGAGTCAGAAAAGGGTGTTGCAGGACATCGCAAGGCAGGCAGAGAGTTTTCTGGAGAGCATGTCACCATAGGCCCAAGGGACTGGGGTCACCCTTCCTCGCCATTGTGCGGATACCACCCAAGCGGTCGTAGCTCAGTTGAGGTAGACCCCAGCGGCACGACAGGATGAGACATTTTCTGCATGCCATTAGGGCTGGTTCTGGCGTTCTGGAACCGGGCTATCGTGACTACCCTATCAAGCCTGACTTGGTGTTGATCTACCGGAAACACGGCACCACAAATCTCCGACTGGCGCGGCTTGGCTCACATATCGAATTGTTCGGTTGAAGGCGGCATAGACATTCTGCTTTACCATCAGCAGGCCTTGGTTTCCGGCTGTCAACGTGGGCTGGTATGACACTCAGAGCATCGCGTGCTGCTCGAAGCGGGTGAAGGCGCCCGCGCTGACGCCGTCGTTCAGCAAGGTTGCCAGAACCTGACTGCTGGAGCTGGCTCCTCCGTGGTGCAGCACGATGTCGAGGTCCTGTCCGCCGCCTGCGACCGCCTGGGTCAGATAGTTGCCGATATCGCCGGTGTTGCCGTCCCAGCCGGCCGCCGCCATGACGGCGCGCAGATCGAAGGTGTCGGCGTTGTTCACCGTGTTCCCGGTCAGCGTCACCGCGCCCGTCGTCGGAAAGATCAGCGTATTGTCGAGCCCGGTGTCGTAGAGCAGCTCGCCCGCTGTGAGGGTGGCGGTGGCGCCCGGGCCGGAGATGAACACCGGGCTTGCGGCGGCGCCGCCGGACTGGCTTGCCGGGATGGTCAGGATCGCATGCTGCTCGAAACGCTGGAAGGCTCCGGCCGCCGAAGCGTCGCCGAGCAAGCTTGCGAGCACCACGGAGCTGGCGCCTCCAGTCGGATGCAGCAGCACGTCCAGATCCTGGCCGTCCGGTGCGACGCTCGCGGTCAGGTAATTGCCGAGCGTGCCGAGCGAGCCGTTCCAGGTGGTGGTGTCCATGGCGGCACGCAGGTCGAACATGTCGGTGTTGTTCACGGCGTTGCCGCTGATTGCCACCTGCCCCGCCGCGGGCAGCGCCAGCGTGTTGCCAAAGCCCTCGTCGTAAAGGGTTTCGCCGGGGAGCAGGCTTGCCGTGGCGCCAGGACCCACGATCACGGTCGGCGTCGGTGAAGATGCGGAGCTGCTGAGGAGCGCATGCTGCTCGAAGCGCGTGAACGCTCCCGCCGCCGGACCGTCATTGAGCAGTGTCGCCAACAGGCGGGGCGTCGAACCCGCGCCCCCAGGCTGCAGCATGATGTCGAGATCCTGTCCGCCATCGACGACCGACTGGGTGAGATAGCTGCCGAGATCGCCAGTGTTGCCGTCCCAGTTCGTCGTCGCCATCACCGCGCGCAGATCAAAAGTGTCGCCATTGTTGGCGGTGTTCCCGGTCAGCGTGACCGCGCCCGCCGTTGGAAAGATCAGCGTATTGTCGAGGCCGGTATCGTAGAGCAGTTCGCCCGCGGCAAGCGTGGCGGTCGCTCCCGGGCCGGAGATGTACACGGGGCCTGACGCGGCGCTGCCGGGCACGGTCAGCATCGCGTGCTGCTCGAAGCGCTGGAAGGCGCCCCCCGCCGTGGCGTCGCCGAGCAAGGTCGCGAGCACGATGGAGCTGGCCCCTCCTGTCGGATGCAGCACCACATCCAGGTCCTGGCCGTTCGGGGCGACGCTCGACGTCAGGTAATTGCCGAGCGTGCTGAGTGAGCCGTTCCAGGTGGTGGTGTCCATGGCCGCGCGCAGGTCGAACATGTCGGCGTTGTTCACGGCGTTGCCGCTGATCATGACCGTGCCCGTGGCGGGCAGGAGCAGCGTGTTGCCATAGCCCTCGTCGTAGAGAGTTTCGCCGGCATGCAAGTCCGCTGCCGCTCCGGGGCCGACGATGACCACCGGCGGGTAAGCGCTCTCGAAACTGACCGTCGTGGCGGCGCGCGTCGATACGGTTCCGTCCGAGAGGGACACCGAGAGTGTGTCCGTGCCGGCGGCGCCGAGCGTCGGCGACAGGGCGAGATCGTCGAGCACGGATTGCACGGCGGCGGCGGTGCCTGCGACCGTCAGCATGGTGCCATCGGGCGAGAGCGTGCCGCCGGCGCTATCGGACAAAGCGGCGGCGACGCCTCCGGCGAGAGTGACGGAGGCGCTGAGCTGGCCGCCTTCCATGCCGCTGGAGACGATCAGCGGCGCCAGCGGCAAGCACGGTCCGCTCGCGGTCTGCGACGCCGCCAGCCCGGACAAGGTTGGCGCATCGTTGACGGTGATGGCGGTGGAACCCTGGATGGCGCCGTTCGCGTCGGTAATCGACAGCGCCAGCGTCTCCGTGCCGAAGCCGCCCGCCTTCGGCACAAAGGAGAGCGCCTGCAATGCCGCGGTCACCGCAACGGGCGTGCCGCTCACCACGAAGGTCGATCCGTCGGCGGAGACCTCTCCCGCGCTCCCCGCGACCAGGCTGCCGAGTGCGGACGAGACCAGCGCCGCCGTCGCCGTCATGCTGTCGGTGGCGGTCTGCGCGAACACCTGGGTCTCGGCGAACGGCTGGGCCGCCGCGGCGCCGAGCGCGGTCTCCGATGGCGCGACACCGGTCATGATGGATGCCGCGGCGGCCGATCCGGTGGTGTTGAGGCCGGACTCCGAGGCCGAGGGCGCGAGGGCAAGCGACGCGACGTCAAGCGCCACTCCGTTTGCCTGCTCGGCGGCCGGCTGGCTTGGATCGACTGTGCCGTTGATGATGATCTGCGACGGCATGCCGCCGTCCGCCTTGAAGTCTGCGAGCAACGTCGCGGTGTGCTCGGCAAATTGCGCGTCGCTGCCCTGATCGAGAATGAGCGACGAGCGCAGGCCGTTTGCCGCCGCCCAGGTGAAGACGTTGGCCATGAGGTTGATGAAGCTTGCGCCGATGGTGAGCGCGTTCAGCGGGGACTGCTCGAAGCCGATGCCGCCGCCATACAAGGCGGCGGCACGGATCCATTGTGTCATCGCGGACGTGGCAAAGCTCGTCGTATCGGGCAGCGAGATCATGAGCGCGATGTTCATCGGACCCAACGCCCTGGCGTTGTTCACGTAGCCTTCCCAGTTGGCGAGATCGAGCGGAGAGGCGATCGTGCCCCAGGACGGAATGACGTCGAGTTCGGATTGCGGCAGGTTCCAGTCGTTGTAGATCTGGCCGTAGGAGCCGTCGGTGAGCTCGCCGGTGTTTGGGCCGAGGGCGCCGAAGCTGTCCTGCATGGAAGGCTGCGTCGCACCCATGGGGGCAATGGCGCTGGAGCCGGTGATGGCGATGCCGGCCGGCAGGGTACCCGTGCCGGTGATGGAGTTCGCCGGCGCATTCAGAGCGGCAGCGGCAGCCGACGTCGAGAAGACCGGCACGCTGATCGACGTGCCGGGCTGGATCACGTACCAGCCGTTGCTGCTGTCCGCGGCGCCTGAGACGAAGCCGGAAGCCGCGGGATCATTGCCGATCTGGTAGGTGATGCCGCCGCCCGACACGGTGTCGCCCTCATAGATCGTCTCGGCGGATGCGCCGTTGTTGGCGAGGGTCACGGTGCCGGATTCCATCGCCCACGCGGCGGCGGACAAGGCGGAGGCGGTCACCGTGAGGCCGGAAATCCCGTCGATCTGGGTCAGGGCGTCGGCTGGGATGTTGCCGGACGGGCCGTCCTCGGTTGCCTCGACGGGAACCGTCAGGGATGATCCCGCGCCGACCAGATAGTATCCGTTGGATCCCGCGGGCCCCGGCTGCCAGGCATAGCTGCCGCCGGTGTCCATGCTGACGCCGAAGGTGACGCCCGCGGCGGTCTGCGCGATGGTCCCGACCGGCACCTCGATGGCGGCCGATGTGCTGTTGCTCAGCGTGATCGTGCCGTGCGCCACGATAAGGCTGGCGCCGACGAGCCCGCCCACGCCCTCCCCGGCGCTGGACCATGCCGACACCAGGTCGGGCAACGAGCCTGCGAACGCGGCGGCAACGACGCCGCCTTGCTGACCGTAGAGGCCGATCTTTCCGGTGGCAATCAGCGGCGCAGCCACCGATGCCGCGGTGAACGGGGTCATCGCCGAGGACGAACCGACATAGACCGTGTCCGTCGATTGTATGGAGAGCGTGGTCCTGGTGCTCTGTCCGTTCAGGTTCAGCGTCACCGCCTCGCTCGAAACGCTTGATGCGGCGGGCACCGAAACCTCAAGCCCGCGCAGATCGGATTGGATCTGCGCAGCCGTTCCGCTCGCGGTCCAAAGCAGGCCGCTCGCGGAGACCGTGCCGCCCGAGGTCGCAACCAAGCTCGCGGCGCCTGCCGGCAGGCTTGCCGTGGCCGTGCTCACCGCGGAGGCGCTGCTCGCGGAGAACAGGAAGTCCTGGAACGGCGCATCGCGCTCAAAGGGCACCGCCAGAGTGACGGCTGGCAGGCCGCTCACCATCATGCCAGCCGTGGTAACCGCAATCGCCTCGTTCGCGGACGTCGTATCCATGCCGTCGGAGAGCGTGATGTCGGCCGTGGTCCGTGCCGTGGCGCCGCTCGGAATGTAGGAGAGCGCGTCGAGGTCGGCTTGGATCTGCGACACGGTTCCAGTGAAGGTCAGGGTGGCGCCGCCCGCGGAAAACGTGCCGGCGCCACTATTCCAGAGCGATCCGGCCGACGGATCTGAGAGGCTGATGGTGGCGGTGAGCGGAACCGCCTCGGCGCCCTCGGAGACGACCGCCCCGGCGAACGGATTGCCGCCGCCCACTACAGTGACCGAAGCGGCAATCCCGGTGAGAGACAAGGCGTTGTCGACAGCGATTGCCGTGATGCCGGAAATGGTCCCGACCGCATCCACGATCCTTGTGATGACCGCCTCCGTGCCGTTCGCGCCAAGAAGTGCGGCGAACGACAAAGCGTTGAGGTCCGCCTGGACTTGCATGGCTGTGCCGCTTGCGGTGAACGACGAGCCGTCCGCCGACAGCGTGCCGGCGCCCGTCGCGACCAGGCGGCCAAGGGCGGAATTGGACAGCGACACAAAGACGGTTATCACCGTCGAGGCATGCTCGGCGAAAATCCGCGCGCCGGAAAAGATCGGCAGCGCTGTCTCTCCGGCCACCGACTCCGAGGGTTTCATTCCCGTTACGATATCATCGGCGCTTGCCTGACCTGCCACTTCCAGACCGGACTCTGAATTGGAAGGGATCAGATGCAGCCCCGCCAGATAGTCCGCCACTCCATTGAGAGACTCCTCGGAGGTGGCGGAGAAATAGGTTCCGCTGGCGGCAGGCACCTGCATGTAGTTCTCGACGATGAATTGCGACGGCATCGCGCCATCGGCTTCAAGCAGGGCGATCAGCTTCTCGGTGTTTTCCATGATCGCGGGGTCCAATCCCGCAAGCGGCGAAACGATGATCGAGGTCCGCAGGCCTTCGGAGTTTGCCCATTTGATCTCGGAAACCATTGCGGCGACGTAGTCGGGCATCACTGCCGCCGTCTGAAACACATATTCCGGAGGCATATCAAAAGACAGGCCGCCGCCATAGAGTGCCGCAGCCCGGATGTTGGCCGCCTCGTCGGCGGTCGCAAACGGCGCGATCTGATTGTCGCCCCAGATCGGAGCCACGTTCATGACGCCGAGCGCACGCTCCGCATCGACATAATTCTCCCAGTTCTGGAGGTCGAGCGTCGTCCACATCTCGCCGTAGTCGACGTTGACGTTCGCCTCCGAGGCCGCAAATCCCTGGTTCGTGGTGAGGCTGTCCTGACCAGAGATGGTGACGCGTCCGGTATCTGGTCCGGACAGGCCGAAGGTTCCGTTCTCGCTCGGAGACGAGACCCCGCCTTGCGTGATCGCGCTTGACGCCGTGATCGCCACACCCGTGGGCAGGGCGCCCGCGGTGATTGAGCCGGCCGGAGCATCTTCGGCGTTGGCCAACTGGATGGCGCCGAGCGCGGTGGAGGCGGATGTAGGATTGGTCGAGAAGACCGGCACCGTGAGCGAGGCGCCCGCGGCAAGAGTGTAGAAACCCGAGCTCGAGTCCGAGAGAGCCGCGGTGTAGGCCGGGGAAGACGGATCATTGCCGACCACGAAGCTGCCGGTCGTTCCAGTCAGCGTTGTGCCCACCCATATCCGCTCGGTTGAATTCCCTGCATTCGTCAGGGTTACCGTGCCGCTGCCCATCGTCCAGGCTGCCGCGTCCGGCAGGGAGGCGGTGATCTGGGCCTGCGGAATGCCCGCTATGGTGGTGATGGTGTCGGGCAATGCGTTGCCGGCTGGGCCGTCTTGCATTGCCTCGGTGGTGACCGTGATCGAGGCTCCGGGCTCGATCACGTAGCCGCCATAGGTGCCGTCGCCCGCGCCGATTCCGGAGACCCAATCGGGTCCCGGCTGCCGCTCCTCCAGCACCTGGAACGTGGCGCCGGAGGCGGTCGAGACGAGCGTGCCGACCGGGATGGTAATGGCAGCGGCGCTGGTGTTCTTGATGGTGACGGACTGCTTCGCGGCGACGGTATCCTCGCCCTGTTCCAGCACGCCCGGCGCGGTGCCCGCCCACTGTGCGGTGAGCGTCGTCATGTCCTCGTTAAGGACCATGTCGACGACGCCGCTCAGATGGCCGTACAGGCCAACATTGCCGGTGGCAATCATCGGACCGGAGATGTCGGAGGGAAGCATCTGCTCCATCTGGCTCGCGCCGCCAACGAACACCGTTGTCGTTGTCGCAGTCGTGCTCATGGAAAAATGCTCCGCGCCATCGGTCCGGGTGCGCGATCGCTTTAGGCCAGGCGCCCTCCTTCAGATTTAATTGCCATTGATTAATGAAAAGTTGTCGCGGCCAGCGTCAGCGCAGATGGTGGTAGGCGCGTTGAAGGTAGATAAGCGCTTCCGGCTCGCCGCGGATGACGGTGTCCATGACCTGGCAGAACAACACGCTGTGCGTGCCGACATCCTTGACCTCGACGATGCGGCAGTCGAAGCCGACCGAGGCGTCATCGAGCAGCGGCGCGCCGGTTTGCAGCACATGCCAGCCTCCGCTGGCGAACCGTTCGGCCATGTCCTTGGTCCCGCCGGCGAACAAGGTCGAGAGTTCCTGGTGTTGGCCGATCAGCACACTGACCGCGAGGGCGCCGTTCTCGCGGAAATGGCCGCTTGAGCTGGCGTTGCGGTTCATGCAGACAAGCAGGGTAGGAGGCTCGTCGGTGACCGAGCAGACGGCCGAGGCGGTGAAGCCGTGCCGGCCGGAAGCTCCATCGGTGGTGACGATAGTGACCGCGCTTCCCAGTCGCGCCATCGCGTCGCGAAAGCGATCCTTGTCAACCATGCACGCTCTGCTGCCTCCGCGTTGACCCTCGCCAGTTCTGGCACGGGCCGTCCAGGGAGGCTATCCCCCGGCGCAAACGTTCAGGGCTGGAGCAGAACCCGGTAGACGACGGTCCAGTAGGGGGCGGCAAACAGGATCACCGAGGCGGCGGCGCCGGTCCAGAACAGGATCGCCATCAGAGCCCAGAAGCCGTGCAGCCGGCGCTGGCGCCAGGCGCTGAAGGCGCCCCCGGCGAACAGCAGCCAGATCAGACCAAAGACTATGAACATCCACAGAAACATCGCCGTCCCCTCGCCTGCGGGCGATCAGTATTTCTCGTTCGTGCTCAACTGCACGTAGAGCCGGTTGGCGAAATGGACGAGTGTCCAGCTTCGCAGGCTCTCCGGCAGAGCGGTGTCGCTTGCCACTACAGGGCAGTATGCATCGGTCAGGCCGTTGACGATGGTGTCCTTCTTCAAGGTCGGGGCTGCGGCCTTTACCTTGGTGATCAGCGTGTTGATGTTCTGCAGCATGTTGGCCGTGTGCGTGTCGGCGAGCAGCGCGCCGACGCCGTTCGATTTGTCCGCGATGATCTGCTTCAGCTCCGGCTGATCCAGATCCGGGCAGCCATTCGGTCGTTCGCCGTCCTGCAGCGTATGGGTGTCGCGCCGGATCAGGCCAACCAGCAGCGTGCTCGCGTTGGATGGGGCATGATTGTCCCAGCTCTGCCGTATGTAGTTGGAGACATCGGCGACCTGTTCGTTGGTCATGGCGGCGCCGACGCCCGGCATCATCATGTAGGGGCCACGCGCCGGATGGCCGCCGATCACCACGCGGATCACGTCCTGCGGACCGAAGGCGCGGACCATGCCGTTGCGGTTGAGCGCCGGGATGCGATCCTTGATGCCGTTGCCGTCGAGCTGATGGCAGGAGGCGCAATGTTCAAGGTAGTCTGCCTGTCCCGCGGCGTAGCGCACCTGGCGGTAGTCGGCGGTGCGCGCCGCATAGCTGGCGATCGGCTTGAGTGACGTGATGTAGGTGGCGATCGCCTTCAGATCGTCGTTGCTGAGCTGGCTCGTGCTGTAGTCGATGGTCTCGCCCATCGGACCGGCAACCGGACCCATGGCCTCGGACCAGCCGCCCTTGAAGAACTTGACCAGGTCGTCAACGCTGTAGCTGCCAATGCCGGTCAGTTTATCCGGACGCAAGCTGGGCGCATACCACATGGTGATTGAACCGCCCTGCACATTGAGTGCCGCCGCGGTGTTTCCCAGGAAGTTGCGGGTATTATGGCATTCGCCGCAATGCTCCGGACCGTTGACGATGTAGTCGCCCCGATTCCACAGCGCGGACTTGGTCGGATCAGGCTTGAAGCGCCGGCCCGGAACGAAGAACGCGTCCCAGATGGCGATCGCCGGGCGGATATTGAAGGGAAACCAGATCTTGTTGGGCAGCCGCGGCGCGTGCACCGGCTTGAGCGAGAACAGATAGGCCTTGATCGCAAGCAGATCCGAATCCGGCATGGTATTGTACCACGGATACGGCATCGCCGGGTAAATCCACTCGCCCGTGCTGGACACGCCATGACGCATAAGGCGGATGAACTGGGCGTCGGTGTAGTTGCCGATGCCGGTTTGCTTGTCGGGCGTTATGTTCGGCGTCGATATCTTGCCGAACGGCATGTCCATGTAGCGGCCGCCGGCAAAGAGTGGGTAGCCGGTGCCGGCATGACAGCCGACGCAATCTCCCATCGTGGTGAGATAGGCGCCGCGCGTGATCTGGTCGTCGGCTGCGCGAGCGGTCATGGACAAGCCACCGGCGAGCAGTGCGGCGCCGGCCGCCAGCCGCAGGCGGCTGATGGTTCGGCGGGCGGAGGGTCGAGTCATGGGTTGGCTCCGGGGTGCGCAGCAGTGCCACCGACATGGTCCGACGCGGTCCCGATCAGCTCGGGATAGCCGGCCAGAGCGTTAGCACCATACATTGGCTGGTATGCGCCTTGGTGGCATGTTGCGCAATTGATCTTGGCCACATCGCCGAGTGGCCCGCGCGCGGCTCGCGGAAAGGTGTCGGTCAGCGGCACCATGTACTGGTTGTTGAGATCACGGACCATCTCGATCCCATACCAGGCGGTGAGCCGCGCCGGTGTGCCTTGATCCCACGAGCTGAAATCGCGCGTGTCATGGCAGTAGGTGCAGCCGACGCCGAGCGAGTGTGCGAAATGGGCCATCAGCGCATAGGTCTGGTCGGTCTGTTGTATGGATTGACGATTGCTGCCATTCGGCAGTGCCGTCCTGCCGGTGACACGGATGCTGTCCGCCTGCAGCAGCAATGTGCTGAACGGGTCCTGCTGCAACGAGGTCTGGGCTGCCGCAGGCGAAGGGCCATCATAGCCGGTCGCGGTCTCGGCGAGGCCGCTACGCTGGGCGGGCGTTATGAACCAGACATCCTGCGGCACCGCATGGCCGCGATGGCAGGTGTTGCAGGTGACGCCGAGATTGCCGACATGGTTCTTCCACTTGGCGTTGATGTCCTGGGTCATCTGGATCATTCGGCGCGCAACGGTCTTGGTGTAGAGCAGGTTGTCCGCCATGTTCACGCCAGAGTGGCAGAAGGCGCATCCTTCCGTGGGGGCGATCCAGAGCGGGAAGGTCCCCATCAGCCGCAGGAACTCGTTGGAGTCGAGACCCTTCAGCACCTCGATGTTCTGATACGCTTTTGCCGAAGGGATGCCGGATGGAGCAACCGGCGGCAGCGGCGGGATCACCCGGAAATTGTCGGTGTCTCTCAGTTCGGCGGCCGGCTTGTAGATGTAATACATGCCGGTGCCGCGGAAATTGCGTTGCTCGCTGCGTATCGGCGGGATTTCGAAGGTCAGCAGCAGGGCGCCGAGCGCGATCGCGCCGCCGATGCCGAAGAGCCATCGCCAGGGATGGTTTCCGAGGAAGCGCTCGAACGCGTCCCCGAAAACAAAGCCCATCCAGCGAAAGGGTGCGAGCAACACGTCCATTATCTGGTCACTCCGCGGAGGTAACCGGGATCGGACATGTGTGGGTAGATCTCCGGGTAATGTGGTGCGATCCCGTGTTTCACACCCCAGAGAAACCAGTTGTCCACCACCGTGCCGCTGAGCAGGATGCCGATGCCGCCGGTGATCGGCGAAAGCACCGCGAACCACCAGGCCCAGCGATGGATGGATTCGTAGCTGGCGTTGAAGCCCATGATCCAGCGCCAGAAAATACCGGCGCGCTCGGCCGCGGTGCCACGATCGGTCATCAGCTCGATTTCGCGCTCGCCCCAATAGCGGCTGACGGCAAGGATGGTGCCGCCATGCATGGCGAACAACAAGGTCGAGCCATACAGGAACACGATGGAGAGCATGTGAAACGGACAGTAATAGAGATTGCCGTAACGGATCGAAAACGAGGCGGTCCAGTCCAGATGCGGGAAGATGCCGAACGGTACCGCTTCGGACCATGATCCCATCAGGATTGGTCGAATGAAGCCGAGCACCAGATAGAGCCAGATCGCGGCCGCAAACGCCCATGCGACGTGGGTGCCCATGCCGAGCGCCCGCGCCCGACGATAGACCCGCAGCCACCAGAGCAGGATGGAGGTTGTCAGAAAGAATCCCGCCATCAGCCACCAGCCGCCTTGCGCGAGCGGCGGGAACAGACGCAAGCCGTATTGCGGGCCAGGCGGCTGCAGTCCCAGCCAGAACAGTTTTCGGAAAAACTGTCCGGGATCCCAATCCACCTGGGCAAGAAAGTTCAGGCCGATGATTTCGAAAGCGATGAAACCGCAAAGGATCGAGGCGACGCCGAGGCCGCCAAGATAGAACGGGCCAACCTGCGCAGCCCCGATGCGCCCCATCACGTTGGACAGAAACGCCCGCGATCCACGATTCTCAGCACCCCATCTGAGTGGCGCGCCCTCATCGATCGGACCATCCACCATGATCCGGTTGAACAGGTTCTGATACTCGATGCCGACGCCTGCACGATTGTCAAACATGGGATCAACTCCACCAAGGCAGGTTCAGCCACCAGTTCCACCATTCCGGCCAGCCACGGGTCCAGAACGGTCCGCTGAGAACGATGCAGATGGCGCTCCACACGCCGGCATTGATCGCACAGAACCAGCCGAGGCGATGGATGCCCAGGGGGCCGATGGAATAGCCGATGAGATCGCGAAAGAAGCTGTCCTCGTAACCCGACGGCTTGACCGGCTCGTCCCCCGGAGGGTTGAGCGAGGACAGCACCACGCCGCCATGCATCGACAGGATCAAGGTCGTCGTAAAGAAGAACGTGACCGCGATCATGTGCGCGGGATTGTAGTGGAACTGGATGTGCTGGTAGCCGATATTCGAAACCCAATCGAGATGCGCGATGATCCCATAGGGGAATGCATGTCCCCATGCGCCCATCAGCAGCGGACGGATCACCTCGAGCGTGACATAGGCGAGGATCGCGCCGGAGAAGGCAATCGGAACATGTAGTCCCATACCAAGCTTGCGCGCGATCTCGACCATGCGTAGCGCCCATGAGCAGAAGGCGCCAACCGCGCAGAAGGTGATCCATTGCCAAAGCCCGCCGTCACGGAAGGGGGCAAAGCCCAGGCCGTATTTGATGTCGGGCGGCGGGATGTTGATCTGCCACGGATTCCAGGTCGGTCCGATGGCAGCACCCCAGATGATCAGCAGGGTTCCGATCAGGGAAAAGAAAGCCGTGGTGACACCGAAGAAGCCGACATAGAACGGCCCGACCCAGAAGTCGAACAGATCGCCGCCGACCAGTGTTCCTCCCCGCACCCTGTATTTATGTTCAAAGCTCAACATCGCCATGATCGGATCCTCCTGTCTGTCCGACAGGTTCGCGTCACCAGGAAGTCATACGTTCAATGGGCGCCGCTATCGTGGCGCCGGCGGCGTAGGCGTCATCTGCTGCGTCGGCCCGACGCCCATCCGGTCGTAGCTGCCGGGACCATCAAGCCAGTTGAAGCGGCTCGTGCTGAGTAGAATGAAATGAATCACCAAGGCCAACACAAGCAGGAAGATAAATAGCGCGATCAGCGTCCGTCGCGGATCGAAGAGTACCCATACACGCCACATGACCCGTGCTCCTCAGCAGAAGGCGGCGAGCATGTGGCCCGCCGTGTGCAGTCCGTACAACGCCGCGGTGTGAGCATTGGCATAGTTGCCGCCCCATGGACGCCACCACCAGGCAAGTGCATGCGCCACGATTGCGACGCCGACAAACATGCAGAAACTCAGCACGAATATTCGGTTGAACTCCTTCGCCTCCGGTTCGGTAAGCCCCGATAGCGTAGAGGCGGTTCGGTTGGGGTCGATCGCCATTGTCAGCTCTCCTCTGTGTCTGTCGGCCGGACCAAGCTCATGACACCGCCTCCGCCGGCAACCCCGGTAGGCAGGCCAGCACGCGGGCGCGGGTGACCCTGCCCTCCTCGTGCGCGCGCGCTTCCCGCTCGACCTGCTCGCGCAACGACCTGGCTGCCGAGATACGAACGAGGAAGGGTTCGGCCGCGACCCGGGCATCGAGCAGCGAAGCCGCATCGTTGTCCCAGAGGGCAGCCATGGAAGATTGGCTGTTCGCATGGGTCGGATCGATCGCGTCGAGATCGGCTCCCAGCGGCAGCATGGTGAACAGCGCGTCGAACAGCGCGTTGCAATATTCCTGCACGAGGTACGTGGCGCCCGCATAGCCCATGAACGGCGTGCCGGTGGCGCGTCGGATGATCGCTCCCGGGAACGAGGCCGGGACATAGACCGCGCGTGATTTAAGCTCTGCCGCATAGATGCGTTCGCTGGTCGAACCGAACAGCACAAGCGGCGGAGTGCGGCGGATTTTCTCTCGCACCGCCTCGTTGTCGGTCTTTGCTCCCGGCCTGCGCGCCACCGCGAAAACACAGGGAATGCCGAGTTCGTCCTCGAGAAAATGCCGGATGCCGCGCTCGTAGGTTTCGGTCGCGACCACGGCGAAGCTGCCGGTGGCGAAGAAGTCCTGCGTCACACTACGCCAGAGATCCCACACCGCCTTGATCGTGGTCAGCTTCTCGCGCTCGATGAACGGCTGCGGATCAAGCCCCACGAGCTCGCCGAGTTTCTCCAGGAAACTGGTGGTGGCGAACACGCCGATCGGCGCCTGCAGATAGGGTTTGCCGAGTTCCTCGCAGAGCTTGCGGCCGAACTCGCGATACAGGCAGATATTGACGCTTGCATCCGCCAGGCGCGGCGTGTCGTCGATGTGGCAACCCATCGGGAATACCAGGTTGACGTCGCAGCCGATGCCCTCGACCAGCCGCTTTATCTCAGCGAGATCGGACGCCATGTTAAAGGTGCCGTGGATCGCGCCGATGATGTTGACCAGCGGCTTGGCGGGAGGCGCCGCCTTCTTGCGGGCGCCCTTCTTTTGCCCGAATTGCGTCCACAACCAGTAGATCGCCCGGTCCGCGGTCTGCCACTGATCCTCGTCGATGGTCCGCGGAATGAAGCGCAGCAGGTTGGAGCCTTCCGGAGTGACGCCGCCGCCGATCATCTCGGCGATGCTGCCGGTCACCACCACGCCGGGCATGGAGCGGTCGCCAACCGAATTCGCCTGAGTGAGAGCGCCCTCAGTGCCGTTCATCGAGAGATTGTCTTCCGACAAGCCGGTGACGCTGATCGGCAGTTCGTGCGGCGGCAGTCCGTCGGTATAGTGCAGCACGGCGGTGACCGGCAGGTTCTCGCAGCCGACCGGCCCGTCGATGATGACGCGCAGGCCGCGTGCGGCGGTGAAGGCATACACCGCGCCCCAGTAGCCGCCCGCCCGGTCGTGATCCATGATCAGCATGATTGGGCCGCCGCAGCCGGCCTGGCGCCGAAGAACGACACCATGCGCGCATAGCGCTCGCGTCCGCGTGTCTGGCTGGCGACGATGGAGGCCAGTGCCGCAATCCCGGGAATTCCAAACAACGGCCGTCCCGACACGATGTTGGTAAAGTAGATCGCGGGAATGCCCTGTTCCTTGGCCTTTTGGACCACCGGCGTGGTGCCGATGGCGAGATCGGGACGCACCTCGCGGAAGGCGGCGACGTCGTTTTCCAGCGAGGCGCGGAACTGCACATGCGCGCCGTGCGCCTCGAGCCATTCGCGGTCCGGGTCGCTCCATTCGGTGCGCGGACAGGCGGTGCCGACATAGGGCACCTCGGCGCCGGCCTCGATCAGCAGGCGCGCGACCAGAAGCTCGGAGCCTTCGTAGCCGGATACGGTCAGCCGCGCCGCGATGCTGTTGGCGGCCAGCACGCCGCGCAATGGGCCGAGTGCCGCCGCGCGCGCCGCGTCGCGTGCCACTGCGCCGATGCCGGCGGCGTCCGCGACGGCATCGAGCCATGCGGAAGTCGCCTCGACGCCGACCGGGCCGGAGCCCACCACCGGACGCCCAGCCGCGCGGAACTCGCGCACGCTCGCGACATAGAACGGGTGCACCGCTGCGGCGATGCCGCAATCCAGCGCGCCATACAGATCGCGCCACTCGCGCGCCGGCGTGGGCGGCGCCACCGCAAGCCCCATCGGCGCCAGCAATCCGCCGATGCCGACCGGGTCGGCCGGGAACAACTCGCCGATCAGCGCCACCGTCGGCAGCTCCGCATTCGGTCCGCGCGGACGCTGCACCGGCCCGCTCTCCACCTCGGTGCGGGCGTAGCGCAGCATGGCGGCGGCCAGCACGTCCTTGGCTTCCGCATGCGTCGGCACGCCGAAGCCGGGCACGTCGATGCCGATGATCCGCACGCCGTCGATCTCTTTCGGCAGCAGATCGAGCGGCACGCCGGAGGCGGTCGGCACGCACAGATTGATCACCACCACCGCGTCGTATTCGTCCGGACGCGCGGTCTTGCGCACCGCCTCGCGTATGTCCTCGAAGAGCTGTCCGCGCACCAGCGACTCGGAATTGAACGGCACGTAGCCGACGCTGCGGCGAGCGCCGTAGAAGCGCGAGGTGAAGGTCAGCCCATAGACGCAGCAGGCGGACCCGGACAGGATCGTCGCCGTCCGGCGCATGCGCAGGCCGACGCGCAGCGAGCCGAAGGCCGGGCACATGGATTGCGGCTGGTCATGCGGCCCGCGCGGATAGTCGGCGAGCAACTGGTCGAGCGATGCCTGCTTGCCGGCGGCGCGCGCCGCGGTCTGCATCGTCTCGCGGCCGCCATGGCAATCACCGTCCATGATCAGGCGCCCTCGTAGATCACTTCAAGCGACGGCTTTTCGGCCGGCCCGACGCCGCCGCACATGTCGGCGAGCGTCGCGGGCGCCACCACCCCCCCCCGGGCGCCCCCAAAGCCCAAGAACAAAACAAACAAAATGTGAAGGGGGAGCGGGTGGGGCCGC
>CAXTRK010000036.1:0-30589 GCA_964246745.1 uncultured Acetobacteraceae bacterium
GTCATATCTTCAAAACGCTCTTGACCCGAAGGAGCCGTCCACACATGAGAATCCAATTTATGAGAGTCGCGTTGGTGGCGCATGCCAGCCGGGTCCAAGCGCCTCTGGCCTTTCGTTCTCCGCGCAACTGGAGCAAGCATGGTCAGATGCTCCGAGGTGGCGCGTTAGTCTCAGCGACTGTGTCCAGTTGAAGGAGGAGCTTCCTTATTTCAGGAGCGAGTATATCGGCCCGTTTTTATGCGCTTCCAGAAGTGCGGAATAGAATCCAGCATTACGTATTAGACTGTTTACGCGATTCAACAGGACTGTTTTTCTAACTCCCCGCAGGCCTATCAGCGTTCTGGCGGCTGACTGCCGGCGCCAGGGGTGAACGGATTGACCGCCGCGTCCACGAGTGCCTTCAGCGCGCTCTGGCCGGTCGCTGCCCATCACCCTTCCAAACCCGGGAAATTGCATGTCCGGTTGGTCTGGCGGCGCTTGTCCTCCCGCCACGCCAGCTCAGCCGCATAGGCAATCAGGTAGTTGCCGTTGATGTGATGGCGCTGACCCGGTTCAGGCCGCCGCAGGCGCGAGAAGTAGCTCTCCGCTTGGGTCGTGCAGGCGCCGCCTGGGCTGTAGGCGACGGAGCGATTGATCCGACGCATCTCGAGGTGGCATGCCCACCGTCCCATCCACCCGCCTCATCGGCATGGACGATAGGTGTGATTGCTACATAAGGCCGAGCGCCTCTGGGCCGAACGAATGCGGCAGCAGGGCGCCGAGCGTGCTCTGCAGCAGCGGCGTGCCGGATGCGTCCACCATGCGGATGATGGCGCCGGGGCCGGCGAATTCACGGATTTTCTGTCGACAGCCGCCGCAGGGGGGACAAGCATGCGTGCCGCCGCCGGCCACAACCACTTCAACGATCCGCCGGCCGCCGGCCAGCACCATCGCCGAGATCGCCGCCGCCTCCGCGCAGACGCCTTCCGGATAGGCCGCGTTTTCGACATTGCAGCCGGCATGCAGGCTGCCGTCGTCGCAACGCAGCGCGGCGCCGACCATGAAGCGGGAGTATGGCGCGTAGGCACGCAGGCGCGCCGAGATCGCTGCTTGGATGAGCGGATCCATCATGCGCCAGAATTAGACGGAGAAACCCTGCTTGGACAGCCTGCGGCCGGCCCGGTATCGTCGCCGCCATGTGCTTGGCGCTTGCGCATCCCCGATCGCCTGACCCGACCGTGCCAGAGATGCTGGCGCGGCGGCCGCAGCTTTCACTTGAGCTTGCCGGCGGCTTGATGCTGGAAGGCGTGCCGCTCGCCGCCGTGGCGGACGCGCTCGGCACGCCGACCTGGGTGACCGGAGCCGGCACGCTGCGGCGGCGATACCGCCGACTTCGCGCGGCCCTCGACGAGGCGGAACTCGAGGCCGCAGTGCACTACGCGGTGAAGGCCAACGACCATCTCGCGGTGCTGCGTATTCTCGCAGCCGAAGGCGCCGGCGCGGACGTGGTCAGCAGCGGCGAGCTTGGTCGCGCGCGCACTGCGGGATTCGCGCCGCGGAACATCGTCTTCTCCGGCGTCGGCAAGTCCGCGGCCGAACTACGAGCCGCCATCGGGATGGGTATCGGCCAGATCAACGTCGAGAGCGCCGAGGAGATCGAGATGCTCTCCGCGCTGGCCCAGGGAATGGATCGTCGCGTGGACGTAGCACTCCGTGTCAACCCCGACATCGACGCCGGCACGCACGCCAAGATTACCACCGGACGCGCCTGCGACAAGTTCGGCGTCGCCTACGACGACGCGCACTCCCTCTACGCGCGCGCCGCGTCGCTGCCGGGGTTGAACCCGGTCGGTCTCGCCGTGCATATCGGCAGCCAGATCGCCACCATGGCGCCGTTCCGCGCCGCCTATCAACGGATCGCGGCGCTGGGGCGGAGCTTGCGCGCCGACGGGCATGCAATTTCCCTGGTCGATTGCGGCGGCGGCCTTGGCGTCTGCTACCGCGACGAAGAGGAGGGCTCGCCGCGAGCGCTGGCCGGGGTGATCCGCGCCACGCTTGGCGGTCTCGGGGTCCGGCTGTTGGTGGAGCCGGGCCGCTGGCTGGCGGCGCCCGCCGGGGTGCTGCTCAGCTCGGTGATCCTGGTCAAGCAGGGCACGCCATCGTTTGTCGTGGTCGACAGCGCCATGAACGACCTGCTGCGGCCAAGCCTCTATGAGGCCTGGCACGGAATTCTGCCGCTCTCCGCCGCGCGCGCCGCGTCGAAACCTGGCGTGGCGCATGTGGTCGGACCGGTCTGCGAGAGCGGCGATACCTTGGCGGCCGATCGGCTGCTGCCGCCACTGCATCCGGGCGATCGCGTCGCCATTCTCGACACGGGTGCCTATGGATCGGTGATGAGCTCGACCTACAACGCCCGCCCGCTGGCGGCACAGGCGCTGATTGATAGCGGCCGTTGGACCACCATCCGGCCGCGGCAGGCGACGGACGCGCTCTGGCGGGACGAGATCGTGCCGGAATGGCTTGCATGACGCCGCCCGACAGCCTGGCGCGGGCGCGGCGCCGCGCCGCCCGGATCGAACGGTTCGAGCGCGGCTGGCCGGTGTTGCTGCCGGCGTTCGCAGTGCTCTGCGGCTTCGCGGCACTCGCCTTGTTGGCGCTGCCGCAGAAGCTGCCGGTCTGGCTGCATGCCCTGGTCGTGCTTGCCCTGGCCGGCTTCGCCGCACGCCAGGTATGGCAGGCGCTGCTGCGGACAAAGCCGGCATCGGCCGAGATGATCGACCGACGCATCGAACGGCGCAGCGGCTTGCGTCATCACCCGCTGCTGACGCTGAGCGACCATCCGGCTGGCCGCCCAAACTTGGCTGACCCGGTCTGGCAGGCGCATCTCGCGCGCGCGCGACAGCAGCTTGATCAACTGCGCGCAGGCGCTCCACGGCTCGGGCTTTGGCGCCACCGCGGCGGCCGAGCGGCGGTGCTGCTGCTGCCGATACTTGCGCTTGCCTGGATCATCGCCGGCGGCAACGCCCGCGACCGTCTCGCCTCCGGCTTTCTGCCCGGACTGTTCGATCTGCCGGGACCAGCGCCCTGGATGCAGGCCTGGATCACGCCTCCCGCCTACGCCAATGCGGCGCCGGTGTTTCTGACCGATTCTCGCGATGCGGTGACCATGCCGTTCGGCTCGGTGCTTCAGGTCAGCCTCACCGGGCTGCATGGCGCGCCGCGGCTCCGGCAACGGCCGCTCGATCACGGCGCGGCTCCCGCCAACGGAGTGCGGCATTTTGAACGCCTTGCGGCGGGCAGTTGGCGTCTGGTCAGCACCTTGGACACGAGCCTTGTGGTATCACTTCGCGGCAACGGCCGACAGCTTGCCGACTGGACCATCCATGTCGCGCCGCTGCCGCCGAGCCTCGTCGCCTGGAACGGCAAGCCTGGTCCTGCCGAAGCTTGGCGCACCCGCCTGCCGTGGCGTATCAGCACTCCGTACGGCGTGAGCCAGCTTGCCGCCGTCATCGACCTCGCGGCTCCAAAGCCACACGATGCCGTGCTCATACCGCAATTGCGTGTGCGGATTTCGCTCGCGCCCGGAACCCGGGCGGCACACGGCGCGGCCATGCCTGACCTCTCCGCCGATCCGCGTGCGGGCGAGGCGGTCATAGCCCACCTGACCGCCACCGATGACAACGGCCAGACGCGGCGAAGTGCTGAGGCGCGCTTCATTCTGCCCGCGCGCGCCTTCCGCAGTCCGCTCGCCCGCGCGGTCATCGACGCGCGCAAGCGTCTCGCCCTCGGCCGCGAGAGCAGAGCGGAGGCCGCGATCGATCTTGAGACGCTCGGCGGAGCACCCGGGCAGTTCGCGAGCGACAGCGGACTGTTCCTCAATCTCACCACCATCGCGGCGCTGCTGCGCGACAATGACGTGAGCGACGCGGACGCCGTGCCGGAAGCCGTCGCGCGGCTGTGGGAGTTGGCGCTTGGACTGGAAGACGGGCTGCACAACGACCATCAGGACGCGCTAGCCGCCGCCGACATGCGCGCCGCCCGCCAGGCGGTCTCGTCGCAACTCGATCACATGCGCGAGCTGGGCGACAAGGGCCAGTCCAACCGCGAACAATCCGAGCTGCAGCGGCGCATCGAGGCGCTGTCGCAGGCGATCGCGCGTCGCATGCGGGCGCTGGCCGAGCAGGCCGAGCGTCAACATACCGTGCTGCCGCCAATGCCGGACGCACGGATGCTGAGCGGCCAGGATCTGGCGCGAATGATGCGCCAGATGCGGGACGCCGCCGGGCGCGGCGACACCAAGGAGGCCATGCAGCGGCTGGCGCAGATGCAGTCGATGCTGGACCGCATGCGTGCGGCGACGCCGCGTGACCTGCAGAACGCCGAACAGCAGGCGCAAGCGGCGCAAGCGGCGCGCGAGCAGACGCAGGATCTGCGCGATCTGGTGAAGCGCGAAGCCGGCCTGCTCGATCAGACGCAGGCGCGGCGCGCGGCCAAGCAGAACGAGGAACGCGCGCGATCGGCGGCCAGGATTGATCCGCAGACCGCCGAGCTGCTGCGCCGGCTTGGCATCCCCCCAAGCGAGGTGCAGGGCGAGGTGCCGGGCGACGCCCAGGATCGTGCGCAGGGTGGGCCGCCCGGCCAGACCGATGCGGATCCAGCACAGCAAGCCGCGCGGACGGCGGCGGATCAGGCGCGCGCGGCGCAGAGCCAGCAGGACGGCCGGGTGCAGCACGGTCTCGGCCGCGCCTTGGACGAACTGGCGCAGGAGTTTCGCGAGCTCAGCGGCGGCCACGAACCCGGCGGCCTGGCGGCGGCCGGAGCTGACATGACCCACGCCCGAAAGGCCCTCGCCTCCGGCCAAGAGGCACAGGCCGAAGCCGCGGAGGAGCGGGCGCTGGCGGAGCTGCAAAAAGGGGGCAAGCAGATGCAGCAGCTCATGGCTTCGTCGGGCGCGGGCAGTCCGATGTTCATGCCCGGCATGGAAGATGAGGGCAGCGGCGGCACTCCCGGCGAGGAGCCGGGCGATGAGCAGGCGGGAGACGGGGCGCAGTCCGGTCCACGCGACCCGCTCGGACGACCGGTTGCAAGCGGGCCGCAAGCGGATGGCGGCAACACGCACGTGCCGGACAAGTTCGAGCAGTTGCGTGCGCGCGCGATCGAGCAGGAACTGCGCCGGCGTGACACCGACCGGACCCGGCCGCCCAACGAACTGCACTACCTGGACCGCTTGCTGCAGCCGTTTTGAACCGCGCGGCCGTTCAGATCCGCTGGTGCAGCACACAGACCAGGGTGAACAGACGGCGCGCGGTTTCGAAGTCGAATTCCGCCTTGCCGCGCAGGCGTTCGATCATCAGGCTGGCGCCTTCGTCATGCAGGCTGCGTCGGCCCATGTCGATGGTCTGCACGCGCGCCGTGTGTCCGTCCGCCATCGCGGTCTCATAGCTCTCGACCAGAAGCTGATAGTCCTTGATCAGGCGGCGGAATGGACTGAGCGCAAGCAGGAACTGGCGCAGGATACGGTCCTCGGCGTCATGGACCGCGAGCAGCAGCCGGCCGGTTTCGACGCCAAGGTGCAACACATACGGCCCACTGGCGCCAGCCAGGGCGAAATGGCTGCCAATACGAAGATCCTGGATCGCCTGCTCGCGGTCGCGCTGCTGGTTCGGCACGGCGGGATGTCCCGCCGCCTCTCCCTCCAGCACGACGCGCAGCAGCGTATCCGATCGAAACGTCACCGGGTCCATTGCTGTCGCCGTGCCGGCCGCCCTGTCATGCGGCGCCGCCTTCGATGGATGGCGCCAGACCCATCGCCTGCGCCAGCCGGTCCAGTCTGCGGGTCACGCTCTCAACGTTGAAGGCGCGTTGCCCAAACAGGCGCAGCACCAGCCTGCCGTCCGACGCCGACAATCCGGTGCCTTCCAGAAGCTGCGGCGTGCCCGCGCACAGCACGTAGGCAAGGCGCAGACTGAGGCCGAGGATTTCGGCGCGCCGCAGCGACGGCGGGTCGAGCAGACGGCGAGACGATTGCAGGAATGGCTGATCGAGCTCCGCTTCGTAGCGCATCGCCAGAGTCAGGGCGAGGAATCCACGCGCCGGGTGCGAGAACGCGACACCGGGCGCCAGCAGGACACGGGTAAAGCTCTGCTCCGCGCGGTATTCGGGATGATCGTGCGCGCCGCAATCCGACATCCAGCAGGCCGCGATGCGAAGCTGCCGCTCCGCCGGCGTCTCGCTCTCGAAGAGGGAGGCGGTCCAGTCGATCAGCGACGCCGGCAGCGTCTGGCTGCGGCTCGACCGCTCCGCGATCTCACGCCCGATCGCTTCCAGCGGATCCTGATCGATCAGGTGGGGTGCGACGCGTCGCAGGTACCAGCCTTCGCGCAGGCCATCGACGCTGAACACGACACGGGTGGGCGCCGCACGCCGCAGCAGGCGCCGCAGCACGGTCGCGGCCCAGGGCATGTCGTCGAGCCGCTTGCGTGGCGCGCCCGGCAGGCGTTCGAGCGCGCGGCGCGAGGCGCCGATCACCCAGCCGGTCAGCTCACGCGCCTCCTGCGCGCCCAACTCGTATTGATGGACGATGTTGAGCGGGTAGAAGGTGCGCGCGATCTGCAGCCGGGCCAGCGCGCGGAAGGCGCCACCGACGAGATACAGCGTGCGTCCGCCCGCTTCGGCTAGCCAGGGCACGCGGTCGAGATCGGCTTCGACCATCGCTCGCGCGCGCGAGACGTCGCCGCCGGCACGATCGGCCAGTCGGATCACGCCGAGACGCAGCGTCTGCGATTGCCGCATGGCGCCGTCCTCGAGCCGCACGAGCTCGAGCGATCCGCCGCCGATATCGGCCATCACTCCGTCCGCGTCGGTCATGCCGCCCAGCAGGCCGGTGGCGGCAAAGTCCGCCTCCTCCTGTCCGGAGAGAATGCGGATGGCGGCACTTGGAATCGCCTCGCGCAGCATGGCCACGAACTCGCCGCCGTTGCTTGCGTCACGCACCGCGGCGGTGGCAAGCACCTCGAACAGATCGGCGCCCATGCCGCGCACCACTGCCTCGAAGCGGGCCATGACGCCGATTGCCTGTTCGACACCATCGTCGTTCAGCCGCCCGCTGGTCTCAAGGCCGCGCCCCAGCCGGAGCACCGCCTTCTCGTTGAAGATGGTGACCGGATTTCGCATCACCCCCTCGAAGACGACGAGGCGCACCGAGTTCGAGCCCAGATCGACAACCGCGGTGCGGCGGTGCTGCGTGGCGCTCCCGGTCATGCTGGGCTCAGTCCTCGAGAATGCGGTCCGGCCGGCGCGGCAGCGGTCGAGCCGTCGGCCCAAGACCGGCATGAGCCGCCGAACCGCGGCCTGAGAGGGACGGATTGGTCATGAAATACTCATGCGCGGAGAACGGTTTGGCGCCTCCCTCAAGCCGTCGCCAGGAGCCATCCGCGCGAAGCTGCCAGGACTGCAGGTTGTCCTTCAAGTCCATGACCATGATCTGATCGAGCACTTGCGCGTGCACCGTCGGGTTTCGGATCGGCACCATGCTTTCAACGCGCCATTCCATGTTGCGCGCCATCCAATCGGCGCTGGAGATATACACCGAGGCGCCTCGCGACGGCAGCCGGTGGCCGCCGCCGAACACGAAGATACGGCTGTGCTCGAGGAAGCGCCCGACGATCGACTTGACCTGGATTGTCTCCGACAGGCCAGGCACGCCGGGGCGCAGGCAGCAGATGCCGCGTATCACGCAGAGGATTTTCACGCCCGCCCGGGACGCCTCATAGAGCTTGTCGATCAGGTCGCAATCGACCATCGAATTCATCTTCAGCCAGATTTGCGCGGGCTTGCCCGCACGCGCCAGCAGAATCTCGGCATCGATGAGGGACATCAGCGTGGCGCGGGTAGTCAGCGGCGAGAACGCGATCGCGTCCATGCGGGCAGGCTTGGCATAGCCGGTCATATAGTTGAACAGGCGCGCGGAATCGCGGGCGAGTCCGGCGTCAGTGGTGAAGAAGCTGAGGTCGGTGTAGATCCGCGCGGTGATCGGATGGTAGTTGCCGGTGCCGAAATGCGCGTAGGAGCGCACGCTGCCGCCTTCGCGGCGCACCACCAGACTAAGCTTGCAGTGGGTTTTCAGCTCGGTGAAGCCGAACACCACCTGCACGCCGGCGGCCTCCAAGGTCCGGCTGAGGCGTATGTTGGCCTCTTCATCAAAACGCGCTCTCAGCTCGATCATGGCGGTGACCGACTTGCCGTTCTCAGCCGCCTCGATCAGCGCTTTCACAATCGGGCTGTCGCGCGAGGTGCGATAGAGCGTCTGCTTGATCGCCAGCACGGCCGGGTCGAGCGCCGCCTGGCGGAGGAACTGCACCACCACGTCGAAGCTCTCGAACGGATGGTGCACCAGGATGTCCTTGGCGCGTATGGCGGCGAAGCAGTCGCCGCCGAAGTCGCGAATGCGTTCCGGGAAGCGCGGCGCGTACGGGGCGAACAGCAGCCCTGGCCGGTCGTCGACGATGAGTTGCTTGATATCGACGATGCCGATCAGGCCGTCATGGATCTGGATTTCCTCAAGCGGCACATCCAGCTCATCGGCGACCATCACCGCGAGATCGTCCGGCATCTCGGCATTGCGGTCGAGATGGATCACGACGCCGCGTCGCCTCCGCTTCAGCGCCGTCTCGTAGGAGCGGACGAGATCCTCCGCCTCGTCCTCGAATTCGACGTCGGTGTCGCGAATGACGCGAAACACGCCGCGTCCGCCGACATGAAAGCCTGGATAGAGCCGGTCGAGAAACAAGCTGACCAGATCCTCGAGCAGCACGAAGCGGATCACCTCCGCGCCGTCCGCGTCCTGGCTCACCGGAAGCCGGATGAAACGTTCCACCTGGGTCGGCAGCAGGATCAGGCCGCTCATCACCTGGCGTTCGTCGTCGTCCTGAAGCAGCCGTAGGGCGAGCACCTGGCTGAGATTGGGAATGAACGGAAACGGATGCGCCGGATCCACCGCAAGCGGCGTCAGCACCGGGAAAATCCGCTCCATGAAATAGTTCTCGATCCAGGCGCGGTCCTGCCCCTGGAGGGCGTCCGGATCGCAGACGACGATGTTCTCGCCTGCCATTGCGCGAAGCAGCTCGCGCCACATGCGCTGCTGCTCGTCGAGCAGGGCACGGGCGCGCTCTTCGACGGCGCGAAGCTGCTGCGCCGGAGTGCGGCCGTCCGGCGCACACGTGCTCAGGCCCTCGCGCACCTGGCCGACCAGCCCGGCCACACGGACGGAGTAGAATTCGTCGAGATTGCCCGCGGAGATCGACAGGAAGCGTAGCCGTTCCAGGAGCGGGTTGCGCGAATTGTCGGCCTCCTCGACCACCCGCTGGTTGAAGTCCAGCCAGGACAACTCACGGTTGATGAAACGATCCGGCGAGTCGGCCGCCATCGCTGGAGAACCACCGCCGGGCGGAGGCGTGTCGGCGGCGCTGGCTCGTCGCGCGCGCAGATTGCGTAGTGTGGCATTCGGCACGACACGGCTCCCGCTCTCGGTTCGGCCAATCAGATCCGTGCTATCAGCCAATAGGTCCCTCCACACTCGGCCGCAACGTAGCCCAGCGCGCACCCGGGATGAAAGGCCAACGGGCAAGCGCCGCTTCTTACGCCGCCAGGCTGGAGGCGACCGCGCTCAGCAAGGTCGTGCACCGGCATGGTTTGAGCACGCACCGGTCACGTGGTCCGAAGGCGCCGAAGGCAAGCAATGCGTCCGGGCGGCCGGTGACGAACACGACCGGCAGTTGCGGCCAGCGCGAGCGGAACTGCTGCGCGAGCGTCACCCCGTTCACGCCGCCTGGCATGTGCACGTCGGTCAGCAGCAGGTCGAACGCCTCACGCTGGTCGAACAGCCGGAGTGCCGACGTGCCGCTGCTGGCCTGGCTGACCGTAAAGCTGGCTTCGAGCAGCGCCTCGGCGAGCATGCTACGAATGACAGCGTCGTCCTCGACCAGCAGGACGTGGAATTGCCGCATCCGATCTTCATCCTCGTAGCTCTGCCGTCGCCAGTCTGAACCGGCATGGCGCCCGTGCGTAATCCCGGCACGGCCGATTGCAACGTCACGAAGTTGCGATGGCGCCCAGCACAACAGATGACGACCATGAGCCGCGCATGACAGAGCAGAAAGCGAGCGAGCCTCTCGCCAAGGATATCGCCCTCTCCAGGCGCCGTTTGGCCGAACGCGGCATCTTTGAGCAGGCGGTGATGAAGACACGCATGGCCATGGCGTTTTCCGATCCCAACCTGCCGGATTGCCCTCTGGTGCTGATCAATCCGGCTTTCTCGGATGTGACCGGCTATGATTCCGCGAACGCTCTGGGCCGGAACTGCCGCTTTCTCCAGGGCCCGGAAACCGAGCGCGGGGCGATCGACTCGATCCGGGCGGCGCTCACGGCGAGGCAGCCGATCAACCAGGAGCTTTACAACTATCGTCGCGATGGCTCCGGCTTCTGGAATGCCCTGTTCATTTCGCCGATCTTCGACGATAGCGGCGCCCTCGCCTACTTCTTCGCCAGCCAGGTCGATGTGAGCGCCCGTCAGGAGGCGCTTCGCCGGCAGGCGCAGCGCGTCGAGACCATGGGCGCCCTCGCCTCGGGTGTCGCGCACGAGTTCAACAACCTGATGACGGTTGTGCTCGGCAGCATCGAACGCGCCACCCTGCGCGCTGTCGACGACACGCAGAAGCGCCAACTCGCCCGCGCCGACTGGGGCGCGCAGCGCGCGGGCAAGATGGCCGGCGAACTGCTGTCGCTGGCGCGCAGACAGGCGCACCAGAGCCGCATCATCGATCTCAACCATCTCATCCGCGACTTCGAGGAAACCATGTCGCAAGTCGTGCCGGACGAGGTTCGCGTCGTGATCGAGGAAGCGGCGGCGCCAGCACTGGCGCGTCTCGATCCTGATCAGCTCGAACTCGTGCTGCTCAACCTGATACGCAACGCCGTGGACGCGATGCCACAAGGCGGCCTGATCACGGTGGCGGCGCGCCTCTTGTCGCAGCCCGAGGCAGCCTCGGCGCTCGGTGGCCCCAGCGCGGTGGCGCTTGTGGTCAGCGACAATGGCGTGGGAATGCCGCCGGAGGTCGCCACACGCGCCACCGAACTGTTCTTCACCACCAAGGCGGGCAGCGACGCGGCGGGGCGGGGCAGCGGCCTCGGATTGTTCCTGGCGCTGGAATTTGTCGACAAAAGCGGCGGCCGCCTGTCGATCGACAGCACGCTCGAGCAGGGCACATGCGTCTCCATGGTGTTTCCGCGGGCGAGCTGAGCCTTGGAGGGGGCGCTCTTGCACGGCCGAGATGCGGATGCTTAGCTTGGTCTCAAGAGAAGCAGCCGCCCAATCGAAGGATGCGGCCGCGGACGCGTGGGAGGTCGCCTAAGGAATGGTCAGGATCGCATCGCCACAGGCGTGGGCCGCATCGCGCCGATGACGCTGCTTGATCTCGACGGCATCGGCAAGTCGTATGGCGCGGTCAAGGCGCTCAGCGCTGTCAGCTTCTCGGTAGGGCCTGGCGAGATCGTCGGCCTGATGGGCGATAACGGCGCCGGCAAGTCCACCCTGGTCAAGACCATTGCCGGCGTGTTCCCGCCCAGCGAAGGCACCATGCGATTTGCCGGCCAGGTGGTGCATTTCGGCTCGCCGCATCAAGCCCGCGACGCCGGGATCGAGGTGGTCCATCAGGACCTTGCAATCGCCGACAATCTGAGCGCCTCGGCCAACGTCTTTCTCGGCCGCGAGCAGTACCGCCGTTTCGGCCCGATCCGTCTGCTCGATCATGCGGCGATGGAGCGGCGCACCAGCGAGCTGTTCCGCGAGCTGAAGAGCGAGACCCGCGCCGGCGAGATCGTGCGAAAGATGTCCGGCGGACAGCGTCAGGCGGTGGCGATCGCGCGCACCCGGCTGGCCGACGCCAAGCTCATCCTGATGGACGAGCCGACGGCGGCGATCAGCGTGCGGCAGATCGCCGAGGTGCTGGCGCTGATCGGGCGCCTGCGCGACACCGGGGTTGCGGTCATGCTGATCAGCCATCGCATGCCCGACGTGTTCGACGTTTGCGACCGGGTGGTGGTGATGCGACGCGGCCGCCTTGTCGCCGACAAGCCGATCGCGCATTCCAGCCCGCAGGAAGTGACCGGCCTGATTACCGGAGCGATCGAGACGGCATGAGCGACTTCGCCAATATCGGACGCGCGTCCTGGCATTCACGCGGCTTCCTTGCCAGCCAGACCGCCTATGTCTGCCTTGCCCTGCTGCTGCTCGTCGCGGTGATCTCGGCGATCGCGCCGGTGTTCCTGTCGCTCGGCAATCTCGGCAACGTGCTGACCGACTTCTCCTATGTCGGCATCGTCTCGTTGGGTTCGACCTTGGTGATCATCACCGGCGGAATCGATCTTTCGGTCGGCTCGGCGATGGGCCTGTCGGCGATCATCATGGCGCTGCTGTTCCGCACACTGGACGGCACCGGGCTTGCCTCGGTGCCGGGCGCGGTGATGGTGGTCGCGGTGGCGGGCGGGCTGCTGGTGGGCGCCGCGATCGGCCTGGTCAACGGCCTGCTGATCGCCCGTGTCGGACTCACCCCCTTCGTGACCACGCTGGGCATGCTGAGCATCGTCCGCGGACTGTGCTACGCAATCACCAGCGGCCAAGGCGTCAACATCGCGGGCCCCGGCAGCACCCTGTTCTTCCGGCTCACGGACGGCACCGTGCTCGGCGTGCCGGTTCCGCTGCTCTACCTGATCGGCCTCGGCCTGCTGATGGCGCTGGCGCTGCACCATACCGCAAGCGGCCGCTATGTCTTTGCGATCGGCGGCAACCAGCGCGCCGCCGAGCTCACCGGCGTGCCGGTGACACGGATCAAGGTCGGCGTCTATGTCGCCTCCGGCCTGTCCGCGGCCATTGGCGGCATCCTGCTGGGAGGCTGGCTCGGCTCGGTGCCGGCCAATCTCGCCGACGGTTACGAGCTGCGCATCATCGCGGCCTCAGTGATCGGCGGCGCCAACCTTCTCGGCGGCGTCGGCGGCCCGCTCGGCGCCATCGTCGGTTCCGCCTTGATCGAGGTGATACGCAACGGGCTGGTGCTGGCCCGTGTCAACTCCTACTGGCAGGACACGCTGGTGGGAGCGATCATCATCGCCGCGGTGTTCGTCGACCGGCTGCGCACCCGTCGGTTGGGACAATGAAACCATACCAGGGAGAGACATTCATGAGAACTTCGCTTCTGGCCGCCGTCGCCGCGGTCTCGGTCTGTGCGGCCGCGGCGCCGAGAGTGGCGCACGCCAAGACCTATGATTTCGCCATCGTACCGAAATCGCTGAACAATCCGTATTTCGACCTCGCGCGCGACGGCTGCATGGAGGAGGCGAAGAAGCTCGGCAACGTCAGATGCACCTATACCGGACCCGTCAATCAGGACGCGGCGGCGCAGGTGCAGACGATCCAGGACCTGATCACGCGCGGCATCGACGGCATTGCCATCTCGGTGGCCGACGCGGGCTCGGTCCAGCACGTCATCAGCAGGGCGCGCAGCGCCGGTATTCCGGTAATCACCTTTGACGCCGACGCGCCGAACAGTGCGCGCCAGGCATATGTCGGCACCGACAACAAGCAACTCGGCGAGGACATCGCGCGCCAGCTCATCAAGGTGCATCCGCAGCCTGGCAAGTATGGGGTGATTTCCGGCGGGCCGGCCGCGGAGAATCTGACGCAACGCGTTGACGGCGTGCGTGACGTGCTCAAGGGCGCCGGCTGGACCGAGGTCGCCGGTTCGCCCACCTTCTGCAATGATGACAGCGCGCTCGGCCTGCACCAGATGACCGACCTGATGACCGGCCATCCGGACCTGTCGGCGATCGTCGCCGTCGGCGGCTGGCCGCTGTTCAGCGAAGCCGGCTACCACAGCTTTTACGACGCCCAGCGCTCGGCAATCGAAAGCGGCAAGCTCGCCATCGTCTCCGCCGATACGCTTCCGGCCGAACTCAACGAGCTGAAGGCCGGCGAGATCGACGGGCTGATCGGTCAGCAGCCAAAGGCGATGGGCGCCCGGGCGATGCAGGTGCTGCTGGCACTCAAGCAGGGCAAGCACGTCAAGACCATCCAGTATGTCGGTCTCGACACCGTCACCAAGAGCAACGTCGACCAGTTCATGAAGTAGGCGCGGCTGCGTCAGATCAAGGCCGCCGGTTGCGGGAGGACCGGCGGCGCTTGACGAGGACCTGCGAGCAGCGTCTCGAGCACCGAGGCCGCGAGCGCCCGAGTGACCGAGGTGCCGGACGCGAGCGCCGCCTGGTCAAGCAATCGAGCGGCCTCGCGCATCGCGTCGGCGTCCCGCGGCAGGCGCAGCAACAGCCATTCCACCATCTGTGATGAAACGACGAGCTGACGCTCCGCCAGCAGGCGCAGCAGCAGGATACGCAACAGCGCCTCCTCGGGTCGGCCGAGACCGACCGCGGCGGTTGCGCGAAGCCGGCTCGCCAGGTCTGGAAGCGCCGCCGGCCAACGCGCGGGCGGTTCGCGTCCAGCCAGCAGCACCGGCAGACCGCTCTCCCGCGCCGCGTTCAGCAGATGCAGCATGGCGTGCTCGTCCGTCGTCATGTCGGCATCGTCGAGCGCGATGCCGCCTGCCTCCCGCGCGCCTGCCGGCAGCCCGGCGAGGCCGCGTACCGCGGTGCCGGGCAGCAGCAGGGCGGAGTGGTCAGCGGCCCAGGTGCGCAGCAGATGGGTCTTGCCGCAGCCGGCGTCGCCCCAAAGGGCCAGGCGCAGGTCAGGCCAATGCGCGCCGCCGTCCCGGTCGAGCCAGGCGATGGCCGCGGCATTGGACGGAGCGGCGATGAAGTCGGCGCGGAGCAGGCGTGGGCGATGGGTGAACGGCAAGGCAAGCTGACGGCTCGCCCCCTCGATCCCCGCCCCGTGCTGAGCGATCGCTGCTGCCAAACCTGTTCGCGCCGCCCCGCCTGACGTAAACCTTGGGAATGCGTGTAGCGCATCACGCGGCGCAGTTCGACCCTGTCCATGACCAAGGCGTTTTCGAGCATGATCTCCCGTACACCACCGAGCACCTATCGCCAGGCCGGCGTCGACATCGAGGCAGGCGAGAGCCTCGTCGAGATGATCAAGCCGGCGGCCGCCGCCTCAGGCCGCGCCGGCGTCATCGGCGGCCTTGGCGGCTTCGGCGCGATGTTCGACCTCAAGGCGGCGGGGTTCCGTGATCCGGTGCTGGTCTCCTGCACCGACGGCGTCGGCACCAAGCTGATGGTGGCGACGGAGACCGGGCTGCATGAGGCGGTCGGCATCGACCTGGTGGCGATGTGCGTGAACGATCTGGTGGTGCACGGTGCCGAGCCGCTGTTCTTCCTGGACTATTTTGCCACCGGCAAGCTCGAACTGGAGGCTGCGGCCCGCGTCGTGCGCGGCATCGCCGAAGGCTGCCGTCTCGCCGGTTGCGCGCTGGTCGGGGGAGAGACCGCGGAGATGCCTGGCATGTATGGCGCGGGGCATTACGATCTCGCCGGTTTCGCCGTCGGCGCCGCCGAACGCGGCGCGCTGCTGCCGAGCAATATCGCCGCTGGCGACATGATCCTTGGCCTGCCCAGCAGCGGCGTGCATGCCAATGGCTTCTCGCTGGTGCGTCGCGTCGTGCGCGAGGCCGGACTCGGCTGGGACGCGCCGTGCCCCTATGCGAGCGGGATCTCGCTGGGCCGCGCGCTGATGACGCCGACCCGTCTCTACGTGCATGCGACGTTGGCGCTGCACCGTGCCGGCCTGCTCAAGGGCGCGGCTCATATCACCGGCGGCGGCCTGCCTGGCAACCTGCCGCGTATCCTGCCGGACGGATTGGCGGCCGCCATCGACGCCGAGGGCTGGATGACGCCGCCGGTGTTCGGTTGGCTCGCGCGGACCGGCGCGATCGACTCCCACGAAATGCTGCGCGTGTTCAATTGCGGCATCGGCATGGCGCTGGTGGTGAACAATGTCGCCAGCGCCACTGCTTTGCTCTCCGAACTGGGCGAGGCGTTCGCGCTGATCGGACGCATCGAAGCCGCCGCCGATCAGGCTCCGCGCATCCGCTTCACCGCCCTGCCCGACTTCGCGGCCTGACCAGTTTGGGCAAGGCCCAGGTCGCGGTCCTGCTCAGCGGACGCGGCAGCAACCTCGCGGCCCTGATCGCGGCGAGCCGGACCGCGGACTACCCTGCCGAGATCACGCTGGTGCTGAGCAACCGCGCTGACGCGGCTGGCCTTGATCTGGCGCGCGACGCCGGGATCACCGCGCGCGTGATCGACCATCGGCCGTTCGAAACCAACCGCGAGGCGCATGAGCAGGCGATCGATCGTGTGTTACGCGAAGCGGCGGTGGCGCATGTCTGCCTTGCCGGCTACATGCGCCTGCTCACGCCATTCCTGGTGCGGGCGTGGCGGGGCCGCATGCTCAACATCCATCCAAGCCTGCTACCGGCTTTTCCCGGCCTGCATACGCATGAACGCGCCCTCGCCGCCGGCGTGAAGCTGCATGGCTGCACGGTGCATCTGGTCACCGAAACGGTTGACGACGGCTCGATTGTTGGACAGGCCGCCGTCGCGATCAGGCCTGGCGACACGCCGGAGACTCTCGCCGCCCGCGTGCTGCAACAGGAGCATGTGCTCTATCCGCTAGCGCTACGGCGGCATCTTGGCGGCGCGGTTGTGGTGCCGAACGACAGGGCTCTGCTGAGTTTATAGAACCGCCGCGTTCCCGCGGATCATTTCGCGCTAGGCACGCTTACCGCATTGGCTGCCGAGATAATCGCTTCCGCGTCGGGCTGCTCGAGAAACCCCTGGGCGTAGAGAGCGTCGGCATCCTTCTGGACCGCGGTCACGTAGTGGGCCTTGTTGCCATAGAGGACAGTCAAGTCTTGCGGGCTGTAGTCAACCTCGTAGCCAAGCAGGGAACATGGCAGCGACACGGGGCCGGCTTGGGAGGTTGCGGGATAAACCGAACCCGACAAGTAGGTCGCGACCGGCACGTCGACGGCCGGTGAGCGGACGCCGCCGGTCTCGTTGCCGAGCCCGTCGAAGCCGGTGAGCGGCGTTGCATGGGGAGGCGACGCGCCGTTCCTCACCCATCCTTCAAGTTTCGCCCATAGATTATCGTAAACATAGAGATCGGGAAAGCTGCTGACCTTTCCAGGCTGCTTGCAGCCGGCGGTGAGCACGTTGATCGTTGTCCCGAATTCGGCTTCGTCGTCGGCGTTGCTCGGCGACGCGCGGATCAGCGTTTCGTCGACATGACTGGAGCCGGCGATTTCATAGAAGCGGTAACGGCCGTTGGACGAGTCGCTATCGGGTTGCTGCGGAAATGCGGCGCCCAGGTACGCGAGGCGATAGAGTGTGACCTCCGAGGGTGTCTGGACCTGGAACACCGCGGCGCGGCTCGATCCGGGCACCAGGCTGCGCGACGTGACCTCGCTCGAAGGCGAGCACTCGTTCAAGGCTTGGCGATAGAGTCCGGCGCTAACCATGTAGCCGTCGAAAGGCGCCGAAGCGAGCGTCGGCTCGATGGCCTTGACGTAGGTCAGCAAGGTCAAGGCCGAGCCGGAATAGCCGGACGCATACACCGCCCTGATATTGTAGCGGCGCAGCGGGTTGGAGGCGGATGGACTGCGCACCAGCGCCGCCGTCTCGCTCAGGATGTCGTAGATGAAACCGCTTTCCGTGGTCGATGTCGGAGCCGCTGAGCAATTTGCCGCGTTGCGGGCAGGCCCTGGATTGGCCCAGGACAGCGTGGCGTAACGAACCGGATTGAGCCTCTTGAGATCGGCGATGCCGATATCGTTGGAAGTGATGCCGATCCAGATATCGCCATTCCGCAGGATATGCGCCTGCGCCTGCGGGAACGTGGTGATCTGGTCGCCCGCGAGTGCGTCGTTGAAGAGTTCGACGATGACGTTGCCGCTGAACCTGGCCGGATTGACTGGAGCGCGTATCAGCATGCGGCTGGTGTAAGGGCCGCTGCGCAGGACCTCCACGGCGTTGCTCAGGCTGTTGATGTCGGCATATTCGAAAACGCGCGCGTTGCCGTGCACCAGGAATTCCTGTTCGGCATAGCCGTATGCTGCCAGGTTGATCGGCGTCATCGCGTCAGCAGCCGCATTGGCCGCATGGCCCAAGGCGGAGGAGTTCGCGACGGGCGTGACGCTGGGCAAGGGCACCGTTCCGGCAACGCTCGCGGCGCGGCTTGGCGATGCGCCCATGCTGACGGCAAGGAGTATGGCAGCTTTTGCTACGAGAAATGGTGAGACTCTGCTCATGACCGCGAACGCCGTCCAGAAGTTGATACGGCAGCATCATAGATCGACATCAAGCCATGCGGCAATCGGTTCCGTACCAGTTTCGAGACGATGATCACGCAAGACAAGCCCGTGTCACCATGGAACTACAATTCAACTATCATACAGTCTGTTTTACAGAGTCATTTGTTAGACATTTTACGGTTTCGAGGACGATTTTCCTCGTGCGATAGTGCTGCGCAGCATTCCAGGTTCCTGCGACCGGACGCGATGTCCGAGGAGAACGGTGATGAACACGGGCGCGCGCTGTCAATGCGGATCGTGATCTTCACAGTTGGTACCGAAGGTGATGCTCGTCCGTATGTCGCCTTGGGAAAGGGTCTGGCGGCGGTCGGACATGACGTGGCAATCGCGACCAGTCAGGAGTTCGAGAGTTTTGTTCGCGCGCACGGGCTGAACTTCAAGCCCCTGACTGCGGATTTTGTCGAAATGATGCGACGGAACAAGTCGGTGCTTGATCGGCGAAATCAGATCGCGATGCTGCGAACGCTGATCGCCGAGACCCGCCGCATGGCCAAGGCCTGGGCGGTCGAGGGGATCGAGGCGGCATGCTCGGCGGACCTGATTGTCGGATCCGGAAACGTGTCATTGCTGGGCGCCAGCGTCGCCGAAAAGCTCGGTGTCGCCTTCGTTCGCTCCCAACTGCAACCATTCGATCCAAGTCGTGCGCTGCCGCCCGTGCTGTTCCGGTCGATCCCGCTGCCAGGCTGGGCCAACCTGACACTCACCTGGTTTGTTCGGATCGCGGCGTGGCGGCTGATGCGCCAGGCGGTGGACGGAGTCCGGCGCGAGCTTGCATTGCCAAACTATCCCTGGGCGGGTCCCTGGACGCTTGCGCATGCCGCCGGAGGACGCATCCTTTATGGGTTCAGCCGTCATCTGGTGCCGCGCCAGCCGGAGTGGCCGGAACGGATTGCAATGCCCGGCTTCTTCGTCCTCAAGCAGGACGATTCCTATGTCGCGCCGCCGGCGCTGGAATGGTTTCTCTCGCGCGGCTCCAAGCCGATCTATGTCGGGTTCGGCAGCATGGTCACAAGCCGGTCCGAGCATCTTGCCAAGATCGTGCTGGACGCGGTGCGCCTGTCGGGCCGGCGCGCCGTGATCGGCAGCGGGTGGGCGGACCTGGCCAGGAACGTCGCTAGTTCCGACGATGTCTTTGTCATCGACCGAGCCCCTCACGACTGGCTGTTCCGCCGTGTGGCGCTGGCGGTGCATCATTGCGGCGCGGGCACGGTTGCGGCCTGCGCGCGCGCGGGGATACCGACGGTGCCGGTTCCATTCGTCGGCGACCAGTTCTTCTGGGGATGGCAGCTCGGACGCATGCGCGTCGCCACCAGGCGGCTCAACCATCGTACCGTCACCGCCAGACGTCTCGCCCGGGCAATCGGGGAAGCGGGCCAGACTTGCATGGTCCGGCGCGCCGCTGCCCTGGGAGAGCTCATGCGCACCGAAGACGGAGTGCAAGCGGCCGTGGATCAGCTTGGGAAATGGGGCGTCTTGCGACGGCCTGACGCGCCGACGCCGGCGGCTCGGGTTCCAGGAGCGTGAGCATCGCCCCCTGCATTCTACCGAAAGGGCAGCATTCATGAGCGACGGGGTAATTTTGCCGCTCTCGACGGCTCAACGCGGAATGTGGGTCGGCCAGCAGATCGCGCCGGAGGGCGCAATCTTCAAGATTGCAGAGGCTATCGAACTGCACGGAACCATCGACGCCTGTCTATTGCAGCAGGCACTGCTTCAGGTGACCAGGGAGATGGAAACGCTGCGCGTGCGGATCGTACAGCCGGCGGGACTGCCCTATCAGATGATCATGCCGGAATTTACTGACGGGATCGAGCTGCTTGATTTTACCGCGGAGATGGATCCACGGGCGGCGGCATACCGCTTCATGCAAGCGGAACTCTCCTCACCCTTCGATTTCGAGACCGCTCCGGTCTGGGTAAGCGCCATTCTCAAACTCTCCGAGACGTCCTGGTTCTGGTACCATCGCGCTCACCACATCATGCTGGATGGTTTCAGCGGCGGCATGGTCATGCGGCGCGTGGCCGAGCTCTACACGGCATTGCGGCAAAACCAGCAGCCCGCTCCCGCCGCCTATCATGCGCTGTCAACGCTCATCGACGGCGAGGCCGCCTATCGCGCTTCGGAACGCTATCATAAGGACCAGAGCTACTGGTTGAGCCGGATGCAGGGCCTGCCGGAGCCCGCGACCCTGGCACGACGCAACCGGCCGCCGCGTGGCGGTCTGCTGAGATCCACCGCGGTCTTGCCCGCTTCTCTCACCTTGCGGTTGCGCGAGCGGGTGGCAGGAATGAATGTCAGCCTGCCACAGGCATTGATCGCGCTGGTTGCGGCCTACTACTTCCGGATGACCGGAAGCCACGATCTGGTGTTCGGACTGCCGGTGACCGCACGGGCGAGCGGTGCCGCGCGACGCGCTCCCGGCATGGTCGCCAACGCGGTGCCAATCCGGCTTGCACTCGTGGGCGACCTCTCGTTCGACCAACTGTTCATCCAGGCGGCGCGAACGATACGCGAGGCTCTGCGACATCAGCAATACCGTTATGAGGATCTTCGCCGTGATCTCGGGCTGCTGAATCAGGGCCGGCAGATTGCCCGTCTTGGCATCAACATCGAACCCTTCGACTACCATCTGACGTTCGACGGGGTGAAAGCGACAATTCATAACCTGTCGAATGCCCAGATGGAGGATCTCACCGTCTTTGTTTACGATCGCTCCGACGGCAGCGGCCTGACGATCGATTTTGATGCCAATTCCGGCCTCTACTCCGAAGCGGAATTGGATGCGCACAAACGCCGCCTCTGCAGCTTGATTGAAGCGGCCACCGACCAGCCTGGAGCGCGTCTGTGCGACGTGGACCTTCTTGGACCGGAGGAGCGAAGGCGTGTTCTTGTCGACTGGAACGACACCGCGGACGCAACCGCGCTCGCGAGCGTTCCGTGTCTGGTAGCCGAGCAGGCCCTGAAGACGCCGGACGCGGTGGCGATCACCCTCGAGGGTCATGGCGGACGCTCGCTGACCTACGGCGCGCTGAACGAGCGCAGCCTTTCGCTTGCCGGACATCTCGCAGCCCAAGGCATCGGTCCCGGAGATATCGTTGGCGTCGCGTTGCCGCGTTCCGAACTGCTGCCCGCGGCACTGTTAGGTATTCTGAGGGCGGGCGCCGCCTACCTGCCATTGGACCCGGACGGACCGGCGGACCGGCTATCCATGATGCTGACGGACGCCAATCCGGTCTGCGTGCTGACGCTGCGCACCCATGCAGCCCGCTTCGAGCCCGCTGCCGTCACATGTCTGTTCCTCGACGGCATGACGGACGCATTTCCCGACACGTCAAGGCTGCCCCCGCCAGACTTGTCCCGGGCTGCCTACGTGATCTACACCTCCGGTTCGACAGGTCGGCCAAAAGGGGTGGAGGTCTCCCACGGCAACCTCGCCAATCTCTTGCAGGGCATGCGGGAGATCATCGCGATCAATGCCTCCGACAATTGGCTCGCGGTGACAACAATTACCTTCGACATCGCGGGATTGGAGCTGTTTCTGCCGCTTATCGCGGGGGGCCGCGTGGTGATCGGCACGCCGGAGACGATACGCGATCCACTGGCGCTCGGACGGCTGATCCGTGCCGAGCATATCACGATCATGCAGGCGACGCCTTCGCTTTGGCGGACAGTGCTGGCGAATCGCGACGTCTCTTTGTCGTCGGTGCACGCGTTAGTCGGCGGCGAAGCGCTCACCGGCGATCTGGCGAGACGCATGATCATGCGAACGCACAAGGTCACCAATCTGTATGGGCCGACAGAGACCACCATCTGGTCGACGACGATGCATCTTTCGCTGGCCGATCTTGACCCGCCGCCGATCGGCCGCCCGATACGCAACACCCAAGCCTACGTGCTGGATCCGCTGCTGCAGCCGGTTCCCGTTGGCGTCGCGGGCATGCTTTTTATCGGCGGTGCCGGTGTCGCGAAGGGCTATCTGAACCAGGCGAGTCTCACTCGGGACAACTTCATCGACGACATCTTTGCGGGCGGTGGGGGACGACTCTACCGTACCGGCGACCAGGCGCGCTGGCGGGAGGATGGCACACTCGAATACCTTGGCCGCGTCGATCAGCAGGTCAAGATTCGCGGTCATCGCATCGAACTCGGCGAAATCGAGAGCCATCTAGCCCGCCATGAGGCGGTGGCAGCCGTCGCGGTCTCGGCGCAGCCGGATGCTTCGGGCGAGCCTGTACTGGTTGCCTATATTGCTGCCGCACCGGATCGTGCCCCCTCTGACGCCATGCTGCGCCACTATCTGGCAGGTCGCTTGCCGGACGTGATGATTCCTGCGGTTTTCATGATGCTCGATGAGTTGCCGCAAACGCTGAACGGCAAGCTTGACCGCAAATCGTTGCCAGCGCCGCAGCAAGCGAGCCTGGAACGCCCCCCGGCGATGCCGCGTAGCGAGACCGAGCGGCGCCTTGTCGAAATCTGGCAACGCATCCTGCATCGGCAGGACGTCAGCATACATGACAATTTCTTTGCGCTTGGCGGCGATTCACTCAGCGGCGCCGAGTTGTTTGTAGAGATAGCGGAGTCCTTTGGCCGAGAGATTCCTTTCGCAAGCCTGTTTCGTGCCTCCACAATCGTCGGGCTTGCCGAATTACTGGACCACGGCAAAGTCACCGATCCACTGGAGACGTTGTTGCCGCTGAAAGCCAACGGCCAGAAGCCGCCGCTGTTCTGCGTGCATCCGATTCTTGGTCTGGGCTGGCCATACGCCGCACTGATCCAGCATATCGATCAGGACCGGCCGCTTTACGCATTTCAGGCGAAAGGCCTGCGTCCCTTTCCAGCCAACCCGACTCTCGTGCACAGCACAATTGAGGAAATGGCCGCGAGCTATGTTCTCGAGATGAGAACAGTGCAGCCGCAGGGACCTTATCACCTGCTAGGCTGGTCGCTAGGCGGCCTGGTCGTGCACGCCATGGCCGCGCAACTCCGGCGCGAAAAAGAGCAGGTCGCTCTCCTCGTCATGGTCGACAGCTATCCGTTCATGTCCCAGATGGAAGATTTGGAGGAGGCCGATGAGGTAGGGCTTGCGCTGGCGTTTCTCGGAATGCAAACAACGTCGGACGCGGTCCAGCCGGCAACGATGGCGCAGCTTGTGCGGCGGCTCTACGACAACCTGCTTTCACAATCTCTGGTCCAGGCGGTCATCCGTACCGAGTCGGACATCATGGTGCGCCTGGAGCAGGTGGTGCGAAGCAATCTTGCTCTGGCAAGACGTTATCGGCCGCCAGCAATCGATGTCGACGCGGTATTCTGCAGCGCGCTTCGGCGCACACGGGCCGAATTGGGCGCCCTGATCGACTACCGGCCGGACGCATGGCTAAGCCTGGTGGGACAGCTATCGGTCTATGGTATTGACTGCCATCATCAGGACATGTTTTCGGCCGATGCCGCAGAGCATATCGGCGCCATCCTGAATGATCATATGGCGATTGCCTCGATAGAGCCGGCTTGCGTGTAGCGCCAGCCAGGTTTGCTGATGCCGGAGCAGATCAATCAAAGCTGGCGTGACTGGCCGCGTGGCATTCTGGTGCTGTCCCGCTTGATCCTGCGAGAACTCGGCCACGCTCCGCCACAGCCGATCGCCACGCTAGATCGGTTGAAGATGATCCCAGACCGTTCCTTGCCACTGACGGCGCCGGTGGTTGTCCGATGGGATCAGCATCAAATCCCGTTTGTCGAAGCGCGAGACGACCGTGATCTCGCGGTCGCCCTGGGTGCCGTGCACGCCCATCTTCGGCTTGGACAGATGGAGATGATGCGTCGGATCGCGCTGGGGCGCGTCTCAGAGATGGTAGGGCCACTCGGCATCGACATTGACCGCGCGGTCCGCCTGCTGGAGCTTGGCTCCGCGGTGCCGGAGATGATCGCGTGTCTGCCGCAGGAAACCAAAGACTGGACAGAAGGCTTCCTCGACGGCATCAACCATCACCTGAAGCATGCGGCCGTGCTGCCGAGAGAGTTCGAGTTGCTGGCGTTGCGCCGAGAACCGTGGACGTTGGTCGAATTGATGACCCTGATGCGGCTGTCCGCCATCGATATCAGTTGGCTGATCTGGTCAAGGCTGCTGCGCGCGCGTGACAGGATGACGGCGGAGACATGGTCCTCCCTCTGGCCGAGACTGCTTCAGGGTGGCGCGCCGCCAGGACTTGGAGGGGCCGCTGATAATTCCACGGCGTGGCCGTTTGCAGCGATGGGGTGCCGTGGCAGCAACTCCGCGGCCATTAGCGGCGAATGTACTGGCACTGGCGCAGCCCTGATCGCGAGCGATCCTCATCTTCCTTATGGGCTGCCAAATCCGTGGCTGATTGTTGGAATGCGGTCTCCAGGCTACCATTGCGTGAGCCTGATGATGCCGGCACTGCCGTTCATGGCATTGGGGCGAAACCCGCGAGCCGCCTGGGGAGGAACGAACCTGCATGCGCAGAGCAGCGATCTGTTTGATATCTCCAGCCTGTCGGAGCGGGACATCGAGGAGCGTTTCGAGACGATTCAGGTGCGAGGCGCTGCGGACCGCAGGATCAGGCTACGCCGTACCATGTACGGTCCGGTGGTCTCGGACGGAGTCCTGCTTCGGTCGCGGCGGAGGCTCGCCTTGCGCTGGGTCGGGCACCGGGCCAGTGATGAGTTGAGTGCAATGCTGGCGGTCGCCAGGTGCCGCGATTGGGCCGGATACCAGACGGCCCTGGCCGGTTTCGGCGTCTCCGGCCTGAACATGATTTTTGCCGGATGTGATGGCAGCGTCGGGCATCTGCTTGCAGCGCATCTGCCGAAACGGCCGGGCACGCCTCCGCGGGATTTGCATCTACCTTTGTCATCGGCTGCTGCCTGGGACAGCCTGGTGAACTCATCGTATCTGCCCATGCATGCGAGTCCGGAGCATCCAATTGTTGTCTCGGCGAACCAGCGGATCGAGAACTGTCCGGTGCCGGTCGGACTGTTCTTCTCACCTCCGGACCGTTCGCAACGGATCATGGAGCTTGCACGCTCAGCGCAACAAGCCGGAGTTGAGACGGTAAGTGCAATCCAAGCCGACGTGCTGAGCCGAGGCAGCCTGATGTTGCGCGATTTTCTGCTCTCGAAAGTCATCGCGAAAATCCGTCCGCAGCACCAGGTCCGATTTCTGACGGCGCTGACGAAATGGGACGGCACGTACGACACAAATTCGAGCGGCGCCCTGTCATTCGAACTGCTTCTTGGCGGAGTTGCCCGGATCCTTGGGCGCCTTCAACGATCGCGCCTCTACGACACCGTTTGGATGACGCAAGATCTTCTGCTGGAGGATTTCCGCTCGGCGCCGGACGCTCACTTGCGTCGTGCGGTGGCGAGAGCGCTGGTTCCGGCGGCACGGCGGTTTGAACGCTATCAGACCTGGGGCAATTTCCACCGTATCGCGCTCAAGCATCCGTTCGGACGATTGCCTCTGATCGGACGCCGCTACCGGATACGGGATTTTGCCGCGCCCGGCAGCAACAACACGGTGCAGAAGGCAGCGCACCCGATTGGCACAGCGCCGCATGCGGCAAGCTTTGGCGCCTGCGCGCGACATATCTCGGACCTTTCCGATCCCGACGCGAATTGGATGGTTCTGCTTGGTGGCCAGGATGGCTGGTTCGGCAGCGAGAACTTCAATGATCTGACACCTCTTTGGCGGCGGGGAGAGTACGTGAAGCTGCCCCTCCAACCCGAAGCGGCACGAGCGTACTACACTGAAGTGGTCACACTACGACCGGAGCGGCTTACGCGAAGCAAAGTACGGTGCTGATACGGCCGCTTGAGCCTTCCAACCAGCAAGGTTCCGACGGGAAACAGGATGCCCTGAGAGAGCCCTATGGCTTGACAGCGAGGCGGCGGGCGACCGCGCCGCCCGTGCGATCCGGACGTTAGACCATCCGCGCCCGAGCCGAAGCCACGATCAGCCGGTTCAAGCAGGTGATCGGCGACGGGTTGCGCTCACACACGAACCAGTATCGGCAATCGAGGCGAATTTCGCAGTCCGTGCTTTGAACCGCCCGTCGGAGTTGGGAGGCTTGAACTTCATCCGTGTCGCCTGCGCGCAGGCGGGGCGGCGCTAACGGCCATCAGATGGCCTCCGCCAAATGCCGCCGCAATCGGCCTGATGGCTGAGCCGCCGCCACCACATCCATCAGCGCCGCCTGGTCGCCGATCTGGTTCGCCAGCAGCAGGCAAAGCCGGTTCATGAGAGACAGACTTTCCGTCTCCGACAGGCCCTCGTTCGCGCGAACGAGCGCCTCATAGAACGCGTCGGGATCGGGGATGTTCGGGTCGGACCTCATGCGAGTGTTCCCTCCTGTTTCTGTTTGATGCCAAAGCCGAGCGTGCGGCTCACCGCAGCCTCCGTCTCCGCTGCGGATGGGCGTAGGAGGCGCGCCGACACGTGCTGGTCCGGGCGCAGGACGAGGACCTCGCCGGGCCGCACCAGGGCTGCCAGCTTGTCCCCGGTCAGGATCGGCAATCCGGCCGCCTCCGATCCCGCGGCGTAGGCGATTACATAGGACGCCAGCTTCGGCAGATCCGGCGCCCCCGGACCGGCAAGGATCAGCAGACGGATTCCGCCGTCCAGCAGACGGGTGATGGAGGTCTCGGTCCCGTCCGGCAGGGCCAGCGTGATGTTCGGAAACGCCTCGCCGGCGGCGATGCTGAGCGGTGACGCGCCGTAGTGATACGGCAACGACATCCGCCCCATGTTCACGAAGGTGCGCGCGAATGCGTGCTCCCGCCCAAGGTCCAGCACCGCGTTGCGCAGTGAATGCTCAAACGGGCTGCGAGGTGCTACGAAGCGGGCGCTGCGTTCCGTCGTCATGACGTTGAACACGGCGGCGGGCCGGCGCTCCAGGTTGTAGGTGTCCAGCAACGCCTCATCGGCCACCCCCTGGATGACGGCCGCGAGCTTCCAGGCGATGTTTTCCGCGTCCTGCATGCCGCTGTTGCCGCCACGCGCGCCGAACGGGCTGAACGCGTGCGCGGAGTCGCCGGCGAAGAACACGCGCCCGTGGCGGAACGTGTCGAGCAGGTGCGTGCGGTAGCTCCAGGCGCCGACCCACACCAGCTCCACCTCCGTTTCTGATCCGAAATGCTCCCGCAGCCGCGCCTCGACCACCTCGGGACGGCTGATCTCCTCCAGGTCGGCGTCAATCGGCATCTGGAAATCGATGCGCCAGACATTGTCGGCCATCAGGTGCTGCCAGACGCTGCGGCCGGCGTTGGAGGCGGCCTCGACCCAGGTACAACGCTCCGGAGGCGCTGGATTGGCGAAGCGGATGTCGGAGATGCACCAGCGATGGTTGCCCGACGCGCTGCTCTGGGCGCCGACGCCGAGCGCCTTGCGGACCAAGCTGCCCACACCGCTCGCGTCAATCACCCAGTCCGCCTCGAGCGCGTACGCCCCTTCCGGCGTTTCGACATCCAGCGTAACCCGATCATTGCTGGCGGCAATAGCCGTGACGCGGCTTTTCCAGCGGATGTCGGCCAGCGGCAACTCGGCAAGCCGGTCCGCCAGATACCACTCAACGTAGAACTGCTGCATGTTCATAAACGGCGGCTGGCGCGAGATCGGCTGGTCGGCCAGATCGAAGGAGTACAGCTTCTCGTCGTTGCGCATGACGTGGCCCACCGACCAGGTGATGCCCTTGGCGGCGATGCGGTCGTAGATGCCGAACCGCTCGAACATCTCCAGGCTACGCTGGGCGTAGTTCAGCGCACGGCTGGAAGCGCCACGCACGCCAACCGTGTCGTCCTCGTCCAGCAACACTACAGGCACACCGCGCAGCGCCAGATCGCAAGCTGCCGTCAGCCCGGCAAGGCCACCCCCGACGATGACGACCGGGTGCCGTCTTCGCTCGCCGTCCAGCTCTGGCGCGCGGCGGAAAGGGAAGACCGGGAGCTTGTAGCCCGTCGTCCTCAGGCTGGTCGTGGTTTCGGACATCTCAGACTCTCCCCTTGACGCCGGCGCTCTCTTTCGCGAGCTTCGGCGTTCATTGCCTGGTAATTGCTGCCGTCACGTCGTGCAGAAATTGGGATGCTCGGTTCCCCGCAGTGCTTTATCCCCTTAGACTGATATGGGGCCGACGACGTGGCGGTCTGTCACCAAGTTTGGTGACGCAAGGCTTCGGCTATGCGCCGGCTTTTGATCAATCATGCAGCTTCTTCGGCGCCTGTGACTTGTGTCTCACGACGCGTGTGTAGGAAAACCCTTTGGCCAAGCCGTCACGTTGGCTAAAGAACGTAGGGAAGGCCAACATGTCGAAGGCCGGGTTCCATGCGATGCCGAACGTCCAGTTTACATAGACCCGTCGAATGTCAATCAGGCGCGATATCAGCCTGGTGGCAAAACCTTCAGCTTTGACACAGGGAGAGGCGGACCAGCTCGCGTTCCGTCGCGATCTCCAACCGTGCATAGGCGCGGCGGCGCAAGGTCAACACAGTATTGAACGACACGCCGAGAGACGCTGCCACACCGCGCAGCGTCAACCCTGCGAGGATTGCGGCACACACATCCCGCTCGCGCGTGGTCAGCGCTTTGAAGGCTGGCGCTGATGTATCCAGGGACCTCGCCTGCCTTATGAGCTGGTGGTGGCGCGCCAACGCGGCGGCAAGAATTGGTCCGTGTTGCACGAGTAGGGAACATTCGGGTCTGCTGAACGGTCCGCTGGCGGCGAAGCGATGAAAATTGGCGTAAAGCCAGCAGTCGTCCTCGATGCGAGCCGAAAGGGCGACCTTGTCTACGATGTTGGATGGGTCGAAGAAGCGCTTACGATACTCTCGTGTGTAGCGCTCCAAAACTATTGCAAGGCTTATCGTCCGGACCTCTGAGCCGGTGGAGAGCACAATTGGCAGGTTAGGATCCCGTTTGAACCAATCATCTTCGACGTAATCGTGGGCGAGCCGCTCTGCGATCCGTGGAGCCATTCGGCCGGCCTGAGCCATGATTGCCATCTGGCCGCGACGGCGCACGGTGGAGACGACAACGTGATCGACGCCGAAGCCGTCGCTAAGGGCTCCAAACAGAACGGTTGGAAAGTCGCCACGGCCGACAGCCCCGATGACGCGCGGCAACCACTCGCTTCCGGATACGGGCCGCATGGAGTTGCTGACGCTCATTGACCGCACTGGATAATCCTCGCGACGGCTGGCGCTGCAGCGTTGCGCCTTATAGAAACACGCTGAATCTAGTATCAACGTAGGGCGGATCGATGACGCAAACAAGAAAGACAGCACTACCCAGTGCCGAAGCAAGGCCCGGATCGCAGTGGTAGAAGGCAGCGACGGCGGCTTCAGCCTTGCGCCAGCGCGAGCTCATTGCCTCATGTCGCAGCTACCTTGTCCAAACGCAGCAGCGTACCACCGTAGAGGGCAAACAGCTCGTGCCAATGACGTTCACAGGCTTCCGGGTCGTAGAAGGGTGTATCGGACATGTTCCAGCCATGCCGGGCACCGGTATAGATCTCGGATCGATAGTCGACGCCGGCAGCCGCCAGCGCCGCTTCCAGGCGTGCAATCATTTCCGGTGGACAGAACGGGTCGTTGTCGGCGCTCGCGACATAGAGACGTGCCTTGATCGACTGCGCCAGCCGGTCCGGGCTGAGCTCGGACGCGGTCGCGAGATCGCCTGCGTGAAAACTGGCAGCGGCCGCGATGCTGTCGGGGTGAAGCGCTGCGGCAGCCAGCGCCATCGATCCCGTGAAGCAATAGCCGACGATACCGATCTTCCCGGCTGCCACATCGTCACGACTGCGGAGATGGTTGATGAAGAAGGGCATGTCCGCGGCCACAAGAGCCGCATCGGTGGGCCTGCCCTCTGTGTCCTTGCGACCGAGTGCATCGCGGACGAATGCCAGCGCGTCGCCGCTGGCGAAGGCCCTGCGAACGTCGATCTGCGGGTAGGGACCGGCCCGATAGAAGAGGTCCGGCAAGAGCACCACATAGCCGCCATCCGCCAGGCGCTGGGCCATGGCGAACAGCGTGTCGCGAAGCCCGAACCCATCCATTAGCATGATCACGCCCGGCGATGGTCCGGTTCCGGCGGCGGTGAATACATAACACCGGCACTGGCCGTCGCTCGTGCGGATCGTGGACTCGACAGGCGCCATCTTGACCATCTTCTTCTGCTAGTACCCACTATCGTTGGACGGTGAGTCGTGATTCAAGCTGTGGATGAGATC
>CAXTRK010000037.1:0-29146 GCA_964246745.1 uncultured Acetobacteraceae bacterium
CGCCGGTGCCCATCATCGCCTTGCCCATCTCGGCCATCACCGTGCGTATGTCGGCGAAGTCGAGATTGACCAGTCCTGGTGCCACCATCAGGTCGGTCACTCCCCGTACGCCCATGTAGAGAACATGGTCGGCCATCTTGAAGGCTTCCTTCCAGCCGGTGCGCTCATTGGCGAGGCGGAACAGGTTCTGGTTGGGAATGACGATCAGCGTATCGACGAACTGCTGCAGCTCGGCGATGCCGACATCGGCCGCCTTGCTGCGCCTGATCCCCTCGAAGGTGAACGGCTTGGTGACCACGCCCACGGTGAGAATGCCGCGCTCGCGCGCCATCCGCGCGATCACCGGAGCGGCACCCGTGCCGGTGCCGCCACCCATGCCCGCGGTGATGAACACCATATGCGCGCCGTCGAGATGGCGGGCCAGCTCGTCCGCCGCCTCTTCGGCCGCGGCGCGGCCGATCTCCGGCTTGGCGCCGGCGCCGAGACCTTGCGTCAGATGCGGGCCGAGCTGGATGCGACGGTCGGCGCGGCTATGGGTGAGCTGCTGCGCGTCGGTGTTGGCGACGACGAACTCGACCCCCTGCAATTGCAGTTGGATCATGTTGTCGACGGCGTTGGTGCCGCCGCCGCCGACGCCGATCACGGTGATCCGCGGCGTGAAGTCGGAATAGGTCTGCTGTGGAAGTGTCAGGTTGAGGGTCATCGAGGCGTCTCCGGTTGGATGGCGGGGGTTCGCGCGTGCCGTCACACGCGCTTGCTCAGGAATTCGACCAGCCGACGCATCACGCCGGCGGGCCGTGGCTCATTGAGGTCGAGATCGTCAAGGGCGCGGCCGGCGCCGGCGGCCCAGGCGAGCAGCCCGGCGGCGGTGGCGAACCCGGGGCCCGCCGCGTCGGGCGGCAGGCCGTGCAAACCGGCTGGCCGGCCCAGTCGGACACGGCGCCCAAGCACGCGCGCGGCCATGAGCTGCACGCCCTCAAGCTGGCTGGCGCCCCCCGTCAGCACCACGCGGTTTCCGGCGGCACTGCCCAGGTCGGCCTGATCAAGCCGGTCGCGCACCAGCTCGAACGTCTCCTCGAGGCGCGGGCGTATCACCGACACCAGCCGCGATCGCGGCATGCGGGCGAAGCGGTGCTCGCCTTCGCCGATCTGCTGGACCTGGAGCATATGCAGCTCGTCCTCGGAGGTAATCTCGGCGTGGCCCTGGACGGCCTTAAGCCATTCGGCGCGGTCGAGCGGCGTGGACAGGCCTTTGGCGATGTCGCGGGTCACGTGCAGGCCGCCGACCGGCAACTGGCTAGTGTAGAGGAGCTGGTTCTCGCTGAAGACGGCGATCTGGGTGGTGCCTCCGCCCATGTCGATCACGGTGGCTCCCAGTTCGCGCTCATCGTCGACCAGTACCGAGAGGGCGGAGGCGAACGGGGCCGCGACCAGTTCGGCAATGCCGAGATCGCAGCGCCCGATGACGGCGGCAAGGTTGCGCAGCGCCATGCCAGCCGCGTCGATGACGTGCAGCCGCGCCGAGAGCTGTTCGCAATGGTGTCCGCGCGGATCCTCGACGCCGTCCACATCGTCGACCGAGAAACGCAGCGGCATGGCATGCACGACGTGGCGGCCGTTGCTCGCGGCGCGGGCGCGGCCCTCAGAGACGATGCGTCGGATGTCGGCATCGGCCACGATCCGTCCGCCGACCGGCCAACGCACGTTGTAGAGCCGGCTTTCCGGCGCGCCGCAAGTCAGGCTGACGGTGACCGCGCGCAGATGGTGGTCGGCTGCCTCCTCGGCCTGGCCGACGGCGGCGCGGATCGCGCGCTCGGCTTCCTTGAAATCGGTGATGCCGCCGAGACGCACGCCGCGTGAACGCTGCCAGCCGCAACCCATCACGCGCAAGCCGCCGTCCGGCTCGCCGCGTCCGATCAGGCAGGTGACCTTGCTGGTGCCGATATCGAGCACGCCGAAGACGCCAGGCCGCCAGGCGCGCGCGCGCGGGCTTTCGGGCGGCGGCGCCAACGCGGGCTGCGTCGACGCGGTCTGCTCTCCCGCCAGCGCCAGCGCGCGGCTCTCCTCTCCCAGCAGCGCAAGCGGTCCCGGCTGCTTGCGCGCGCGACGCAGCGTGCGCTTCCTGGCAGGCGCCGCCGGCTGCGCCGTGAGCAGCAGGCGGTGCTCGGGCGGCGAAAGTCGACGCTGCTCGCTCACGCCGGCCTCCGTGTCGACTGGGAGTCGCCAGGCGGGACATCGCCAGGCTGGGCATCAGCAGGGGGGGGCTGCGGCTGCCGTATCACCAGCCGGTCTGGCAGCCGCATGTCGATGTCGGTAAGTGGCCGTTCGAGCAGGTGCATCGTGTCCTCGAGCTGGGCAAGCCGTTTCAGGGCGGGCGTCTCGGCGCCTTCCGGTAGCATGACGGTGGCGCCGCTGCGCACCACCAGGTTCCAGCGCCGCTGTCCGACCCGCACCGCCGCCGTCACCTGCTTGCTGATCACCGGCTCCGCGTCGAGTGCCTCGATCAGGGCTGCGGCCGCCTTGGGCGCGCCGGCTCCCACCACCAACGGCAGCACTTCGAACGCTTCCGCGTCCTTGCGGCTCATGCCGTGCTGGCGCACGACGTTACCGTCCCGGTCGATCAACACGAAACGGTCGTGGCTCTGCCAGACCGCGAACGGACGCCGTTCGGTGATGGTGACCAGAACGGTTCCAGGCAGCCTGCGCTCGACGGTGGAACGCTCGACGAAAGCGAGCTGATCAAGGCGCGCGCGGGCCGCCTCGACGGAGAAGCCGAGCAGCGGCGCCCCCTTGGCCACGCCAAGCGCGCTCAGCACCTGGCTTTCCGGAGTCATGTTGCGTCCTTCAATCACGATCCGGGTGATGGGCAGGCCGCTCAGGCGTCCGATTGCCGCGCGCATTGGGGCGAAGCTGGCCTGGGTACGCATCTGCCGGTGCACAATGAGGCCAAGGCAGCCCACTCCCAGCAGCACGGCGCCGGCGAGCAGCGGCCGGATCATGCGCTTCTGCCGGCGCGCCAGGATCAGCAGCCGCGACGGCCGGTCCATCTTCCGGCTGGTCAGGCGCGGCCCGATCAAGCGCGACATTGCGCGTTCTCCACCATCCAGGCGCATAGCGAGGGGAAATTCATCCCGCAATGCGCCGCCTGCTCCGGCAGCAGCGAGGTCGGGGTCAGTCCCGGCTGAGTGTTCACCTCGAGGATCACCAGACGGCCAGGGGACGCTTCGGAGCCGCTGTCGTCGTAGCGCAGATCGGTGCGTGTGGCGCCGCGGCAGCCGAGGGCGCGGTGCGCGGACAGCGCGATTTCCAGCGCGGCGGCGTGTGCGTCCGGATGGATTTGCGCCGGCAGCACGTGCCGCGAGCCGTGCTGTGCGTACTTGGCCTCGTAGTCGTAGAAGCCATGGCTGATGGAAGGGTCAGGCGAGATGTCGGTGACAGTCAAGGCCCGGTCGCCCAGCACGCCGACCGTCAGTTCGCGTCCTGGGATGAACTCCTCGACCAAGGCCTGCGGGCCGAAGCGCCAGCCGGCGGCGACCGCGGCGCGATGGTTGGAGCCGGCGCGGAGGATCTCGACGCCGACCGAAGAGCCCTCGTTCACCGGCTTGACGACATAGGGCAGCGGCAGCGGATCGCGCTCGGCAAGGTCGGTTATCGCAACCAGGCCGCCTTTGGCCACCGGCAACCCGGCGGCGGCGAACGCCGCGCGTGCCGCGTGCTTGTCCATTGCCATCGCCGACGCGCGTATGCCGGAGTGCGTGTAGGGAATGCCGAGCCAGTCGAGCACGCCCTGGATCGCGCCGTCCTCGCCGAAGCGGCCATGCAAGGCGTTGAAAACCACGTCCGGCTTGTCTTCGCGCAAGCGGTCCAGGACCGCGCGCAGATCCGCGCCCGCGTCCATCGCGGTTGCTGAAAAGCCCGCCTCCCGCAGACCGGCCAGCACCTGCGCGCCGCTCGACAGGCTCACCTCGCGCTCCGCCGACAGGCCGCCCATGAGCACGAGGACCTTCATGCCGGCACGCCGATGCGCTTGATCTCCCAGCGCATCGCAACTCCCGAGCTGGCCAGCACGCGCTCGCGGACCGCCTCGCCGAGTGCCTCCAGATCGGACGCCGTGGCGCTTGCGGTGTTGATCAGGAAATTGCAGTGCTTCTCGCTGACCTGCGCGCCGCCCAGGCAGAGGCCGCGGCAGCCGGCCTGATCGATCAGCTCCCAGGCGCGCTGGCCGCTCTCGTCCGCGTCAGGGTTGCGGAAGGTCGAGCCGCCGGTACGAGCCCGGATCGGCTGCGACGCCTCGCGGGCGGCGCGCACCCCGGCAATCCGCGCGGCGATGGCGGCGGGATCGCCCGGCTCTGCGCGCAGGCGCGCACGCACCACGACGCCGCCAGGGGGAAGTGCCGAATGACGGTAGCACAGGCCGAGATAGTGCGCGGGCAGCCGCACCAGCTCGCCTGAGCGGGTGACGATGTCCGCCCAGTCGAGCACAGCGGCGATGTCCGCGCCGTAGGCGCCGGCGTTCATTGCAACCGCGCCGCCGATCGAGCCCGGTATCCCGGCCAGGAACTCCAGTCCGCGCAGCCCCGCCGCCGCCGCGTGTTCGGCGATGGCGGCGTCGAGACAGGCGGCGCCGGCGACGATGCCGTCCGGTTCGACGCTGACGGAACCAAAGCCGCCTCCCAACCGGATCACCACGCCGGGCACACCGCCGTCGCGTATGATCAGGTTCGAGGCGCTGCCGATCACCAAAGTGGGTAACTCCGGCGGCAGCCCGGCGAGGAACGACGCCAGATCTTCCGCGTCCGCCGGACGCGCCAGCAGCTCAGCGGCGCCGCCGACGCGGAACCAGCTCTTCGGCCCGAGCGGCGCATCTCGCGTGATGCGGCCGCGCAGCTTCGGCAGCAGGTCCGCGAGTTCGGTCATGCGGCAAACCCGCCGCGCTGGCGCCGCAGGTCGGCAAGCTGCTCGGGTAACGCCTGCGCCCAGGCGGTGATGTTTCCGGCGCCGAGGCAGATCACGAAATCGCCGGGTCGGGCAATGGCGTGGACCATCTCGGCCAGGTGCTCGGGGCCAGGCAGCGGCACCACGCTGCGATGGCCGCGCGCGCGCAGGCCGTCGACCAGGGCATCACGGTCGATGCCGACGATCGGCGCCTCGCCGGCTGGATAGACGTCGGCCACGATCACCGTGCCGGCATCGTTCATGCAGGTGCAGAACTCCTCGAACAGAGCGGAGAGGCGGGAGTAGCGGTGCGGCTGCACCACGGCGACTACGTCGCGGGCTCCCGCCTGGCGCGCCGCGGTGAGCACGGCCGCGATCTCCACCGGATGGTGGCCGTAATCGTCGACGATGCTGATCCCGCCGGACTCGCCCACCCGGCTGAAGCGGCGCTTCACCCCTTTGAAGCCGGCGAACGCGGCACGGATGGTGGCATCATCGATCTCCATCTCCGAGGCCACCGCGATGGCGGCCAGCGCATTGGAGATGTTGTGGCTGCCCAGCATCGGCAGACGGAACGGGCCGATACGCCTGCTGCGGTTGCGGGCGCGGTCAGTGATCGAGGCCTCGAAGGTCGCACCCCGCTTGTCGGCTACCAGGCGCTCACACCGCACATCCGCCTGCGGGCTGAAACCATAGGTGATGACACGGTGGTCCGACAGGCGCGGGATCATCTGCTGCACCGCCGGGTGGTCCACGCACAGCACCGCAAAGCCGTAGAACGGGATGTTGGCGACGAACTGGTCGTAGGCGGCCTGCATCGCCTCCACCGTCCCCCAATGGTCGAGATGCTCCGCGTCCATGTTGGTGACCACGGCGATGGTGGCCGGCAGACGCAGGAAGGAGCCGTCGCTCTCGTCGGCTTCGACCACCATCCAGTCGCCGGCCCCCATGCGGGTGTTGGTGCCGTACGCCTCGATGATGCCGCCATTGATCACCGTCGGATCGAGGCGCGCCGCTTCCAGCACGGCTGCGATCAGGCTGGTGGTGGTGGTCTTGCCATGCGTGCCGCCGACGGCGATCGACCAGCGCAGGCGCATCAGCTCGGCCAGCATCTCGGCGCGGCGCACCACCGGGATCAGGCGCGCGCGCGCCGCCGCCACTTCCGGATTGTCGCGGCCGACCGCGGTGGAGACGACCACCACCTGGGCGTCGCGCAGGTTGGCGGCGTGATGGCCGATCATCACCGGTATGCCGGTCTCGCGGAGGCGCGCCACGTTGACGCCTTCGGCGATATCACTGCCCTGCACCGCATAGCCGAGCGTGTGCAGCACCTCGGCGATGCCGGACATGCCGATGCCGCCAATGCCGACGAAGTGGATGGTTCCGATGGTGAGCGGCAAGGCTCTCATGCTCTTTGGGCTCTCATGCGTGCTGTTCGGTGTCGCGGCGCGGCTTGAGTGCGGCGGCGGTAGTGCGGTGCAGATGCCGTTCCACCAGGTCGGCGAGCCGGCCGGTTGCATCCAGGCCGCCCAGCGAGGCGGCTGCCTGCGCCGCCGCGGCAAGCCGTGCGGGCGAGGCAAACAACTCGCGCAGCAGGCGATCGAGCGCCGCTGGCGTGAACTGCGCTTGTCGAAACATCCAGGCGCCGCCGCGCGCCACGAGTGCCCGCGCATTCGCGGACTGCTCGTCGCTGGCGGCGATCGGCAGCGGCACCAGGATCGCGGGTCGGCCGATGGCGGCAAGCTCGGCCACGGACGAGCCGCCGGCGCGCCCGATGACCAGATGCGCGGCCGCCAGCCGTGCGGCGACGTCGTCGAGGAAGGGCGCCACTTCGGCGGCGATGCCGGCCTCGTCGTACGCCGCGCGCACGCGCGCCACATCTTCCGCACGGGCCTGCTGGGTGACGCGCAGCCGCGCGCGCAGTTCGGGCGCGAGCCCGGCCAGCACCGCTGGAACAATGTCGCTGAAGATACGCGCACCCAGCGAGCCGCCCCAGACCAGCAGCGACAGGCTCTGTCCGGTCGGCGGATAGGGACTCGCCGCCAGGGACGCGATCTCATCGCGCACCGGCATGCCGGTCAGGCTGACGCGGCCAAGGTCGGTGAGATTGCCGGCAAGCCGGCCGGTGTCGGCAAAGCTCACGGCGATGGCGTCGGCAAAGCGGGCGAGTCGGGCATTGGCCTGGCCGAGCACGGCGTTGCCTTCGTGCAGCAGCATCGCCGGACGATCCCGGCCCAGCAGGCGTGCGGCGAGCAGCGGGGCGACCGACGGGTAGCCGCCGAAGCCGATCACCGCGGCCGCCCGCACCTCGGACAGGATCTGCCGGGCCTGCCAGGTGCCGCGCGCCACCGAGGCGAGCCCGCGCAGCTTGGCGGCTGTGCCGCGCCCGGCCACGCCTCTGCCCGCGATCACGTATTGCGGCCGGTCCTTGAAGACGCCCGCGACGCGCACTCCGGCGCGACGGTCGGTCATCAAGACGAGAGCGTGCCCGCGTGCGGCAAGCTCGGTGCCCAGCGCCTCGGCCGGAAAGAAGTGCCCGGCGGTGCCTCCGGCTGCGATGACCACCGGAGCGGCCGCGATCGGCCCGCTCACGACAGCCTCTCCACGCGAATCTGCGGCCGCCTGCGCGTGAGCGCCAGCACCATGCCGATGGTCAGCGCCACCGACATCGCCGACGACCCGCCATAGGAAATGAACGGCAAGGTCATGCCCTTGGTCGGGATCAGGTGCAGCGTCGAGCCCATGTTGACGAATGCCTGCAAGCCGAAGCCGGTGATCAGGCCGCTGCTCGCCAGCACCACGAAAGGATCGTCCTCATTGAGCAGCTTGAGCAGCGTGCGCACCACCATGAAGCAGAAGATGCCGATGATGAACAGGCAGACCAGCATGCCGAATTCCTCGCCGGCGACGGCGAACACGAAATCGGCATGGGCGTCCGGCAGCAGGTCCTTGACGCGCCCTTCGCCTGGACCGCGTCCGAGCAGCCCGCCATTGCCGAACGCCTGCAGCGCGGTGTCGGTCTGGTAGTGGTCGCCGCGGCCGGGATGCAGGAATCGCTCGACCCGTGAACGGACATGGGTGAAGGCGAAGAAGGCGCCGACGAAGGCGGCCGCCATCGAGCCGATGCCGACGCCGACGAGGATCAGGTTGAGGCCGTCGAGAAACAGTTGCGCCACGAACACGGCGGTGATCACCGTCAGCATGCCGATATCCGGCTGCGCTTTCAGCAGCAGCAGGATCACTCCATAGACGCCAAACGCCAGCAGCATGCCCGGGAAATGCCGGGTGTGTCTTCTCTCGGTCAGCAGCCAGGCGGTGACCACCGCAAAGCAGGGCTTGAGGAACTCGCTCGGCTGCAGCGACATCAGCGGAAAGGCCAGCCAACGGCGCGCGCCTTTGATCTCGATGCCGTGCACCAGGGTCAGCGCCGTCGCGGCCAGCGCCAGCAGGCAGCCGAGCAGCGACAGCCGACGTATCGTCCTTGGTGAAAGCAACGAGACGCCGACCACGATCGCGCCGGCGGCGGCGAGAAAAACCACCTGCTTGAAGATGAACATGTCTCGCGACGCGCCGATACGCGTCGCCACCGCCGGGCTTGCCGCGAGCACCAGCACATACCCGAAGCCGATCAGCAGGCCGACGCAGCCGAGTGTCGCCCGGTCGACCGTCCACCACCAGCGGCCAAGCAGCGAGTTGTCAATACGGGAGGCGACGCGCATCAGCTTGCCCTCCGCTCGGCAGGCGACATCAATTTTTGAACAAGTTCAGCAAAATGAACGCCTCGTGCCTCGAAGTTGGCATATTGATCGAAGCTCGCGCAAGCCGGCGACAGCAGCACCACCGGGGCCGCATTCCGCCTTGCCGAAGCCAGGGCCGCCGGCACTGCCTGGTCAAGACCGCCCATGATCCGGTGCGGCGTGCCGTATTGGGACAAGGTCGCAGCCAGCAGCGGCGCGTCGCGGCCGATCAGCAGCGCCTCGGCGACACGCCCGAACAAGGATGCCAGCGGCGCGATGCCCTCCGCCTTGGCAATGCCGCCTGCGATCCAGACCAGCCGATCGTGACACGAGAGCGCGCGCGCGGCGGCGTCGGCGTTGGTTGCCTTGCTGTCGTCGATGAAGTCGACGCCGCCGATTGCGCCGATCCGGTGCTGACGATGCGCAAGGCCTGGAAAGCTCGCCAGTCCTCTGGCGACCGCGTCGGCCGAGGCGCCGAGATGGAGCGCCATCTCGGTCGCGGCTGCCGCGTTCTGTGCATTATGCGCGCCAGAGAGAGAGGGCGCCAGACCGGCCGGTTTCGCCGAGCCGCTGATGGTGACGAGCCGTGCCGGCCGCAGGCCGAGCGCTGGCGCTTGCGCGCGCGACCAGTCATCGTCGCTGCCGAGAACGGCCAGGTCTGAGAAGCCCTGGCGATCAAAGATTGACAGTTTCGCAGCGCCATACGCCTCGATGCTGCCATGCCGGTCGAGATGGTCCGGCGAGAGATTGAGCAGGCAAGCCGCGTCGAACCGCAGGCTGGACAGCCGTTCCAGCATGTAGGACGACATCTCGAGCACATACACGCCCGGGTCCGGCAGCAACGGCAGCGACAAGGCGGCATCGCCCAGATTGCCGCCGGCCGCATTGTCGATGCCGGCGCAATCCAGCAGATGGCACAGCAGCGCGGTTGTGGTGGACTTGCCGTTGGTGCCGGTGATGCCGGCGAAGCGCGCCTTCGAACCGCTCAGGCGCACCGCCTCGAACAGCAGCTCCGCATCGGACAGCACCGGCACGCCGGCTTCGAGCGCGCGAGCCGCGAAGGGATGCGGCGCCGGCAGGCGATGCGGAATGCCCGGCGAGAGCACCAGCGCGTCGAAGGCGGACGCATCGGCGAGCGGCGCGATCCGCACCTGTGCCAAATCAGCGCGCGCCTCCGGACGATCGTCCCAGGCGGTGACGTCGGCGCCCATCGATGTGAGCGCTTGCGCCACCGCGATGCCGTTGCGGCCGAGCCCGAGCACGGCGTAGCGCCGGCGGGCGAACAGGGAAGGGGAGAAACCCGCGCTCATCGTATCTTGAGGGTTGCCAGCCCAAGCAGGCCGAGCACCATGGAGACGATCCAGAAACGGATGACGATCTTCGGTTCCTGCCAGCCCTTCTTCTCGAAATGATGATGCAGCGGCGCCATCAGGAACACCCGGCGCTTGGTGCGCTTGTACCAGAACACCTGGATGATCACCGAGAGCGTCTCGACGACGAACAGGCCGCCGACCAGGCACAGCACGATCTCATGCTTGACCGCGACCGCCACCGCGCCAAGTGCCGCGCCAAGCGCCAGGCTTCCGGTATCGCCCATGAACACCGCCGCCGGCGGTGCATTAAACCACAGGAAACCGAGCCCCGATCCGATCAGGGCGGCGCAGAACACGCCGAGTTCTCCGGTGCCCGGAACCGGATGCAGTTGCAGATAGTCCGCGAAAAGCCGGTTGCCGACCAGATAGGAGATCAGCGCATAGACCATCGCCGCGATGACCACCGGAACGATCGCAAGACCGTCGAGCCCATCGGTGAAGTTCACCGCATTGCCGAAGCCGGTGATTACCAGCATGGCGAACAGCGGGAAGGCGTAACCCAACGGCAGCAGCGCCTCCTTGACAAATGGAAACGCCACCATTCCCGCCAGGGAAGGCGGCATCAGCGCGCTGAGCCAGGCGCCCCCGACCAGGGACGCCGCGAACTCGCAGGCAAGCCGGACCCGCTTCGAGACGCCCTTGGTGTTGCGCCGGGAGAGCTTGAGGTAGTCGTCAGCAAAGCCCACCGCCCCGAATGACGCGGTGACCGCCATCACCGCCCAGACATAGCCGTCCGACAGATCCGCCCAAAGCAAGGTCGAGATGAACAAGGAGAGCAGGATCAGCACGCCGCCCATCGTCGGAGTGCCGGCCTTCTCGATCAGATGGCGCTCCGGACCGAGGGCGCGTATCGGCTGGCCGCCGCGCTGTATCTGCCGCAGCCTGGCGATCACGAACGGACCAAGCCAGAGGCTGACGAACAGGGCGGTCAGGCACGCGGCGCCCGAACGGAACGTAATGTAGCGCAGCAGGTTGAACAGCGCGTACTGACCGGCAAAGGGATGGGCCAGAGCGAAGATCATTCAGGCGGCGGCCAGTGCGGACACGATATCGCGCATCCGGCTGCCATGGCTGCCTTTCACCAGAACCAGGTCGCCGGGACGCAGCGCGCCGGCCACGATCGGAGCCAGTGCCGCGGCGTCCGGGGCGCAGGCGCCGTGCAGCCGGTCCGGTAACAATTCGTAAAGTCGCGTCATCATGGCGCCGCAGCAATAGACGATGTCTGCCGAGTCGCGCACGGAAGACTTCAATGACTCGTGTTCTTCGATGGCGAAAGCGCCGAGTTCGAGCATGTCGCCGAGCACGGCGACGTGCCGCCTGGCGGGAGTAAGGCGCATACGTTCCAGCGCTGCGCGCACGGAGGTCTGCGACGCGTTATAGCTTTCGTCGAGCAGCCAGGCGCGGCCGCCAAGCAACGGACGCAGCGCGCCGCGTCCGTCGCCCGGGGTGAAGCCGGCAAGCGCGTGGGCCGCGGCGCGCATGTCGGCTCCAAGCGCCTGGACCGCGGCGAGGCAGGCCAGCGCATTCACCGCCATATGCCGACCCGGAGCCGCAAGCCGCACTTCAAGCGCCGCGCCTTCGATCTCCAGCGTGATCCGGGAGCCGTCCGCATGCATCGACAAGGCGGTGATCCGCGCCTCGGCGTCCCCGCCCCGTGCGTCCAGGGTGGAGTCGGCGAAACGAATCACCCGCATGCCAGCCGCGCGCGCCTCGAGGGCGAGAGCATCCATGCCCACCGCGTCGTGCGGGATCACCGCAGCGCCGCCCGGACGCAGGCTTCGCACGGCGTCGCCTTTCTCTCGGGCGATTGCCGCAAGGCTTCCCATCTGGCCGATATGACTGGCGCCGATGGTGGTGATGACCGCCACATCCGGGCGGGCAAGCGCGGCCAATGGCGCGATTTCTCCCGGGTGGTTCATGCCGAGTTCACAGACGCAGAACGCCGCGTTTGGCGGCAGGCGGGAGAGCGTCAGCGGCACCCCCCAATGGTTGTTGTGCGAGGCGCTCGCGGCATGGGTCGGGCCGAGGGCGGCGAGCGCCGTGCGCAGCATCTCCTTGGTGGTGGTCTTGCCGACGCTTCCGGTGACCGCAACCAATCGGCCGGCGAAGCGGGCGCGCGCGAAGCGGCCCAGATCCGTAAGCGCCGCCCGCGTGTCGGCGACGCGCAGCAGACGCCGCTCGGGGGTGTGCGCCGATGCATGCACCAGCGCCGCCGCGGCGCCACGATCGAACGCCGCGTCGAGATGGGCATGGCCGTCGCCGTGCTCGCCGGCCAGAGCGACAAACAGATCGCCCGGCTCCAGGGTGCGGGTATCGATCGAGATGCCTGTTGCATCCATCGCCGGGCCAGACCAGGCGCCTCCGGTGGCGCGGCCAAGCGCCCCGCTTGTCCAGAGTGGGCCTGTCCAACGCGGGCTCACGCCGCCGCTGCCGCCAGCCGAACTCCGGCCAGTCTGCGTATGGTCGCGGCATCGTCAAACGCCAGCGTCTCGCCGCCCACTCTCTGGCCCTGCTCATGGCCCTTGCCCGCCACCACCAGCACATCGCCCGCGCGAACCAGATCGAGCCCGGCCGCGATCGCCGAGCCGCGATCGCCGATCTCGATTCCGTCCGGGCAGGCGGCCAGGATCTCGGCACGGATCGCGGCGGCCGGTTCGGAACGCGGATTGTCGTCGGTGACGATGGCGATATCCGCCAGGCGCTGCGCGACCTCGCCCATCAGCGGACGCTTGCCGGCGTCGCGGTCGCCGCCGGCGCCGAAGACGATCACCAGCTTGCCCAGCGCGTGCGGACGCAGGCTGGTGAGCAGCCGCTGCAAAGCGTCCGGCGTGTGCGCGTAATCGACATAGGCAGCGCCGCCGCCGGCCAACAAGGCTGCCCGTTCCATACGTCCGCGCACGCCGACAAGTCGTGGCAGCGCATCCAGGGCGCGCGGCAGCTCGTCCAGCTCCGGAGAAGCCAGGATTGCCGCAAGAACAACGTTATCGACCTGAAAGCGGCCAGGTAAGGTGAGGATGATTTCATGCTGTCGGCCGAGCGCTTCGAGTTCCAGCACCTGGCCATCCGGCAGCGGACGTGCCCGCCTCACCCGGATGGCGTCGCCTTGCTCGCCGACCAGCCGCAGCGCGAGGCCGCGCTGCTCGGCGATGTTGCGCAGGCAGGCCAGCGTGTCCGCGTCCATGTCGGCGTTGGCGGCGGCGAGACCCTGTGCGGGGAGCAGCGACTCGAACAGCCGCAGCTTGCAGCGCCGGTATTCATCCAGCGTGCCATGGTAGTCGAGATGGTCTCGGGTGAGATTGGAGAAGCCTGCCGCCGTGATCGAGACACCGTCCAGCCGGTATTGCGACAAGCCATGCGAGGACGCCTCGAGAGCTGCCCTGCGCACGCCGGCCGCCGCCAACTCCGCCAGCGTCCGGGCCAGCGTAATGCTGTCCGGCGTGGTGAGTGACGGCACCTTCCCACGCAGATCGACCGGGCTGGTGACGCCCAACGTGCCAAGGCTCGCCGCGGGCAGGCCGTCCTGCTGCCAGAGCTGACGCAGGAACTCCACCGTGCTGGTCTTGCCGTTGGTGCCGGTGACAGCGGCGATCTGGTCCGGCTGCGGTCCGGCGAGGCGCGCCGCCAGCACCGCCAGCGCCTGCCGCGGCTCATCGTGCAGAAGCATCGGCAGCGCAGGCACGCCTGGAGGCCAGGATGTCCCGGTCTTCGCGAGCACCGCAGCCGCGCCCGAGGCGACGGCATCGGCGATGAAGCCGGCGCCGTCGGTGCGGCTGCCCGGCAGCGCCGCGAACAGATCACCCGCGCGCACGGCGCGGCTGTCGAGCGCCAGGCCATCGATCGTGATCGCCGCCGAGGCCTGCGGCCGAGTGAGTCCAAGCGCATCGGCGGCTTCTTCCAGACGCATCTCGTCACTCCGGACCGGGCGGCCCCGCTGCCGGTTGGCGGTAGCTTACATCCTGGCGCAGCCGGGCCAGCTCACGCGGCCGATTGCGCATGGGACGCTCGCGGGGGTCGCCCGGATCATTGCCCGGCCCGAGCGGGCGGGCGCCGGGCGGCGCCGCGGGATCCATGGGGATTGCCAACCGGGCCTCGATGGCAGCGGCATCGGTGGTATCCGGAAACAGCCCGAGCATCGGCGCGATACGCGAGACGATCGTGGCGACCACGGGAGCCGCGACCCAGCCGGCCGTGGTCCAACCATGCGTCGCCTTGTTGCCGACCGGGCTGTCGAGCATCACATAGACCGAGTAGCGCGGTGAATTCATGGGAAAGACGCCGGTGAAAGCCGCGACGTTGACGTGCTTGAGGTAGCGGCCGTGCGGCCCGACCTTCTCCGCGGTGCCGGTCTTGCCGCCGACGAAATAGCCCGGCACATCGGCGTTCTTGCCGATCCCCTTGGTGACCACGAGACGCAGGATTTTTCGCAACAGCGCCGAGGTGGCGGTCGAAAGCAGCCGTGGTCCTTGCGGGATGATTTCGGCATCGCCGGCAGGATCAATATCGGGGCTGAGGGCGGCGGCGCCTGTCGGCATTGTCGCCGCGACCTGTTGGAAAGCCGCGGGCGGGCTGGTTGGCTGGTCGCGCGCCAGCAGCGTGGGCGCGACCAGGATGCCGCCATTCGCCGTGGCCGCGGTGCCGCGAACGATGGCCAGCGGGGATTCGGCGATGCCGTGGCCGAAGCCCACGGTCATCACCGTGGTCTGCCCCCAGTTGCGCAACGAGGGCACGATCGGCCAGCCGGACTCGGGCAGTTGCACCGGCGCCTTGGCGAAGAAGCCCATTGCCCGCAGCCAGTCCTGCTGGCGCCTGGCGCCGACATCGAGCGCGATGTGCGCCGCCGCCGGGTTGGACGAAAAAGCGAGCACCGCGGGCAGCGCCAGCCAGGGCGCGAAATGGTCGGTCTTCATGTCGCTGATGGTGAAGCGCCCGACATGGATCGGCGAGGTCGAGAACTTGTCCCAGACATGCGCGATGCCGTCCTGCAGTGCCATCGCCGCGGTCTGCAGCTTGAAGGTGGAGCCCGGCTCGTACATGCCGGTGACGGCGCGATTGAAGCGCTCGGTGTTGGTCGCCTTGTTGAACAGGTTGGCATCGTAGTCGGGCAGGCTGACCATGGCGAGGAGCTCGCCGGTGCGCACATCCATGACGATGGCGCAGGCGCCGATCGCGTGGAATTCATCCAACGCCGCGGCAAGCGCGTCGCGGACCACCGTCTGCACCCGGACGTCGAGCGACAGACGCAGCGGTTCGGGATCGCTGTTCAGGCGCTTGTCGAAATAGCGTTCGATGCCGGCGACACCATGATCGTCGATGTCGACCGCACCCATGACCTGTGCCGCGACACGGCCGAGCGGATAGCGCCGCTTCTCGCTCTCGTCGAAATAGATACCCGGGATGCCAAGGTCGTTGATCGCCAGTTCCTTGTCCGGCGGCACGTCGCGGGCGAGGTAGACGAACTGCCGCTTTTGCGACAGCCGCGCAATGGTCTCGGCCACGTCAAGCTTCGGCAGGATGGTCTTGAGCTTCGAGGCGACGTCGCGCGGGTCGATCATCTCCAACGGGTCGGCGTAGACGTTGGAGAGCGGCAGCGAGATCGCCAGGACCTGTCCGTTGCGGTCGGTGATAGTGGCGCGATGCACATGCACCAGCCCCAGATCGCCTGCCAGCATGCCCTTTGGATCGGCATCGGTCTTGGGCAGGCGAGGCACCTGCGGGCCGATCTCGCGCGCCACCGGCGCCATCGGATGGAACACCGTAGCCAGCGCCAGCTTGACCGATACGGCGCCGAACAGCGCGCCGAAGCCGGCCGCAGCACAGAGCAGGCGGGCGCGTGTACGGTCCCAGGCTGGACGGTCCCAAGCTGGGCGGTCCCAGGCTGGGCGATCGAGATCCGGGCGCTGCTGGCCGCGCCGCATGTCCGGGGGTGGGGTCAATTCATCACCGGGACCGGCGCCGGCAACGTCCTGCCGGCATAGCCAAGGGAGGAGGCGCCAAGCGAGGAGGCGACAGCCTCCTGCTGGCGCAGGGCCGGACGCGGCGGCGAGGCCACCCGCCAGGAGGCCAAGCGCGCCGACACCATCCGCGTCATGGCTACGGCCGCCTGTGGCGGACGGTGCGGCGCCGCGCGGATACGATCAGCCACGGGCGCGAAGCTGGCCCGGCGCACGGCTGAAGCGTGATGCGACGAGGCCGCCAACCGCATTGCGCGTGCCGCCGGATGGTGTTCGGCATGCGGCTCAGGCACAACCAGCCGCCGCTTTGCGGCCGGGTGATCGTCGGAAGCTGGCAGCAAGGCGCGGGCCATCGCCGGCGTTGCCGCGAGCAGCGGCCGCGCGGGCTGCGCCGGATCGATCATCGACGGCGCCGAACTGGCCAGCATCACCGAAGCGTCGGGCATGCGGGCCGGCGGCGCGGCATCCACCATCTCAGGTGCGGCGCTCGGCGCGCTGGCCGGCGCCGGCACGATCGGCGAGAGGTGCTGGCTGAGCGCGGACATCTGCACAAACTGACCTGGCTCGAGCGGACGCAGTTGCGGCAGGTAGCGCGCCGCAAGCGTTTGCAGACGATCCGGCTGGTTCAGCAGCGCCCATTCCGTGCGCAGCATCGCGGTACGCTCGCGTATGTGCTGGGTGTCCTGCACGAGGCGGGAAATCCGCTGATCCAGCACCGTCGTGTGATGCTTTTCGGTGTAGAGGTACATCCCCGAGGCTCCGGCGAGCAGGGCGCAGAGAACAGTGAAGGGGCGGATCATGCGAGGCTTCCTGAGGACGCGGTCGTTTCAAGGGAATCACGTGCTGCGGGGAGTCGCTGCAGGCCGCGTAGCCGAGCACTTCTTGCACGCGGATTCGCGCTGCTCTCGGCTTCATCTGGTTGAAGCGCCTTGTTCTCCAATAGCCGGAAGTTAGCGGGCACGGAACGACTTTTTTCAATTCCGCGCGGATCATGTCGTGAGGGAGATGGTAATTTCCCGGCACGGCCGATCATGAACCGCTTGACGATGCGGTCTTCCAGTGAGTGGAAGGACACCACAACCAGACGGCCGCCTGGAGCGAGCAGGCAGGCGGCCGCGTCCAGGCCGCGCCGTATCTCGCCGAGCTCGTCGTTGACCTCGATCCTGAGCGCCTGGAACGAACGCGTTGCGGGATCGATCCGGTCCGGGCGGCCCTTCGGCATCACGGCGCGGATGATGCGCGCAAGCTGCAGCGTGGTTTCAAGGCGGCCATCAGCGCGCGCCTCGACGATGGCGCGCGCAATCCGTCGCGACAGCCGCTCCTCCCCGAACGTATAGAGGATGTCGGCGAGGTCGCTCTCCGACAGGCCGTTGACCAGATCCGCGGCACTTCGTCCTTGGCCGCTCATGCGCATGTCGAGCGGCCCATCGTGGCGGAACGAGAAACCGCGACTCGGCTGGTCAAGCTGGAACGAGGAGACGCCCAGATCCATCACCACGCCGTCCAGCGTCGACACGCCGTGCGCGGCCAGGAGGGCTACCATGTCGCCGAAGCTGCCTTCGATCAGATGCAGCCGTCGCCCGCCTGTTTCGGATTCTCGTGCCGCCGCCATCGCGCGGCCGCGCGCGACCGCCGCCGGGTCGCGATCAATCGCCCATACGGTGCAGCGCGCGCGATCAAGGATGGCGCCGGCATAGCCGCCGCCGCCGAAGGTGGCATCGAGATAGACGCATCCGTCGCGAGGCCGCAGGGCCGCCAGCATCTCACGCAGGAGCACCGGGCGATGCAGGCCTGGCGCCTCCAGACCGGGCGCCTCCAGACCGGGCGCCTCCAGATCGGGCGCCGGATGTTTCGATTCAAGAATGGTCGCTTTGCTGGGCGTGCTCACGACGCGCGGCTTCCGGCCGCCGGCAGGCTCACCCCGCGCGCACGCTCGCGCGCTTCGTTGCGTCGCGTCTCCGCGGCCTTTGGCTCCCAGATCTGAAAGACATGCCCCAGGCCCATGAAGGCAACCTCGCCAGAGAGATTGGCGTGCGCGGCAAGGATTTCAGGGAGCATGATCCGGCCCTCCTTGTCGCAGTCGGTCGGATAGGCATCGGCGTAGAGCGCAGCCGAGAGATCGTCATGATCCTCGGAAAACATGTCGAGTCGGTCGAGCGGCTTGGCGAGCGCCGCGAACCCGTCCGGCGGCCAGGCCTCGATGCAGGGATGCTTGTGCGACGGGCGCAGCACGATCTGCACGGGTCCGCCGTCGGCACTGTGTCCGTTCGAGCGTGCGCGGAGCGCCGCACGAAAGCCGGCTGGAATCGAGACGCGGCCCTTGGCGTCCAGGCGGTTCTGATGGGTGCCGAGGAACACGCTCATGCGCGGCGGTGCTCCTTGACTGTCGCGCGCGGGAAGGGCGCGTGGCCTGTGCCGATTGGGCGGAAAAAGCCTTCCGTGGGCACGCATGGGATATCATGGGAAAACCTGGGCGGTCAAACAACAAGGTGATATTTTCCTGTGACTTCACCCGAATTCGAAAGGAGTCCGGCAAGTGTCTTCACGGTTTCAACCGACTTCCTCGCAGCACTCGACAGAAGCTTGAAATAGAGACAGAACGGAATGAAAGTTCTTACTCCGTTCTAGCTTCGACAGATGATACGACGCGGCGTCACAGACGCGAATCGGTCTCGTCCCGCCGCAGTGCGCGCGTTCATCAACGCTATGAAAGAAGGTGTGCCAGACGGCCTGTAAGCCGGGTTCTGTACGCACCACGAGGATGCGTGACGATCATTCCTCTGGGACGCGCATTGCTGCGCGCCTCACGCGACCAACCCGGGCGGCGAGGCGAAAGACCTCCGGACAGCGCCCTTGGGAGCGCCGTCCCGCCGCCCCTATTCGGTCTTGCTCCCGGTGGGGTTTGCCCTGCCGCCGCCGTTGCCGGAAGCGCGGTGCGCTCTTGCCGCACCGTTTCACCCTTGCCCGCAGGCGCCCTGATCTCTCAAGGCTGGCGTGCGGGCGGTTTGTTTTCTGTGGCACTTTCCCTGGGGTCGCCCCCGCCGGCGGTTAGCCGGCACCGTCCTTTCGTGGAGCCCGGACTTTCCTCCATCACCCCTCGCGTGGGCGACAGCGACCGTCCGGCCGTCTGGCGCGCGGAACCTGCCGTCCAAGCGCGACCGCGTCAAGCCGCGCCGATCGTCCGGCCGCGGCAGGACATTACTTCACGATAATGAAATTCAGGCTCAGAGCTGCCTGATGGTTGCGAAGTTGAAGTCCGCGCCCTCCGGACTGACACCGATCCTGAGGCTGGTCGCGGTCGGCAGCGCATAGGGCGGCACAGGCAAGTTGTAGAAGGCGGGGTAGCCGGTGAACACGCGCCCGGCCAGGTCATACTTCGAGCCGTGACAGGGGCAGGCGTAGCCGCCCGGCCATTGCGGGATCGGCGTGGTCGGCGACGGCCTCGGCACGTAGCCGGGAACACAGCCGAGATGCGTGCAGATGCCGATCATGACCCCGTAGGCCGGCGCGATCGAGCGATGCCAGTTCGAGGCATAGCTGGGCTGCTGCGGCTGCTTCGAGAGAGGGTCGCGCAGTCTGCTGGCAAGTTCGGGGTCCTGCAACCCGGCAAGCGCCTCCGGCGGCCGATGGACGACGAACACCGGCCTGCCGCTCCAGACCACCACGATCTGCTGACCGGGTGCGAGTTTTGACAGGTCGACATCGACGGTGGCGTCGGCGCTGTCGCCGCTGCCGGCGGGTGAGAGGCTGTCGAGAAACGGCCAGGCGAACGCGCCCGCGCCGACCACCGCGGCGGCGCCGGTCAGCAAGGTGAGGAAATCGCGGCGCTTGCCGACCGGGTGGTCGGCATCGACGTGCTCGCTGTCCGTGGTGTCTTCTGGCGCCATCAAGGCAACGCGTGGAAATGCCTGGGGCTGCCATGATCGCTTTGCACCCTGTGGTGCAGGCGATCGACCAGCAAGGTGAACAGCACCGGCGGCGCGCCCGCCTGTGTGCCCGCCTTTGTTGCGGCGCCCGCCTTTGTAGCGGCACATGTGCCGCTCCGCTTCTGCCAGACCTGCATCCGCTGCGCATCCTGCGGATCGTTGCCGTTGATGACGAAAAGCAGGCACTTCACTGGAACCGCGGTCAGCCCGTCCTGCTCCACCACGCGGCGTAGATGCTCGACCACGGAGTAGTCGCTGTTCCAATTCACCGGCGGCGGCAGGAAGCGCTGCCGCATGCGGTCCAGCACGCCGGTGAAATGCAGCACCACGATCACCACGCCGATGAGGACGATGCCGACAATGCGTGTGTAAAGTTGCCGCGCGGTCCAGGTCGAGGATCTCGCCGCCACTTAACGCATATCCTCATGCCATACTTGGCCGCCCGACTGGATCAGCCGACGCGAGGCTTCCGGACCCCAGCTTCCGGCGGCGTAGTGGTTCAATGTGTCAGCGTGCCGCCAACCCTCCAGGATCGGTTCCACCCAGGTCCAGGCGGCCTCCACCTCGTCGCGGCGCATGAACAGCACCGGATCTCCGCGCACGGTATCCATCAGCAGCCGCTCATAGGCGTCCGGATAGCGCGTCGCGAAGGCTTTTTCAAAGGAGATGTCGATATTGGCCGGACGCAGCACCATGCCGTCCGGGCCAGGGTCCTTGCTCATGATCGAGAGCTGGATGCCCTCTTCTGGCTGCAGCCGAATGGTCAGCCGGTTGGCCTCAAGCCTGGACGGGAAGATCGACCAGGGTGTTTCCTTGAACTGCACCACGATCTCGCTGAGCTTGGCCGGCATGCGCTTGCCGGAGCGCAGATAGAACGGCACCTTGCCCCAGCGCCAGCTATGCACCTCGGCCTTGAGCGCCACGAAGGTTTCGGTGTCGCTCTGCCGGCCCTCGCCGAGTTCCTCCAGATAGCCTGGCACGATGGCTTCCCCGATACGGCCGCGCCCATACTGTCCGCGTATTGCCACATGCGCCACGTCATTGGCGCGGATCGGCTTCAGCGCCCGCAGCACCTTGAGCTTTTCGTCGCGCAGGCTGTCCGCCTCGAGCGAGCCTGGCGGTTCCATCGCCACCAGGCACATCACCTGCAGCAGATGGTTCTGGATCATGTCGCGCAGCGCACCCGAATGGTCGTAATAGTCGCCGCGGCCCTCAACGCCGACGGTCTCGGCGGCGGTGATCTGCACATGATCGATCGCGTCCGCAGACCAGAGCCGTTCGAACACCGGATTGGCGAAGCGCAGCGCGATCAGGTTCTGCACCGTCTCCTTGCCGAGATAATGGTCAATGCGAAACACCTGCCGTTCCGGAAAAACCTCTCCGACTTCATTGTTGATCGCGCGCGCGGAGGCGAGATCGTGGCCGATCGGCTTCTCCAGCACGACCCGGGAGGTCTTCGTCACCAAGCCTTTCGCCGCGAGATTGCCGCAAATCCGGCCATACAGACCGGGCGAGGTCGCCAGATAGAACACGCGCACCCGATCGCTCTCGGATTGGTCGAACAACCGGGTCAGGTGATCCCACGTGCTGTCGCTCTCGGCGCCATTCAGGCTGGCATAGAACACCCGGCCGAGGAACCGCGACAAAATGTCAGGCTTGATGTCTGCGGCCTTGACGAAGCGTGTGAGCGCTGCCTGCGCGCGTTCCCGGAAATCGTCGTCGGAGAGCTTGGAGCGTGCCGTTCCAATCAGCCGCGCGTCCGCCGGCATCTGCCCCTCGGCAAAGCGGTAATAGAGCGCCGGCAGCAGTTTGCGCATGGTCAGGTCACCGGTGGCGCCGAACACCACGTAGTCGAACGGCGCCACTGGTGTGCTGGTTGGAATCATGGAGGCTCTCCGCAAGGGGCAAACCCAGGATTGGGCGTTGCGTCCGCCCCCGCAAGGGCCGCCTGCGCATTGACCCTTCGCCTCGGGTCTTGGTAAGCCCCGCCGCCTCAGCGAGTGGACGGGATGCGGGCGATGACGCTGGATACCAGGGAACGTGCGCAGAGCGGCCAGAAGGCCGACCCGGATGCCGCCGGCGGCATTGCCGCCGACCGGCTGCGCAGCATCATCGAGCGGGTCGAGCGTCTCGAGGAAGAGCGCCGGGCGCTTGGCAGCGACATCAAGGACATCTTTGCCGAAGCCAAGTCCGCGGGCTTCGACGTCAAGGTGTTGCGGCAGATCATCCGCATCCGCAGGCAGGAGCCGGCCGATGTCGAGGAGCAGGAGACTTTGCTCGACATCTACCGTCGCGCTCTCGGCATGTAGGATGACCCTCCCGCCGATCCTGCCGGACTGGATACCGCCCTGGGCGCAGCTCGCATTGCTGGTGGCGGCCCTGGTGTTCGCCTTGGCTCTGCTGATGATGCCGTTCGCGGTGTTCGGCCTGAAGGGAAGGCTTGACCTGCTTGAAGCGCAGCTCGACGACATTCATTCTGATCTGCGGCTGCTGGCGATGCGTCTCGCGGAATCCGAACCGGAACGGTCAGGACGGCGTGTCGCGGCCGAGCCGGACGACCGCATTTATGCACAGCGCGCGCCCGCGCAGCGGGTCGAGGAGCGAGCCGAGCCGCGTCTGCGCCGGCCTCCCGGAGCCGATCGCCTCCCGTGACAGCCAGCTAGGGTGAGCCGCGCCCTCACCGTCGTGCTCTGCGTCGTGGCGATCGACGCGATCGGCATCGGCGTCGTCATGCCCGTGCTGCCGTCTTTGCTGAGAGAACTCGGCCGCACGCGCAACATCGCCACGTTCTACGGCATCCTGATGGCGTCCTACGCCGCCATGCAGTTCCTGTTCTCGCCGCTGCTTGGCGCGCTCAGCGACCGCTACGGCAGGCGGCCGGTGCTGCTCTGCTCGCTCATTGGCGCGACGATCGACTATCTCGTCACCGCCGCGGCGCCGACCATCGGCATCCTTGCCACCGGCCGCATTCTCGCCGGCATCACCGGTGCGAACCTCGCCGTCGCCACCTCCTGCATTGCCGATCTTACGCCTGCTGACGCGCGAGCGAAGCGCTTCGGTCAGATGGGCGCCGTCATGGGCCTCGGTTTTGTCGCCGGGCCGGCGCTCGGCGGCCTGCTTGGCACGGTCTCGCTGCGTGCGCCCTATGTGCTCGCGGCGATGCTGAACGCCGGCAATGGCGTGCTCGTGCTGCTGCTGCTGCCAGAGACACGAAGCGGGCCGCCCGCGCGCTTTGTCTTCTCGCCGCGCGCGCTGCTGCCATCCTTTGCGGTGTTCCGCTCGCATCCGGACGTGCCGAGACTGGTCGGCGCCTACGCCGTGCTGTTCGTGGCGGCCCAGGTGCCGATGGCGCTCTGGATCCTGTATTGCCAGCGACGTTACGGCTGGGACGCGCGTCTCGTCGGCCTGTCGATCGCCCTCTACGGGTTGTTCTACGCCATCGGCCAGGGATATCTGATCGGCCCGATCACCCGGCGCATCGGCGAACGCCGCGGCGTCATGCTCGGCATGGTCTCGGATGCCGCCGCCTACGTCATCCTGGGGCTCGCCTCGCAAGGCTGGGTGCCGTTTGCGCTGATGCCGCTGTTTTGCCTTGGCGGCATCGCCGTGCCGTCGCTGCAGGCGATGATTTCCGGCAACGTCGCCGCTGACCGCCAAGGCAGGCTGCAGGGTTCGCTGGTCAGTCTCTCCAGCCTGATCGGCATTCCAGGGCCGATCCTCGTCACATTTCTGTTCGCGCGGACAGCGTCGCTCCATCCGGGTCTGGTCTGGCTCGGCGCCGCCGCAGCCGAACTGCTTGTCGCCCCGCTGCTGGTGAGGCGGCGACGAGACGCGTTCAGCGCGCCGTCGCCTTGTGGATCGGATCCACCCATTCGACCGTGACCGGCTTCTCCACCGGCTCGATCGGGAGGTTGACCACCACCGCCTCGTTGTCGCTGCGGACCAGCACGCATTCCAGCGCCTCATCGCTCGACGCGTTGAGCTCCTGGTGCGGCACATAGGGCGGCACGAAGATGAAGTCGCCCGGTCCCGCTTCGGCGGTATATTCGAGGTGCTCGCCCCAGCGCATGCGCGCCTGTCCGCGTAGCACGAAGATCACGCTCTCAAGCGCGCCGTGATGATGCGCGCCGGTCGCGGCGCCGGCCTTGATGTGAACGGTGCCGGCCCAGAGCTTTTGCGCGCCGACGCGCGCGAGGGTGATCGCCGCCGCCCGCGTCATGCCCGGCGTCTGCGGCGTGTTGGCGTCAAGCTGGCCAGCCGGGATCACCTTGACCCCGTCCAGCTTCCAGTCCGTCCGCTTCTCTGTGCTCATGCCGGCAAGTCCTCCAGAGGCGGCCAACGCGCCACGATGAGGTCCGATCCTCGTTCTAAACAGCGACTTTTGATCGTTGTATAGACAAACCACTTAAACCGATGATATTTCAGCCGGACATGATCCACACTCCGCAGAGGCATGTCTGATGATTCATGCAAAGGCAAAACGAGCCGGCGGCGGCGCGGCGATGCTCTGGTTCGGCATCTCGCTTGCCGCCGCCGCGCATGCGCAGCAGACGCCGCCTACGATTTCGCCCAACCCTCAACAGTCGCCGAGATTGCAGGCTCAGCCGCAAATCAACGCTCTTCCTGAGGCGTTGCACAATCCGACCAAGCAAGCGGCGCCTACTGAGATCCATACCGGCGACTGGGGCGTGTTCAACCGGGACAACGGCTCGCCTGCCGGCTTTGGTCCGGTCGCGCGCTACGGCACTGATCCGTCAGCCGAGGATTGGAGCTTCCTGCGCAACCCGGCGCTTAGCGATGATTTTTTTGATCCGCTCAAGTTCATTCCGTTGAATGACAGCAAGAGCGTTTATCTCACACTCAGCGTCGACGAGCGGCTGAAGAACTGGTTCGAGAACCGGCCCTTCCTCGGCACGCAGAAGCCGAACGATTCCGGACGCATGACGGTGCGCGGCCTGTACGGCGCCGATTTGCATCTGGGTCCGTATTTTCGTGTGTTCGCCGAGCTCGTGAACGGTGACGCCGGCGGCTGGAGCGCCTACGGATATAACGGCACCTACCGCACCAAGCTTGATCTCGAGCAGCTCTTCGGCGAGCTGACCGTGCCCATCGACGGCGTCAAGACGGGCCTCAAGTTCGGCCGGCAGCAGTTTCTCGATGCACCCAACTACGTGCTGTTCGCGCGCGAGACCCCGGACCTGCCGCTCTCGTGGGATGGCGTGCGCGCCTACGCGTTCTGGCCGCGCGTGCGCGTCGACCTGTTTGATTTCGTCCAAACGAACAACACGCCCACGGAATTCTTCCGCGACACCGAAAACTACAATGCGCGCTTGTTTGGCGCCTATGAGAGCTGGGCTCCGCCGGATTTCCAATTCCTCGGTCGTCCCGGCCACGTGTTCCTCGATTTCTTCTATCTCGGCTACGAATATGGCGGCACGCCGGCAGCCATTCCGACCGCAACCGGCACCGCCTCCGGCTCGACGTTGCGCGACAATTTCGGCACCCGGTTGTGGGGGAAGGCGGGCCCGGTCGAGTTCTCCCTCGGCGGCCTCTATCAGGGCGGCCAGTTCCGCTATGCCCGGAGCGACGACACCCGCGCCGTCAAGGCCTATGCCGTCAACACCGTGATTGGCTACCGCGTCAACGGGGTTACCACCCACCCGTTGCTGGCGCTGCAGAGCGACCTCTATTCGGGCGGCAATTACAACGACAAGACCGGCAGCGTCGGCACCTATGCCGCACCCTATAATCCGACCACCAACTATCTCGATACGACAACCTATCTGGCGCCATCGAACCTGATCGATACCGGACCGGTGCTGGAAATGGCGCCGAGCCGCACGACCTTGCTGCGGGTCAAGGTGCCGGTGTTCTGGCGCGACAGCACTGACGACGCGGTCTATGGTTCCAGCCGTATCTATACGTTCCGACGCGGCTATAGCGGCGGCTATGTCGGCACGACGCCGCAGGCGACTCTGGCCTGGCGGATCACGCGACATGTCTCCTGGACCAACGACGTGGCGCGGCTGTTCGTCTCGCGCGACCTGCGCAAGGCCGGCGCCTCCGACGGGACCTACTATCTGTCGACGTTGGATTTCCGGTTCTAAAGCAGCACCAGGTCGTCGCGATGCACCATCTCGTCGCGTCCGCGCCAGCCTAGCAGTTGCTCGATCGCCGCCGACCGGTGGCCGGCGATTTGTCTGGCATCGGCGCTGCCATAGGCCGACAGGCCGCGCGCCAGCAGACGGTCTTCGCAAAGCACTTCGATCAGATCGCCGCGCTCGAAGTCGCCCTCAATCGCGCGGACGCCGGCCGGCAGCAGGGAACGGCCTGCCATGAGCGCATCGGCGGCGCCCTGGTCGATGCGGAGGCGTCCGGCCGGCCGCAATCCGGCCGCGATCCAGCGTTTGCGTGCCGAGCGTCCTTCAGGCGCCGCCAGGAACCAGGTGCACGGCGCGCCCTCGAGCAAGGCCGCCAGCGGGTGCAGCCGTCCGCCCAGCGCGATCGCCATGGCGCAGCCGGCGCCGGTGGCGGTGCGTGCCGCCGCGAGCTTGGTGCGCATGCCGCCCGAGGAGTAGCCGGGCGGCGGCGCTCCACCCATCGCCTCGATCTCGTCGTCGAGGCGCTCCACCAGCGCAATATGACGCGCGGCGGGATCGCGCCTCGGATCGGCGCTGTAGAGCCCGTCAACGTCGGAGAGCAGCACGAGCTGGTCGGCCTGGATCATCTCCGCGACCCGTGCGGCGAGCCGGTCATTGTCGCCGAAGCGGATTTCCGCTGTCGCCACGGTGTCGTTCTCGTTGATCACCGGCACGCAGCCGAAGGCCGCCAGTGTGCGCAGCGTGGCCCGCGCATTGAGGTAGCGGCGGCGATCCTCGGTGTCGCCGGGCGTGAGCAGCAATTGCGCGGCGGTCAGGCCATGCGCGGCGAGAGCCTCGCTCCAGGCCTGGGCGAGACGGATCTGTCCGACGGCGGCGGCAGCCTGCTTCTCTTCGAGGCGCAACCGTCCCGGCGGCAGCGGCAAGGCACGGCGCGCAAGCGCGATGGCCCCGGAGGAGACCACCACCACCTCGGCGCCGCGGCGGCGCAGGGCGGCGATGTCGCTGGCGACGCTGTCAAGCCACTCCGCCCGGAGTGCCGCCGCCTCCGCATCGACGACCAACGCGCTGCCGATCTTGACGACGAGCCGCTTTGCCTCGGCGAGGCGAGGCGGCGCCGCACTCACGCCACGGCTGAAGAGGGGAGGGCCGCTTTCTCGCGCTGCGTCACCTGCTCCTGCAACGCACGCAGCGCCTCGGGCAGCCCCTGCCTGGTGACTGCGGAGATGGGCAGCACGGGCGCGCCGGTGGCGTTCTCGAGTGCCCGCCGGCGTGACGAAAGCTCGCGTGGGCTCAACGCATCGATCTTGTTCAGCGCCACCAACTCCGGCTTGGAGGCCAAGCCGCCGCCATAGGCTTCGAGTTCCTCGCGTATGGTGCGCCAAGCCTGCACCACGCCGCCGGCGGCGCCGTCGATCAGATGCAGCAGCACGGCACAACGCTCCACATGGCCGAGGAACCGGTCGCCGAGCCCGGCACCCTGGTGCGCGCCCTCGATCAGTCCTGGAATGTCGGCAAGCACGAACTCCTCGGCGGCCGACAGACGCACGACACCGAGTTGCGGGTGCAGCGTGGTGAATGGATAGTCGGCGATCTTCGGCCGTGCCGAAGAGGCCACTGACAGGAAGGTCGACTTGCCGGCGTTCGGCAGTCCGATCAGGCCCGCATCGGCGATGAGTTTCAGCCGCAGCCAGACCCAGCGCTCCTCGCCTGGCCAGCCGGCATCGGCGCGTCGCGGCGCGCGGTTGGTGCTGCTCTTGTAGGTGGCGTTGCCGAAACCGCCATCGCCGCCGCGGCAGAGCAGGACGCGCTTGCCGGGCTTGTCCAGATCGGCGAGCAACGTCTCCCGTGCCTCGTCGAAGATCTGTGTGCCGATCGGCACCACGATCACGATCGGATCGGCGCCCGCGCCGGTGCGGTCCGAACCAGCCCCGCTGGCTCCCTTGCGCGCGCGGAAATGCTGCGTGTAGCGAAAGTCGATCAGCGTGTTGAGGTTGGCTGCCGCTTCGAAGACGATATCGCCGCCACGGCCGCCGTTGCCGCCGTCCGGGCCGCCGAACTCGATGTACTTCTCACGCCTGAAGGCCACGGCGCCGTCTCCGCCATCGCCGGACTTGACGTAGATCTTGGCCTGATCAAGAAACTTCATGGCTGGATCCTGAAGACGAAAAAGGGCCGGCCGTGCTGGCCGACCCCGCTCCGCGTCGGGCCGTCCTGGCGCGGTTGCTATTCGGCGGCGGCCTGCGGCGCATCGACGCTGACCTGGACGCGGCCTTCGGCGCGCTTCTCGAACTTGACGTGTCCGTCAACGAGGGCAAAGATCGTGTGATCGCGCCCGAGGCCTACATTACGCCCCGGCTTCATCTTGGTGCCGCGCTGGCGGATGATGATGTTGCCCGCGATCACGCTTTCGCCGCCGAACTTCTTGACGCCGAGGCGTCGTCCCGCGGTATCGCGTCCGTTGCGGGATGAGCCGCCCGCTTTCTTGTGTGCCATGGCTGGTTCTCTCTCAGGCGCTGATGATGTCGGCGATACGCAGCACGGTAACCGGCTGGCGATGGCCGTTACGCCTGCGGCTGTTCTGCCGACGGCGCTTTTTGAAGATGATGACGGTGGGCAGACGGTCCTGCGCCACTACGGTTGCGGTGACGGTGGCGCCTGCCACGAGCGGGGCGCCAACGGTGATGCCGGCGTCGCTGCCCACGGCGAGGATGTCGGTGAAGGTAATGGTGGCGCCGGCCTCGGCGTCGAGCTTCTCGACTTTGAGGATAGACTGCGGGGTGACGCGGTACTGCTTTCCGCCAGTGCGGATGACTGCAAACATGATGGTCTCTGCTTTCCGATCTCTTGGCCTCGCGCGACCTCGGCTGAGGCAGGCGCGTCGAACCGAAGTCGCTTTTTGTTTATCGGCCGCACGTGCGCGGCGTTACCGCCAGACAACAGCCTGGAAGTGCGGAGAGTGCTTACAGGGTCCGCTTTCGCTGTGTCAATCGCATTGCGTCAACCGTCTGACGCTTCTATAACCCGGCCGCCACCAGCCCCGGGAGAGGTGCCAGAGTGGTCGATCGGGACGGTCTCGAAAACCGTTGTGCGTGCAAGCGTACCGTGGGTTCGAATCCCACCCTC